>NZ_JBPWBC010000002.1:0-816452 GCF_051776965.1 Bacillus cereus group sp. BceL220 | reverse complement strand
TTTAGTAAAGAAAATGAATCGTCCAGATGTAGATGCCGATTTGAAAGCTGAGATTAAAGCGATTTATGAGGAAAATGAAGGTCGTTATGGTTACCGTCGCATTCGTGATGAATTAACGAATCGTGGCCAGAAAGTGAACCACAAGAAGGTTCAGCGCATTATGAAAGAGCTTGGGTTAAAGTGTGTTGTGCGTATGAAGAAATATAAATCCTATAAAGGAAAAGTCGGTAGAATTGCACCTAATATTTTAGAGCGTAATTTTCATACAGATGCACCGAATCAAAAGTGGGTAACAGACATCACAGAGTTTAAATTGTTTGGAGAAAAACTGTATGTATCACCTGTATTAGATTTGTATAATGGTGAAATTATTACCTATACAATTGGTTCTAGACCGACGTATTCGCTTGTTTCAGGCATGTTAGAGAAAGCATTGGAACGTTTACCTGAAACCCACCAGCTACTGATGCATTCGGATCAAGGATGGCATTATCAAATGAGACAGTACGTCCGGACACTTGAATCAAGAGCTATCGTCCAGAGTATGTCTCGAAAAGGCAACTGTTACGACAACGCAGTAATAGAAAATTTCTTTGGGATTATGAAGTCGGAGTTCCTCTACATAAAAGAATTTGAAAATGTAGAGCACTTTAAAATAGAATTAGAAAAATATATAGATTATTATAATACGAAACGGATTAAGGCAAAATTAAAAATGAGCCCAGTACAATACCGGACTCACTTTTATCAAGCTGCCTAATGAAATAACCGTGTCTAACTTTTAGGGGTCACTTCATTTTGAATTGCTCTTTTTTTAAAACGTCTATGAATACGGTAAATGAAATTATATTAACGGTAATTTAAATGAAATTTTTTCTTGTCTTATTACGCCGTTTTCAAGACTTTAATACCTTTTACGATATTCCAAATGAAGTAGTAAATTCCTACAAGAATGAACACTGTATATGTGATAATCATTCCAATTCCAGCACCGTCAGATTGATTGAAACCTAAACCGTACATTCCTGATACTGCTAGTCCTCCAAATAAGATTGCGTATGGGAAAACATGTGACCAAAATGCTTTTTTCGCGTGATACTTCACTTCATCTTCTGCAACAAAGTACACGATAATTGGTAGTAAAAATGGTGCAAAAAAGATACTAAAGTAACATAACGAAGATAAAATATTATTTCCTTTCATCCGATTCACCTCTAAATAGTTTTTGTTACTTTCATTATGTCAGGAAATCATTCTAGAAACTATCGCTTTACCTTTCACTAACGTGACATATTTGTAAGATTTTCCTCAAATTAAATCCCGTCTGAAGTTTCAGACGGGATCACTTTCACTATATTCGATTCATAAACCAATACTGTGTAATGGCTAAATATTCTCGTACATTCGATGGAATGATGATTGGTTTCGGTGTTTTTGCCGGAAGACCTTCTAATTGTAAACCTTGTTTGGCAGCTATTTTTTTCGCTCTAAACATATGAAAATCGTTTGTTACGATCATACCTTTTTTCATATCGGCTGGAATTAACGGTTTTGAGAATGTAATATTCTCATCTGTACTCGTAGATTTGTCCTCCATTATAATACGGTCTTCTGCGATGTTTTGTTTTATTAGTCCTTGTTTCATTGCTAATGCTTCTGAAATGTCTTCACCTTTTCCTTGTCCTCCAGATACGATAGCGATTGTTTTCTCATGTGATTTTAAATATTCAGCTGCTTTATCAATACGATATTGCAATGAATAAGATGGTTTCGTTCCATTTACTTTCGATCCTAGTACAATTATGTACTCAGCATCGTCACTTGCATTCATATGTCCATGCTTATAAATGTGATATTGTAAAAACCCCGCATATACGGCGCAAATCATTATAACAACTAAAATACACTTTATTATTTTCTTCTTTCTCATACTCATATACTCCTATTTTCTTTTACTTCCTTCATGATAATATCCATTTATTTGTTTGTATACAGACAAATTCCAATAAACCCTAAATTATCCTCTGAAAGGTAATATTTATATTACTTTCGGGAATAGTAAGTACAACTTTACACCAAGGAGTGTCTCTATTGCTTCTCTTTTTATGTAACGTGTCGTTCTTTTTCATCTTATTTTTACTATCGCTTAAGTTACTCGGTAAATCCGCGTTAGCACAACTAACTCCTCATGATTTTGGGGCTATAATCTTTTTATCTTATTTAGCTTTCCAGGCCATACCCGTCTCTGGTGCTTTACAAGCATTTCTCGGTATGGTTGTTATTACATGTTTACATTTACTCCTTACAAAATTAAGCCTATTCAACAAACTAAATCGTTTTATTCTCGGACACCCTATCATTTTAATTAAACATGGTGATATTATTTTTGAGAACTTACAAAAAAGTAGATATCCCATTGCCGAACTACTTTCTAATCTTCGCGTTGCAGGATATCCGAGTGTTCATGAAATTGAATACGCCATTTTAGAAGCGAACGGAGCTATTAGTATTTTACCAAAAAGAGAACTTGTACCATTAACTCCAAAAGATTTAAACATAGATGTTAAGTATGCTGGATTACCAATTGCACTTATCGTCGATTCACAAATTCAATACGATAACTTAAAGTTAATCCATAAAGATGAAAAATGGTTATATAAAGAATTAAAAGAAAAAGGAATTACAAATATTAAAAACGTTGCTTTCGCTTCTGTTCAAGAAACGGATGGATCTTTTGCGATTAGTTTAAAGGAATAAAAAAATCCCCTTAATTGCTTAAGGGGATTTTCTTCATCATATCGCTTCTTTCTCTCCTGCCATATTTAATGGAACAGGATGTTTCATACGATTCATCGTAAATACGATAATTGCTGTCATTACTTCAGCAACTGGCATAACGAGCCAAATTCCGTTTATCCCAAATAATTTCGGCATAATCCATAACAATGGAATGATAAATAGTAACCCTCGGCTCATTATAATCAGTACTGATTTCTTCGTTTGTCGCACTGATTGGAAGTACTCTCCATACACAATGTTATAGCCTAAAAATACGTATTGAATAAAGAATAAGCTAATACCCGTTAATGTTAACTCCAATAATTCTGGAGATTGGACATCAAATAGACCAATGATATATTTCCCGAAGAATAATCCGACAATTATCGCAATGCCCCCAAGTACAACAGCAATTTTCACAGCAAACTGCAATCCTTCACGCAATCTTTCTGATAAGTTTGCCCCGTAATGGAAACTAGCAATCGGTTGCAATGCAGCACCTACACCGAAGAATAATAGTAATGCCATTGCATGAATACTATTCACCATCGCATAGGAAGCTACTCCTACTTCTCCTGCATATTGGACGAATGCGATATTAAAACCAATCGTTACGATTGCAACCGTACTTTCTGCTGTAAAACTTGGGAAACCAATCACCATAATTTGTTTGACAGTATCCCATTCAAAATGGAATTTCGTCCATTTTAAAATACTACTTTTTCTAAAGAAATGAGTTAATAATACAAGAAAACCAATCGCTGCCGAAAGAATAGTCGCTGAAGCAGCACCTGTTACCCCCCATCCAAAGATAAAAATAAAGATATAGTCAAATACTATATTTAATACAGCCGTTACAACAAGACCTGCCATTGCTAAATTAGGATTTCCATCATTTCGTATAAATGTACTTAAAATATTTTCTAAAACGTATATCATTCCAAATGTTAATAATACGTGTAAATAGTCTAACGCATATGGTAAAATCACTTCATTTGCACCAAATAAGTATGCTAAATCTTCTATTCTCCATAAACAAATAGCCGCTAAAACACCTACGATAACAACTGCTACCGTCATGGATTGAGTAAAAATAGACCTTGCTCTTTCTCGTTTATTTTCACCTAATGCAATGGAATATAACGTTGCCCCGCCCATTCCGATCCATAATGAAATAGAGAAAAAAATCGAAAACGCTGGAATAGCCACGTTTACTCCTGCTAAACCATTCGCCCCAACTCCTCTACTAATCATGACCGCATCAATTACAATATTAACTGACATTAATACCATTCCTAGAACAGCTGGTATTAAATAAGAAATAAATAAACTTTTTATCGGTTTTTCTCTTAATTTTTCTGTTGCTTCCATACTCTAATATGCTCCTTTTTTCAACTCTCTTTCCTCAGTTTAAACCTTCAAGTAACTTGAAGGTCAATAGAGAATTAAAAAATAGGTAACTTAATTATCGCGTTTGATGCTCATTTGTAATTATACGAGTCCTATAACTTATTGCTTTGTTTTTTCATTATAGGAATTTGAATTTCTGTTACTTGCTCCTCTGGATTTTCTGTTACAGACCAATCAATTAATGCAATCTCAATCGAATCTCCGTCTATTTCATATCCTTCTTGATCAATATATTTTATTAATTTCTTATATGTTTCATCAGTTTCTTCATATGGCCCGTGGTGATATACACAGGCAAATATACCTGCTTTAATTTCATCTGAACTATTCACTTGAAAGGGCATGTAATCCAAAAGAATGAAAACACTACTATATGCTTGAAACTCATTTTGCATTAATCCTTTTTTCGCAACAGTTACACCAATATCTCCAGAAAATAAACTATCATCCATTTGCCTCATATTTTTTTGCAACGAATGGATGTAGTACTCAAACATATCATCCGTCGTATTTGGAGCAACCGCAATTGCTGTAATTTTCCGCTGCGGGATCTCTTTAATTACCATTTGTTCAGCTTTTGCTTTTGTTGCTTCCTTAATTAAATGAATTCTATGTTCCATTTTTGCTAAGGCATATTCAATTTCTCTTTGTTTCTTCAGCATCATTTCTTGTTGTTTTTCCAGTAAATTGAGTGCGTATGTTGGATTTCTTTCATCAATATATTTCTTAATTTCCTTTAACGGAATATTTAACTGGCGTAAAAATTTAATCGTATCTAACAGTGAAAATTGATCGATTGTATAATAACGATAATTCGTTTGAGGATCAACAATGGACGGATGAAAAATTCCTTTTTCATCATAATACCTCAATGTAGATTCTGCGATATTATGCATTTTTGCCATTTCTCCAATTGTAAAGCGTTTATTTAATAACATGTTTCCTTCTCCAATTCATTAAAAATATTGCCTTATTTCTTCTTATTATATAGCCATTCCCTTCATACCTAAATCAAATTCCATCATGAAAATCTGCTATTTTTTCATTGATTTTTAATAAATTTTATTATATATTAATTACAGGTTCAAATTACAAGTTCAAAAGAACTTGTAATCAGACCCTTTTGTTTAATGGGTTTTACATATTTTCATTAGGCAAATTCCGAGAAATCGTATGATAAAATTAAAAATGACGAGGAGAGGATCAGATGGAATTCGAATTTTTCTTTCAAATTGCACTTATTTTATTAAGTACAAAGCTTGCTGGTGATCTTAGTGTTAGATTAGGTCAACCTTCTGTACTAGGTAAATTAATTGTCGGTATCGTTATCGGTCCAGCTGTATTAGGTTGGATTGAAAATTCAGAGCTTCTAACTCAATTAAGTAATGTCGGAGTTATTCTTTTAATGTTTATGGCTGGACTTGAAACAGACTTAGAAGAATTAAACGCAAATCGTAATTCTTCTTTAGCAGTTGCACTCGGAGGTATCATTCTTCCATTCGTAGGTGGTTACGTTTCCGGTCTTGTGATGGGAATGGAACAAGGAAACGCTGTATTCTTAGGATTACTTCTATGTGCGACAAGTGTTAGTATTTCCGTACAAACACTTCGTGATTTAGGTAAAATGAAAACACGTGAAAGTACGACGATGCTTGGAGCCGCTGTATTTGATGACATTCTTGTTGTTATTTTATTAGCATTTGCAATGAGCTTCTTAGGTACTGATGATGTTAACTTAACAATGGTTATCTTGAAGAAAGTAGTATTCTTCGCTTCTATTATTTTAATCGGATGGAAAGGTGTTCCTGCGATTATGCGCTGGTTATCACCACTGCGCGTATCTGAGTCTATCGTGAGCGCGGCTCTTATCATCTGTTTCTCATTCGCATATTTCGGCGAATTATTAGGAATTGCTGGTATTATCGGTGCTTTCGCTGCTGGTATTGCAATTTCTCAAACAAACTACAAACATGAAGTAGAAAAGAAAGTAGAACCAATTGCTTACGCTATGTTCGTTCCCGTATTCTTCGTTAGTATCGGTATGAATATTACATTTGACGGTATCGGCAATCAAATTTGGTTCATCTTAGCATTAACTGTTATCGCTGTATTAACGAAATTAATCGGCTGTGGATTCGGTGCTCGAATGACTGGATTTGACGCTAAGTCTTCTGCAATTATCGGTGCTGGAATGGTTTCTCGTGGTGAAGTTGCACTTATCATCGCAGGAACAGGACTTTCTTCAGGTCTATTGGCACAAGATTACTTTACAGCAATCGTTATTGTCGTTATTTTAACTACAATGATTACACCACCAATGTTAAAATACACTTTTGGTGCAAAAGATAAAGCAATGAAAGCAAGTAAATAAATTTACTATAATAAAAGGAGATTGCTATTTTATAAGATAGCAATCTCCTTTTTGTTTTATCTTTAAACAATCCCGTTCTTTTTTAACCATTTTTCAAAAATAATTCGTGCTTCATCATCATCAATATCATTCCCAAATGAATACACCATAATGCCATAATCATCTATATATTTACCTAGCTTCATTCCCTCCACTTTCTTATAAAAATCGTCTGCCTCATAGTGCGGAATATAAGCATCCCAAACTGGTTCATTTATTCTTTTGTACGCCGTCACTTCTAAATCATATCCGTCTTCATAATATCCGATGTGATAATGTTTGTTAGGATCATATTTCTCCATTAAAAGTCCCCTCCTACTAAACAAGAGCGAGCCTTATATTACAGCTCGCTCCTCTCTCTATTTATTAAATACGCTCCATCGCTGTCTTCAACGTTCCAACAACGAAAGCAATCTCTTCACTTGAAATAACAAGAGGCGGCGCTAATGTTAAAACGTTATTATATCCTGCTGTTGTCATACCGTTTCGTCCTATAATTAAGCCCTTTTCTTTACAAGCATTTACAACACTTGCTATTTTATCATTATCAATTGGCTCTTTCGTCTCTTTATCATTTACTAATTCAATCCCAACTAATAGACCTTTTCCTCTAATATTCCCAACAAGTGGATGTTCCCCAATTTCATCTTTTAGTTGCTCTAATAAAAAGGAACCCATTTGTGCAGATCGCTCAATTAAATTTTCATTTTCCATAATCTCTAAATTTTTAAGTGCTAATGCACAAGCTGCTGGATTCCCACCAAATGTATTAATATGGCGGAAAAATTCATATTCTCCTTTACCTTTAAAAGCCTCATATATTTCTTTTTTCACAGCTGTTGCAGATAATGGTAAATATGCGCTCGTAATACCTTTTGCCATTGTAATAATATCTGGCTTCACATCATAATTCATAAATCCGAATGCTTTTCCTGTACGTCCAAAACCGCAAATCACTTCATCACTAATAAGCAAGGCACCGTGTTTTTGACACGTCTCATGAACAGCTTTCATATAGTCTTGTGGTGGCATTAATATGCCCCCGCCTGTAATAATAGGTTCCATAATAAACGCAGCAATTGTTTCACTTAATTCCCACGTCATAACACGATCGACTTCTTTCACACATTCTACATCATAAATATGCTGCCCTTCAATTTCAGGCATACGGTAACAATCCGGTGGTGTTACATGTAAAAAACCTGAAGCAAACGGCTCATATTGATATCTACGCTGCGCTTGTCCCGTCGCTGCCATTGTCGCCATTGTATTCCCGTGATACCCTCGATAACGTGACATAAATTTATAACGATGTGGTTCACCTTTTTGAGCATAGTATTGTCTTGCTATTTTAAAAGCTGTTTCGTTCGCTTCTGAACCACTATTTGAGAAGAAAATAACATACTCTCCCCCAAGCCACTCATTTAACTTTTCAGCAAGCTTTATAGCTGGCTCATGGGATTGTGACATTGGAAAGTATGATAATGTTTGTAATTGCTTATAAGCCGCTTCTGCGAGCTCTTTTCTTCCATATCCACTATTCACACACCAAAGGCCACTCATACCATCTAAATATCTTTTTCCTTGTATATCTTCAACCCAGCACCCTTCAGCTTTTGCCCCTACCATTGTACTATTTGGACTAAAGGGACGCATTCCGTGCCAAACATATTGCTCATCTTTTGCTAATAATTCATCAGTTTGCTTCGTTTTCATCATTACTTCCACCTTCCATAACAACTTATTTTTCACAAAAGCTGCGCTGGTGCCATGATGACTTAAATTTCTCCCTGCTATTTTCATTCCACAAAATTAAGACAAATCCTACTTACAAATCAGTAATATTTACAAGAAAATGACAAAAGAAAAAAGAGCTTTTCTTATCTATCGAAAAGCTCCTCTTTTATTTAATGTGAAGACGCATCGCTAATGCCATGACCAGTATTAGATTTCACGAGAATTTCATCAAATTTCGCTGCATCTTCTTTCTTACTAGATAAAACCGTTCCTAAATATGCTGCAAGAAATCCGAGTGGAATTGAAATAATTCCTGGTGTCGTATATGGGAATAACGCTTCCCCAACAAAAATAGCTTTTCCAGCTACAGGGTTCCAAACATTCGGACTCAACGCTACGAGAACAATTGCTGATACGAGACCTACAATCATACCCGAAATAGCACCCGTTGTATTAAAACGCTTCCAATATATTGTAAATAAAATTACTGGTAGATTTGCACTCGCTGCAACTGCAAATGCTAATGATACTAAAAATGCTACGTTTAATGTTTGGGCAAATAATGCAAGTATGATAGATAGTATCGCTACTCCAATAGATGCATAACGAGCCATGGATACTTGCTCTTTTTCCGTTGATTTTCCTTTACGAATGATTTCATTATAAAAATCATGAGCGAATGCTGATGCTGCTGTTAATACAAGACCTGCCACTACAGCCAAAATCGTTGCAAAAGCAATTGCTGATACGAAAGCAAATAAGAAGTCTCCACCTAACGCTTTGGCTAATAAAGGTGCCGCCATATTACCAGCTGGGTTCGCTTTAATAATCGCTTCATTTCCTACAAACGCTGCCGCACCAAATCCTAAGAAAATCGTCATAATATAAAATGCACCAATTAACCACGTCGCATATACGACAGATTGACGCGCAGTTTTTGCATCACGTACTGTAAAAAATCGGACAAGTATATGCGGTAATCCAGCTGTACCAAGTACTAGTCCTAAATTTAAAGAAAGTGTATCAAGACCATCCTTATACTTTACACCTGGATTTAAAAATGAATCTTTTAAAGGTGTAGCTGTTTTCATTTGAGCGAACATTTCAGTCACGCTGAAGTTGAATTTTGCGAAAACGATAACAGAAATAATAAACGTACCAGCCATAAGTAATACAGCCTTTACGATTTGTACCCAGCTCGTTGCTGTCATACCTCCAAAAATAACATACACCGTCATAAGTGTTCCAACGATTAATACAGATGTCGTATATTCAATCCCTAATAATAATTTAATAAGTGCACCCGCGCCAACTAATTGTGCAATCATATAAAAGATAGAAATCGTCATCGTATTAAGAGCTGCAACTCCGCGAACTTTTTTCGCATCAAAGCGTGCTGCAATCATATCCGCCAAAGTGTACTTTCCTAAATTTCTAAGCGGTTCTGCAACAAGATACAGTACAACTAAATAAGCAACTAAAAAACCGATACTATAAAAGAATCCATCAAACCCAGTTAATGCGATTGCTCCGGCTATACCAAGAAATGAAGCAGCAGACATGTAATCTCCAGCGATGGCCAGACCATTTTGCCAACCAGTTAATCCCCCTCCGGCCGTATAAAATTCACTCGCATTTTTCGTTTTTTTCGATGCAAAATATGTTATGACGAGCGTACCAAGAACAATAATTAAAAATAGTGCAAATGCAGTAGTATTCAAGTTCAGCCCCTCCCTTTTTGCATATCTTGCAGAATTTTTTGGGAGATTTCATCAAATGACTCTGCTTTTTTGCTATAAATCATACATAGTGCCCATGTCATAATAAATTGGGAAAAAGCAAATACCCACGCCCATGTAACGTCACCAAATGCAGGTGTATTAAGCACCTTTGAATACGACGTTAAAATAGGTAATGCGATAAAAAAACTAAAAAAGAAAATACTCATTGGAATGATAAACTTCTTTTTCGTATTTAATAACAATTGAAATTCTTCCGACTGAACAACCTCTGTATAATTCACCTCATTTTGCAACTTACGTGCTGACGTATCATCTCGTTTCATTAACCGATCCCCTCTCTTACTTGAAATACACTTCCCCCTTGCATACCTAAAGGCTAAATTTTATAAATATTCAGAAACTTATACTCATTTTAGACAATCCATACATTCATGCAAAGATTTTTCGATAGACATTTTTCGGCAATTTCCCCCAAATTTTTAATATACTTTTTCAAAATAAAGTGACACCTTACTTTTTTTCTTCATTAAGACAAAAGCAGTGCTTAACGCACTACTTTTGTCTTTTTTTCCTTTTCCAAATTACGAGCTGTTTCGCTTAACTCAACATCTTTTCCGTCTTTAAGTGTTCCAAATATAAAATCGAATACTGGATTTGAAACACCGAACCAAAACTTTTCGTTTTTATAATGGTGTAATATATGTTGTTTTTTTAGCCATCTTCCAAACTTAGTGACGGGACGAATCGGTCTATGGGCAATATAATGTTTCCATTCGTAAACGAGCAGCATGATAATCATTCCGATTCCAAATGAAAGTGTAATAGTAACACTTTTTGTAATACCATATGCTATAAGCAAATAAATAGTAAAACTAGGTATACTAAACCATACAGGTAAAAACAAAAGTTTTAAATCCTCTGGATATACGTGGTGATCATAATGTAATCTTCTTAACATTTTTAATAGAAATGTGTTTTTAGGTGGCTTTATATGGAATAAAAAACGATGTGTCATATATTCATTAAGTGTATAGAAAACAATCCCAAACATGCATGCTAACATGCCAATCCAAGAGAAAAATTGCATTTTTAAAATAATAATGAAAATAAATAGAATGCTATACATAATAACGATATCATGTTGTAAAAAGAACTCTTTCCCCACTTTCTTCATCTTGTTTCCCCCTTTTCCCAAAAAACAGCCGCAACATATCGTTACGACTATTTCTTTTCTATTCTTATTCTATTCACTTTACAAATTTGCCTGCTGTTCTATTGTCGAGAAAAAATTATTTGGTCCAAATATATTTTGCTTCGGAATAATATGTTCCACTGCAAACACTGTTACTTCTCCTCTTTGCACTTCTCCAATAATGAGACCAAATATTTCATGATTTACTGCAAACGTCGGTTGCTTTGTTTGTAGCAATCTTGCAGCATTATGAAATACCGCTTCATATAGTGGATTTCTATCAGTAATTTCTTTTCGGATTTTTGGCGCTAACGTAATGATAATTTCTTTTCCGTCAATAGTGGTTCGATACATAAAAATCTCCCCTTCAATCTTATGTGAACAACTGTAAAGCTTTGTATGCAAAATGTATAGAGTAACCTACTAAAATAATACCTGCTCCAGCTGTTATGTAGCCAAGTGCTTTTGGTTTTAATAAAGTTCTTCCAAAATGTACAGAAAAAGCAATATTTAAATTCCATAAAATAATGCCAGCAATAATGCAAAGACTGTACAAAAAAGCTTCTTGTTTCGTTACCTTCGTAAGTAATGAGCTAAGTGTACTTCCGTATATACCAAACCAAAAAACAAGATTTAATGGATTGGATATCGCAATTAAAAATCCTGCCATAAACGATTGTTTAAGGCCACCTACCTCTTCTTTTTTATATTCCATATTCGAGTGGAAAATTCCTTGTTTTACACTTTGAAATCCTAAATAAAATAACAAGAAAAAACCCGTGCAATACATGAAGGCTTGTACATATGTATACATAAACACAGAAGATAAACCGAAATAAATGAGTAACATAAATAAAACATCTGCAGTCATTCCACCAATTCCAACAACCCAAGCATGCCAAAACCCACGTTCAATTCCTCGTTTTAACATTTCAATATTAATCGGCCCTACTGGTGCAGCTAATGAAATACCTAATACGATTTGCTGTATAATTGCTCCAAACATCGCTCTATCCTTTCTACTCTCTTTATTACTAGTTAATGATATAATTTAAAAAAATAGACTAGCTTTCATAATAAAATACCCTTTTTTATCCAAAATATACAAAAGAGCCATCTAGGTGATGGCTCTTACTTTTTTATCTTATGAAGAAACGGGCATTTCCCTTTTATTGGTTCTACATCGTCTCCTATGAAATATTGTTTCCATTCACGATGCTCTGGGTCACCATAATGACTAATGTTAGGATGTTTCGGCAATTGATCCCACTTTTCAACTCGCTCACGGACCATTTGTCTTGAATATGCTCCTTTAGGACGATCTCCCTCTAATCCATCAAAAATAGTGCGTGGCTGAAACCCAATAACGAGAGCATTCCCTAAATGTCTAGTTTTTCGTTGTTTATAAGCTGGCGCATTTCCAAATGCGAATATTGGCTCACCACCAAATGAAAATTCCCATAAATAATGGTCTGGCTCTTCAGGAATTTGCTTTGGCCATGCTTGATCATCGTTTTCATGCAAATACTGTAGCACTTTCCAAAAATAATCGCGGTAATATTCGAGTGATTGTTCTTCACATTCCGGTTCTATAAAAAGGAAAAAGCCCCTTCTTACAATCGGCCTCTCTTTCATTAACTCTAAAAAAGATAACATTGTATGCGGCAAATGACTCCAATCATTATGAGAAAGAAATGAATAACGAAGTTCATTCTTTTTCAAAGCTGTTAAACCGAAATAACATGGAAAAGTTGGTTCTAACACGACACTTGAAAAAATCTCAAATTCTTTTGCAACCCAATCCGGTATGTCGGTTCTCGTTCTTATTCCTTCATTATCTAATAAATAAGACTTATTCATTCTTTCACCTCATTATGTATAGCATTCAATTAAGAATATTACATACTCGGCCTGTCCTATACCTATTTAAAAATTTGACTGAAAAATTATTTAAAAATACAAAAAATAAAATCGCTTACTTGACTAAATTCTCCCAATTCGTGTATATTTAAATTAATCATTTAGCAGAATATTCAAGAATATAGCATTTTTAGTTTATATTATTTTTTAAATGAATTTCACTAAATGAAAATAGTAAACGCTTTTAGGAGGAATTATAACATGCAAGGAAAAGTAAAATGGTTTAACAACGAAAAAGGTTTTGGATTTATCGAAATGGAAGGCGCTGACGATGTATTCGTACATTTCTCTGCTATTCAAGGAGACGGCTACAAAGCTTTAGAAGAAGGTCAAGAAGTATCTTTCGACATTACTGAAGGTAATCGCGGACCTCAAGCTGCTAACGTAGTAAAACTTTAATCCAACATATAACAGGAGGTTACCTTACTTGGTAACCTCCTTTATTATTCCTTTGTATATTTCCGTTTTACAGAGCAAAAACTATGTGAAATGCGCAATATACAAAGGAGGCAGTAACAATGGGATCAGAAGTAAATGATTTTGAAGAAGTAAAATTCCGTGTAGAAACAGCACAAAAAATGGTAGGATCAGCAACAATTTCAATGGATCCAGATACATTAGAGCATGCTACTACTGCAGTAGAAGCAGCTCGCTCACAGCTTGAAATTATGAAATCTGTTGCAGTAGATTTAGATGAACCATTTTTAATGAACGAGGAAAAGAAACTAAGCAAATGCGAGCAGCAATTAAACGAAGCAAAGCACTAAAAAACATCCAGAGAATTTTCTCTGGATGTTTTTTTATGACAACTGTTCTCCATACTTTTTCAATGTTTCTCCAACTGTACATTGTCTTATACAAAATGAATGAGCATAATATTTACTATTTGTCTTTCGATTATGTTCTCGCAAGAAACATCCTTCACAATATGTTTCTAATAAGTCATTTACCTCTGTAATGAGTTGCTTTTTATCCACCTTTGCACCTCTCTATTCGGTTATTTCTTTATGACTATCAATGACTGTCCCTTCTAATGCTTGCGTTGCTAATTGATGTGCTTCTTTATTTTGTTTTCTAGATATCGGTTCACATACAAGTTTTAATTTCATTTGCTTCGCCTTTTGTTCAATTTGATCTAAATAATGGTTTAAATGCTCATCATAACAAGGCCATTCTCCGGCTAATTGCTGCAGTACCACTTGTGAGTCTCCGTGAAGTGTAACTGCTTCATACTTAATCCCTAGTTCCTCGAGTATATTCATACCGTATAATAATGATGCATATTCCGCTTCATTATTATCATATATACCTTCTATATATGCATTGCGGCGAATGCGGTAGTTTGTATTTCCTTTTTTATAATACACACATATACCAACGCCAGCTTCTTTCGTTTGCACATCATACCCCCCATCAAAATAAACTAGTATTTCTTGGGGCTCTTCCTCTACTTGCTTACTTAACTTTTTCATCTCTTTTAATGACCATTCTGCGTCCATTTCATCGTAAAATAAAAGTTCCTTAGCTCTTCCTGTTTTCTCAAAATCCTCTGCAAATTGAAGTACTTCTTCTATGTTCATATACTCTGTTGTTAATTCCGTCTGCAATCCACGCTTCGTTTTATACAACCAATGAATTTTATATTTCATACTACATTCCCCTTATGTAAGACTTCTTATATATATCCGGCTAATTGAAGCCTCACTTTATTTTATTATATTTTATCTAGAGTCACAGCATTATATTCAATATGATTACATACAAAAAGAGCTATCCCTATAGGAATAGCTCTTTCATCTATTACATAAATCTTTCAAATTGTACTCGCTTATTAATCCAGTACATTACAGGCATACCAATCGCCATGACAACAAATTCACCAATTGCACAAGTTAACCAAGACAACATAAATGGTAAACCCAATGCAAGATGAAGTTCAATTGCAATCATAAACATTGTAATTGTAAAGATAACTGTATTAAAAATCATACGAGCCCAAACACCTTTAATAAATCGCATAGAAATAATCGTTGCAACTAACGCAAGAATAGATTGCCCTACTCCAAATACTAAATCGTAAGCGATCATAGGTGAGAAAAAGAGATTCGTTAAAAATACACCTAATACAATTCCGTAAATTGCTTTCTTGTTAAATACAACGAGATGATTAAACATCTCTGAAATACGAAATTGTACATTCGTAAAGCCAAATGGCTGAATAAGCATAGAAACAGCAATATATAATGCCGCTAAAATACCATTACCGACTAAAGTTCTAATATTCATGACAAAATCTCCTTAGTTTTTTTACGTGGGATGGTTTCGAACCACGTTATTCGTTTTTTAAGCAACAAGATTATATTTTACGTGGTAGCCCCTCTTTCGTCAATAGATTCCTATCATAAACTACCTTTTTCCTTTTAGACAACGTATAATGAAACATATGAAAGATTTAGGAGGTTTCACTTCATGACAGCAACAATTCAAAATGAAAAAGTAATCGTTTCCATTTCTGACAAAGGTGCAGAATTACAGAGCGTTCGCTTAAAAGAAGACAACACAGAATATTTATGGCAAGGTGATTCTACTTATTGGGGACGCCGTGCACCAATTTTGTTCCCAATTGTCGGCCGATTAGTAGATAATACATACTACGTAGACGGTAAACCATATTCATTAACACAACACGGTTTCGCTCGTGATCTTACTTTCTCTGTGAAAGAACAAAGCGAAACAAAAATCACTTATATCGTTACTAGTAATGAAGAAACATTAAAAAAATACCCATACGAATTCGAATTACTCGTTTCTTATGAGCTAGATGGACAAAGCGTTCATATAACATATGAAGTAAACAATCCTACTTCTAAAGAGATATTCTTCTCAATCGGAGCACATCCTGGCTTCAACTTCCCTTTATTGGACGGTGAATCATTTACAGATTATCATTTATCGTTTAATGGTTCGGAACGCTTAGAAACAAGCGTATTAGAAGGACCTTATCTTTCAAACAAAAAGCAATTAATCGCTGAAAATACAACTGAATTGCCACTTACATATGATTTATTCAAAAATGATGCGCTTATTTTTGAAAATATGAATACGAATGAAATTTCGATTCGTTCTCATAAACATAATAAATTTGTAAAAGTAGAATTTGATGGCTTCCCATTTGTCGGCGTATGGACACCAGGGGATAACGCACCTTTCTTATGTATTGAACCTTGGTATGGAATCGCTGATGAAATAAATCCAGCAAAAGATTTCAAGGACAAAAAGGGAATTCAATCTTTACAAGCGAATGAAACATTTACATGTCGTTATAGCATCACAATCGGATAACTACTCTATCCCCTACTTCAAAAAGCATTTAAGTAGGGGATAATCTTATAATTTGGAGGTTTCTCATTTTGATTGAAGTATATATTGATGGTGCATCAAAAGGAAATCCTGGTCCTTCTGGTGCAGGAGTGTTTATTAAAGGCGTTCAGCCACCTGTACAATTATCATTACCACTTGGAACAATGTCCAATCATGAAGCAGAATACCGCGCTTTACTTCTAGCATTAAAATATTGCATCGAGCATAATTATAGCACTGTCTCTTTTCGTACAGATTCCCAGCTTGTCGAACGGGCTGTTGAAAAGGAATACGCAAAAAATAAAATATTTGCACCTCTTTTAGATGAAGCGCTGCAGTACATAAAAAACTTCGATCTCTTTTTTATTAAGTGGATTCCAAGTAGTCAAAATAAAGTAGCTGATGAATTAGCTAGAAAAGCTATCTTACAAAATTAACGGGGGTATGAGTGTGAAAAAAGAGTGGATTGCTCCTCTTGCTTTATTATTTGTCTCTTTTATTTGGGGAGCTACGTTTGTTGTCGTTCAAAACGCTATGTCTTTCGTTGGTCCATTTACGTTTAATGGTATTCGCTTTTTATTCGCTGGAATTATTTTATTATTCGTTCAAATTATTTTCTCACAAAAAACTTCAAAACAAGATATAAAACATAGTTGCACGGCAGGGATAATCGTTGGGTTTTTCTTATTTGTCGGTTATTTATTGCAAACATTTGGCTTACTCTATACAACATCTTCAAAAGCAGGTTTCTTAACTGGGCTAAGCATTGTTATGGTCCCAATCTTATCATTTATCTTTTTAAAACAAAAAGCTACCATTTTCATCGTACTTGGTATTGCTGTAGCTACAACAGGTTTGTACTTATTAACAGCTGCTGATTCTTTCCAATTAAATATAGGAGATATACTTGTTCTCGGTTGTGCAGTCGCTTTCGCTGCCCATATTCTTATTAACGGCTTCTTTTCTAAAAAAATATCACCTTTATTATTAAGCACATCTCAAGTATTAGCTGTTGGTATATTTTCTTCTATTTGCGCTTTCTTGTTTGAAGATTGGGAAAAGTTATTTTCAGTATCACTATGGACGAATCAATCCTTTTTATTCGCACTCTTTCTAACTGCCCTGTTTGCAACATCTATTGCTTTTTTCATTCAAACCTCGGCACAAAAACACACTTCTCCAACGAGAGTAGCAATTATTTTCGCAATGGAGCCCGTTTTTGCTGCCTTAACAGGCGTTCTCGTTGCAAATGAACAACTTTCTATTTCTGCTATTATCGGATGTCTATGTATTTTCCTAGGCATGATTTTTGTTGAATTACCTTCCAAAACAAAAAAAGAAGCGCAGGCTGCGTGAAGTTACGCTTGTAACTTCCGCATAAAAGCCTTAGCGCTTTTTTTATCTGTAATTTCTTCTTCTTTCAATCGTTCTAATAACGCAACGAAATAACTACCATCAAACTGCAATTGATGTTTAATTGTCGCTTCTATTGCTACGTTCACAATCCCATCAGACGCACCAGTATATCCTTGTCCGAACATAATAAACCCTTGCGCTTCCTCTGATAATTTAAATCCTTTCGTATGTAAGAATGAAAGATAATCTTCTACTGTTTGCATGTTATTCCCACCTACTCAAAAATTCTCCATCTCCTATCATACATGTTTTTACACGCTATGAGAATGAAATTTCTTTGACAACTTTGTAAATCAATCTTCTACTTCGCTTACAATGGAGGATTTTCTAACAATCTGAAGGAATATGTAAAGTGGAACTTATTTCATATTAAAGGGGAGACACGATGAAACAAGCACTATTAATTATCGACGCTCAACAAGAATTAATTGATGGAAATGAGCAAGAAAATGCAGTTTTTCGTAAAACCGAGCTATTATCTACACTAAATATAGCACTGCAGAAAGCAATAGATTCAAATGCTCTTATTGTTTTCGTAAGAGATATCGATGTTGCTTCTGGTAGTGGCGAAGGATTTGAAGTACATAATCAAATTCAAGTACCCCAGTCTGCAATCCTTATTAATAAAGCAGCAACCAATTCATTCTACGGCACTTCTTTACTTGAACTTTTAAAAGAAGAAAACATTAATCATATTGTTATAGGCGGATGTAAAACCGAACATTGCATTGACACTGCGGTTAGGACAGCAACTGTACAAGGATTTGACGTTACATTAATTAAAAACGGGCATTCAACAACTGATTCTAACGTATTGTCTGCAGAACAAATTATTGGTCATCACAATAAAACTTTACACGGTCATTATAACGTTGATAATTTTTCTATGGTGAGAGATATCGAGGAAGACCTCTTTCAGCCAACTCATGACCAATATCGTGATTAAATTGGATAAAGTGAAACTTTAATCAGTGGTGGTTTGTTGATCCCCCACCTAACTTCTTTGCTTCCGCTGAATTTTTTGGGTGGGAGTCTTACTGCCCGGCAAATAGCGGGATAAAAAAAGAATCCTTCATTTAAAAGGATTCTTTTTTTATCCAAAAATTTGTGCTGCAATACTATATAGTTCACCATTTCTTTTTAATAACCGATTACTATTTTTCATCATAATTGGCGGTGTATTCACCTTTTTAAAACCAGCAATCTCTAATTCTTTCATGAAACCGTTTTTTCCTTCTGGTACATCCATTCTTAATTTTCCATTATGCCCTCTTGCTAAATCATGTACTATTCTCATTGCCATCGCATTATTTTTAGCAACGACTGGTCCTATTATTTTATTTTCCGACGTTTGTATACTTATACCGTATCCTACTACATCTTCTTTCGTATCCTTTACAACGACACACCGCTCACTTTGCATAATTCTTTGTTTTAAAAACCCGTTTCGGCTTGTCCCAAATGCGCCTTCATCTATTTTTATTATTCCTTCTAAATCACTCTCTCTATAAACCATCATATATTCTTCATTTTCTGCACATTTATGATTGGCATTGTACGAGTTACAAATATATTTAGAAACATAGCTTACTACCCTAAATCCTAATTTTTCATATAAGGGCTTCCCTTCATCCGTAGCAATAAGCATAATTGGAGTTTGAGCTGATACGCTATTCATGCATGAATTCGTTATCACCCTTCCTATTCCTCTTCCCTTATAGTCTGGATGTACAATTACCATTCCGATAGATGCCAACGCCTCCCCGTATAATATTATTGCTGCGCTAGCAATAAGTTCCTTTCTCTCATTCCATACGCCGTATACAATACCTGAGTTAAAAATTGTTTCAACTTCTTCCCTGTTATAATCCCAACCAATATAAGAAGATAATGATACAATATCGCCTATTTGTTCTTCCCTAAGACGCTCCAACCTAATTTCTAATTCACTCATACTCCATCCCCTTATCTAGACATTTAAATCATTATTACTAAATCAACTTGTACATGTTTCCCTTTATTTGTCACACACATATGTTATTTTGACCAAGACTATATTGTAAATGAGGTGACAACATGCCCATTACGAATCGATTTTCTACCACCACTAACGGCGCACTCGCTATTACAGGTAATACTTTAGGCTTAAGTAAAATCAGCAATCAAAACCGTGCTGGTACAATCGGGGCAATTGGTGCATTCGCAACTACGAATACTGCTTTACAAGTACCTACTTTTCCTGCTGGTACAACATTAAACTATGCACAAAATAGTTCTACCGCTATTTTAAATATCCCTGCTGGTAGTACTATTCTTTACGCAGAACTCGTTTGGGGGGGAAACTATTTATCTCGTGATCAAAACATTACGAGTGTATTAGGGAACCCAGTTTCTTTTACAACACCTGTTTCAACATACTCGATTACTCCTTCAGCTGTTACGGCTTCAAATCAAACTTTCGTTTCAAACTCTATTACATTTGGCTTTTACACTCGTTCAGCAGACGTAACAACTCTTATTCAAGCGGGAGGTGCTGGTTCCTATACTACAGGAGCGGTTCCTGGACTTGTAGATCCTATAGATGCTTCTAATGGAACAATTAATTCGGCTGGATGGACGCTTATCGTCGCTTATCAAAACGGGACATTGCCAGCAAGAAACTTAACCATTTATGTAGCTGGTAACCGTGTTTCTGCAGAAACTGGTAGTGCCGATGTATCTGTTTCTGGATTTTTAACACCTTCAGGAGGACCAGTAAGCGGGAGATTATTTTTAAGTTCTACCGAAGGAGATGCAGATTTAACCGGGGATCAAGCTTTATTTGGACCAAATTTCAGTTCATTAAATGCTTTATCTGGACCAAACAATGCTATAAATAATTTCTTTGGTTCTCAAGTTAATAATGCTGCAGGAAACTTAGATACAACAGGGACATTTGGAACGCGAAATCAAAGTGCTTCTACAAGTACAAACATCTCCGCAGGAAGACAGGGCTGGGATATTACTTCTATTGATATTTCTCCTTATTTAACAAACTCACAAGTATCCGCCGCAATCCGTTTAACTACTAACGGAGATGCATATATGTTAAATACAGTCGGCTTACAAATTAATATAAACTCCCCAAATATACAAGCAACGAAAAGCGTAAATAAAAGTGTTGCTGCAATTGGAGATATTCTCACTTATACAGTTACTATCCCTAACACCGGGCTTCTTCCTGCCAATAACGCTATTTTTATAGATAGCCTCCCTAACGGTACTTCTTTTATACCCGGCACTGTAACAGTAGATAACGTACCACAAACAAATGCAAATCCTGCAGCTGGTATATCTCTTGGAACAATTAATAATGGTACTTCTCGCACAGTAACTTTCCAAGCTACTGTCGTTTCTCTTCCAAGTCAAAATCCTATCTCTAACACTGCTAATATTACATTTCAATATACACCGATCGCTGGAGGAACAACCTTTAACGGTCTTGCAACAAGCAACTCTGCTGGAACACAAATTAACCTCGCAGATATTAATGGAACAAAATCAGTTAACAAACTTTTCACAGATATTGGTGAAACATTAACTTACAGTATTGCCCTAGCTAATATAGGAAATATTGCTGCAACAAATGTTATATATACGGATCCGATTCCTAGCGGGACTACTTTCATTCCAGGGAGTGTAACTGTGAACGGAGTGACTCAAGCAGGAGCAAATCCCGCTAATGGTATATCAATTGGATCAATTGCCGCAAATTCTACTACTACTATTTCATTTCAAGTATTCGTTCCTTCTATCCCCCAAACAAATCCAATATTAAATAGTGGTACAACAACATATCAATACATTCCTGTACCAAATCAACCTGCAGTAAGCGGAACTGATACGACCAATATCGTATCTACTCAAGTGAATAACGCTACTGTAACTATGGCAAAAGCAGTAGATAAAAATTTTGCAGATATTGGTGATACACTAACGTACACCGTTTCCTTTACAGATACAGGTAATACAAATGCGAACAATGTTGTTTTTACAGATATCATTCCTACTGGAACAACTTTTGTTCTAAACAGTTTAACAATAGATGGCACGACACAAGTGGGCGCAAATCCCGCTACCGGCGTGAACATTGGATCCATCCCAAGCGGCACAACAAAAAATGTTGTATTTCAAGTAGTTGTAAATACAATACCCGCGTCAAATGTCGTATCTAACGGATCAAGCGCTTCTTATCAATATACCATCAACCCTAGCCAATCTCCCGTTACAAAAAACATTTCTTCTAATCTCGTTTCCACTCAAATTAACAATGCGAATGTAACATTAACAAAATCAACTAACAAACAATTTGCCACAATTGGCGAAACGATAAGTTATACAATCCTTATTACAAACAGTGGAAATGCAGCCGCTAATAACGTTCAACTAACAGATCCACTTCCAAACGGAACGATATTGACTCTTGGTACTGTAACACTAAACGGAGTTTTGCAGAATGTAGATTCTCTCGTTGCTTTACCTATCGGCACAATTACTGGTGGAGCTACTTTTACCTTATCCTTTCAAGTAACAGTCATTAACATTACTGCCCAAAACCCTATTATTAATAATGCTTTCGCCTCTTATATTTACACTGTAAATCCAAGTTTGCCACCGACTTCAAAAACAGCAAATTCTAATTCTGTTACATCAACAATTAGACTAGCAAATCTCCACGTTAATAAATCTGTAGATAAAACGTTTGCGGAAGTTGGCGATGTATTAACTTACACCTTTGCTCTTACTAACGATGGAAATGTTGCAGCGAACAATGTATTACTATCTGATTCAATTGCGAATGGAACCGCCTTTGTCCCAAACAGCGTTATAGTTAACAGTGTTACTCAGCCAGGCGTTACACCAGCTAGCATCAATATTGGTAGCATCAATGCTAATACTACAATTACAGCTTCATTCCAAGTAGTAATAACTAGCATTCCAAATCCAAACCCTATTTCAAATAGCGCTTCCATCTCCTATAACTTTATCGTTGATCCAAACACTTCACCTGTAAGTAAGAACACTACTTCAACCACTACATTTACTCAAGTAAACGATGCAAATGTCATTTCAGCCAAAACAGTGGATCGAGCGTTCGCTACCGTAGGGGATACATTAACTTATACTGTTACTTTGACGAATGCAGGAAGTGTTTCTGCTGATAGTCCTACTTTCGTAGATACGAATCCAGACGGTACTACCTTTATTCCAAACACTTTTCTTATTAATGGTGTACTCCAAAATAACGCAGATCCAAATATAGGTGTTCCACTACCTTCCATTGCTGCTAACGGTTCACTTACCGTCTCTTATCAAGTAACCGTCACCTCTTTACCAACACAAAATCCAACATTAAATTCATCTAGTACACAGTATAGCTTTATTCTAAATCCGGGCGATCCACCAACTATAGAAACATCTGTAAGTAACACTGTAAGTACACAAATTAATTTAGCAAATGTTGTTATTGTCAAAGAAGTAGATTTAACTATCACCGACGTCGGGCAACCAATCACATATACAATTTCTTTAGCTAATCTTGGCAATGCTACAGCAAATAATGTTATTGTTACCGATATAATCCCTAATGGCTCCACTATCGTACCAAATAGTATTTTTATAGGTGGTACTTTACAACAAGGTGAAGACCCTAGTACCGGTCTTCAAGTCGGCTCCATTCCTTCAGGTGGTTTTACAACGATTGTTTTTCAAATAAGTGCAAATGAGCTACCTTCACCAAACCCAATTCAAAACAGCGCTTCACTTCAATATAGCTTTATCGCTGATCCAAACTTACCTGCTCTCGTTAGAAACGCTGCTAGCAATATAGTAACTACACAAATTAATACTGCTAATATCGTTGCTACAAAACTCACAAGCACAAACTTCGCTGATGTTGGTGATGTCATACTATATGCAACTATTTTAACAAATAACGGGAATATCCCTGCTGCTAATGTAACGTTTACAGATATCATTCCAGCGGGTACCCTCTTCATTCCTAATACTGTAACGATTAATAATGTCCCTGTAGCTAACGCAAATCCTGCCACCGGCATTTCAATTGGTACGATAGGAGCGAATTCATCACGCACCGTTGCATTTCAAGTTTTTGTACCAACTATCCCTGCTGTAAACCCAATTACAAATCAATCAGGCACAACATTCCAATATACGTATGATCCATCCAAACCTGCTGTGATGCAGATGGTTGCTTCTAACACTGTACAGACAACTATTAATAACGCCTCAATTGCCGCTACTAAATCTGCAGATAAACAGTTTGCTAACGTAAATGATATTATTACGTACACGACTACTTTAACGAATAATGGGAACACACTTGCATCAAATGTAATATTTACAGATGTAATTCCAAACGGGACATCGTTTATTCCTAATAGTGTTACTGTAAATGGGAATACACTGCCTAATGTCAATCCAGCAAGCGGAATTGCAATCGACCCAATAAATCCGAATGCAAATACAATCATCTCATTCCAAGTACAAGTAAATTCTATCCCAAATCCAAATCCAATCCCGAACCAAAGTAATACAACGTACCAGTATGTCGTAGATCCTAACTTACCTCCAGCATCCGCCAATACGTTAAGTAACGTAATAACAACTCAAATTAATAACGCTACTATTGTCGCTACTAAGTCTGTGAATACACCGACAGCTGCAATTGGTGATATTGTTACCTATACGATTGCAGTAACAAATACGGGTAATATCCCTGCTAGTGCAACTGTTTTAACAGATGGGCTTGGCGCAGGAGCTTCATTTATCCAGAACTCCGTAACTATCAATAATGTTCCACAACCAGGATTAGATCCATCACTTGGTGTTCACTTGGCAGATATTTCGCCAGGAGATACTGTATTCATTACTTTTCAAGCACAAATTTTAGCGATACCACCTAGTGGCACATTAACAAATAATGCTCTTGTAAATTATGAATATACCGTAAATCCAAACCAATCTCCTGCTGTTGGTAGCACCGTAACAAATACAACAGTTACACCAATTATTGACGCTACTTTAGTAATAAATAAAAGCGCTAGTACAACTTTCGCTACAATTGGTGATACAATTACATTCACTTCAGCTGTTACAAACAACGGAAATACTATTGCGAACAACATTATTTTTACTGATACAATTCCAAACGGTACTACCTTTATCCCAAATAGCTTTAAGATAAATGGTGTAACCGTTCCGAATGCAAATCCACAAAACGGTATCAATATTGGTAACTTGAATTCAAATGCATCTGCTACACTCAGTTTTCAAGTAAACATTACAACACTTCCAAACCCTAATCCAATCCCGAATAAATCATCGCTTCAATATAGCTTTATTGTAGATATAAATGAACCGCCAGTTTCACGAACAGTTCAATCTAATAAAACCTTTACACAAGTAAATACTGCTTCTGTTATCGCAACAAAAACTGCAAGCAGTGCTTTTGCTGCTGTTGGAGATACAATTACGTATACAACTACCCTCACCAATAGCGGAAATACTACCGCAAACACACCTGTTTTTATCGATATATTACCACCTGAACTTTCATTCGTTCCTGATAGCGTACAAATTAATACCATCCCACAACTTGGATTTAGACCAGATAGCGGGATTTCTTTAGACTCAATTCCAGTTGGAGGAACGACAACAATTAGCTTTCAAGCTATCGTTGGCTCAATACCAGTTACAAATCCAACTTTGAACCAGTCTAGCACGACATACTCGATCATTGTTGATCCTACCCAGCCGCCGGTGACAGAAACAGCTACAAGTAATCCAACTTTAGTTCAAATTAACGAAGCGATTATTCAAGCAACGAAAAGTGTGAATCGGCTATTTTCTGACATAGCACCTGGAAATTCATTTTTAACGTATACAGTTTTATTAGAAAATGTAGGAAACACAACTGCTACGAATATCATTTTTACAGATCCGATTCCAAATAACGCAGTATTTATAGAAGATAGCGTTCGAGTAGGCGGAGTTTTATTACCTGGAGTAAATCCAGCGAACGGGATACCAATTGGAGATATTATTGCAGGAGATTTTATAAATGTTACCTTCCGTGTGCAAGTAGTTAGCATTCCAAATCCAATTTTCACAATTGGACCAGGCGGACCAAACTCACCGGTTGTAAACGGTGCTTCCATTAATTATCAATTTATGACAGGCCCAAACTTGCCACTCGTTTCAAGAAGTACGACGTCCAATCCGGTTTCGACACAAATAAACTCTGGGGAAATCGTGGCAATCAAATCTGTAGATAAAACTTTCGCTACAATTGGCGATACAATTTCTTATACGATTACATTAAGTAACCCTGGAAATGTCACTTCACAAAATATAATTTTTACGGATACTTTACCTGATGGAACAACATTCATATCTGGCACTCTTACAAACGATTCTGGTACACAGCAAATCGGAAATCCAACTAACGGGATTCAGATTGGAAATATAAATCCGAGTGGAACGGCCATTATTACTCTCAATGTACTTGTTACAAACATTCCAAGTATAAACCCAATTTCTAATTTTAGTTCTGTACAATTTCAGCATATTGTCGATCCAAATCAACCAGTTATAACTCAAACTGCTTCATCGAATACCGTTACTACGACAATAAATAGCGCAATATTAACTACCACAAAAAATGCTGATAAATCCATTATTTCTGTTGGCGATACGATTACGTATACATCTACTATTACAAATACAGGAAATACAACAGCAACGAATATTACATTCACAAGCGCTATTCCAGCTAACACTACATTTATACCAAATTCTTTCACAATCAATGGTATACCGCAATTTGGTGCACGGCCAGCGCTCGGAGTAACTATACCAAATATCGCTCCTGGTAAAACAGTAACCGTTACTTTCCAAGTAAATGTTATTTCTGTGCCTCCTTCAAGTTCAATTATGGATAACGATACAATTTTATACTCTTATACTGTTGATCCAAGTGCCGCTCCTATTACAACTTCTACTTCAACGAATATCGTTACAAACCCGGTACTAGATGCTATGATAACGATGGTAAAATCGGTCGATCAAACAATTGTTACACTAGGTGATAATATTACCTATACAACCATTTTAACGAATAATGGCAATACAAATGCAACGAATATTACTTTCACTGATCTTATTCCAGACGGCACAACTTTCATTCCGAATAGTGTCACAATCAATGGCAGTACACACATCGGACTCGATCCTAATACAGGTATAACAATCGGATCAATTGCTCCTAACAACTCAATATCTATCGCATTCCAAGTTACTGCTACTTCTACACCAAACCAAAATCCTGTAGCCAATTCCGCTACTGCTTCTTACACATTTATCGCTGATCCAAATGCACCGATTGTTTCAAGAAACGTTACTTCAAACACAGTGTTTACTACGATTAATACAGCTAACATTCTTTCATTAAAACAAGTCGATAAATCCTTTAGTCGTATTGGAGACACACTCACTTATACTGTCGTTTTAACAAACAATGGAAACTCATCTGCACAAAATGTTATATTTACAGATACAGTGCCAAGCGTCACTACATTTATTGCAAACACATTTTCTATTAATGGAGTTCCTCAAAGTGGGGCGGATCCATCGAACGGTGTGAATATTGGGACAATAACAGCCGGGACTACAGTAACAGTTTCGTTCCAAGTTACTGTAACATCATTACCAAACCAAAACCCAATTGTAAATGTCTCATCAACATCGTATCAATTAGTCTCACCACCTGATGCAGAAACTTCAATTAGTAATCCTGTTTCAACCCAAATTAACGAAGCAATATTGTCTATGACGAAAAATGAAAGTGTATCCTTTGCAGATATCGGGCAAACTGCTTTTTATACTACTTCTATTACCAATGTAGGCAATACCGATGCAACTAATATTGTATTCACAGATACATTACCAAGTGGACTCACATTTGTTCCTAACACATTAACTGTCGATGGCGTTTTACAACCTAACGCGGATCCAAATACAGGTGTATTACTTGCAACACTTCCACCAAATGAAATATATAGTATCGTCTTTCAAGTTACAGTAAACAATATTCCCCCTAATAACCCAGCACCAAACACAGCATCAACGACGTATGAATTTACTGTTGATCCTGTTAATCCTCCCGTTTCAAGTGCAACTACTTCCAACACTACACTCCTTCAAATAAACAACGCAACTATTATTAGTACCAAAACAGCAAACCTTACTTTTGCGGATGTTGGTAATACAATAACATTTACACTTAACCTTCCTAATACCGGAAATGTGACCGCAACTGATGTAACTATTATCGATATTCTTGATAGCAATTTAAGTTTCGTTCCAAATAGTTTCACAGCTAATGGGCAAACCATTCCAAACGCCGATTTATCAACTGGTGTAAATATTGGTTCCATTAATGGTGGTAATACGGCAATCGTTACATTCCAAGCAACTGTTATTACACTTCCAACACTTAATCCCATTTCTAACTCTGCTTCTACCACATATCATTATGTCGTTGATCCTAGCCAGCCACTTATTACAACTTCCAATCAATCTAATACAACGACAACACAAATTAATAGCGCTATCCTTACTGCACAAAAAAATTCAAATGTATCTACGGTAGATATCGGGCAGGATATTACCTACAACGTTACAATTACAAATAGCGGAAATGTGAGTGCAACGAATGTTATTTTTACCGACCTTATTCCAGACGGAACTTCCTTTGAACCGAATAGCTTTACACTGAACGGAACTAGCATCCCAAATGCAGATATCATTACAGGCGTTCCAATCGGTGATATCGCGCCAAACGAATCTGTCATCGTAGCATTTAACATTATCGCCAATGAAATTCCGCCTATAAATCCAATTACTAATCAAGCTAGCGTTAGCTTTCAACATATCGTTAATCCAGCTAATCCTCCAGTTTCAAAAAATATTATTTCTAACAACGTTACAACAAAAATTGAAAGTGCTATTTTAAATACTATTAAAATAGGAGATAAAACTTTTGCAACGATTGGTGATACGATTACGTATGCAACGACTATTACGAACACAGGCAATATTCCTGCTAACAACGCTATATTCTCAGACCCTTTACCATCGTGGACACAATTTGTTGCAGGATCAGTTATTGTTGATGGCACTCCATTACCATCCGCTTCGATTATTAACGGTGTTGGCATAAATACAATCAATCCAAATCAAACTGTTACAATCATATTCCAAGTACAAATCGTAAGTAATCCAACAACGTTCACACCTGAACTCCAAAACTTAGGATTTGTTAACTTCCAATATAACGTAGGCAATGCATTACTGGCTCAGCCTGGCAATGTGGAAACGAATGTCTTCGTTACTTCTATTAATACAGCAATACTTTCAGCTGTAAAAACTGCTAATACAGCCTTTGCAAATATTGGAGATACGATCACTTATACAGTTTTGATTCAAAATAGCGGCAATACAAACGCTACGAATGTAAATTTCTCAGACCCAGTTCCAGCAGGAACAACCTTTGTTGAAAATAGTTTTGCTGTAAATGGAAGTACCATTCCAGGTGCAAATCCAAATAACGGAGTGAATATCGGAACAATTAGCTCGGATAGTTCCTTAACCGTTACTTTCCAAGTCATAGTTACATCAACTCCACCTTCAAATCCGATTACAAACGTAGCATCTATTCAATACACATTCATCGTTGATCCGGCCTCTCCTCCTGTTACAGGCACGATAAATTCTAATAGCGCTTCAACACAAATTAATAACGCGACTGTTACAACTGTTTTACAAGCAAATCGTTCAATTGTGTCTATCGGGGATGTAATTACGTATACAGCAACATTAACGAATACTGGAAACTTCCCTGCAAACTCTGTATTACTCATTAACGGAGTTCCTGAAGGAGCATTATTTGTTCCAAATAGTGTTACGCTCAACGGGATTTCACTTCCAGATGCAAGTCCAACTCTCGGTATTCCCGTTGGTATTATCGCACCAGGTGATTCCGCTACTATTACGTTCCAATTTCTTGCAAGTTCTATTCCACCACAAGGAGCAATTATAAATCAAGCACTTACAAGTTACACGTATATTGTCGATCCAAGTCAACCTCCTGTTACAGCAACATCCTCGTCTAATACGGTTAATACAGCTGTTGTTGATGCATCGTTATCCGTAATTAAAAGTACAGATTCTCTCGTACAATCTACTGACGGTACAATCACTTACACAGTAGTCGTTCAAAATAACGGAAATACTACTGCAAATACAGTTACTTTAACAGATTTGGTCCCAGAAGGAACTACCTTTATTCCGAATAGCGTAACTATTAATAGCGTTTCCGTTCCAGATGCTGATCCTAACGTAGGGATACCATTAAACTCCATCGCACCGTCAGAAAACGTCACTGTAACATTCCAAGTTATCGTTCAATTCATTCCAAACGTCAATCCAATTTCTAATACAGCCCGTATTGACTATACTTTTATCACCGATCCAACTGCTCCTATCGTCTCTCGAACAATTACGTCTAATCCTGCTTTCACACAAATTTCGGATGCGACTATCCTTTCTTTAAAAGCAGTCAATGCACCGCAAGCAACAACAGGTGATATTTTGACTTACACAATAACACTAGAAAATACCGGAAATATTCCAGCTACGAATCTCATATTTTCAGATACGATCCCCCAAGATACTACATTCGTAGAAAATAGTTTTACACTTAACGGAACAACTATACTTGATGCCAATCCAAATGTAGGTGTTACTTTACCTACCTTAGCAGCAAACGCTACTCACCTTATTTCGTTCCAAATTCTTATTAACGATTCATTCTCGCAAGAATCGATTACAAATCAATCCAATACAACATATACAATCCAACCAGACCCAGGGCAACCACCTATTACTGAAACATCTACTAGTAATATCGTCATTACAAATTTCGTGCAAGCACAATTGACAATTACAAAAACATCCAATCCAACAACTGTAGATATCGGTGGAACTATACTTTATATTTCTGAAGTGAAAAATATCGGTAATGTTGACGCAATAAATATTAATTTCACAGATTCTATCCCAGCTGGGACTACATTCGTTCCCGATAGTGTCACAATTAACGGTGTCCTTCAGCCAGATGTAAATCCTGAAAACGGTATACCGATTGGAACAATTCCAGCAAACAGTTCCAAAACGATACTATTTCAAGTGCAAACAAATAATCCACCGAATGAAACTGAAATTGTAAATCAATCTTTAGCAACTTACCAATATGTAAGTATTCCTACAGCCCCACCAGTAAATCGCTCTGCAAATTCTAACATTGTTACAACATCACTTCAAAATGCAAATATTATTTCTGTTAAAAGTGCGGATGTAAATTTCGTATCAATCGGGCAAATGATTACCTACACAAATACACTACAAAATATAGGAACCGTTCCGGCTAACAATATCGTGTTCATTGATAACATTCCAGAGGGTATTATATTCATTGAAGATAGCTTAGCAATAAATAATGTAATTCAGCCTGGCGTGAATCCTGAAAACGGAGTAACTCTCGGCACGATACAACCAAATGAAACAGTCACTATTTCATTCCAAGTACAACTTACAAATATACCAGAGGGCAATACAGTCATTAATATTTCAGACACTTCGTACGAATACCAAATTGAACCTAGTTCTCCAATTATTCAGCGTAGATCGTTATCAAATGCAGTAAATACTGAAGTGCGAACGGCAAATGTTAGTGCAATTAAATCCGCTAACAGATCCATTACACGTATCGGTCAAATCATCACATATACAGTCGCAGTTACAAACGCCGGTACAATACCTATTACAAATACTCTCCTACTTGACGCAATTGCTTCTGGCACCACATTCGTTCCAAATAGCATTCTTGTAGATGGCGTACCAAGACCTAACGAAAATCCAATTACCGGTATCAATCTTGATATAATTCTTCCAAATAATACGATTATTGTTACGTTCCAAGTAAGCGTAGTTTCTATACCGCCACAAAATAACATTAATAATATCGCCGTCATTCACTATGAGTATCGACCAGACCCAAGCACACCACCAATTTCAGAAACGACCTCTTCCAATGCTACAAACATACAATTTATTGATGCTATTCTTATTGCTACAAAATCTGCTAATACTGTATTAGCTACTATTGATGAAACCATTGAATATACAGTATTCATTCAAAATAATGGATCGGCTACAACTAACTCCATCTTTTTTACAGATACTATAGCAGATGGAACAGTATTTATTCCAGGAAGTGTAATAGTTAATAATACTGTACTTCCTGCAGCAGATCCGAATATCGGCTTTTCCATTCCTAATGTCGCAGCAGGTCAAATGGCTACAATAACATTCCAAGTTTCCGTTACGAATTTACCTACTGTAAATCCAACACCTAATACTGCAAACATCGCCTACGACTTTATTTTCAATCCTGACTTTGCACCAATTCAAAAATCTACTACTTCCAATACTACTTTCGTTCAAATTAATGATGCTGATATCGTTTCACTTAAAACTGTTGATTTAACCTCTGTAACGATTGGTGACATTTTAACTTATACAACAACTTTAACGAATACAGGGAATACGGATGCCACTGCTGTTGTATTTACAGACAATATACCTGATGGAACAACCTTTATTGGCGGTAGCGTTTTAGTAAATAACATTCCTCAGCTTAACGCCAACCCAAGTGTAGGTATACTTGTGGGAACGATTGCTCCTAACATTTCTATCCCAGTCACATTTTCTGTTACCGTCGTAGCTCTTCCTGCTAGCGGTCATGTTCAAAATCAATCAACTTCTCGTTATACAATAAACGTGGAAGAACAAATATCGACTAGCAATATTACCTTCACTGAAGTTATTTCCGCTAATGTAATTGCGACAAAAACAACACCTATCCAATATGCTGACTTACAAACTATCATCCCTTATACAATTTCCATCATAAATAACGGAAATATACAAGTCGAAAACATTATTGTTACAGATATTATCCCGGCAAATACGAGCTTTATAGAGAATAGTGTTATCGTGAACGGCAACGCTCGGCCAAATGACAACCCTCTTAACGGTATACAAATTGATACCATTCCACCTAATACGACAGCAACCATTCTATTCCAAGTACGGGTTACTTCGATTCCACAAACAAATCCAATCACTAACACGAGTACAATTGAATATGAATACACGGTACCAGATCGACCACCTATTACCGAAACTATTATTTCATCAGCTGCCGCAACAGAAATTAATCACGCAAATTTGAATAGTAATAAAGCTGTTGACCTTGCATTTGCAACGGTTGGTGATACGTTAACGTATACGATTACACTAAATCAAACCGGTAATGTTGCAGTAAATGATGTAATCATTCAAGATATTATTCCTCAAGGTACTACGTTTATAGAAAATAGCGTCATTGTAAACGGAGAAACTCTTCCAGGAGTGAATCCAGTAAGCGGCATACCAATTGGTACTATAATTGTAGGTGGAGACGCTATCGTTTCATTCCAAGTAACTGTGACTTCTATTCCAACACCAAATGAACTAAACAACAACGCAATTACTACTTTTAACTATATAGTCAACCCAAATAACGTACCTGTTACAAATACGACTACAACAAACACCGTCACAACTACTGTCCAAAATGATAATGTCATTGCGATAAAAGCTGTTGATTTCACAAGTGCCTTACCCGGTCAAACTTTAACGTATACCATCACGATTACTAATAATGGTAATATCATTATCGAAGACCTTCTTTTAGTAGACACAGCACCAGCAGATACGACATTTGTTATTGGTAGTGTTACGATTAATGGAATCAATCAACCTAATGCGAATCCGGAAAATGGTATTACGTTAGGAAATCTTGCTCCAAATGAATCTGTTATTATTACATTCCAAGTGACAATTTCTTCTTCTACTCTTCAATCTACAATCAATAACGATGCTACTATTTCCTATACGCCTATTGTCGGTCCAATCCAACCACCTATTACGATTACAAAGCAAATAAATACAGTTACAAAGCAAACAAATACCGTTACAACGACAGTCGTTGATCCGATGGTTGACATTAAAAAAACAGCTGACAAATCTATTGTCGTTATAGGAGATATCATTACATTCACATTAGCGGTATTTAATCACTCCCCAATTCCGACAATCAGTACTTCTGTTATAGACACAATTCCAGCTGGTACAACATTTATAGAAAACAGCGTAACAATTAACGGTACTCCCGTTCCAAATGTTCGTCCAGACACTGGTATTAATATCGGCTCTTTACCTGCAGATTCAGTAGCAACTATAACATTTCAAGTTCTCGTAACTTCTATTCCTTCAAACAGTACAATTATAAATTCTGCAACAGTTACCGCTGCCTTTCAATTGACACCACAGGATCCAATTATTACTTTCATTGTTAATTCAAATATCGTTCGTATACCAATTCAATTTATAACTGTAACAGTCACGAAAAATGCTTCCGTCAGCTCAGCTTATTTAAATCAATATTTTGATTACACGGTACGCATTACAAATACTTCCAAAATTTCACTCTCAAATATTTCTTTACAAGATACCATTCCAGCAGGTTTACAATTTATAAACGGCACTGTCTTTATTAACGGTGAACGCTCTCCACTAGCGAATCCGAATATCGGTTTCCTAGTTGCCACTAATTTGGAACCAAACGAAACAATTATCGTATTATTCACAGTACAAGTAATAAGTCCACCTGTTAATAATGAATTTAAAAATACGGCCAATATTTCGTTACAACTTCAAGTCTCGCCTACCGACCCACCAATTACAGTAACCGTTACAAGTAACGAAAACATCGTCACTTTTGTTCCAGAAAATCCAGATGAAACACTTCCAAATTTAAATTGCTTCTTTGACGGTGAACGCTTCATTCGCATTACTCCTCGAAATGTACGAAATTACCTTTGGACTTGGATTTGGTGGAAGTAATTGAAACAAAAAAGAGATTGTAGTTTGGTTGAAACCAAATTACAATCTCTTTTTCATTACCTATATCCCACTACGCTGTAACTCGTCCAAGGATATACAATTAAACAACATCTCAAGTTATCTTAGTCGTAATAAGTTGGCCAGCTTCATTAATAGTAACTTTCCATTTCACTCCACTAGCAGTCTTCATGATTATACCTTTACTTGCCTCTATTTCAATATCTCCAAACATTCTTCCACCAGTTGTCGCTAACCAAGCGTTCCCGTTTTCCATAGAAGACCTTGCAAAAATACGATTAATTCGAAAACGCTTATGATCTTGAGAATAACCACTTAATGTAATTCTAACTTTATATAACTGACTCGCCTTCATATTCGATATAATTGTATCGCCAACATTTAATGGAACATCCAACGCGATAACCCAACTTCCAGTTGCGCTTAATGCATATTCAATTTTAATTTTCTTTGCGCTCTCTCCCCACCCAAAATACATTCCAAAACAATTTAACATTTGTATTGGTTTTTTCGTAAAATCCAGTTCAATTACAACTGGATTACTATCTGGAACGTCAATATAGTTTACACTTTGTTCATCTATTAAATTAAAGCAATTTGCGAGATTCCCCCCGTAAGGCACTTTCCCACTTACTTGCTTAATCGTATACTTCTGCTGAGCATTTACTAAAATATCATCTTGATTCCCTATTAAATGTGGTTTATTTAACGTAATCGGTAACTGAATTCGAAGAGATTCTTCATAGGTAGACTTACAAACATTGTATTGTCCTTTATCTACAATAGTTGTAGAAAGTAAATTTGAAAAAAGGTAGTTACGATGCGAATTAGAAGAAAATTCAATGACAATCTGTTCACTACTCATCCGGTACGTATCCCAAATCATACAATCAAATGTATTATACGCACCTGAGCAACGAATTGCTTTTTTCGTTTGTTGTCTACATTGCACTTGAATATCATGAAACGTATTTCCTGAACTTTCATTTGGCAAATCACTATTTCCATCTACTTCAATCCCATACACACATCCATCAATAAATATTGATTGAAATACATTGGCGTTAATCCAGCAAGGTGTATTGATATCATCTATATACTCTGTTTTCAAATATATTGCAGTTTGAAAGTTTTTAATTTGAATAAATTTAATTTGAAAGAAACTAATATAATCCCATGCCTTTTGACAATAAAAATGTATAGCTTTTCCTTTATACGATGGAGTTGTATTTATTATATTTATATTTGATATAACAGATTGATTAGGTACTTCGATTTGTTGTGAACCAGAAACATAAATAACAGCAGATTGAAACAATGAATTTATAACTTGAATAGTACCACCAACTACCGAAGCGTTACTTTGTAGCTCAAATGCATTAAAATCCCCATCAATTTGCAGCGTTATGGTAGGATCTAACTCTAATCTTACGTTTGATTTAATAACAATCGGCTTTACAATTTTGTACGTATTTACCCCTGTAATTCTAACCGTCGAAATTCGATTCGCTACACAATAATCAATAGCTTGCTGAATTGCTAATGAGCTATCATTTCCCGAGTTTGGAACTGCGCCAAAACAATCAATGTGAACGCTACTTTCTGGCGCACAATCTTCTTGGGAAGAAATATATTCTGACAAAATAAATTCACTCCTCATATTACCTTTTTTCATATAATATGTGAGTTCTCTCTTAAAAGTTTCTATAATAAAAAAAACAAACGACCTACCCGGTCATTTGTTTAACTCATATATATTTTTCGTTTCTTCTATCATTTTAGTTAACGAGAAATACCTCACTGCTTTCTCTCGTGCTTTCAATCTAATATCATTTACCCTTTCTTCATTCCCTTGTAGTTCTTCAAGTGCACTTGCGAATTCAGATTCGCAATATTCAGATATCAAAATACCTGATTCTCCATCTATTACCGCTTCATGTATTCCGCCAACATCTATTGAAACAATTGGTGTCCCTGTAGCCATCGCTTCAATTACTACCATTGGAAACACTTCACGAAAAGATAATAAAAGTAAGGCATCCATATTCCCTATAAACTCATGCGGCTCTGAAATATTCCCTAGCATCTTCACCCTTTGCTGCAATCCATATTTTTCTATTTCTTTCATAATCGATTCTTTCTCTGGTCCATCACCAGCAATATAAAACATAAAATCATTTCTCTTTTTCAACACATTTGCAATTTTGACAAATAGTTGATGGTTTTTCTCTTTGGATAATCTAGCTAATATCCCTATTTTATATGTAGATTCTTTCTTCTTCTGCTGGAATAAAAACTTTTCAATATCGACACCGTTATAAATTGTATTTATTTTTTCTTCTGCTACATGAATTGAAATTAAATTATTCTTTTCAAACTCACTTACTGTAATAATATTGTTTACATATTTATTCATGAAATAACGAAAAAGCGTTGGCATTTTCTTTTCTAATATCGTTACATTATGTTTCGTATAAACAATTTTCATCTTTTTTTTAATAAACTTTTGAATTAGAAAAGCATATAATACCATTCGCAAACTATTTGCATGAATAAGTTCTATCTTTCGTTTACAAATTTCGTTTCGTAAATAATAAAGATTTCTCAAATGATTCCATCGACTAAGTAATATAAAATTTTCTTTTCTAGTAAGAGATTCATATAGTTCTCCATCACCTGCAGCTGTATAAATCTTAAAATCATCATAATGCAAATTACTTTCCAATTTACAGAAATAGCTCTCGGCTCCGCCAGTTATCAATTTATCTGTCATCAACAGTATATTCATAATTGCGTCTTCCCAACTACATTGATTTTATTTTTTTTATAAGCATGATAAGCATACTTACTAAAATAGTAAAAAATTTGCACCGAATTCAGTCGTTCTTGTTCCCTTAACAATTTCCAATACCGAAAAGCTGCTCTAATTTTATTTCTAGAAACAGAATTTGTAACAATTCTATATTTTGCTAACACTTGCTGTATCCCTTTTGCTTCATACCCTTCATGTAATAAGTTCAGCCATAACGCTGTATCTTCCGGCTGTATACTAGGCATTTCGACATATGGAATTTTTTCACGATCAATCATCACTGTTAAACAACCGATAATTGTATTTCCTACTAAATAATGATAGTCAACAGATTTTGGTGCACTCACTTCACGATTTAATTCATTACCATTTTCATCAATTAAACTATACGACGCATATGAAAAAGCAATATTCATTTCTTCCATAAATAACAATTGTGTCTTCAATTTATGCGGCAACCATATATCATCACTATCTAAAAAGGCAATGTACCTTCCTCTTGCCTCTTGGATCGCTAAATTCCGAGCTTTAGCAGCACCAACATTTTGTTTTAATGATAATAACCTAATACGTGAGTCTCCTTCTATTATATCTTTAATTTTTGTGGCAGATTGGTCGGTTGAACCGTCATCAATGATAATCATTTCCCAGTTTTCATACGATTGATTCTGTACAGATAAAATTGTCTCACCTATAAATCGTATACTATTATAAGAAGGTGTTATTACAGAAACATAAGGCGGCTCGTTATGTGCTGATAGACATTTTACCATCTATCTTTCCCCTTCCTTCATATATTGAAATATACTTCACAACAACTGCTAAAAATAAAAAGAACGCTTCGTTAATAATGAGTGACAATGACATCATCTGAAATAAAAATGCAATCATAGTCAATAGAAGATATGGTTTTTCACGAAACAAAGTATGCTGCGCTAGCTTGAACATTAATATGAATAAAAACGCGCTATATAGAAGAAAACCAATTGTACCCGATTCAGACAAAATTTCTAAAAATGTATTGTGTACATATAATTTTTCATTAAATTGATACTCATAATAATTCGAAAAGTTAAAAGCACCGATTCCGATATATGGATTGGATAAATAATATTTAAAAGCAGCTTCCCATAATGTAAATCTACCACTTCCATTATCATGGGAAAAATCAGAAATTCGTTTATTTAATATGTCATCTAATTGGCCCCCCATTACACTATTCGATAAACTAAAAATAACTACACTAAACAATACTAAACTCATAATTATTTTTATTTTTTTAGCGAAACTAGACATACATATATATACAAAAACGACAAGCACAAGCGCTAATATCCCCCCTCTTGAAAAGGTTAATAAACTCGTCGTAACACATAAAATTAACCCTAGGATGTTAGTAATATTTTGTAAATTCGTCATATAGTACATAAAAAATATTGTATTATAGAAAATAAAAATGTTAGGATCATCTAGCAATCCAATTAACCGTGGATATCCTCTATCAACTAATAACCCGGCAAAAATTTCTCTCTCTTCTCCACCGTATAAACTAAAGTATTGTAAACCGATTATATAGAGTATTAGACTTACTACATTAAATACTACTCCTACATAAGCAATAGATGATTCAAGTACCACTATTTCAGTATTTCCCAATAAATTCCTCATTATAAAATAGCATCCTAAAACAAGTAGCACGCCAAAAATCATACGAATACTAGCATTTAAATACATAGAAAGAATTCCACTCAAACAATAAATGAAATAAAACAGTAAAAATATAACTTCATGAAAATATAACTTTTGAATATGAAAGTCTTTAATTGTTAAACAAAAATATATGACTAAAAAAATCATATATATTTTCAATGAAAATCCAATATATAAATTGTATTTACTTAACATAACAAATAATATTAGAAGAATAATCCATCCCATCGATACTTTCATATTATTTTCCATAGGCTATATCCCCTGTTTCGTAATATAATCCTTTTTGCGTATTTTTCTTATAAAAGAAAGAAGAAGTTTTTTTAGCTCATAATCATATAGGAATATGACAGCTACTACAATTAGTATATTAAGAACAAGCGCAATTAAATGATATGTATGCAATATATATTGAACTCCAATAAAGGTTACACCAAAATAAATTGTATACGGTATTACAATTTGGAATACAATTTTTTTCTTCACTACACTTACCGCTATATATCCCACTAAAGCGACTATTTCAAATAAAACCATAGCGTATGCCGATCCTATCACTCCACCAAGACTACTAAAGCTATAAAGCATAACCCCACCTATCACCAATGCTACACACTGCACAACAGTTCTCTTATTTTGACATCCACTCGTCGTTAAACCGTCAGCAATAGCAATATTTAAACTTTGTAGCACAATAAGAAATGATAATATTTGGAGTGGCTCTACTGCATTGCTCCATTCTTCATGAAAAAATATAGAAATAAAGTATGGTGCTAAATGATATAAACCGATCGTCATACATATTCCTACAATCGCCATTGATTTAATTTGAAGCAAATTTAATTTCGTATGCTCTTCTATATTATTCTGGTTATAATGCTTAAAGAGCACTGGAAAAAATGCACCTGCAATTACCCCTGGTACTTGATATAAAGCTGCCGGCATCCGGTACGCCACTGCAAAAACACCTACCATACTTAATGGCAATGTATAGTTAAGCAAGATAGGTGCTAATTGTGGCGTACTCATTATTAAAAAACCGCTAATAATAAAGGGAGTTAATTGCCAAAATAAAGCTTTATGAATTACGACTTTCATATTCATTTTCGTCTTTCTTCTCATGATATATATACTGAATAAACCACCGATCATATACCCAAAAGCATATAAGCGAGCCGTTACATACACCGGTAACTCTCCGAAAATACAAAAACATGTAATTATAATGACAACCGATGCTGATACAACTTTAATGAGCGCTATATACTTCATACGTTCCGTCAGTTGAAAATAGGCAATTCCTATGTTTTGCCAAGTTAATCCTATTAACATGAAAAACATTACGTTTATCATCATATAAATTAAATTTTTATCCGCATACATATAATGAATAACAATATAACCGATTATAGAAATAAGAATAAGTAGAATCATCCTTATTTTTATATACGATGATAAAATCTTCTCTAAATCTGCTCCATCCTTTGCCCCTTCTCGAAGAAACGTATTACTAAGTCCTAAGTCTGTAAAAAATAACATAACAAACGTCACTGCTATGGCAACACTAAACATCCCATAATGTTGTGCGTTAAAAAAGTTTGCTAAAACAATTAAACTGACGGCCTGAAGAAGGTTAGCTAAAATCGTACTATAAAATAGATGGATAATATTGTTTAGAATAGATCTACCCATACAAGTTCTCCTTTGCAAGTAACCTACTTACATATGTTGTTTGTTTACATATATATTTATCTTGCACCATTACCGTTCAATACAATTAAAACGGTTTTACATAAAATACGGATGTCCAGCCGAAATGTTTTCATTTCAATATACTCCATGTCCAGCCTCAACTTTTCCTTTGGATCAAGATTATATCCTCCATTTATTTGTGCCCATCCTGTTAATCCTGGTTTTACCATTAAACGATCCTTAAATTCTGGAATAAACGTATCAAACTCATTATAAAAAAACTCTCTCTCTGGTCTAGGGCCTACAAAAGACATATCTCCTCTTAAAATATTTAATAGTTGTGGTAATTCATCAATTCTCGTTTTTCTTATAAACAATCCAACTTTTGTAATTCTTGAATCATGTTCTTTTGCCCATTGTGGGCCATTTATTTCAGCATCCTTTACCATTGATCTTAATTTAAATACATTAAACTTCTTCCCGTTTATACCTAAACGTTCTTGAAAGTAAATTGGAGCCCCTGATGTTTCTAAAGTAATCATAATACAAAAGAACAACATAATTGGTATCGTTAATAGTAACAATATGATTGAAAATATAATATCAAACAAGCGTTTTACACTTCGATTCAATATGCTAGGCTTTTCTTGAGCCGGAATCGTATACAACTTGGCTTGATTTGTTTCACGAATCATGGATCGTTACCCCCACATTCAAGAATATAAAATTATACCTATTAATTCACATTCTTTCCTATTTATATCCGCTATTACTTTTTGCACTGTACGTAGTGAATCTTTTCGCTTTTTAACTGCTAAGACCATTCCATCGCATTTCTCTGCAATAATGTGCGTAGCAGGAAGATCAAATACTTCAGAAGAATAAAAGAAAATGTAATCAAAATCTTCTTTCCACTTAGCAATCGCATTATCAAATTCATCCATAGCAACTAAGGGCGTCCCTGTGTGTACTGTTTTTTTTGCAGGAATACAATATAAGTATTTAGACAAATTACTAGAAAAAGATTCATAATTGCAGGGGAAAGAGCTTATTATATCGTTTACGGTTATCATGTGATCACTTTGTAATAATACATGTAATTTAGGGTCAGAAAAATTCACATCAATAAGTAACACCTTTTTCTTCATTTCTGCAAACACTAGACCCATATTTACTATAAGTGAGGCAACAACCCCTCTGTCCTTCGTTGAACTAACTGTGAATAGTTGTTTTCCAGATTTTCTCAGCTCGTGATACACCGTATAAAACTGCTCTTTCATCAGATCATCATGCAAATCGAATGGCAGCTGTTTCTTTGTCCTAAACATCGACATGTTCACCTCGATATATAGATGATTGTTTATCAATCTCTGTAGATTTCTGTTTTCTATTCGGTTTCACATTTATGTGACCAATAACAGAGACTGTTGTTATTTTCTCTAAATCTTGTTCCGTGTATATACGTTCATCAAAATAATCTCGAAATACAGCTAAACCTATCCCAACAAAAAAACTAACAATTAAAGAAATAGGAATGATCAGTTGAAATTTCGGAAACAATTTTTCAGCCTGTTCCTGTAACTCAGGATCCGTCAACACTTTCACACCTTGTACATTTGTGTACTGTTGAAAACTTTGTTGTGATTGCTCTGCCAATGTCTTTACAATGTCTTTCACGACTTTCGGATTGGAGTCTTTTACTGTAACAGTTACAATTTGTGAGTTGTCCATATTCACCACCGAGATTTTTTGTGCTAATTCATAACTTGATTGCTCTAATTTCAAAGTTTTTTTGACTGTTGAAATAATTAATGGGCTTTTTAAAATATCAACATATGATGTTACTAGTTGCTTATTTTCTTGTGTTTTATTTGTTGAATTTTCCTTATTAAACTCATCTAAATTCCCAACAAGAATTTGCGTTGAATATTGATATGACGGCTTTAAAACATACATAGAGATAAGAACTAAAGAAGCGGTTAAACAACACATCGTTAAAATAATCGTTACGAATCTTCTTTTCAATAATTGTTGAAAATCTTTTATGCTCATTTCTTGCTTCAATTATTTCACCGCCCTTTTCTGAATAATATCCTGCAAGTCACTCTTTACAGATAACCCTCTCTTCTTTCTATCCACTTGTTTTGTTACATAGTTTCCGACTCTGAATGCAAATTTTTCTATATGTATATACGAAAGTATTGCAAGTATAAACGAAAAAATAAGTGAAAAAATTAAAATAATAGGCAACGGTAATATTTCATGGAGCATGTATATAAGGGAAAACAACGATATAATATGGTATAAATAAAGACTGTAAGAAATCTTCCCCAAATATAACAAGTATTTATTACATAGCAAGGACGACAAAGTTGATATTGACAAGCTTAATATGACAAATAGACATGCACTTATCGCCACTACGTAGTCTCGAAATATAAAATTATTGAGCACTTTCATTTCTCCAATAAGCCCTTCATACATAAAAAGTAAAATCGCAAATAAAAACCATGCAATTTTCGTGTTTTTAGTACAATTACTATAAAAAACTATTAAATTATTTTTATACTTCGCAACTAGTGCTCCTAGTAAAAATAGCACCGTATAATGCAAAGTTAATGCATAGCTTGTTAATGTTAAGCCCGAACGAAACAAAAATAATATGATGACAGAACATATACTAAAACTAAACAATAATAGTAATGAACCCCTTAACGTTTTTCGTAAGCAAATCATCAAAATTAACGGGAAAATTATTGATATTCGCATTTCATGGACAAGCGACCAAATCACACCGTTATATGCATCTGTATTATATTTCCCAACCAATAAAATATGTTGTGCGATTAAGCTTGAAGAACTTTCAATCGTCCATGAGCGATTAAACCATTCACTTAAATAAGAAATACCATATTCACTAATTGTAGTCTGGCATATAATTGCTATAATTATTGCCACAATATAAGGAATATATATTCTGCATATACGTTTTAAAAGGTATGACCCATAGCTACTATAGTTTTTTTGAATAGATTCATACAAAACAAATCCGCTCAAAACAAAAAAGATAATAACTGATTCGTTACCACTACTAAAAATTAGACGAGCAGGCGTTTCTTTTAATAGATACACAACAAATGGTTTATTATCTTCATAACTGTAATTTTGAAATGCTGAAAAAATCATTAAATGATGACCAATCATTACTACTAATGAAGAAATCCCTCTTATAGAGTCCAATTCTTCGTATCTCTTCATCTTTTTACATCAACTCCTAATGAAATGATACTAATCATTTCAAAGCGACATCTTTATTCATATTCCTCTCCTTTCTTTTCATTCCAATTTTTCATATTAAAATGATTTTATAGTATAAATTTGAGTGTATTGTAACATTTTTTGTAATATTATGAATAGTAAATCCCAAAAATTGGTATATACCAATTTCAACCTCGAAAAATGAGTAATATTGATAGAAAAACACTATAAAAATATCTTGCATATTTACAAAATTAAAGAGATGAATAGCGTTTTTTCAATATAAAATAAAAAAGATAGCCTATATAGGCTATCTTTTTTTATTTTATTTAATTACTGGCACCACTATATGCTACATGTCGTTTCTCAATTCTCTCTTCAATTTCTTTCATATTTTCTTTATTATTTAATAGTGATTGTTTATTTTCAATTAATAATTGTTTAAAAGATTTTCTCACTTTTTTTCTCATTTTCATTGTCCTCCTTGGGGGATGGTTTATATAAAAGATAAAGAATTATCTGTGTGTCCTTATAATAATTGATTGTTGTGAATTCTATTTGAACTTCATATGAAAATTCCGTTTATTTTCTGACAACTTTGTGAACACGAAAAAAAGACTCTCTAAAACTATGTTGAAATTAATTCACTTCATTATAAAAATTACTATTTCCATCAACTTTTATCATTATATCTTGTCGAAACATTTATATATTTAAAATTGAGTTCGACATAATTTTATTTACTATAATACTGTTTACAAAAACAAAAAGAAGGTGTCACCAAGTCAAAGTTCGACTTATGCAACATCCCTCTTTCCAAACTATTTATAGCATATTTATTAATATTTCAGGTCTTCCCCAATTCATTTCTTCACAAACAAATCTAAGTTTTTCTTCATCCATTGTGTGTAATCCCTCTTCTAGTAAACATGAAATTGGAACTTCACAGTGAATTTGTGCTAATTGCAACGAAATATTTAAGTTCTCTAAATCACTTTCAATCTTCGTACGCTGCGCTTTTGTTAATGATTCTACATTTTCTAGTACAGCGGATACTGTTCCGTGCTCTTGAATAAGCTTATACGCTGTTTTTTCACCGATACCTTTTACACCTGGATAATTATCACTTGTATCTCCCATGAAAGCTTTTGCATGGACGATTTGCCACGGCTCTACACCTTTTTCTTCCATGATTTTCTCCGGTGTGTAATATTCGTAATTTCCAATTCCTTTACGCAGAAGCATAACTGTAACGTTCTTATCAACAAGTTGAAGTAAATCTGTATCACCAGTTAAAATATAAACTTCAGCTTCATTGCAGTATTGTTTTGCAAGCGTACCGATACAATCGTCCGCTTCGTAGCCTTTCATACCGATAACTGGAACGGATAATTTCGCAGTCATTTCTTGCACTAAATCAAATTGAGGAATTAATTCTTCTGGTGGCGCTGCACGATTTGCTTTATAATTCGAGAACGATTCTGTTCTAAATGTCGTACTTCCCATATCCCAGCATGTAACGATATGTGTTGGTTCGATCGCTTGCGTAGCTGTTAACAAGTGTTTCATATAACCATGAATCCCATTCGTAGGGGTTCCATCTTGTCGTTTCATAAATTGTCCGTAGACACTTGTTGCGTAAAAAGCACGAAATAATAGTGCCATACCATCAACTAATAATACTTTTTTCATAATTCCTCTCCTATTAAAAAAATAATAACCTCACGTTATCACGTAAGGTTATATAAATAGATTACCATTCTACGTTTTTGCTCAACTTTGTCTATTATACATTGTTTTTGTATATTTAGCACCATTAACACATTAAGACGTTCTACTACAACAAGTATGCAATATGCCTGAATACGTATTTTTTCCAGTAGAAACAACGACAGCCTTTGCACTTCCACTAACGATATGTGAACCTTTAAAACATACATTTTCAAGCTCAAGTGGATTATAATCTTTCATCCGTTTTAATGGAATAAATCGTTTACGTTCAAGGTGATAGCAGCTTTCAAACTTCTCTATACTCGCTTCGTTTCCCGTTAACACAGACTCATTCACTAATAAATCATCTGCATAAATAATACGTACATCAGCTGGCACAGCATCTCCAGCCGAAAGAAAAATCATATCTCCAGGTACAAGTTCTTGCACTGGTATCTCCATCATTTTCAGTTCACTATTTAGCCCTGTACTACTAGAACATTCTACTCTAGATACAGTAATCGTTTCACGTTGTAATTCATCACACACACGTTGTTTTGAAAAACCTGGAATCATGCCACCAAGCTTCATCATTACTTCTGCAAGAATTGCTCTTTTTGAAGTTAGTTCATTTCGGCCATATACTTGAATACGTTTTTGCGCCTCTTTCATTGATAGTCCGTCTCTTGTTGTTTTAAAATATGCAAATACAGATTTTACATCTCTTGTTGCAATTTCAATTAATAAATCTTTATTTTTTTGGAGCATTGTTTGTTCTTTTATTGATTTTTTATTTAGTTTATATGACGTGTTACCCACAGTTTTGTTTGCATATAACATATTATCGTCTCCTCCTTTACAACATAGGAAGAAACGCTTTGTTTCTCAATTTATCCACTTTACTGTGAAAGTGTCTAGCGCTTTATAAACGCTACATTGTGATAAATATAGAGGGAGGAACAAATCGTTTCCTGCCTACATCATATATTTTTGATTTGAAGTATATGGGTAACGGAACCGAGTCAGAATTTGACATGCTCCTCACCTCCTCGTTTAATTTTATAGTTTATACTATGAAATTACTCATAGCTTGGTAACAAAAAAGACCCCTACCCTTAAGAGAGTAGTGGCCATTACATACACAAATAAACGATTTCTAATATAATTAGAAATCTACGGACCTCTCCCTCACCGAGTTTTAGCACTGTATAGCATAGGTACATTACCAGCTACGTTAAGAAAAACCTTAATTCGATCATTCCTGTTGACCCATTGGCGTCTCTCGACATTTTTGGGCAGTAGCATTTCTCTATACAGGAGCCTCACCTAACAGAGACTTATTTTCATTACATTGAAAATGTTACTCTTATTTAAAATAGATGTCAACAGTAGCCTACAATTTTTTCAAAAGGTATGGCAAACTAACGTATATAAAGTGAAACTTTAATCAGTGGGGGTTTTGTTCATCCCCCACTGATTATTAGCCCTCACCAATCGGGCTGCCCGGCAAATAGCGGGATAAAATAAAAAACTTTACGTTTAAACGTAAAGTTTTTAATAAGTTATACAACCAGCGATTACAATCCCAATCGAAAGCGATAAAAACATAAGAAAAAGACCGACTGCTTGATTATCTTCTTCGAGACTTTTGTTTATATTAAAGCGTGGTGTAAGCCACTCAGCTAAATAAAAGACGATAATTTGAGCCAAAATCCCAACTGCTCCCCACGAAATCATATCAAGAAGTGAAATTGAATTAGCTGCTGTCGAATATAAAACAACAGCTAACCCAAGTAATCGTCCTCCAAGCACATAGCTTACCGCCTTATTTCCTTGAGCCATTAACTTAAATTCCTTTACTTTCGTTGTCACTTCCATCAAGAACAGACCTATACATAAAAGGCCGAGTGTTACTGCTAAATATAATAAAAAATTAATCATTTTTTCCCCTCCTTTTTATACCTACCGGTAAATAGTACGATTCATTTCCTGTAATCTTTTCTCCCGCACGAATACCGATACTACTCGCTTTTCCAGCAATTAAAAACGAACCAAACACATATGACAGTTTCTCGATCCCTTTTTCTGTTTCCAAGGATACGACTGGCAGTTCGGTATACTTTTGAAATATCGGCAGTGACGCTTTATACGTTTCCTGTGCATTTTGAAGCATAATATTTTCGTCTTTATCGCGAATCGTAATTGTATCTCCTTCTCTCCCAAATGAAGGTTTTTGAACGAAAGAACCTTTTCCTAAAAATAAATCTGGTTCTAAATATGTAGGTAACATATATTCTTTAATCCACTGTTGTTCCTCATTTGTATAAAAGACCTCTTCTTCTGCTAACCCCCAAATAAGACACTGAATTGATTTTGGCTGAAGTAAAAATGCTGACAAAGGATTTATTATAAAAAGCTTTCCGGCTTTTACAAGTTGTAACAGTTCCACACCTACCAAATCTCCTGTTTCAGGATCTTGATCCTCAATTAAATCTTCTATCGGATATGTTTGGCGATATAAAACATCAATCTTCGCCCCATCTTTATCGACTAGAGCATCCTTTGTAATTCTAAGTTCTGACATTGGCACTACTTTATTTTCAACATGGCATAGCTGACTTAAATACATAGTGGTATTCCAATCCTCGATATGTTCATGATGTGCTGTAAAAACAACATTTGGATTATCTAATCCCTTTGTCACCTCCATTACTGCTTTCGTTACACCAGAAGATAGCAATCGTTCTTGATCCGAGTTTGGATTATCATAGCCTAGATTTTCACATACTTTCCCATTCATTTGAAAACATTCCACAATAAAAGTTGGTGTATCACTATTAAACTCAAGCATTTTGATTTTATTATCCTCTGTTACAGCAAAATCAAATCGCGAAATTACAGATTCAGGATAAAGCCCTTTCATTCTAATGAATGATAAACTCGCGGATGGAAAGCCAAGATCTAGAAGCTGTTCGTCACTTAAATTACGCAGCAGTCTAGCAGTCTTAAAAAATATTTTCCCCATTCGTTCAGTCGCTAAGTGTAATTGGTCCAAAGTCTGATTTGTTATAGAAAAAACATGAAACAAACTATACTCACATTCATATAAATCCGACCAAAAATTCGGATATTTTAAATAAAATTCTTTTCGATCCCTTATGTATTGCGACATATTTTAGCCCCCAAATCCTCCCTTTGAACCGCTTCCAATTCCACCTTTAAATTCAGCAGACGATTGATACGATTTAAACGCCGATGAATTTTTAAAAGTGGATTTATTTTGATAGTATTGCCCACCATAGAAATAATGCCCACGATAACCTGAACTACTATCATCACACTGCCATACCCCAAGTTCATCATCCCAATCCCAATCAGAACAACTATTATCATTCGGTTTTGGGGGAAGATCTTGTGCGCAACCAAATAAAGTGCCAGTCATTAAAGACGTTACGACACCACCTACTAGCCATTTCGTTTTTGTCACCTTCGCACTCCCCTTTTTAAATTCTATTCCTATTATATAGGATGGCATGATAAAGTAGAAGAAAAAGGAAGAAGAGGGATTAAATGCGCTTAGAATATCGACTTAATGATGAAACGAAAGGGTATCCTGCTTTATGGAACTACGCCAATATTTCTAATTCTGAAATTATCGCACGCATGACTTGTGAATATTTTATTAAAGAGAAAAATACTTATGTTGTTACTGCAACTTCGGTTGATCCAGACGGAACAGCAGTTATTTATATTCAAAAAGAAGTTTTCGCCAATGACCCTTCAGACCCTACATACTCCCACATCGGTTTTGAAATTAGAGAACTAAGTGAAACGAGTTCAAGCTTAGTAGATAGTCAAGATGTATGGAACTACGAAGAAATTTTACCATCTCTTCATTCAGATATTATATATATTCAGCGAGACGGCATGTCTATGGAATTCTCCTTGGATTCAAGAGAGATTGATGAAGACAGAAAGTGCTACATTTATTACGGAAACTTCACAGGTGAATCAAGATAATATTGATATATCTATGCAACAAAAAAACCTTACGTATAAAACGTAAGGTTTTTATATAGCCCCACATATGCCGTTTTCTCTAGATGTCCATAAACCTGCTCTCACAGGTGGATGCTCTCACAAATGTTTGTAACTTCCTTCTTAAAAAGATGGCATGTTAGCTACATTTAAATATTGAACTTCCATATTAAACTTATTGGTTTAAGACATGCATAAGCTACGTACACCGTAGGAATTTTATATAAGGTTAGTTGAAATAAGACCCCCGCACGTGCCGCTCCTCGTAAATGTCCAAAAACCCGCTACTCGCAGGTGGATGCCCTCACAGTTACCGTACATCTTCCTCCACAAGGAAGGCTTGATGATGGTCGCTAAATATTGAGCTTCCGTATAACTAACATCGGTTTTAGACATAAATAAGTTACGTACACCGCAGGATGTATTATTTACTTGTCGTTATATTATCACATTGTTTCCAATGTGTAAAATACAAAGTTTTTCGAGCAATCTCTTGCTTGTGACCTTATTTTAATACAAATTATTTTTGCATGCAAGTGATTAATCTTCTTCTTTTGCAATTTGATTTTCTGGATAAGAAATCCAATCACTCCAGCTACCTGCATACAATTTAACATTTTGGAATCCAGCCAATTTTAAAGCAATGATATTTGGACATGCCGTAACACCAGAACCACAATATACAATGGTTTCCTTATCTTTCGACAGATTTTGGAATCGTTCTTGTTGCTCAGCTTCATTCTTAAATTGTCCTGATTGCAACATTCCATCCTTCCAAAAATAGTTTGCTGCTGTCGGAATATGTCCTGCTTTATGATCGACAAGTTCCTCTACACCAGCATAACGTTTTGGCTCTCTTGAATCAATTAACGTAACATCTGCACCTGCCTGGATATTCTCTCTTACTGTTTCCATCGATACAAGCATATGATCTTGTATGTTTGTTTTAAATGTTTTTCGTATAACAACAGGAATTTCCGTTGTTGTCGGTAGTCCATTCTCTTTCCAAACCGGGAAACCACCATCTAATATATATACTTTCTCATGTCCTATATAGTTACATAACCACCATAAACGAGCAGCATTTGCACCAGCTTGACTGTCATACGCAATTACTGTCGTATGTTCATCAATACCAACCTCCGAAAGCTTGTCCGCAAACTCTTCAATGCTTGGCAACGGATGGCGGCCACCATGTTCTGCTATAGGACTTGATAAATCTAAATTCAAATCAAAATATAACGCATGAGGAATATGTTCTTCTTCATACTTTTCTCTACCCCAATTAGGATTCGCTAAATCAAAACGACAATCGATTACACGGACGTTCTCATCTTCTATATGCTCACGTAACCATTCGACTGTAACTATCATCTTTAACGACCTTCTTTCTCTTGTAAACGACTTACATACTCCATAACCATTTCTTCTGTAACATATTTACGCTGCAAGGTAACACCATTTTTTGCAAGATCATTAATTTGCTTTGTTACAACATTAATGACATCAACCGAAAATTCTTTCCCATTTGACGCAAGAGATACGGCTGCTTCAATAGCTGCTTCACGCTGCGCATCTAATTGTAAACATGCTTTTACACTTTCATTTTGTTTACGAGAATGTGCTGTAATTGCTTTATGTACTTCCATCTTCTCTTCCCCCTAAATAAGTTATACGTTCTAATTCAATTCCATTGCAAGCCGAATCATATCACGGCATACAATGCCATTTTCAATAATCTCTTCTTCATAATGCTTCGAAAAGTAATCAAAATCAATAGAAAAAATACGAAATCCACATTTTTGATATAAAGCAAGTTGTGAAACACTAGAATTGCCTGTACCAATTTCAAGTTTTGACATACCATATCCTTTAGCAGTTTCTACGGCATGCCTTAATAGCTTCTTCCCAATCCCTTTTCCTTGCAAATGCTCTGCAACCGCAATATTCATGATTTCCATCGTCTTCGGCCTTGTTTCCAAAAGAACATACACACCGATGATGCTGCCCCCTTGCTTTGCTACGTATGTTAACCCTCTTTGTACATATATAGCTATTTGCCGTTCACTTGGATCAGCAAGTAGCAATAAAGACTTCGGTATAGCCTCTTTTAAAATACGTTCTATTACAAAAGACATAAAAAATCCCCCCATCTCTATTGTTCTAAACCCTCCTTGTCTACCATAAATAATAGAAAGGAGGGATTCACCATGGACAACAATGAGAAAAAATGCAACGTCATCTCTATTGATGGAAAGAAGAAGAAAAGCGACACGTATTCCTATCCAAAATTAGTAGTTGAAAATAAAACATACGAATTTTCTTCATTCGTCTTATGCGGTGAAACACCAGATGGCAGACGACTCGTTCTTACTCATATGATTTCTACCGATGAATTTGCTGGATTTGTCAAATCTTTAGATACTGTACTGCAAAAGAAAATTGAACGAATCTTTTTCTCATAACGACTATATAACATAAATTTCTTTTTCAATCTCTACTAACTGATTGTGCAATTGTTCTTTACTTTGTTCATATAGAGATACATCGATCGTTTCAGCCAATGCAAACAATATACTTTCATAATAGTTCATCACATCTTGTTGCATCACTTTTTGGAATAAGTTCCACTTCATATCCCATTCTTGCTTATAATGATGGACAAATAAATCTTTTTCATCGGCTACATAGTTTGATACAAGCGGTTCTAATACAGATTTAGCGTCTTCTTGCATAAAAGCTTTGTCATTCTTTTCAAAAAAGCTTTTCTCATTTTTAAAATGTGCCAGTGCTTTTTTGAAATCTTTTATTTCAACTGAAGGGAACGGTTCTTTATGTGTAATATCTTTATATTCATACTCAACTGTTCCATTCATAGAAATTGATTGATTTTCTACTTTACAGTTCACTACAATTTCGTCCTTTGCACGCTTCATCGCTTCGTCTATCCATTTTTCAAGACGTAATGATGTCGCACGCATTTCTTGTAATAAATCATGCTGAATAAATGCTACTAATTCCATAACACACTGTTGCAATTGTGTTTTCACATTTCCATCCGTTCGAAGTGACGCCGGATTAATAAATTCAGTAAACACATCGTTATAGCGTAGGAATAGACGCTGTTGCACGTAATAAAGCAACTCTTTCACTTCATTTTGCATCGCCTGTTCTTCAGCAAGTACACTATATGATGAAATAATATGAAGTAGTTGATCACGCTCTGCTTCATATTTTTTCGTTTGCTTCTCTTTCTCTTCATTTCCCTGCTTTGCACCATTTATCATGTTTACTAAAAGCTGATCTGCCCCTTGCAACGCACCATATAGAGCATGCACAGAAACAAGCATTAAATCTCTCATCATAAAGGACGTAAATGATTCCTCAAACTTAGTAATTCCAGAGTTTTGTAAAATACCATACTTCTCTTTTTCAACATTCTTTCCTTGTTTCTCTTCAAGCGCACATAAACTTGAAATTGCAAATAAACGCGGATTTCTAATACCGTATTGCAGTAGCTGATCTGCGATATAACCTTTTACCATTTCAAGTTCTTCTTCAGACTCTGCTAAATCGGCCGCATTAATTAAGAAGAACATTTTATCAAGGGCAAAAGTATCCTTTACACGACCAAGCTGAATTAAAAATTCACGATCAGCACGAGAGAATACATGGTTATAATATGTTACAAATAAAATAGCATCTGCATTTTTAATATACTGGAATGCAACATCCGTATGGCGAGCATTAATAGAATCCGCTCCAGGTGTGTCTACAAGCGCTACTCCCTGCCTTGTTAAAGCACAATCATAATAAAGCTCCATATACTCAACGAAGCATGATTTTTCTTCATTCGCTACATAATCAGAGAACTCTTCTAATGTGACTTGTACTTGTTCTCCTAAATAAGTAGAAACTGCATCATACCCTTTTTGTACCGCTCGTAAAAAGCTAAATGTTGTTTTTTGCTTCCCAGTCGGTGAAGGATATTTCATAACTTTATCAATTTGTGCTAACGCCTCATCTAACGTAGTAATCTCATAATGAAACAGCTTATAAACAGCTTTCATATCTTCTAATAGAGCTTGCTTTGATTTAAATTGAACCATTACTGTTCCGTGTGGTTTTTCCTCTGTAACCGGCAAAATTTGATTAATCGTTGCCGTCGTCGGATTTGGTGATACAGGAAGTACCTTCTCACCAAGTAAGGCATTGGCAAATGATGATTTCCCAGCACTAAAAGCTCCGAATAACGCTACTGTAAATTGTTTCGTTTCCACACGACGCCTTTTTTCTATCACCTCTTGCTGTACATGTTTCAGTGCTGGCAATGGCTCTAATATCATTTCAGCTTTCTTCACTTTCTCTAATATACGCTGAATATTTAAAGCTGCCGTTCCTTTTATCTCTTCTTCATGAGCCGCTACGTTATCATTTACCATTTCCTGCTCTTGTAGTGTGAATTTCTCACTAACAATTTGTTTTTCACGTTGCAATATCTCCTCTATTTGCAATCCTTCTGGTGTAGCAACACGCTCGTGCCAAACATTTTGTAAATAACTTTCATATGTCTCTAAATTGTTGCTGTATTGTAATTCCGTCTCTTTTGCCGTTTGCAACATCGTATATTTTTCAATCTCTTCTTCCATACGAGCAACTGCTTCCTTCACTTTTTGCTTTAAAACGACTGCACTTTTATCAAAAATTTGCTGTGCTTTTGTAAAATAACGTTTCTTCAGTTCATTCGCTACATCCGCTGTATAAAGAAGTAAGTAATCACCTGTGAAACCTGCACCTTGTTTCATGACTTCAGCTAACATTTCTGGTCCAAAAGCAATTTCTAAAGCATATATGTCTTTCCCAATTTCCTCCGTGAACAATCCTTCTTCTTTTAAGAAGGCTACAATAAATTCTTTCACATGAAAATCAAGTTGCGTTTCAACAGTCTTTTGAAGGGCAGAATAAAACGCCTCTACACGTCTTTGTTTTTCTTGCTCCGTCTTTCCTTTCGCAAATAGCAAACCAACTTTAAACTTTGTTAATTTCGTTTCTAAATATGCATTTGCCAATTCTCTCATTTCAAATGGCATTAAATACGCGTTATCTAATATAGCTTGTAAACCTTTTATAAATTCGTTTCTCACATGAGATTCTTTACTAGCCTCGCGATGTTTAGTTTCCGTTAGCTCTTCTTTCTTTTCAACTATTTCTGAAATCGAAAGCGGTGATGCTAACTCTTCCTCATATGTCAAAAGAGCTTTTTCATTTTCAGAAACAATAAACGAGAAATGTTCTCCCATTAAATATTCTGTTTCTCGCTCCATTCCCTCTCTTGCATACTGCTCTTTTTCTTTCATAATAGAAGTAATTAATGTTTCTAAACTTCCAATTTCATTATGTGGATGGTTCATCATTCGTAATGACGTATAATAAACTCCATCTACTTCAATATCCCAGTTAGAGAACGATTGTTTCACACTATCTTTATAATCCTCAAATGATAATTCATTTTCTTTATGTTTATCTATTTGATTTACAACGAGATAAACCGTTTTATTACGTTGTTTCAATTCTTTAACAAATTGCAAATTCACTTCCGATTGGACGTGATTATAATCCATCATATAAAAAATTACGTCTGCTAGATGTAGCGTTGATTCTGTCGCTAGTTGATGGGCATCATCTGTTGAGTCAATCCCTGGTGTATCAACTAACATAACACCCTCAGGAATTGGTGCATCATTCCGATAAATATGAACACCAATTACCTCATCGCCATCTTTACAAATTTGCTTTAATTCTTCTGCTGAATATGCACCGTCATATTCGTACTGTTCTCCAGATTTAATCGTTACAACAACACGATCAAATCCCTTTTCAATTTTAACGACGTTAGCGCTTGTCGGAATTGGACTTGTTGGTAACAACTGCGCTTTATATAGATGATTCATCATCGTTGATTTCCCTGCTGAGAAGTGACCGCAGAACGCTATCATAAGCTGCTCTCGTTTATATTTTTGAATTACTTCAAACAACTTTAAGCTATTCTCTGCATCGCCGTGTTTTTGCCACTCTTCATAAAAACAAACAAGTTTTTTCATACCGTTTGTCTGTACTATGTTTGTCATCCCCTTGTTCCCCTTTATCCAAGATGTATATACTTTTCCCCGCTAATTGCGAGCTCATAACCAGTGAGAGTTACACCTACCCATTGATTACAGTTTCACTTTACTATCATACTAAATTTTCAGCATATTCTCATTAAAAATAAAAAATCCCCTTCATTCTTTTTACAAATGAAAGGGATTTTATGTCATATCACTCATTTTGCTGTTCCTACTCCATTTAAAACATACTTTGCAATAACTGCATATACAGCAACTGTACCTGCTACTAATGCATATACCATACTCATGCACCAACCTTTTTTGATAATGATTATCACTTTTGAATACATTTTATCATTAAAGAGAATCATTATCAACACTTTTCATAAAGAAAGCTCCTTATAAGAAGGAGCTTTACTGCCTGTTTTGAAAAAGGTTAAAACTTGTTGTGCACTCTTATTATATCTCATCCTACATAACTTAACAGTTTAAAAAAATGGAAATATCCCCTATCCCCTCCATCTTACATTTTGTATAATAAAAGGGAATTACTTAACAAGGAGGAAAAAAATGACACAAAATCTCACACAAGGCGAGAGGATACACTCCATTGATATTATTAGAGGAATAGCTGTACTAGGTATTTTTCTTGTAAATTGGCCTGTTATCGCCGGGGTTGACTCACGTGATCTTTCAGGAGTTTATGAGGGGCTAGACAGCTATATCCGTCTATTCTACGATATGTTTATTCAAACAAAGTTTTATACTATCTTTTCGTTTTTATTTGGCCTAGGCTTTTATATTTTTATGACTCGTGCTGAAGCGAAGACAGATCGTCCAAAAACTTTATTTGTTCGTCGCTTACTTATCTTATTATTATTCGGGTTCTTACATTACGTTCTTTTATGGGACGGTGACATTTTACATACTTATGCAATTACCGGGTTTTTCTTATTTTTATTTTACAAAAGAAAGACACGTACTATTTTAATATGGTCAATTGTACTATTAAGTTTCATGCAATTGTTCACATTATTAGGTTCTCTTGTCATGTTATTAGTGCCGGTAGATGAACTAGGCCTTTCCATAGCCATTATGCCGTTAGAAAACTGGGGCTTACAAATTACAGACAGATTCTATTCATTCTATTCTGAAGCAATAAGTAACAGTCTTATTATGCTTCCTGAAACACTAGGATTGTTTTTACTCGGATTATATGCCGGTAAAAAAGACATTTTCCGCCGTGCTAAGGAATTAGATCCAAAACTTAAAAAATGGCAAATCATTATGTTCATTTTAACATTACCGATGTGGTTTATTATGGTTTACTTCTTTATGAACAATCAACCATACACACCATTTTCACTTATGGGCATTACGATGATAAGCGGAAAGACATTGTTCATCTTCTACATTGTCACGTTAATGCGTTTATTACAAAAAGAAAAATGGCAAACGTTATTACGTCCATTCCAATACGTTGGACGAATGGCATTAACAAATTACATCTCGCATACAATTGTTACATTACTTGTATTCGGGCTATTGTTTAAAAATGATTATCTGGCTCCACTATGGGTTGGACCACTATTCTGCATTAGTTTCTACACGTTACAAATCTTTATTAGCCGCTGGTGGCTTTCACATTACCAATACGGACCACTTGAGTACATTTGGCGTCTTGGTACTTACGGGAAAATGATGCCACTTAAAAAGAAAAGCAAGGTCTCATAACGAGACCTTGCTTTTTTACGCTTCTCTTACTGCACTTTGCATAGACACCGGCTCTTCTTTTACTTTCACTTTACGCTGCGGCACCATATTAAATACGATATTTAAAAGTACTGCTGACGCACTTCCAAGTACAATTCCGTTATCTGTTAAAATACGAATGTTTTCAGGAAGTTGTGAGAATAATGTAGGAACAACTGTAACCCCAAGCCCAATTCCGACAGAACATGCAACAATTAATAAGTTTTCTTGTTTGCCAAAATCAACGCTACTTAACATTTTAATACCATATGCCATTACCATGCCGAACATTGCGAGCATAGCACCGCCAAGTACTGATTTCGGAATGATTGTTGTAATAGCTGCGATTTTAGGAATGAATCCAAGAACGATTAACATACCACCGCAAGTATAAATAATAACGCGATTTCTTACTCCAGTTAATTGAACAAGTCCTACGTTTTGAGAGTAAGTTGTATATGGGAACGCGTTGAAAATACCACCTAACACCATCGCTAATCCTTCTGCTCGATAGCCCTTTGTTAATTCTTTTTCACCGATTTTTTTATTGCAAATATCAGATAATGCAAAGTATACACCCGTTGCTTCTACAATCCCTACACAAGCGACGAGAATCATCGTAATAACTGGTGTTAATTCAAATGTTGGTGTACCGAAGTAAAATGGTTGAATACCATGGAACCAATCAGCCTCTCCAACCGCTTGCAAGCTTACTTTCCCCATAAACGCTGCAACGATTGTACCGAACAATAGACCTAGTAAAATAGAGATTGAACGAATAAATCCATCAAAGAAACGATACATAATGATGATAAATAGTAACACACCAAATGCTAATGCTAAATTTTCAAGACTACCGAAATCCTTACTTCCTACTCCTCCAGCCATATCATTAATTGCTGCTGGAACAAGTGTAACTCCAATTACAGTAACAACAGATCCTGTTACAACAGGTGGAAATAGTTTTACAAGCTTTCCAAATAATTTCGCAAAAATAACAACGAATAACCCAGCAGCAATAATTGCTCCATAAATAGAAGACACACCGTATTGTTTTCCAATCGCAATCATCGGTCCAACGGCTGTAAATGTACAACCGAGTACAACGGGAAGTCCAATACCGAAAAAGCGATTTGATAATGCTTGTAAAATTGTTGCAACGCCGCACATTAATAAATCAATTGAGACTAAATATGTTAATTCTTTTTGATTTAAACCAAGTCCACCGCCCACAATAAGCGGAACGATAATTGCTCCAGCATACATTGCAAGCATATGTTGCATACCAAGCGATGCAATTTTAAATGGATGCTGCTTCATCGTTTATTTCACCTCCACAGTTTCTTGCTGTACAAATGTAACTGTGCCGTTATCAAGTGATGCAATTTCTGCTAGTGATTCAACACGAACGCCTTGTTCACGAAGCTTCTTTCCTCCATCTTGAAATGCTTTTTCAATAACAATTCCAATTCCTGCAATACTTGCTCCTGCTTGCTCTACCAAACTCATTAAACCTAAAGCAGCCTGACCGTTTGCTAAAAAGTCATCGATGATTAGCACGCGATCATTTTCATCAATATGATTTCGAGATAATGAAATTTCATTTGTTTCTTGTTTTGTAAATGAATATACGTTTGCAACGTACATATTATCTTGTAACGTTAACGATTTACGTTTTCTTGCAAAGATTACTTTTACACCAAGCTCTAATGCAGCCATAACAGATGGTGCAATGCCTGAAGATTCAATCGTCACGATTTTTGTAATGTTCTCTTCTTTAAAACGTTTAGCAAATTCTTTTCCGATTTCTTGCATAAGTACTGGATCAATTTGGTGATTTAAAAATGCATCCACCTTTAATACGTCACCAGATAAAACCTTTCCTTCATTCAAAATCTTTTCTTGTAATACTTTCATGTTTGTTCCCCCTCTTATGCAATAAAAAAACTCCAAAAGCCGCCACCACTCGTTACAAGTGAGAGACGCGCTTTTGGAGTTTCGCAAAAAAGAATGCCAAACAAGCAATTATATTCGTCCTCACTCATAGTCAAAGTATTTACGGTACTTCGGTAGAAACTTGCAGGCCATATCCCCGCGATTATATGAGTGTAGCTAACTATTTATTTTATAGAAGGATTATAACGCACTTTTTATACTTTGAAAAGCATTTATCGAAAAAACACGTACGAATTTTTAAAAACTACTATTTTCGTTCGAGTTTTGTAAACTCTTTCATTTCCAATTACAACTTCGTTAAAATGATTGGCCCATCTTTTGTAATCGCAAGTGTATGCTCATATTGAGCTGATAATTTCCCATCCATCGTTCGTGCAGTCCACCCATTTAAATCTACTTTCGAATATCGCATACCTACATTGACAATCGGCTCAATCGTAATCACCATTCCTTCTTGTAACTGAGGCCCTTGTCCTTGTTTCCCAAAATGAAAAATTGCTGGTTCTTCATGAATCTCTTTACCGATTCCATGTCCCGTAAAGTCTCTTGCGACAGAAAAACCTTCATTTGTTACATAACTTTCAATTGCATAGCCAATGTCTCCTACATGATTACCGATTACCGCCTGATCACCCCCTTTATATAAAGCATTCTCAGCTACTAGCAACAACTTTTCTGCTTCATCAGAAACTTTTCCAACTCTATACGTCCAAGCAGAATCTGAAAGACCCCCATTTAAGTTTACTACCATGTCAATTGTTACAATATCACCCTCAGTTAAAGGAACATCGGCCGGAAACGCATGACACATTTCATCGTTTACAGATGCACATATCGCATATGGATAACCATTGTAATCTTTCTGTTCAGATGTGGCACCATGCTTTTTTAAATACATTTCAACAAACGTATTAATCTCTTGCGTCGTTATACCTGGCTTTATCATTTTCGCAATTTCTTTATGACATGAAGCAAGTAATTTTCCAGATTCATGCATCAAATCTATTTCATTTTTTGTTTTAATTGTAATCATACTACCTCTACCTTTCCTTGCTAAACCTACTATTCGCTACTAAACTTCTATCATACACATCCTTTACCAAAATTTCAAAACCCTCAATTACAACAAGTAAAAAAATATGTATCATATATTTCTAAATCAAAATAAAAAAACAGAAGATCCCTCTGTTTTTTAATCACGTTTACATATGTAGTTCATTTTCAAAAACTCAAAACAACTACCATTTGTTTTCTGTATAAACGTTCCAACCACTTCAAATCCCGCCCTTTTATACACTTTTATCGCTCTCTCATTAAATGTCGCTACTGATAGTGTTATATATTTGCATCCGTATTTTTCTTTGCTAAAAGCTAATCCAGCATTCACGAACTGTAAACCAAATCCATTGCCAGTTATATCAGGTCTCATTCCAAGTCCTATATCAACCGTTCCATCATTCATTTTACAAACAGTAAAAAAACCAATGAGAATACCATTTTGCTTCACAGAAAATGTATGATCTCCTCTACTCTCACCATGTAAAAATTCAGCTAAATCTTCTTCATCTGCCTCTATATCATAAAAAGAATATTTCCCTTCATAATGCCAGTTATACGCAATTTCCTCCGCTTCTTCTTGCTTCATTACTGTATATGTATAACCCATTTTATCATCCCCTTTAATAAAAAGAGCTGCAATTAAGCAGCTCTTTTTTTACAACTCATAAATCGCTCTATATTTCGCTTCTAAATAATCGGCTAAGTAGTTTGCATTTAAGCCTTCACCTGTTACATCTTCTAAAATTTCAAGCGGCTTTTTCGTTTTACCATATTGGTGAATATGTTCTGTTAACCATTCACGAATCGGTGTTACGTTTCCTTCTTCTAATAATGCATCAAAGTTCGGAATGTCTTTTAACATTCTTTGCTTAAATTGCGCTGCATACATGTAACCAAGCGCATAAGATGGGAAGTATCCAAATGAGCCACCAGCCCAGTGAACATCTTGCAATACACCTTGCGCATCATTTTCCGGACGAATTCCTAAATATGCTTCCATCTTATCATTCCAAGCTGCTGGTAAGTCCTTCACTTGTAATGTACCATCAAATAATTCTTTCTCTAATTCATAACGCACCATAACATGAAGCGGGTATGTAAGCTCATCTGCTTCTATACGAATGAATGACGGCTTCGATTCGTTAATTGCATCATAAAACTCATCGACTGACATATCATCAAATTGACCATCGCTATACTCTTTTAATAAATCATAATTTTTCTTCCAGAATGATTTATTACGGCCGATAAAGTTCTCAAAGAATAATGATTGTGATTCGTGAATACCCATAGATGTACCACTGCAAAGTGGTGTACCTTCAAATTGTTCTGCAATGTTTTGTTCATATACTGCATGACCACATTCATGAATTGTTCCAAATACAGCCATACGGAAATCTTTTTCATCATAGCGTGTCGTAATACGAACATCCCCTCTATTTAATGTAATTTCGAAAGGATGTACTGTTTCATCAAGACGACCTGCTTCAAAGTCATAATTCAATTGCTTTAATAGTTCTAATGTAAAGTTCTTTTGTTTTTCTTTTGAAAACTGTTCCGATAAAGCACTTGTTTTTAATCCTTTTTTAGACTCAGAGATTTCTTTTACAAGCGGCACGATACGCTCACGAAGTTGACCAAATACGTGATCTAAAACTTCTACTGTAATACCTGGCTCATACATGTCTAATAATGTATTGTATTTATATGTTTCATAACCCCAATATGTAATAAATTTCTTTTTAAATTCAACAATTTTTTCTAAGTACGGGCGGAACATTTCGAAATCAGATTTTTCGCGAGCTTCTTCCCACACACTCTCTGCTTTCGCTTCTAATTTCACATAAGCCTCATATTCAGCTTGTGGAATTTTTTTATTTCTATCATATTCTTTCCGACACTCTTCAACCATTTTCTTTGTCGTTTCAGAAAGTTTATCTTCACGTATTAAAGCTTCAAGTTCTGTTAAATAGTTTCCCATCTCATCTGAAGTCGACATAGCAAACACTTCTGACGAAAGCATACCAATTACTTCTGAACGCTGATCTACACCTTTTTTTGGTGCACCTGTTCTTAAATCCCAAAACATTAAACTTAATGCTTCTCCGTAATTTTGTATCTTCTTCACGTATGTTAAAAATTGTTTTTCTACTTCATATGTAGCAACTGTCATCGTATAAAAGCCTCCTTTTTCTACCTCAAACTTAATTCGACACGGAAACATAAATTCCTTTTATAATAGAAAAAAGCTTGGCAAGCGCCAAGCTTTCTCCTTATAATTCTTTACCTTCTACTGGCAGTACATTTTTCACAGCTGCAACTACTTTCTCATCTTCTGAATCAGATAAGAAGATTGATATAGCACCTTTATCTTCACTTGTACGAATTAAACGCCCAATTCCTTGACGAAGTCGTAAAATCATATATGGTACATCTACATCCCAGAATGGATCATTTACGTGCTTACGTTTCGCTTCAAACACAGGATCGTTTGGAGGGAATGGTAAAGACCAAATAATAACGTGCGATAATGATGAACCAGGAATATCTAAACCTTCCCATAAATGAACCGCACAAAGTACAGTCTCTTCTTCATTTTGGAAACGAGAAACGAGCTGACTAATTTCCTGATCGCCTTCATATAAGAACGGAACCGACATTTGCTCTTTACTTACATACTCTTTGAACGCTGCAAGCTCTTGCGTTGTACGGAACAATACAAGCGTACGTCCATTTGTTTTTTGAATATTTTCAAGTGTATATTGACACTTTCTTTCCCATTCATTTTCTTTCGTATGCGATAGTAAGTTTACTGTCATTTGCTCTTCATAATCAAACGGTGAAGCAACTGAGAATGACAAGTAATCTTTTACCCCTAGGCTATTAGCTGTGAAAGCGAATGAATCGTTGTTCGATAATGTCGCAGAAGAGAAAATATACGGTATTTTCTTCGAGAACACTTTCTCTTGTAATACTTCTTCAACTGCACGCGGCATAATAACTAACGTGAAGGCACCATCACCTTCTTCACCCCAAGTAATTACATTTTTCTCGTGCATGAACAGACGAAGTGAATGTTCTAATACATCTAAATGCTCATCAACAATATTTAAATCATACGTGTTTACTGTATGCATTTCACTTTCGAATACTAATGCATCTCCAACTTCACCGATTTTTGCATAAAGTCGTTTCGCTTCAGCTGTTACTTTTTCTGTCACAGTAATTTCTAAACGATCAGAACCGGCAATTTCTTTTTTGTTTTCTTGTAACACATCAAAGAATCGCTCTGTTTGCCAAATTGTTTCTTCTACTAAATGTGCAAACTCCTCACGAATATCGTTTTGTAGCAATCTCGTTAAAAGTTGCTCCATCATAGTTTGCTTTAAACGGTATGTTAAAGCTTTTTGAGCTGCATATTCTACAAGATGTCCTTCATCGAATACAACGCAGCTACTTTCTGGTAATAATGGAATTTGTCCTTCACGCTTACGAGCATCGTACGTCCAAATATGATCCATATAGAAATCTTGAGAACAAATAATTAAATCTGCTGCTTTACGATAATGTTCACGAGAAAGAGTTTGTCCACAACGATGACGAGAATCACAAGTAAAGCAATCTTGGAAGTAATCCCAATTTACTTTTGACCATTCTTCGTCATTTAAAAGTGGAAATTCTTTTCTGTCACCATAGTGAGTAAAGTTTTGCATCGTACCATGATCGAATACAAACTGTGGTAACTCGTAATATACGTCTTCAATTACTTCTGGAGCTCGTCCACTCATAACATCTTCAAGTTTACGTAAGCATAAATAATTATCCATTGATTTTGCAAGCCTTACATCAACAGATAGCCCTAATGCTTCAGATAACTTAGCGATGTCCCCTTCTTCTTTTACAAGCTGCTCAATTAACGTTTCATCTGCACAAGCAATAATAGCTGGTTTCCCAGTATAACGCGCGTAACAAATTGCATATAGAAGATATACAATTGTTTTCCCTGTTCCTACACCAGCTTCTGCGAACATAACTTTCTTTTCTTGGAAAGCGCGTTCTAACTGAAACGCCATAAAAATTTGTTCATCACGCTCTTCAAAGCCTTTTTCCGGAAGGATGTCGTAAAACACATCTCCAATCCACTCATTCAACTTATCATAAAAATTATCTTGTTTTCCTACTTCAAATGGTAATCTCTTCTCAGTAAACATCCTTAGCCTCCAACCAAAAAGTTTTTCTATAAAAAGATAATAGCAACTGCTACGCATATGTATGCATTTGCTTTCCCCTGTTGCAATACATAGAAATTCACGAAAAAAAATTTTCCTTTCGAAAAAGGAAAATTTTCTTCTATATTAATGACTTTAAATACCGTTTATCAATCGCTGTTTCATGTGAAAGAGCTGACAAATATTCTTCTTGTGCTTTTTGTATTTCATCTACAATCGCACCTTGACTATCCACTTCTTTTCCGAGCTCATCATACGTACGGTGAATAGCTTTTTGAATCATTGATAATTGGAAATTATCCATATCACTTCCTCCTTTACGCATTACATAATAGCCAGTATATGCGCGCTGGAGGAGTTTTATACTATGAATTACGCGGTGGACGTTTTCCGAAGTATTGGTAGTAATCTGTACGGATAAATCCGTTAAATAGTTTACGCTTCTTCGACGCATCTTTTCCGTAACACTTCTCAAATGCTTCGTAGCTTGTTAATACATACGCTGACCATGTATCTAACGGGCGGAATACTTGTCCCATTTCTTTATACAGTTGTTCAACGAGTGCTTTTTCACTTAAACGTTCTCCGTATGGAGGATTCGTTACAACGTAGCCATAATCCTCTTTTGTTGTGAAATCTTTTACTTGCATTTGTTTAAATGTAATTAAATCGCTTAAGCCTACTTCTTCTGCGTTATCTTGAGCAACTCGAATCATACGATGATCAATATCTGATCCAATGATTTGTAAGCGTTGATCATAGTTCGCTAAATCTTCAGCTTCTTGACGAGCTTCACGCCAGTTTTGTTTACCTACCCAGCCCCACTCGTCAGATGCGAAACCACGGTTAAATCCTGGTGCAATGTTTTGTCCAATTAATGCTGCTTCAATCGGAATTGTACCTGATCCACAGAATGGATCAACAAATGGACGATCTGGCTTCCAGTTTGTTAATTTAATTAAAGACGCAGCTAATGTTTCTTTTAACGGAGCTTCCCCTTGATCCATACGGTATCCACGTTTATGAAGTCCAACACCACTCGCATCAATTGTTAATGTTGCAATATCCTTGAGCATTGCAATCTCGATACGGAATAACGGACCATCTTCTTCAAACCAAGTTGTACGTTTATATGTTGTTTTTAATTTTTCAACGACAGCTTTTTTAACGATACGTTGGCAATCCGAAACACTGAATAATTCAGATTTTAAAGATTTACCGATAACAGGGAATTCGCCATTCTCTGGAATATAATCTCCCCAGTTTAATGCTTTCGTTTTTTCAAATAGCTCATCAAATGTTGTTGCTTTAAATTCGCCAACTTTAATTTTTACACGGTCCGCAGTACGCAACCATAAATTCGTACGACAAATCGCCTTTTCATCTGCTTCAAATGTTACTTTGCTGTTTTCTACTTGACATTCATAACCAAGATCGCGAACTTCTCGGGCAACTAACGCTTCAATACCCATTGCCGCTGTTGCAATTAAAGTAACTTTTCCCATTTGCATTCACCTCTTATGTATATTCAAACAATAATTAATAGCAATTGGTCCTATTAATCATTACATTTTACGAAAAATTTTCTCATTACCATTTTAACTCATACTTTATAACTTCATACAAATAAAAAGCCCTCCTCTAACAAAGGAGAGCTGAGTTATTTCATAGTTGGTTCATAACGTTCTGTAAGCCATGTTCTGTTCCTTTGTACTACAAACGGCCCACGCCTCGTACTCCGGTGGCAATCATCTATCTACAGGTTATAAAACCTGTCCTTTCCCGTCGTTCATTTCCTTGGAAAAGATTCCCCTACCATTATTTGGGTTTCTCGCTCGTGGGGTTTACCTCGTTCCACTCCTATCATTTCTTCAAGGACTTCGTCACTGTGGCACTTTAAAGGTAGTCAAACCATATCCGAAAGGACTTAGGTTTTTTCCCTGCCGTTAAACCAGCCTTACAGCCAGAATACCCTAGCTTATGAATTGGCTAGGCACGAACACTACAGCCATCTCAGGCCGTGCGAGCATGGACTTTCCTCTACAACGTTGGCGTTGCAGCGATTACCCAAACGTTATGACATCCATTAGTATAGTGGAAACAAAAAGATTTTGCAACGTTTTTTTCTATGTAAAACGCTTAAACCTTTTCCCACCTTACATCATTCGTATAACTTACTTCCAAATACAGCTTTTTCTAAGTTAGATAAGCGTTTTAAAATATCCGTATTCGTGTTGTTATAAACCGGTTGTGCAACTGGTGTTTGTACAGGTTGTTGTGGAACTTGCGTTACTGCTAGTTTTTGTTCCTCTAATTCACGCTTTAAACGAGCATTTTGTTGCTTTAATTGCTCAAACTCTTTGTGGAAAGCTTCATAGTCTTTAATGATCATATCAAGAAACTTGTCTACTTCTTCTTGCTGATAACCTCTCATACCTGTTTTAAATTCTTTTTCTAAAATATCTTTCGCTGTTAATTTAATTTTATCCGAAATCATTTTCTTCACCTCAAATTTTTACCAAAACTTTCATTAACTAAATTTTTTCAGAAACAATGCTTTTTGTCAATCATATATACGAGTACTATATTACATATTACTCTGCATTATTCCACTGTTCCTCTTCTATTATATCTTGTAAATCAGAAAAAAGAATGAAATAACTGTGATAATTTTCTATTTCCCCTTTTTTCTTTGCTGCTTCTACAATATATTTGGGACTTCCTGGTTTTTCTTCATCATATACCGCTAAAAGCGCATCACTTTTTTCAATAAAAAATTGATTTTTTAATTTAAATTGTTCTGGGCTTTCATACTTCCTTTTCGTGATACTATCAACATGGTCTGCTTGAGAAAGAATAAATTCGTAATATTCACGATTATCTTCTTTCCAATTTTCTTCTTGTTCTAAAAACGGAGTGAATACCGCTAATTTTAAATCTGGATATTCTACTTGAATTTCAAAAACAACTTCAGCAGCCCATAATTCTACACCTAACTGGCCGCTTATTATAACCCACTCTAAACCATCTTCTACAAAAGTGGTTAATTTACGATATAATGCCTTTTTTATACACTCCACCCCTGGATGATCATTTTTAAATATTCCAAGTTCAAATGGCTTATATCCTGTTACTGCAATAACTTTCATATCAACACTCCAATTACAAAAAAAGAACTAGCATTTCGCTAGTTCTAACATATCATTTACTTTTTAAACATTCCACCAACGTTTGGTCCAATATTTGGACCGAATGGTGATACGTTTGGTCCAATATTCGGTCCGAATGGTGATACGTTTGGTCCAAACGGAGATACATTTGGTCCTGGACCAAATGGAGATACGTGATGTCCATGATGTCCATGATGTCCATGACCACACGGTCCACATCCACCGCCGAATCCTGGGTCGATTGGGTCCACAACATTTACATTTGAATTTGTTTGTGGGAAGAAGTTTTGGTTTTTAATTTGTTGATGATGTACATGTGTTGTATGTGTTGGGAAAATGTGTGGCACCACCGTTGTTGAAAAAGAGTGTGTTACGCATTGTTTCGTCGGATGAACGACAGGAGCAGTTGTACAAATAGGTCCTACAGGCTTATGCCCTCCAAAACAAGGATGACAATGATGCATAGTTTTTTCTCTCCTCTCTCGTTAAAAAAATCTGATTACACTTTACAGTATGAGAAAAGAGAGAAAGCCGATTGTTATATATACCCATTTATTACAAGGAAATTTGTCTAGTCCTTTATTTCATATACAATACTTTCATAGACAACCCTTCAACATTACTTACCAAAGAAGCCTCCAACTTGTTTTACAATACCTGTCACCTGATTCATCGCATTCATCATCTGGCCAGCTGTGTTCATCATTTTATTTACATCATAGTTACCATCTGATGTTTTAAATTGAGAAACAAAACTAGAAAACTGACTTGGCTGTTGTTGCTTTTGTTTACTCTGTGTCGGATACGGTTGTTTTGGTGGATAAAACATCCCTTGTTGATTAGCATAGGGCGCTTGTGGTGGCATATAATATTGTGAATTCATATAAGGCTGCTGCTGTTGTTGATTCATGTATGGTTGCTGAGCTTGTGATTGTTGAGCTTGATTCACATAAGGTTGCTGCTGTTGTGGTTGTTGAGCCTGATTTACATAAGGTTGCTGCTGTTGTTGAGCTTGATTCATAAATGACACTTCAAACGGTTGATAATAATTTTGATTTCCATAATAAGGCTCGAAAGGATACATATTATACCGTAAATATGTATCCGTATTATATTGGTACATATTTTGCTGTGCATATGGATACGTTTGCTGATATACGTTAGATTGTTGAAACATGCATTCTCTCCTCCTTTACATAAGTTTCTACATATATAATATGTACCTATAAAATAATATGTGTGATGGAGTATCTGTCTATTTTTGTCGGAAGTTTAAATTTTTAAAAAATTAAAAAAGAAAACCCTTCCATGCTATGATAATTAAGAAGAAGATTCTCATGGGGGAGGAATCAACATGGTATTAGGGGATTTAAAACAAGCGTTTTCTCAAAAAAAGGGGTATTGCACAGAGAATGCAAATGAATTATTAGACTTTGCGAGACATTGGTATCTCGAAGGAAAAATATGCATATCAGATTATCGAACATTAATAAAAGAATTAGAAATAAACGGCGCAACAAAACCTACAACAATGACAGAAGCATAAAAATAACAAGAGGGTTCTCCCTCTTGTTATTTACATTGCTCAACTATATTTTGCAAAGTATACGAAACGGCTTGGTGTGTTTCAAAGAATCGTTTACCTTTACCTTTATTTACAAAGCATTGTAACACATTCGTTTGTAAATTATCGTATACTTGATCAATTTGCTGTACATGTATATACTTTGGCTTTTCTTCTTTAATCCACGTATAAGCTAATTCTTTCCACTTCTCTAATTCCTCATCTACCATATCTACAAACGGTTTCATATCCTTATAAAAGTCGTATTCGGTTAGTTCTCTTTTTTTTACATTCGCTTCATTATTATACTGCATGAGTTTTTCTGAAGACTGTATTAATGATTCATTCTTCATTTCTTTCCCACCTTATTATGCACTCACTACGACGTTTTGAAATGTCTTTACCCAATTCCCTTTTTCTTCGTGATGCACTAATTTATTTTCCATATGTTCAATATGCATTTCTGTTATTTCTATCTTATTGCATATTTTTTCACTCGCATCCTTTAATGCATGATTCATTCTAATCCCTATATTCATTTCCAGCAAATCGAGAGAACTTAACATTTGATCCATTTTTTTCATTACATCTTCCTTCTGAACCATCGCCATATACAAAACGCCTCCTTCTTTGCTTTTCCTTTGTCATGTAATTTCGCCGAATGATTCACCACTCCTGCCCACATGACAAAACTAGTTGTTATTCGTCAAAGAAATCATTTCGTATGTCATTTATAGAAATGGTAACAATACAAAAAGGAGGTGTATTACAATGGCAAAGAACAAAAATGAAAAAAAGAAAAACCAAAACAAACAACAAAATAAACCTGAGACTGGCAATCCAAAGCTAGATGGTCCAAACTTCCCTGCTACATAAAGCGAGACTTTATTACGAACAGGTAGATTTCAAATCATCCTTAATCTCCTACTAGCATTACGTTTTGAAATTAAAGTTGTAGCACGCATAGCAGGATTGTTTCAAATTAAGAAGTCCCGTCTTCAAAATGGAAGACGGGACTTCTTTTTTATTATATCATGAACTCATCCATCCTTTTAGCAAAACGATTTACGATAGATAGCCTATAGATTTGTTCTCTCTTTCTTCTATACCATTCTGTTATATTAACTTCCTCTTTAGGTTCTTCAAGTACAAATAGCACATTCATTTTCATATTTGCACAAAACCAATCTCTCATTTTTATTTCTTCATGTAAAATAACAGGATAAATATCTCTAAGTGTTGGCGTATAAGACTTTCGAGTTTCCTGTGCGTAAACTTCATAATCTTCTCTAGACCCAGTATGTGTAGTTTGCAATGCAAACTTATAAAACGAACCATTATAAATTGGATGAAACAATAACCATGCTAATTTTTTTCCTAGTTCTATACGCTGTTGTAACGTTTCAAATTGATAAACCGAAAATCCATACATCCTCCCTTCAATTGTTGGGAAGATAACTGCACTAATATGAAATCTTTCTTGTACTTTAAAAAGTGCAGTATGGAATACATGTTTTTTAAAAAATGTGTTCTCAATGACTGGTTTTTGAATTTTATTTTGTTCATTTATAATAAGCGCTGTCATAAGCCTATTCATATCTCTTCTTTCCCAGAAAAGTAACCATTCTTTTTCCATAAAAATTGATACGCTGAAATATTGCAACAAATGAAAGAGAGGTGCCCGTCTCTTCTTACTTTCCTCATACAATAATAGCTGAGGAAATGCATCTAAGAAAATAATCCAATTAGCTTGTTCGTACAGAAGAAATAAATGTTTTTTTACCGTTTCAGGTAATACAGTGGCATAATATCTCCCTTCTAAATCAGTCATATTCCATCCCGCATTTCTCGAAACCATACTCGCTAAAAAGGCCCACCTGATTTCACTATTTCTTAAATAATATTCGTGATAAGATTGTGTCCGAGAAATATTGTCCACATTAGCTATTTCTGTTTTCTTTTTAATATTGCGAATGATCGCTTTTTCTTTCTCTGTACAAAAATTTTTTTCTCGATTTTGTTTAATTTTCATATAATCATTCCATGTAAACATAAATAAGTCATCATACCTTTCATCAAAAAGGTCACATCTTTTTTCATTTTTTGATATAATCACCTTTGTAAGTAATTCTTAGCAAGTTGGGAGTGGACACACTATGACCATTCGTTACCCAAATGGAAAAAGGTATAATCAAGCTTCACAACCTCAAAAAACACCTATAAAAACACATACTTATAGTAATAGAGGTATGTCCCTTGAAGAGGAATTGAATGAAACAAATCAATATTACTTAACCCATAATATTGCATGTGTACATAAAAAGCCTACACCTCTTCAAATTGTAAAAGTAGATTACCCCGCTCGAAGTGCTGCAGTGGTAAAAGAAGCGTATTTTAAACAACCTTCTACGACAGATTACAACGGTGTATACAAAGGGAAATACATCGATTTTGAAGCAAAGGAAACAAAAAATAAAACTAGTTTCCCACTTCAAAACTTCCACCTTCATCAAATAGAACATATGAAGCAAGTGGTTGCTCATAATGGAATTGCATTTGTCATTATTAAATTTACACTTTTTGATGAATTTTATTTATTAGATGCAAAACATATTATTGCATTTTGGAATCGTCAAAATACAGGTGGACGCAAGTCGATTACGAAAGAAGAAATAGAAGAGCATGGATCCTTATTATCATGCGGTTATCACCCTCGGATTGACTATATCCGTGTACTAGACACGGTTTATTTTTCGTGATAGAGTCATCACTAAGGCTCTTTTTTCGACTTTTGGGGGAGAGAATGAAAGGTAGGAGAAAGTATAATGTCAGATAATTATCGTTCTCGTACAGAACGAAATCATGTAAAAAATCAAGAGAAAAAAACAAATAAAGAAGAAAAACCAAAGAAAAAAGGCTCCTTTTTCAAGAAATTCCTTATAGGTTGTCTACTTCTTGGTATCGTTGGTCTTGTAGCCGGCGTTTCCGCTTTCTTTGTTATGGTAAAGGACGCTCCAAAATTAGATAAATCCAAACTTGTTAATCCTTTATCAACAAAGTTTCTTGATAAAAACGGAAATTTCTTCTATGAATACGGTGCTGAAAAACGAACGCATGTTACTTATGATCAAATTCCAAAAGTAGTTGAAAATGCATTCCTTGCAACTGAGGATTCGCGTTTCTATGATCATAATGGAATTGACTTTAAACGAACTACAAAAGCAGTTATGGAAAATGTCACTGGTGGTTTCGGTTCCCAAGGTGGTAGTACGATTACACAGCAAGTCGTTAAGAACTATTTTCTAACGATGGATAAAACCGCTAAGAGAAAAGTACAAGAATGGTACTTATCTTATAAATTAGAGCAACAATACTCTAAACATGAGATTTTAGAAATGTACTTAAATAAGATTAATTTAGGTAACCGTTCATATGGTATTGCGACAGCAGCGCAAAAATATTATGGTAAAGATTTAAAAGACTTGCAATTACATGAAGCTGCTATGCTCGCTGGTTTACCCCAAGGTCCAAACATTTATGATCCAACAAAAAAGGAAAATGTTGAACGAGCAACAAATCGTCGTAATGTCGTATTGTCATTAATGAATCGACATGGTTATATAACAAAAGAAGAAATGAATAACGCAGTTAAGATCCCAGTAACAGAGGGTCTTCAACCGTCTTCAGAAATAACTGAGATGAAGTATCAAGCATTTTTAGATGCAGTTGTAAAAGAAGTTGAAAAAGAATATCCTGATGTAAATATCGGTTCAGATGGTTTAACGATTCATACAACACTTGATCAAGATGCTCAAGATTATGCTGAAAAAATTATGGATGGCAATCTTATTAAGTATCCAAACGATCAATTCCAAGGATCATTCGTATTTATGGATACACAATCTGGAGAAGTTCGAGCAATTGGTGCTGGACGTAAAGAAAATAAGTCCACTTTCAAAGGTCATAATATGGCAACTGATTTAAAACGCCAAGTTGGTTCAACAATGAAACCAATTTTCGACTACGGTCCAGCGATTGAGAATCTTCAGTGGTCTACTTATCATCAATTAAATGACTCTGAATATACTTATTCTGATGGCACAAAGATTAAAAATGCTACAGGGAGTTTTAAAGGTGACGTTTCACTTCGTGAAGCATTGAAGAAGTCATTAAACATCCCGGCTTTAAAGACAGCTCAAACAGTTGGGCTTAATAAATCAAAAGAGTTTGCTGAAGGTTTAGGCATGACATTTGAAAATGGAGTACATGAATCTACTGCAATTGGTAGTAACGATAGTTCTCCATTAGCAGTAGCAGGTGCATATGCAACCTTTGGTAATAGTGGTAACTATAATAAACCACACTTCGTAAAAGAAGTAACCTTCCCGGACGGGAAAAAGAAAAGCTTTAAACCGAAAGAACAACGCGCTATGCAAGACTATACAGCTTACATGGTAACTGACGTTCTTCGTGACGTAGTAAAACCTGGTTCTGGTGGTACAGGACCAACAGCATATGTTTCAGGTGTTGACGTAGCGGGTAAAACTGGAACGCAAAACTTTGATGCAAAAGATTTAAAGAAATACGGCATTCCAGCTGATGCAAACAGGGATAGCTGGTTCGCTGGATATACACCACAATATACGATGGCTGTATGGACGGGTTACGTAAAGAACGGTCCAGAAAACTACATTAGTGATCGTTATACTAAAATTGCACAGCAAATGTTCCAAGTAATGATGAGCAAATTCGCTACAGATAAATCACGCTTTGAACGTCCTTCTTCTGTTCAAGAAATAAACGGAGAATTATACGTAAAAGGTGCGAAAAAAGATGCAATTAAACAAATTAAAGTAGATGCCCCTAGTGGTCTGAATGTCACTTTCGATGGCGCTAGCACAGTTACACTAAACTGGTCTGGACCAGCAGAAGTTGATGCATATGCAGCCAGCTATAAAGCAACTGACGGTTCAAGTGGTAGCCTATCAATAAGTGGTACGACAGCTACTCTTGGTGGTATTAAACCAGGTGTTACTTACAGCTTCTCTGTAGTAGCGAAAAAAGGCACTGGCACAAGCCCAGCAGTTGGTGCATCCTTCACTGCGCCTGGCGGAACTCCAGATGCGAAAAAAGCTGAAGAAGAGGCTAAGAAAAAGGCCGATGAAGAAGCTAAGAAAAAAGCTGATGAGGAAGCCCAGAAAAAGGCTAATGAAGATAAAGTAAAACAAGACGAAGCTAAGAAAAAAGCTGAAGAAGAGGCTAAGAAACAACAAGAACAGCAACAAGAACAACAACGTAAACAGCAAGAAGAAGCTCAAAAGAAAGCTGATGAGGAAGCTAGAAGAAAAGCTGAAGAAGAAGCTAAGAAAAAAGCTGAAGAAGAAGCTAAGAAGAAAGCTGAAGAAGAGGCCAAGAAAAAAGCTGAAGAAGAAGCTAAGAAACAACAAGAACAGCAACATCAAAATACCGGAGGAGATACACCTCACGCAGACGGTACTGTTATTACAACAGAGTCCTAATAAACAAAAAAGAAGTCCGTTTCTCTTAACGAGAAGCGGACTTCTTTTTTGTTATCATTTTCTTTACATATAGCTTTTCTATTTCGATATACAACTGCGCTAATTGAATATAAGAATGATAATTACTCGGTTTCTTTATTATGAATGAATATCTTTCCATAAAATTAACAGGTTGCACTTTTAATTTATTCGTATTTATTTGCATTTCATTCAAACTATGAACAGGTTGCTCATTTAGCCAATAGACAACCGATAACAAGTGAGCTGCAAAAAGAATCATTGGCCCCTCAGCCTCTTGCTTATTTCTATTTCGAAACAGTATAGCAATGTCTTCATGCTTATTTTTCCATACATTCAACATCGCTGGAATACTGTTTTCAATTTCCTTCCATGGCTCATACTGTCTTTCAATATCAAATATAAAGTAAGTATTTTGTATTATTTCTTCAAAAGAATCGTCTGTATGATACTCAATTGAATTTACGCTTTCTTTAAAAAATGGTAAGCAGTGAAATTCTTTCGGTATTTCTATAACTCGCTCCATCCCTTATTTCACCTTCATTCGCTTCTTTCCTTCACGACATACTTCTAACAGTCTGCACTCCTCACATTGCGGTCGTTGTGCTTTACAATGATAACGTCCAAAGAAAATCATACGATGATGCGTAACCCCCCACTCATCCATCGGTACTTTCTTCATTAACGTTTTTTCTACTTCTAACACAGAATCTTTCCATCTACAAATCGCTAATCGTTTACTCACTCGCTCCACATGTGTATCGACAGCAATTGCAGGAATCCCAAACGCTACGGAAACTACAACATTCGCTGTTTTCCTTCCTACACCGGGTAATTTCGTAAGTTCATCTCGATCGCTCGGTACCTCCCCATTATAGTCATCTAATAACATTCGGCATAATTTTTGAATGTTTTTTGCTTTATTTCTATACAATCCGATAGAGCGTATATCTTGTTGTAATTCTTCTAGAGAAACACTTAAATAATCTTCTGGTGTTTTATATTTTTGAAATAAATTTCTTGTCACTTTATTTACAAGTACATCTGTACATTGTGCAGATAACGCCACCGCGATTACAAGTTCAAATGGATTATCATGAACCAATTCACAATGCGCTTCTGGATACATATCCGCCATTGTGTCTAAACAATAACGGATTTGCGTTTTGTTAAGCATATTTCTCCTCCTATATTACTGCTCCAACCAATTATAAAAAGGCACTTTTCCAGTAAATTTCGTCTCTTGTTTTGTCATTTGTTGTGCTCTTTGTTGATTCGCTCTAAATTTTTGACCTTGATTTTGAGCCTGATCTACCGTTTTAATTCCATTCTTTTTCCACTCAAATAAAATACGATCAATATATCGGAAATTTAGTTTCCCACTCATTACAGCTTCTCTAAGAGCTGCCTGAATTAAATTTGGATGATGTTGATCTTGGTCCTCCCACATTCCTAACGTTTCACATTCGAACGGCGAAAGTGGTCTTCCAAATTCTTTTTCAAATACTGTATATAAATTTACTTGCAGCTGTTTTTTTTCTTTTTGCTCTTCCTCTATTGATTCATCCATTAAGAAATGTAATATTTTTTCCCATAACGGTTGTAAAGAATAACTTTCGCACATCATTGCTTCTGATCTTTGTCCACCTTCTAGTGATAAAAAACCTTTTTGAATCAACGCTTGAATTACTTCCATACATTTCATTTCCGTTATCGTCATCCGTTCAGAAATCTCTGAAGGAGTCGGAAACGAATTACCTGATTCTAAAAATGTGTGTACATGAAGTACAACCATAAATTCCGTCTCATTTAAACCTAATTTTTTATAATGCATCATAAGCAATTTTGGAATTGCAATGCTTCCCTGCTCAAACCACTGTAGCATCATTTTCTTTTTCATCACCAAACACCTCGCTCTCTAGTATAACACACCTTTAGCTATTTCTTTTTGCCACAATTCGTCAAAAAAACCTCCCCATCAATAGGGAGGTTTTTTATATTACATGAATGAAATATAAAATTAAGCTTGCACTTTACTTTTCATAAATGTATGGATGCGTTCTAATGCTTTCTCTACTTGTTCAAGAGATGTCGCATATGATAAACGAACATTATTTGGAGCACCAAATCCTGTACCTGGTACAAGAGCCACTTTTTCCTCTTCTAATAGAGCCTTTGCCCAATCATCAACTGTTGCATATCCTGATAAAGCTACAGCTTCTTTTACGTTAGGGAATAAGTAAAATGCACCTTGCGGTTTAATACAAGTAAAGCCAGGGATTTGAATTAATTTATCATAAATGATGTTTAATCTCTCTTCAAAGGCTTGACGCATTGTTTCCACAGGTTCTTGTGAGCCTGCATATGCCGCAATTGCGCCGTATTGAGCGATTGAAGTAGGGTTTGACGTACTATGACTCGCTAAGTTCGTCATCGCTTTAATAAGCTGCTTATTTCCTGCTGCATATCCAATACGCCATCCTGTCATAGAATGAGATTTAGATACACCATTAATAATAAGTGTTTGTTCTTTTAATGCATTAGAAAGCTGGGCAATTGATGTATATTCTACGCCACCATAAATTAATTTTTCATAAATTTCATCAGAAACGATTAAAATATCATGTTCTAAACATACTTCTCCAAGCTGTTGTAATTCTTCTTTGCTATAAATCATTCCTGTTGGATTGCTCGGTGAATTAATAATAACTGCTTTCGTTTTCTCTGTAATTGCCTCACGCAGCTGCTTTGCTGTAATTTTGTACTCATTGTCTTCTAAACCTTCTACATAAACCGGCTTACCGCCAGCAAGCTTTACTTGCTCTGGATAGCTTACCCAGTAAGGAGTTGGAATGATAACTTCATCTCCCTCATCAAGTAATACTTGGAATAATGTATATAATGCATGCTTTGCGCCATTACATACAATAATTTCAGATGGATCATACGCAATACCTTGATCGCGAGTAAATTTCTTCACAATTTCTTGTTTTAACGATTGTAATCCACCTGTTGGTGTATACTTCGTATGCCCTTCTAACATCGCTTTATGTGCAGCATCCATAATATGCTCTGGTGTATTAAAGTCAGGTTCCCCTGCCCCTAATCCAATTACATCATGACCCTCTGCTTTTAATGCTTGTGCCTTTGCTGTAATTTCTAAAGTTGAAGACGGTGTTAAAGCAGCTACTCGCTTTGCTAATTTCATTTGTAGTTCCCCCTACATCTATTTTTCAATGCTATATCGTCTTAAAAATTTTCCATCTTTAAATTCAAGATAGTAATAACTATAACGATTGTCATCATCAATATATGTAACTTCCCATAGTGGTACATCATTTTCAAAGCCTAATTTCACTTTCATAATCTCTTTCGGCTTACTTTTTGATTCCTTACTTTCATTGCCGACTTGTTCTAATGTTCTTTGTATAGCCTCTTTTTCAGAAATACCTTCGCTCTTTTTCCTTACTACAGTATCCCCTTTTTTCTCCGGCACCCAAACGATAAGTTGTTCTCCCTTTTCATCTGTACCTTGCACGACTATATATGCAGATTTTCCGTTGTAATAATCAACAGATTTCACCTTTGTAAGCTTTGCTTTTTCTTTAGCAATTTCTACAAATTTCGACTCTTTTGGAATTTTCTTCCCCATTGCTTTATTATAAACATACGCCCCATATATTCCGCTAGCAACGATAACAATAATGATTGCAAAGATCCACTTTTTCATTGTATCACTACGTTCTGTAAATCGTAAATACAGCTGTTTCTTTATCTTTTTCGTCTAATGCTAGTCCGAACATGAGGTCCTGCTCTTTTAACGTACGATTCAAACTATCAACAATTTTATACAAATCAGACGAATATTTAATACGCATCGTTGATAGTACTTCGATTTTCTTCTCCATGAAAAAACTCCTCCGTTACACAAAAATTTCTAATTATAGAAGAACGCAATGCGGTTACAATAAGAGTACATTCTTTACAACCCCTGCTTCATCACCCATCTATTATAGCAGGACATGTACAGCAAAAAAAGGTTTCAAGTCGAAAACCAACACATTTTGTATACAAGAAGTAAGAAAAATAAAATTCCTCCTACCCACATTTTTTACGCCTGAAGTTTATAAGTATTTCAGGCGTATTTTTCTTCCATTTTTATTCATTTGATGGTTCTTCTAATTGTACTAATAATTCTTCTAATGGTCCTTCATAAAGAGGTACGTTAGGGATCGATTGTAGAAATCGTTTTCCATAGGAAGAACTCGTCAAACGACGATCTAACACTACTACCGTTCCTGTATCTGTATTCGTTCGAATTAAGCGGCCGAATCCTTGTTTGAAACGTAATATTGCTTGTGGCAGCGCTAATTTAGCGAATACATCCTCACCTTGATTTTTTAGCCACTCACCTTTCGCTTCCATCATCGGCTGATGAGGCGGCGTAAATGGTAGACGGACAATAACAAGACAACTTAAGGCATCTCCTGGAATATCTATCCCTTCCCAGAAACTGCTCGTCCCTAATAAAATTGATTTGTCGAACTCTTGAAACTTTCGAATTAAACGGCTTCGACTTCTATTATTCACACTTTGTGTGAGTAATAAATAACCCTCTAATTCATCATTATTTTTTAAATTCGCATACGCTTCTTTTAACATTTCATACGAAGTGAATAAAACAAGCATTCTGCCCTTTGTGGCTTTCGCTATCTTTGCAATATGTTCCGATACAGATTCAATATATCGCTCATTACTTACTTGCTTAATAAAAGGTACATCCGTTGAAACCATTAATTTCATTTGTTCATCATAACGAAATGGCGATGGAACCTTTAAAGTATTTGGAGCGAAATCATGTAAACCAAGTTCCTCTTTTATATAATCAAACGTATCGTTAACTGTTAGTGTTGCGGATGTAAAAATAACACTCTTTTTTTCTGTTAAAAATTCATCAGCAAATCTTTCACCAATATGAACAGGCTGTGCATATAGAACTGTTGAATGAATCGTCCCTTTCGTTTCAGTCTCCATCCAAGTTACATACGAATTCTTTTCTAATACGAGTAACTGTAATGATTCTGCCATCTTTCTCAGCAACTCAATTAAATGCATAAATTCACCTGTTACAACATGCATCTCCCATTCTAACTTACTTTGCAATATATCCACTTGCTTCTCAAGAGCAGTTACTACCCTTCTTAATTCATATATAAAACGATTTGTTAATTCAACGATACTATCCCACAACTTACCTTTTTCTAGTTCTGCGTTATACCTATAGATGAGCGGCATATTATTCGTTCCTTGTTCTTGCTTTGTTTGTTTAAATATAAAAGTACGTAACATTTGGAAGAGTTCATCCGCATCAAACTTAAGTTCCTTCAAACTATAACTTATCATACGGAAAGTTGAACGAGATGCTTGCTCTGATTTTTTCATCATTTTATATACTTTGGAGAGTACATCTTCTGTTTCTAGCGTCCCAAGACGAGATATAACCAATTGAAAATACATACAAGAGAACTGTTCACCCAATGTTCTACTCGCAGCTTCTTCAATATGGTGAGCTTCATCAAAAATAATATGTTCGCATGAAGCAAACAGCGGTTCTTCACTTGAAAAATCTTGAAATAATAACGCATGATTTGTGATAACGATATCTGCAAATAAAGCTTTATTCTTCGCTCGCTGGTAAAAACAACGACTAAACCAATTACTTTGCATACCGCCTGGACTATACGCATCACTACAAATACGATTCCAAAGTAACTTTCCGCCCTCAGGAATATTTAATTCGTCTTGATCACCCGTTTCAGTTTGCAATAGCCAAACTAAAATCTTCGCCTTCGTAAGTGCCATATCATAATTTTTTTCTTCCTCTTGTAAAGCATACTCAAATTTGTGTAAGCAAAGATAATGCTTTCTTCCTTTAAGAAGAGCTACCTCAAATGAAAATGGCATTATTTTTTGTAATAACGGTATTTCTTTTTCTAATATTTGTTGTTGGAGTTGTACCGTTTGTGTACTTATAATGACAGGTTCTTCTTTTCTCTTTGCAAAATAAAGACTAGGAAGCAAATATGCAAGAGTCTTTCCTGTTCCTGTACCGGCTTCAATTAGTGAAAAACGAGAGTCTCTTAACGCCGTATATATCTCTTTCATCATCAGTTGTTGACTTTCTCTTCTTTCAAACTTTGGCATATGTGATTCCAATTTATCCATCGTTTTATTCAAGAAAGCATCAAACTTTGATGAACACGTTTCTCCAAGGTTTAAGGAATAGTTCCGCTTTTTCAGCGCAATATTTCGATGTATTTCATACTCCGCTATATCTTCTTTACCATTCATTACTTTCTTTAAAATATTTTCAGAAAGCACATCAGCTATATCACTTTGGAACACATCGCTTAATTCATAAAGTGATTGCAACGTGACAAGTGGTAACTTTTCAATTTCATTTAAAAATTGTAAAAATAATTCCGCTGTTGCAAGAGCATCACTATCCGCACGATGTGGTTGATCATGTTCTAGTTCATGCTTCTTAGCTAAATCACGTAATTTATAACTATCAGCTGTCGGCAAAAGAATTTGAGCCAATTCAACCGTGTCGATTTTAGGACAATGTATTTCTGTATATCCAGCCTGTCTTAATTCTTCATTTAAAAAATTCCAATCAAAGTGAACATTATGCGCAACGAAAGCCGCACCTTGTAATAGCTCAACAATCATCGGGGCTACATCTTGAAATAACGGGGCTTGTTTTACAAGACTTTCATCAATCCCTGTTAATTCTGTAATAAATGGTGGGATCTCTCTCTTTGGGTTAACAAAAGACGAAAAAATCTCCAATATCTCTCCATCTTCTACTACAACAGCTGCAATTTGGGTAATTTTATCCTTCCCATCTTTCCAGGAGTTCCCTGTCGTCTCTAAATCAACAACGACATAACGCTTACTCATATATGTAACACCTCAATTTCTTACCTTTCAAACAACAATAATTTATATAATGTTACTATACCACGTTTTATCTCATCTTAATGAAAAGATGCACAAAAAAGCTATCTCCGCAATGGAGATAGCCTTTCTACTTATAATATCGTACCCGCTTTTTCAGCACCTAACATTTCAATAATTTGATTATTATCGTCTAGTACTGCAATTTTGGGTTCTTGTTTATGAACCTCTTCTTCCGTAACTAGCCCATAACAAATAATAATTACTTTGTCCCCTGGTTGTACAAGCCTTGCCGCAGCACCGTTTAAACAAACAACACCACTACCGCGTTCCCCTTTAATAACGTATGTCTCTAAACGAGCACCATTATTATTATTTACAATTTGGACTTTTTCGTTTTCTACAATATTTACTGCATCCATTAAATCTTCATCAATTGTAATACTACCTACATAATTTAAATTTGCCTCCGTTACAGTTGCACGATGTAACTTTGCTCTCATCATTGTGCGAAACATAGGTGCTCCCCCTTATTTAACCGTTAATGTTATATTGTCAATTAATCTTACATTTTCAAACTTAACTGCAATAGCTAAAATGATTCGTCCTTCGACTTTCTCTACCATTGTTAATGACGGATATGCATATAAATCCGCATAATCTACAGTGCCTTTCGTATGCGTCTCAATATACTCTTTCACAAGATTTGTAATGATTTCCGGATTACGTTCACCTACCTCAATTCTTTCTTTCGCTATACATAGGCTGCGGTATAAATGAAGAGCCTCTTCACGTTCATCTTGTGATAGGTACACGTTACGAGAACTTTTCGCTAATCCATCTTCTTCCCTTACAATATCAACTGGTACGATTGTAACCGGAATATTGAAATCAGTTACAAATCCTTCAATTACTGCAACTTGTTGAGCATCTTTCATACCGAAATAAGCACGCGTTGGCAGCGTAATATTAAATAGTTTCATTAGTACAGTTGCAACACCAGCAAAATGACCATGTCTTTGTTGACCGCATAATACGTCCGTGCGCTTCACAACTTCTACTGTTGTTGTTTGTTCTGCTGGATACATTTCTTCTACACTCGGATAAAATAAATAATCTACACCGTTTTCTTTTGCTACATTTTCATCTCTATTAATATCACGAGGATATCGATCTAAATCTTCATTTGGGCCAAATTGCAGCGGGTTTACAAATACACTTAAAACTACAATTTCATTTTCTTCTCTTGCCTTACGTAATAAGGTAGCATGCCCTTCATGTAAATAACCCATCGTTGGAACAAAACCAATACTCTTTCCACTTGCACGAAGTTCGTTTGTAATTTGCTGCATCTCTTGCACTGTAGTTACGATTTTCATTATTGTTTTCCTCCGTATAACGCTAAGCATTCTTCCTCTTTCATTGTGAACGAATGTTTTTCTTCAGGAAATTGCCTTGTCTTTACTTCAGTAACATATTGTGAAATCCCACGCACAATTTCCTCTTGAACAGATGTATATTGCTTCACAAATTTCGGCACACGATTCACGCCGTATGAGATAAGATCATGATAAACAAGCACTTGCCCATCTACTTTTTGTCCTGCACCAATCCCAATTGTCGGTATTGTTAGTTGCTCTGAAATAAGTTCTGCTAACTGCATTGGTACACATTCTAACACAAGCGCTATTGCACCAGCTTCTTCACATTTCTTTGCATCTTCTATTAATTTCTTTGCACTCTCCGCATCTTTTCCTTGCACTTTATATCCACCCAACACTCCTACAGATTGAGGGGTTAAACCTAAATGCGCTACAACAGGAATTCCTGCGTTCGTCAAATATTGAATCGTTGATATAACTTCTCCAGCACCTTCTACCTTCAGTGCATGCGCCCCGCTCTCTTGAACGATGCGGCGTGCATTCACCATCGTTTCTTGTAATGATACGTGATACGACATAAATGGCATATCAGTTACAATAAACGTCTCTTTCGCTCCGCGGCGTACAGCTTTCGTATGATGAATCATATCCTCTACTGTTACAGGTACTGTTGAATCGTATCCGAGTACAACCATTCCAAGAGAATCTCCAACTAAAATCATATCAACTTCAGCTTCTTCTGCTAATTTAGCAGATGGATAATCATACGCCGTTAGCATTGTAATCGGCTCACCTTGCTCTTTCATCTTCAAAAAATCTGTTTTTGTTTTCAAAAACTACTCCTCCTTTATGCAGGAGAGAGGAGATGGCCGCAATCATATAAAAAACCCCTCTGGCCATAAAAGGGCAGAAGGGTTGTGTGTTAGTCGGCATTATTCATCCCTCTGTCCCAGTCCGTTATTGGATCAAGGCAGAATCCAAGTTATTATTTTTCGTATTACTTCGAATCATGGTGCAGTTCGCTCTGATACTGCCCACATTCGAACTAATTATAGCAAACTACAAAAGGGAATTACTACATTTTTTTGAAAAAATAATTTTTTATTCTGATTACGGTATATGAAATTTAATAAGAGAGTATATATGCTAGAAAGTGAAACTTTAATCAGCCCGATCCCCACCTAACTTCTTTGCTTCCGCTGAATTTTGAGGTGGAGGTCTTATTGCCCAGTAAATAGCGGGATAAAGTTTTTATAGATAATTCAATCCTGAAAAGATACATGTTTTTTCAACGCGTGTTAAAAAATTCCAAGTTAATTTCTTCTGTAATCAATTTAACTGTATAGTATAACTCTTAAACTAATGATGCAGGTTAATTGAGGAAAAGTACTTAACAAAGGAGAATTGCAGATGTCTATGAACAGGTGGTTATTTCGATTCAGCAGTTTGCTTGTAATGATTGTATGGTGGATGTCTTTAGGATCCTTTCATGTATTTGCCTCAGTTAATGTCGTAACACAACCCACCGATGTAACGAACGTGATTGAGGTTGAACTAAATGATGATTACTTTAATCCAAATGTCATCACGATTCCGCTTGAAGGATCAACAACATTACTATTGAAAAATAAAGGTAAAAACGAGCACACCTTTACAGTGAAAAAACTCGGCATTGACGTCGTAGTTGAGTCAGGAAAAGAAAAGAATATTACCGTGAAACCTAAAAATACTGGTACATATGAATTAATATGTCGATACCATCTCCTTAAAGGAATGGAAGGCAAAGTAATCGTCAAATAACATGCCAGGCCAACTAGACGGAAGATATCTTGAAATGAACTTTAAATATGAAAAGGATTTATTATCATGTTACAAATTTAACTCAAAAATATTGAAATAAAAAGAAGTTCCAAAAGAGGAACTTCTTTTACTTAATTTCGATATCTGCAGAATGAATATGATGTACTTTCCCCTCATGATCCTCCAGAAGTAATACACCATCCTCTGTGATTCCTTTTGCTAACCCCGTAATCGTCTCTCTCATCGTTCGAGCGGTAATTTCTTTCCCGATGCTCACAGCGTAACTTTCCCAAAGAATTTTAATGACAGAGAAACCATTTTGTAAATACTCTTCATATAATTTTTCTAGTTGTAAATAGATTTGTTGCATAAGTTCTGCACGAACAATCGGCTTACCTGATTCAATCGCTAATGAAGTAGCAATGTGCTGAATTTCTTCATCAAAATGTTCTTGCTTTTGATTCGCATTAATACCGATGCCCATAATGACAGCATTAATTTTATCAGGATCCGCTTGCATTTCTGTTAATATACCTACAGCCTTTTTACCTTGAATTAAAATGTCATTTGGCCATTTTATTCCCACGTCTACACCTGTACATTTTTCAATTGCCTGTGCAACACTAACAGCCGCTAACAAAGTAAGTTGCGGTGCATGATGAACTGGAATCGATGGGCGTAAAATAATACTCATCCAAATTCCTGTTCCTTTTGGTGAATGCCATTTTCTGCTTAAACGACCTCTTCCCGCTGTTTGTTCTTCTGCTACAACGATAGTTCCTTCTTCTGCACCTTCATAAGCAAGTTTTGCTGCAATGTGCTGCGTTGATTCAACAGTTTCTTCAAAATACACTGTTCTACCAATTCGCTTCGTTTGTAGCCCTAACTGAATTTCATTAGCAGTCACTTTGTCTGGCTTACTTGCAATTCGGTAACCTAATCGGCGCACAGCTTCAAGTTCATATCCCTCACTCCGGAGATCTTCCATATGTTTCCACACAGCAGTTCTTGAACAACCAAGTTTATCACTAATCGTTTGGCCGGATACAAACTCGCCATCCGCTTCAGAAAAAACTTGTAATAACTGCTTTCTTATAGTAGATTGCATCCTTGCAGCCACTCCCTTATACGCTCTTTCTCATTAACTACGTTTCCTTTTACAATTGCTTCCTCGATTTTCTGAAGCATGTCAGCAACCCACGGACCAGGCTTTTTGTTTGCCCAGTTTAATAAATCATTACCAGTCACATTCATTTCTTGACGACCCTGGATTGGCAATGCATGAAACATTGATTGTACTCGTTTAACAGATGTAGGATCGTAGCTTTCAATCATCGCTTCATATACTCTCTCTGCCATTTCAGCGATATAAATTCCCGTTTTATAAAGAAGGACTGTATCCCAATCCTTCTCCTTTCTAGTACGGATTGCCAATAAAACTGCAACAATATCTTTTATTTTTTTATTCGAAAACTTCCATTGACGTAAAAAGACAGATGGATGTTCTTCTCCGATACAATATAAGAAAAATGCCCACGCCTCAATATCCGTTTCGAAAGAATCCCATTTATACTGCGTAGCTTTTAACAGTCTCTCTTCTGACATTTGTAAATATGGCAAATGAGAAAATAGCTTCGTCTCTACTAATTCTTTGAGACCTTTCACACAATATGTACCAGTTAACAATTTCTCAAACTCTACTGTAATGCGCTCAATTGCTATATGTTCTAGCAAATGTCCATACGTTTCAATCGCTTGCTTCGTTTTCGTTTCTAATGAAAAACCTAACGCGCTTACAAACCGAATACCACGCATCATTCGCAGGGCATCTTCTTGAAAACGATCCGCAGCATTTCCAACTGTCACAATTTCTCTCTGTTGAATGGCTTCCTGTCCAGCAAATAAATCAACCATTTCGCCTTCTTCTGTCATAGCAATTGCATTCATCGTGAAATCACGACGTTTTAAATCCTCTTCTAATGAACGAACAAATTGAACACTACTAGGTCTTCGAAAATCTTCATATTCGCTTTCTGTTCGAAAAGTAGTTACCTCATAAGGCTCACCATTTTCTAAAACAATTACAGTTCCATGCTCAAGACCAACAGGAACATTTCTTGGGAATATAGCCATCACTTCTTCTGGTAAAGCAGATGTCGCAATATCAATATCTCCAATCGGCCTATCGATAATAAGATCTCGTACGCTCCCACCAACAAAGTAAGCCTCATGTCCTTGTTGTTTTAATGTCTCAATAATAGAACTAGCTTTTTTAAATCTTTCCATTTTTGTCATCCCTTAGTACGTCATAGTAAATCGTTTCATATTGTGAAACAATTTTTTCTGAGCGAAATTGCTCATAAACACTTTCTCTTGCTCGTTCTCCCATATTACGGTGAAGTTCCTCGTCCTTTAATAGCTGAGTAGCTTGATTTGCCACTCCTGTTGTATCGCCAACTTCACATAAATATCCTGTTTCCCCGTGTTGAATAACCTCTGGAATACCTCCAACCCGTGTTCCGATACAAGGTACACCACACGCCATTGCTTCTAATAAAACAAGACCAAAACTTTCCTTCTCTGATAGAAGCAACATTAAATCACTCATCGCAAGTAGTTCTGCAACATTATCTTGCTTCCCTAGGAATAAAACACAATCTTCAATATGTAAATTCTTCACTATCTGTAAAATCGTACAGAATTCTGGTCCGTCTCCAACAAGAAGCAACTTCGCATCTACTTCTTTAACAATTTTAGCAAATGCCTCAACAACATCCTGCACACGTTTCACTTTACGGAAATTCGAAATATGAATAAGTACTTTTTCACTCTCACTTATACCGTATTCTTTCTTTAATTGAGACATATTACGTTTGAAATATACACGTTCGTCTATAAAGTTATATACCGTTTGAATTTCTTTACTTGGTTTTACAAGCTCATGCGTTTCGTTAATTAATGAATGCGAGACAGCAGTAACAACATCCGATTGCTCAATACCAAAACGAATTAAATTATTTAACGAAGGGTCGGAACCTAACACAGTAATATCTGTTCCATGCAAGGTTGTAACAATTTTAATACGCTCTCCAATCATTTGTTTTGCTAAATATGCACAAATTGCATGTGGTATTGCGTAATGCACATGTAAAATGTCTAAGTTTTCTCTTTGTGCAACCTCTGCCATTTTACTTGCTAACGCTAAATCGTATGGTGGATATTGAAATACAGAGTACTGGCTTACCGTCACTTCATGAAAATATATGTTTGGATATACTTTATTTAACCGGAATGGTAAACCCGATGTAATAAAGTGAATTTCATGCCCGCGTTCCGCCAATTGCTTTCCTAATTCTGTTCCAACAACTCCAGAACCACCTACAGAAGGATAACATGTAATACCTATTTTTAATTTCATTTACATCCCCCTAATAAATCAGCATGTAATAAAACCGGTTTCTTACTCATAAATCCCTCGGCATACAAGACTCCAACTTCTTTTCCAAACATCTTCTCACGAGCAATCACAGTTTCAACGTATCCTTCTGTTAACGGTGTCTTAACCCCATCACTTCCTGTTGAAAATTGACTTTCATATGCTTCTAATGCTTCCACCTTTATAGAGAGGTACTCACTTATATCTATACAAAAATTCGGTTTATGAAAACCATTAATCATATAATTATAAAAAGACTCCACACGATGTGGTGAAAGTTCCGGCATATATTTACGGATTCCTGCTGAAAAAATAGCCTCTTCCACAAGCTTTGCACAATTTGCATGATCTGGATGACGATCTTCATAGTATGGCGCAAAAACTAGTTTTGGTTTATATGTACGGATCACCTTGACAATTTCACGTATATACTCTTCTTTCATATACAAACCACGGTCTGGCATCGCTAAATTCAGCCTCGTTTTTACTCCCATTATACGAGCTGCGACCTCTGCTTCTTCTTTTCTCAACTCTATCGTTCCATTGGAAGAAAGATCAGCTTCTGTTAAATCACAAATACCTACTTCATACCCTTGCTTTGTATATTTAGCGATGGTACCAGCCATGCCGATTTCAACATCATCGGCATGAGCACCAAACGCTAATATATGTAATCCACTCATAATTGTTCCCCTCATTTTCTTAACTTACGATAATCTAAATCTCCTCGCTCTAATGCGTGCATCAACATTTCAGCACTTGCCATATTCGTTGCAAGTGGAATCGCATATACATCACATAAACGAAGCAATGCATTCACATCCGGTTCATGCGGCTGTGCTGTTAATGGATCGCGGAAGAAAATCACCATATCTAAATCGTTTTTTGCAATCATTGCACCAATTTCTTGATCTCCACCAAGAGGGCCCGATTGATATCTTGTTACAACTAATCCAGTCGCTTCCATAATACGAAGCCCTGTCGTTCCTGTTGCAAATAATTCATGTTGCTCAAAAATTGGTTTATATGCGTATGCAAACGAAACCATATCATTTTTCTTTTTGTCATGTGCGATTAAGGCAATTTTCATCCGTTGTCTCCCCTTTAGTCGATAATATTTTCTAAACCGTACACAAGATGATCAAGGTTCATTACTGTCTCAATTGATAGTTTTACACCTGACATAAATGATGCACGATTGAATGAATCATGACGAACTGTTAACATTTGTCCATCTCCACCAAACATTACTTCTTGGTGTGCAATAAGCCCTGGCAAACGTACACTATGAATGTGAATACCGTCTACATTTGCACCACGTGCACCTGCTAGTTGCTCTACTTCATTTGGATGACCTTGCTGCTTTGATTCACGATTTTGACGAATTAATTCTACCGTTTTTACAGCTGTACCAGATGGTGCGTCTAACTTTTGATCATGATGTAATTCAATTACCTCAACATCTTGGAAATATTTCGCTGCCATTTGTGAGAATTTCATCATAAGAACTGCACCAATTGCAAAGTTTGGAGCAATAATTGTTCCTACTGCTTTTTCTTTTGCATTCTCTGTTAAATGTGCCAATTCTTCTTCTGTAAATCCAGTTGTACCAATAACAGAACGAAGTCCACGCTCAACTGCAAGTGTAACGTGTTGTTTCCCAACTTCTGGTGTTGTTAAATCTAACAACACATCTGCTTCTACTTCATCTAAACAAGTATGTAAATCAGCGTAAATCGGTGCATGTAATGCTGGCATGCCAGGTAAATCAGAAATCTTCTCACCACCATGCTTATAATCCACTGCTGCTACTAAATTAAAATGTTCCGTTCTTTCCATAAGAAGGACTGCTTCATGTCCCATACGTCCTCTTGGTCCGGCGATAATTACTTTAATTTCTTTCATTATTCTTTCTCTCCCTCATCAATACGTGTCCAGCGATCTTTATCACGTGTATTAAATTTATTCATTACAATGTTATGTGCTGTCTCTAAATCAATATTTAAACTATTTGCCATACAAATCATAACAAATAATACATCTCCAAGCTCTTCTTCAATACTTCTTTCTTTTTCAGTTGTTTTCTTCGGTTTCTCACCATAATAATGATTTACCTCTCTCGCAAGCTCTCCCATTTCTTCCGTTAAACGAGCCATCATTGCAAGCGGACTGAAATAACCTTCTTTAAACTGACCAATATATGCATCTACTTCTTTCTGCATATCTTTCATCGTTTTTGCTTCCATACTATTCACCTCTAATCCTTCCTCTTTCATGTTAGCCAATTCATCGCGATTTGACAAATATTATTCCCCGCCAAACACCTATTTGCGACCCTTTTTTGGATAGACTATAATAAAGTGAAACTTTCTTTTGCGCTTTTTACAAAAGATTAGTTGAACCAATCGGGTTCCTACGGCTGGTTCGCCTTTCTTCAGAGCTTTATCTCCTACCAGCCGTTGGAACGGGGTAAAGTGAAACTTTCTTTTGCGCTTTTTGCAAAAGATTAGCCCATACTAATCAAGTTCTTACTATTTTCACTAGCAACTAGAAATTACTTATTATTATGTTTTACCGTTTCAGCGGAGCAATGTAATCATTACATAATTAGGGGGATTTCTATATGACATCAAAATTGAAGATGCGAAATATTATTTTTATTTTAATCGGTTCCGCTATATTTTCTTTCGGTATTGTCAATATCAATATTGAAAACCACCTTGCAGAAGGTGGGTTTACCGGTATTACACTCTTATTGTATTTTCTATTTAAGTTTGACCCTTCTTATTCAAACTTAATTTTAAATATCCCTATATTTTTTATTGGTTGGAAGTTACTTGGAAGAACGACATTTTTATATACATTAATCGGCACATTTAGCGTATCTTTATTTCTATGGATTTTTCAGCGTTACGAAGTTCTCAACTTACATTTAAACTTACAAAATGATATGACACTCGCAGCTTTATTTGCTGGGGCATTTATTGGTATCGGTCTCGGGATCATATTTAAATACGGCGGGACTACTGGCGGTGTAGATATTATTGCGAGACTCGCTCATAAATATGTTGGCTGGAGTATGGGGAAAACGATGTTTATGTTTGATGCTATCGTCATTATCGTCTCTATCCTTACCTATTTATCATATCGCGAGGGTATGTATACGTTAGTTGCTGTTTTTATCGGAGCGAAAGTCATTGATTTTATGCAAGAAGGAGCCTATGCAGCAAAAGGAGCAACTATTATATCAGATAAAAACGATGAAATTGCTGCTAAGATTTTATCTGAGATGGAGCGCGGAGCAACCTTTTTAAAAGCTGTTGGATCGTATACAAAAGTGGAACGGAACGTATTGTATTGCGTTGTTGCTAAAAATGAAATCGTGAAATTAAAAAATATTATTACTTCTGTAGATCCTCATGCATTTGTTGCAGTAAGTGACGTACATGATGTAGTTGGTGAAGGTTTTACGTTGGATGAAAATAAAAACCCTTTACATAATTAAATGTAACTAGAAAAGCGCCTTAGCTTTTCTAGTTTTTTATTACAAGTCTTTTAAGCTTCTCCAAATCCTCATAAATAAGCTCCAATAAACTCCGATTATAAAAAATGGAAGCTGGATGAAAAGTTGGAAAAACATGATATTCATTCTCTGACCATGTAAACTCTGCACTTTGCATATCCTTTAATTTTTGAATGGGCTGTTTTAATAATTGCCCGTGTACATCTGTGATTTTTTTATTTTTTCCTGTTAAACGTTGAAGACCAATATTTCCAAGTGTGACGATAAGCCTCGGATTTATTTTCTCTAATTCATAATCTAACAAAGGCGCATGGGCAACTATTTCTCCTTGATTTGGCGTTCTATTATACTTTTTTTGTATGCTTTCACCATTTCGTTCTTTTTTCTCTCGCCATTTATAAGGTCTACTCCGAACAGCGCTCGTAATATATACTTCTTCCCTCGTAACGTGAATACGCTCTAAAAAACCCATTAATTGTTTTCCCGACCTCCCGCTAAACGGAATCCCATTATGAATTTCTGTTTCACCAGGCGCTTCTCCTAACAACATAAATTTGGGATTTTCAGGACCTTGTCCACTTAAAAAACCTTCTAGTTGATAAGGAGCACTACGCTCTTTCACTTGTTTTACTAAATGGTCTGGATATTTCATTTCCCCCACCGCCTTTCCGCATTACTTCTATTATTTCTATTTGTAATACATTATATAATTCAATCCACACAACAAAAAAAGACTATCAAAATTGATAGTCTTTAGTCGTCGCTACGCTGCATACCAGTATACATTAATACGAGACGTAATAATTCAAATACCGCTACAGCTGCAGCTGCTACATATGTTAATGCTGCTGCATTTAATACTTTACGAGCTTGGCCATATTCATCTGTTGATACGATACCTAACGCTTCAATTTGTTGCATTGCACGCTTTGAAGCATCGAACTCAACTGGTAATGTAACAAGTTGGAACACAACACCTGCAGCCATTAAAATAATTCCTAATAACAATAGTTTCGACATTGTCGCAAATATACCAATCATAATAAATACCCATGATATATTCGATCCAAAATTCGCCACAGGAACTAACGAATGACGAATACGCATAAAGTTATAATCTTGCGCATCTTGAATTGCGTGTCCTACTTCATGTGCTGCCACTGCTGTACCAGCAACTGAATGTCCATAATAGTTATCTGTTGATAATCGAACCGTCTTGGCCGTTGGATCATAATGGTCTGATAAATGACCTGGTGTTTCTTCCACAGCTACATTGTATAATCCATTTTCATCTAAAATTTTTCGAGCCACTTCCGCTCCTGTCATACCTGATGTTGAATAAACTTGTGAATACTTGCTATAGGCACTTCGTACTCTTGACTGTGCATACAACGGTATGATCATTATGATCGCGAAGTAAATTAAATAAAACATCATGAACCTCCATTGAAGTTTTAATTATAGTACTTCTCATTCTATTTTCTTCTGCCACTATTGTCAATGAATAAACCTTACAATCCATATCTTTACTTATTACATTATCTATTTTTAGAATGCACATTACTTTTTCTTTTTTCTCTCTCTCCTTTATACTTTCTCCATCCAACATAAGTTAATGTGAATAAAATAAGTCCCCCAGTAATTGTCATAAACCAAATGAGAGAAGGTGCAATTTCATCCTTTTTTACTGTGTGAAATATCTTTTGCAAATCCCCTTTAATAATCCCTAATTGCATTTGGCCACCTTTCGTTTTTAACATAACGTTACGAAATTCATCCAAATAAGATAAATGAACATTTACACGCTGTACCTCGTTTTCTGGCAAAGCAATCATTAAACTTGGATAAATAATATTGAATTCATTTAAAAATGTATTTAATGTTTGTTGAAACTGCCCAGCATCTTCTTTTTCCATCGCTTTTTCCATTTGAGAAAAGGCATCCATTACTTTCCTTTCTCTTTCCATCCAAAGTGGTTGATATTTCGATACTTGTGCATCAACAGCAAGTTGTAATGCCAACACATTATCCATTTTAGCTTGCTTACCTAAACCTTCTTCAGAGAGCGATTGCTGCGCCTTGTCGTAAGCTAAAGAAATAACTCTAACTTGATCTGGTGTTACTTCATGCTTCTTTTCATTCCCCTTCATTAAAAATTGCTCTGAGAAAAGTTGTAATACTTGTACCGCTTTTTCATCTTCATTACGCTTCACTAACTGTAACGAGTCGTCTAACAACCCTGTTAGCTCATTCCACTCTTCAGCATATATACGTAACGGAAACATTATAATTAGAAATGCTATCAATCCAATTAATGTTCTCTTCATCCCGGTCCCCCCTATAACTACTAGTACAAAATATGTTAATTGGGACAAGAATAGAACAGAACTGAACCGAAAAATATATTATCGTTTTACAAAGAAAAAATTCTCTTTAAGCAGAGAATTTTTTCTTTGACATCCTTTTCTTTTTTACGAAATATCTATATAAGCTATAACAAAGTATACTACCACCTAAAATGAATAATAAAATAGCACACGCAGCATGCATAAAGAACTCCTCTGGTAGCATTAATATAACTGGATCCGTTTCAATATCAAACATCCAATAATCATTACTGAATAAAAGCTTATGGAATAATACAAAGCTCTTTTCAAAATTAATAGCGATTGGTAACATAAGCGCTATCGGAAAAATGATTGTTAAAATCGATCCGTGCAGTAAAAACTTTTCATTTTTCTTTTTTAATAAATAAATTCCACCTATCACTGCAATCATAATTGTCGCATACATCACATATTGAATCTTTACTAAAATATTTTTAACATCTACAAAATGAATACGGCCATTTGTAGACATATCTAATGTTGGCAAATGTAATGCTCCGTCATAAAACGGGGATAAATATGTAATAAGCACATCGTAATTTCTTTTAATTTCATCCTTCGTCATATCCGCTAAATCAGGAATATTTAAAAAATCAATTTCAAAATAATACAGCCATTTTCCATACACAACTGCCGTTGTTGCGAGTGCAAAAATAGAAAATGCTATGCTATATGAAACAACTAAAGTAATCAATCGATCCAATATTTTTGTACCACTCTTATTTTTCTCCATGTTCTCCCCCTAAATGTTCTAACCATCATAAAGAAAATTGTTTCCTGTGCTCACGTAAGCAACAATAATATGTAATACATAGTACAGCAACGCTTAACCAAAACGTAAAATAACCAATTTCCTCTACAAACAAATGCATAATTCCATATCGTGGCATTTGCCAAAATAAATAATCAATTGCATCGTTATGCAACGTCCATACACCCGCTACTATAAAATGCCATTTTTTTATACGGTAAAATGGAGCATATAAAACACCTTGCACTGCCATCGCAAAGTGCGAAAGCATTAACATGTAGCCCATAAGGCCAATAGGACCTTTTACGTAAATCATAATCGCATTTACAACAACAGCCCAAATACCATATTTTATTAAAGTAACAATCGCTAGCGCTTCTATTAATCCCCAGTTTCTCTTTGTCAAAAAAGCAATTAAAACAAAGACAAAAAAGAGACTCGCCATAGGACTATCTGGTACAAACGGCCAAAATATAGGTGACGTTTCTTTCAGTTGATTTCCGTACCATATAAACCCGTAAATTGTACCTAATATGTTAACAACCAATAAAAATAATAATACCGAGCGTTGTCTTAACATTGCATACAAGTACACCAATCTGTATGTCCAACACCTTTCAAGCAAAGTAATTCATTCACTAAATCCTACTCTATTATAACAAACTTCATCCAACTAAATAGAAAAGCTGACTACAAATTTTGTAGTCAGCTTTTTATTATTTTTTATTATACTTTGCAACGAATTCCGAAAGCTTCTTCAGTTCCTCATCTGTACCTTTAAATACACCTTTAGGCATGGAACCTTTTCCATCTTTCGCAATTTTAGCAATTTCTTCTGGCTTTAAAGTTAAGTTTTGCAGTGCTGGTGCTGCCGCCCCGCCCTGTAAGTTGTCACCATGACATGTTAAACAAGTATTTTTTTGCATTAATTTATAGCCATCATCATTTTTATCAACTGGCGCGGTTTTTACAATTGCTCCTTGTTTCTTTGCAGCTTCCCAATCGTGGTGTGCTACAGATTCCCAAGTTAAAAAGATAATCGATGCAATTGCTAAAAGCATAAATCCAGTTGCTACAGGACGCTTCAATGGACGTCTTTCTGGACCTCGATCAAGAAATGGAGCTAACAGTAATGCACCAAACGCAATCCCTGGCATAATAAACGCTCCAATTACAGTAAATGAACCGGAAGCATAAGAATACTTTAATAACTGATACAAGAATAAGAAATACCAATCTGGAAGTGGTATATATCCAGCATCTGTTGGATCCGCCATTCTCTCAAGCGGCGACGGATGCGCCACTGTTAAACATAAATAACCGATTAAAAAAACTGCACCAACCATCCATTCTTTTAACAAGAAGTTCGGCCAAAATGCTTCTGTTTTCCCTGGGTATTCAGAATAGTCTTTTGGAATATTTGGTTTCCGAGCTACCGGTACCCGAGAATCTCCTACAAACTTCATTCCTTTGCCGCGATGCATAATCTCCCTCCTTTAGTTCTTTCCCCTTTAATTTAGCAATCTCTTATAGTGGACCGGAAATACCTTGTTTGCGAATCATGATGAAGTGGAAGGCCATTAAACCTAGAAGTGCTGCTGGTAAGAAGAAGACGTGAATAGCAAAGAAGCGAGTTAATGTTTGAGCGCCAACAATTTCGGAATGACCAGCGAGTAATGTTTTAATATAAGGACCAATGAGCGGTGTTTGCTCTGCAATTTGAATCCCTACTTTTGTAGCAAATAAAGCTTTCATATCCCACGGTAATAAATATCCGGTAAAACCAAGACCTAACATAACAAAGAAAATAAGAACACCAACAATCCAGTTTAACTCACGGGGCTTTTTATACGCACCTTGGAAGAAAACTCTGAGTGTATGTAAAAACATCATTACAATTACGAGACTAGCACCCCAGTGGTGCATACCACGAACAATTTGCCCATAAGCAACTTCATTTTGTAAATAGTAAACTGATTCCCAAGCATTTTTAATATCAGGCACATAATACATCGTCAAAAACATTCCAGATAAAATTTGAATTACAGTAACGAAAAAGGTAAGTCCTCCAAAGCAATAGACGAATGCAGAAAAGTGATGTGCCGGGTTTACATGTTCAGGTACTTCATGATCAGCGATATCACGCCATATCGGTGTAATATCTAATCTTTCATCTACCCAATCATAAATTTTATTTAACATCTACTTTGCACCCCCTCTTGGCTTCGCTTTTCCTAGATACAGCGTTCCATCTTTCACTTTAGACTCGTACACATCCAGCGGAGCAAGGGGTGGCGTACCTTTAATGTTCATCCCATCTTTTGTATAACGACCCCCGTGACATGGACAAAAGAATTGATTCGGATGTGCTTTGTCCGAATTCCAGTTAACTGTACATCCTAAATGTTTACATACTGGAGAGAACGCAACAATGTCTCCGCTTTCATCTTTATGAACCCAAGCCGATTTTGGTTCTTCAGACTTGTACCAACCATCAACCTGTTTCACTTTAAAATCGAAACGCTTCGGCTCTGTTGTAATATCCTTTACTTGCGCAACAGCAACCATATCTGTTCCGGCTTCTTTTCTTAACACCGGATCAAGCGCAAATCGCGTCATCGGCATTAAAATACCGGCAGCCATAAAGCCTCCTACCCCTGTGAGTGTGTAATTTAAAAATTGTCTTCTTGACACGCGATGTTCTTTCTCGCTCACGAAAATTTCCCCCCTCTATCAGAAATTGTCCCCTCGTGATAAATTATATAAAAAATAAAAACTAGGACACTATCATGATATAATACGCTCATGCACAGGTCAATATCATACTACTCATAATAATAAGAACTTTCTGTTTATTGTGAGTTTCCCCACTTCTCTTCCAACATCACCATTATATTTTTTATATGCGCATGAATAACTTCTCTTTTTGCTTGATCACTAAATTGTTCTAATGCTAATGAAGGAAACCAAAATAAATCTCCCTGTAACTCTTGCATATCCTCTTTCCATGAAAAATCACTTGTAACATAAGCAATATGCTTAAAACCTTCGCTTCGTAAATGATTTGTCCATTCTTGCAAACGACCTTTTTCATTCTTTTGACTTTCTACCAAATACGTAAACGCAGGTAGTAAAAGCACTCTTCCTTTATACTCTCTTTCCAATTCCGTGCTCAACAATTCGATAAATTCACCTTGTTCTACAACCATTTTCATTTCTTGTGCTGCCGAAATTGATAAAAGCGGTATTACTCCTGTATCAACATACTCTCTTGCTTGTTCAAACTGTTCCACATCTTTTACACTCCACTTCAAATTCCTTCCCTCCTTCACTTGCAAATGACAGAACTTTCACTTTATATATATTAAACCATACTAAAAGAGGTAAAAAAAGAAAAACTACCCAATATAGGTAGTTTTTCTTGGTGAAAGTCTGAAATTTGTAAAAATTTATTAATCCAAATAAATTCTATAAAGTCTTTAACTCGGCCGTTAATCTATGAAACGCTTCCTTATCTTGCTTATCTAACGCTTCATCAATTTGTTTCAAAAGGCGTTCTCTCCTAAATGAAAATACACTTTCTTCCAAAAACCTTTCTGCAAGTAAACGATCTTTTTCATTTACTTCAATATGCTTTGGTAGATATGGGTTTTCTTCTAATACAGCTACATAATTCGCATTTTGAAACGATGATTTAAAGTTGAGTTGAATATAAATATCCTCATCTCGATTTAAACGAATATCATGAAACGATTTTTCAGCATCTGTTGTCATAACATTTTGTTTAAAAAAGTGAAACGGTGTGTCTTTCACACAATTCGCTGACATCACTAAGCCACGCGGACAATATTTTGCATGCTCTACGAAGTGGACTTTATGCATCAATTGGTCGTGACTCATTAAATAATTCAGAATCCATACACATTCACGCTGTTTCAGTTGGTAATTATTCAAAAACCATTTTACAAAATCCTTCTTCTCGTTTACAGAAACAGGGGTATTCATAGCAATTAAGTCCCTCCTCTGTCTTTCTCTTTTCTTTTTAGATTCAAGAAGCGGCATTCAGTTTCCTTCCAACTTATGAAAAATCCTCTAAATTATATAACAACTCTTCAATATGAATTTGTGTCGGGTCTAGTTGTAATAACTGGGTAAATACTTCTTTCGCCTCTTTTCGCTTTCCTTCTTCCAATAAGAAATAACCGTATTCTTCTAAGAAGTCTGGATGATTCTTAAAAGAAGTATATGCACTTTCATAGTGTTTTAATGCATCCGAATACATTTCTAATTGTTTTTTTGCATACGCAAGGTCCCAAAGTAGTTGTGTATCTGGTTCTCCACTATCAATAGCACGCTCTACAATTGCAATTAACTCTTCGTACTTTTCTTGTCCTTTTAAGATATACGCATATTTTAATGTTGCGCCTAAATGCCCTGGGTCTAACTCAAGTGCTTTTTGAAGAACTTCCTCTGCTTCTACTATTTTTCCTAATTTCGCCGCAATGTTCGCTAACTCTACATAAAACGGAACTGAAAGCTCATCTACTTTAATTCCTTCATGAAGCGTTTCATAGCTTTCTTGAAGCATTCCTTCTTTTTCATAGCTTTTCGCTAAATACATGTACAGTGATGCGTACTCAGGGTCTAATTCTTTTAGTTCTTGCCAAGCACCGATTGCTCTCTGATATTCTTCACCTTGGTATAATGTGAAGGCATATCCAAATAATGAGTGAATATCTTTTTGTTCCTCTAGGCCTGCTTCATAATAAGAAATCGCCTCTTCCCAGTTTCCAATCGCACTTAACGTTTCTGCAAGGCGAAGTGCGATCACAACACCACCCATTACTTTATGTTCAGCTAATAGCGATTCATAATAAGTAATTGCCTTTTGTTCTTCACCTTTACTACTATATAATTCTGCTAACCCAAACGTAATAACAGGTTCATCAGGCATCATTTCTTTTGCCTTTAATAGTTTTTGCTCTGCTACATCATCAAAACCTTGCATTTGGAATAAATCTGCAACAAGTAATAAAGATTGAACATATAAATCGTCATTTTCTGGAATATCATGAAGTACTTCAATCGCTTCATCTTCTTTATCTAAATCAATATATAATTCTGCTAAAAATACAGTGAATTCACTTTCTTCCGGATACAGTAAACGTAAGTCTTCAGTAATCGCTAATGCCTCATCTGTAAATCCAAGTGTATGATAGTAACGAGCGATATCATACTTCTCTTCATCATTTGCAATTTTTAATTGTTCTTTTAATAATTGTAATCCTTTTTCCGCTTCACCATTTTCAATATATGAAACAGCTTGTTCAAACTTTTGCATAAACGTCTCCTTTAATTCTAAAAAATATTCTCTTCTGTTCATTTATCATAAGCAACTCACTGTTAGAACGCAACCTTTAGAATGAGCATGCTTCTTCTTATACTTCTTCTTACAGAGTAGGTAATTGTTCAAAAGGTTCGGATATGACACCGATACCTTATCATCATCTTCTATTGTACCGCTTTCTTTTATGACCGTGCAAATAACTTCTCTCACTAATTATCAAGCCATACAAACCGTGATTTACAGAACAACTTAATTGCCAGTCTTCAACCTTTATTTTTAATACGATAAAAAAGGCTCCTATAATAGGAGCCTTCACAATCTCTTAAGAATATGTTTCTTCTTTCTGTACTTGCTCATTTACAAGCTCTTTCAGCAACTCTATAATTTCATCATTTTCTTCTTTCAAACCGACAGTAATACGAATACCATCATCGATACCAAATGCAGCACCAGAACGAACGATATATCCTTTTTTCATTAATCGTTCGAAAGCTTCATTACCTGGTATACCAAGTTTTAAGAAAATGAAATTTGTTTGAGATGGATAATAGAATACGTTATATTCTTTACAAAATGCATAATACTGATTTAGACCTTCAGCATTCTTTTTCACACAATCTTGTAAAAAGGCTTGATCTTCTAATGCAGCGAGTGCTACAGATTGCGCTACAGTTGATGTATTGAATGGTAACCTCGCTACTTCTAGCTGTCCGATTAACTTCGCATCCCCAATCGCATATCCGATACGAAAAGCAGCTAAACCATATGCTTTTGAAAACGTGCGTAAAACCATAAGATTTTCATACTTTTCAAGAAGTGGCAATGTTTGCGGATAGTCTTCTGCTTCCGCGTATTCATAATATGCTTCGTCCATAATAACGAGAGCCGACTTAGGAACTGATTCTAAAAATGAAAGTAATTTTTGTTTCTCAACATATGTACCTGTCGGATTATTCGGATTACAAATCCATACAATTTTCGTTTTATCATCTACTTGCTCTAGCATTGCATCTAAATCGTGAATACCGTCTTTAAGTGATACTTCACGAACTTCTGCTCCTTCAATAACAGCATGGTGATGATATTGTGAAAACGTAGGATTCGCCATTACAACGTTTGTTCCTTCATGTAGTAACGCTCGGCTAATCATTTGAATGACTTCATCTAATCCACTACCAAATAGTAGTTGTTCTGCTTTTACACCTAAATGTTTCGCTACTTTTGTCCGAAGTTCAAAGGTATATCCATCTGGATAAAGGGCATATTGGCTCGCTAAAGAAGTTAATGCTTCTGTCACACGCGCTGAGCAACCGAATGGATTTTCGTTCGATGCTAATTTCACAATTTTCGATAATCCATATTCCCTTTTTACTTCTTCAATGTTTTTCCCAGGCACATACGCTCTCAAAGTTAACAATTGCTCTTTCACTCTCATTTTTCTTCCCCCAGTCATTTCATTCAATTTGATTACAATACAGTTATAGCCCCTTACTGTAATCTTTTATCATAACCGTCACTATTACGAGAATACCTCTAAATGAGCACTTCACAACACTTCGCTATCATTTTAAACCATATCTTTTTGAAATGCCTCTAACGCAATATGAACAGTCTCATCTGAAATAGATACGACATTCACTACCCCATATTCCTGCATAAGCACCATATGAATTGCTCCTGCATTTGCTTTCTTATCTTGTTTCATCAATTGAACGAGGCGCTCTACATTCAAATCTCTTGGCATTTTTGGATAGCCGTATTTCAAGAACCACTGCTTCATATCTTCATAAGCAAGATCAACCTTGTACACTTGCTCACTTAAAAATATGGCGAATAACATTCCAACCGCTACGCCGTCACCGTGAGTAATATTCCCATACCCTAGCTCTTTTTCAAGAGCATGTCCTAACGTATGTCCAAAGTTCAAATGGGCACGTACACCCTTCTCTGTTTCATCTTGTGACACAACATTTGCCTTTACAGGAATCGCCTTCGTTAATATATGGATTAACTTCTCATCACGAAGATCCGCTAATGTTTGCACTTCTTCTTTTAACCAATGATATAGCTCCACATCACCAATAAGAGCATGCTTTATCACCTCTGCATAACCTGAACGCCACTCTTTTTCAGGAAGAGACTGTAAAAACGGTGTATGATATACAACCGCTTCTGGCTGATGGAATGCACCAATCATATTTTTACCTAACGGATGATTAATCGCTACTTTCCCACCTACTGCGCTATCGTGCGCTAATAAAGTCGTCGGAACCTGCACAAAGCGAATACCCCGCATAAAAGATGCAGCAACAAAACCAGCTAAATCTCCAATCATTCCGCCTCCAAGTGCAAGAATTAAAGAATTTCTATCTAATTTATTTTCAAGAGCTGACGTATGAGCCGCATAGAAATTTTCGAAAGACTTCTCTTTTTCGCCACTTGGTACAACAAATGAAAACACGTCCTGCTCCACTTGTAATGCATCGATAACTGTCTGTAAATGTAGTGATGCAACAGCTTCATCTGAAATGATCATTACGTTAGATACAGCTGGCTGCATATTTTGAACGATCATTGTTAAGTTTGACAACGCTTCTTTACCAACATGTACATCATATTCTTTTGATTTCGTTTGAATATGTATGTTTCCCATTAAAATCCCCTCGCATATTCATTATGTTTCTCAATATTTTCACGAATTAGTTCCATACGATCTAATCCGAATTGTTCTATTAAAGCTGTTGCTAATTCCCAAGCCACAACCGCTTCTGCAACGACACTAGCTGCTGGCACTGCACAACTATCTGAACGTTCAATGCTCGCTGTAAAAGGCTCTTTCGTATCAATATCTACACTTTGAAGAGGTTTATAAAGTGTAGGTATCGGTTTCATCACACCGCGCACAACAATTGGCATTCCAGTCGTCATACCGCCTTCTAATCCACCTGCATTATTTGTTCTTCTTGTATATCCATGCTCCTCATTCCATAGAATTTCATCATGAACTTCACTTCCCGGTCTATGCGCTGCTTCAAAACCAATTCCAATCTCGACACCTTTAAAAGCATTAATACTCATAATTGCAGCTGCTAATTTCGCATCCAGTTTTCGATCATAATGCACGTAGCTACCTACTCCAATTGGCATTCCTTCCACAATTACTTCAACGATTCCACCAATTGAATCACCATTTGCTTTCGCATCATCAATCGCTTTCATCATTTGGTTACCAGCTTCGTCATCTAAGCAACGTACAGGAGATGCTTCTGTAATACTCTTTAATTCTTCAATTGAACTATACGTAACCTCCTTAGCTTGTACACCGCCAATTTCAATTACATGGCCCGCCACTTTAATACCAAGTTCTGCTAACACCTTTTTAGCAACCGCACCAGCAGCAACACGCACCGTCGTTTCGCGCGCTGACGAACGTTCCAGTACATTCCTCATATCTCTATGACCATATTTAATTGCACCATTTAAATCAGCATGCCCAGGCCTTGGTTTTGTCACTTTCCTTTTTATCTCTTTTTCTTCCTGCTCAGTTAAAGGCTCTGCCCCCATAATTTTTGTCCAATGGGCAAAATCACGATTTTCAACAACGAGTGCAATAGGGGAACCTAATGTTTCTCCATGTCTAACACCACTTAAAATTTGCACTTGATCCGTTTCAATTTGCATGCGTCTACCACGCCCATATCCCTTTTGCCTTCTAGCTAACTCTTCGTTTATATCATCCGCTACTAAAGACAATCCTGCTGGAACACCTTCTATAATCGTTGTAAGTTGCGGACCATGAGATTCACCAGCTGTAATATATCGCATACGTTATTCCTCTTTTCGTATATGTATTTATCTCACTATATTAACTTTTATCATTCTAAAAATATTAAAGAAATTATATCATAAATCGACCATTTTCTTATTCTATATTTCCGATAGGCCTAATTTAAATATCAATATATCATAACAGCTCAAACTTCGTAACTAATTGAAAATAAAAAAAGTGCAAGAAGAATACCCCTATTCTCCTTGCACTTTTTACTATTATCACAGTGATTAAAGCGTTTACAAATTATTTCAAAATAATTAGTAAATCCATTCATTCATTAATTTTGAGTAGTCAACTAATTCTTCTTCTTTAAAGAAAATAGCAATCTCGCGCTCTGCGCTTTCTAAAGAATCAGAACCATGAATAATATTTTTCGCAACAGTTACACCGAAATCTCCACGAATTGTTCCAGGAGCTGCTTCATGTGGTCTTGTTTTCCCCATCATGTTACGCGCTGTATCTACTACACCTTCACCTTGCCATACCATTGCGAATACAGGTCCAGATGTAATAAAGTCTACTAACTCACCAAAGAAAGGTTTTTCCTTATGCTCAGCGTAGTGTTGTCCAGCAATTTCCGGAGTGACTTGCATTAATTTTGCACCAACTAATTGAAAGCCTTTTTTCTCAAAACGAGCTACAATTTCCCCAATGAAGGCACGTTGTACACCGTCTGGTTTTACCATTAGAAATGTTTTTTCCATAAAAAATCTCTCCACTTCTGAATTATGTATGTAATTGTATATCCCCACACACATATTATCACCCTTATCACAATTGTGCAATAGTTTTGAAATAGAGAGATTATTTTATTTTTTAGAATAAACATTAAAATTTTCGTTTTCCAATATACTTTGCAACATTTTGTAATGCATACTTTGCTTTTCCACGTGGGAGTGGTTTTATTATTTCTAAAGCTTTATGTAAATAACGTTCACTAAACGCAAATGCTTGATCAATTGCTGGACTATTTTTTACAGCATCAATAATTTCTTGCATTTCACTTGCTGTTGTATTTTCATGTACAGATGTGATTTTTTGACGAAGTACTAGATCTTCCATCGCATATAAAGCAGGGAGCGTTATGTTTCCTTGTAATAAATCTCCACCAGCAGGTTTTCCAAGTTTCTCTTCTGTGGAAACGAAGTCTAAAATGTCATCAATAATTTGATAAGACATTCCTACAAAATACCCATACCAAAATAGACGATTTACTGTATCACGATTAGCACCAGCAGCAATCGCTCCCAATTGACAACTCGCGGCAATTAATAATGCTGTTTTTCGCTTTATTCTTCTTAAATACGTTCTTAAATTTTGGTCATAATTGTATTTATCTTTAATTTGTTCAATTTCACCTTTACAGACTTCTAAAATAGTATGTGATAACGCTTGATGCGCCTCTGGGATTTCGATATTTGTTATACATTCAAGAGACTTAGCGAACAAATAGTCCCCTGTATACATCGCAATACGATCTCCCCATTTCGCATTCACAGTCGCACTGCCGCGTCGTAAAAATGCAGCATCAATAACATCATCGTGAACAAGAGAAGCCATATGAATAAGCTCTAACGCAACAGCAACATGCTTAATCGCATCTAACTTATAATCTCCAAATTTCCCTGCAAGCAACACAAATACAGGACGAATTCGCTTCCCACCAGCTTCAATAAGTTGTAATGCTGCCTCTTCTACTAATGGCTGTTCAGAAGCAACTGTCTTTTTTAATTCTTTTTCTATCACATTAATATCCGATCGTAAAAAAGAGTACATAAGTTGTAACTTCATATTGTTCACCTTAACCTAAAACTTCTTTTTTCTTTTTTCTATTTTGATTCTGGTTTAATACCTAAATGCATCGCTGCTACCCCAAAAGTAAATGGTTTCACTTGCACACGTTCAAGTCCAGCTTGCTCAAACATTTGGGCCAATTCTTTCATCCCTGGGAATGCACTAGCAGATTCTTGAAGCCATGAATATTCTTTATAACTTTTCGCAAACATCTTTCCAAATAACGGCATGATATATTTAAAGTATAAAATATACCCTTGTCGAAAACCAATCATTGTTGGTTGAGATGTTTCTAAACAGATTACTTTTCCACCTGGTTTTACTACACGCGTCATTTCTTTTAATACGTGCATATAATCCGGTACGTTACGTAAACCAAACCCAATTGTTACATAATCAAACGTATTATCTTCAAATGGAAGCTCCATTGCATTCCCATGTAGAAGTTCTACTTGTTTTAATTGTAACGCCTCTACCTTTTGCTTACCGACAGATAACATATTTTCACTGAAGTCTAAGCCAACAACCTTTCCTTGCTCACCTACCGCTCCAGCTAGCGCAATTGTCCAATCTGCGGTTCCGCAGCATACATCAAGCGCTTTACTGCCAGGTTGTACATCCATAATTCGCATCGTTTCTTTACGCCACGCTTTATGTCTTTGAAAACTAATTACAGAATTCATCACATCGTATTTATCAGAAATCTTTTCAAATACGTCATGTACTCTTTCTTCTTTTGATTGTTGCATGCTCGTACCTTCTTCCAATGTAAAATTGCTTATGTCTTCTATTTATCCCTTAACACAGAATTTATTTCACTTACGTCTGTGTGATTTTCTAAAAATTGTTTTTCTTTCTTTCTCAATTCCATCATCCAACCATTAATCACTACTTCTGCTTTATCCCCTAAAGCATCTTGCACCGCTTGAAAAACAGGTGAATGTTGTTTATCAGCATACAATTGAATTTCTTTTTGAAGGCGATTTCCACCTAATACGTATGTGATAAATGGCTTCCAATGTGATAAATGAAAATGATCACATGTTTTTTGAAGGAGCGCAGACTCAATCGTTACTACGCTTTTCATTATGTCATCCGTCGTTTCATGCGCTTTTTGGTATAACATAATTTTGTGTTCATTTATCTCTTTAATTCCTTCAGCAAGTGCACGAATTAAAACAATATCACGATTCATAGACAATAAATAATAATATAGTCCACTATAGTAATCGCCTGCAAGTACTGTTAATTGACGACATTTATGGAATTCAATCTCTTCCTCGCCTGCTTTATTTGATACCCTTTCATGCGTATCAAGCGCAATTTGTACAAGCATAATTGTTACTACGTAATGCTCAATTTGTTCTATATGTAAGTTTGCACTCTTTAAAGCACCATATAACAATGCTATCTTTTCTTCATCAATAAATGGTTCTTCAATATAGTTTATAAAATAAGGATGGCGTAATTTCTCCATCAATTTCTCTTTTATACCCGCATACCCTCCGTAGATGTCACACACAAAAAATCACCCTTGTTTTCTAATTCATAAAACTTATTATAACACATACACTCTATTTTCTATAACCAAAACTTGGCTACACCTACCATTCATGTAAGCAATCTTTCTAATCTCACTCTGTCTAGCTAAAACTATATCATTTATTTACTAAAAAAAAAAAGAAAAGCAGTTTCCCGCTTTTCTTTACTTCGCTTTAATAAACGATAAAATTTCACTGCGCGCTGCAGCATCATTTTCAAGCACACCACGCACTGCTGTCGTTACTGTTTTCGCACCTGGTTTTTTCACACCACGCATCGTCATACACATATGTTCTGCTTCTACTACTACCATTACACCATGAGGCTCTAGTACTTCCATAATAGAGTTGGCTACTGTTGATGTAATACGTTCTTGCAGTTGTGGACGACGTGCAATTGTATCTACAGTACGAGCTAATTTACTTAACCCTGTCACCTTTCCACCTTGCGGAATATATGCAACGTGAGCAACTCCATAGAATGGAACTAAATGATGCTCACACATCGAATAAAATGGTATATCTTTTACTAGTACAAGCTCTTCGTGATCTTCTCCGAATACTTTATGCAAATGCTCTTTCGGATCTTCATGCATACCTGAGAACACTTCTGCGTACATTTTTGCAACACGCTTTGGCGTATCAAGTACTCCCTCACGATTTGGATCATCCCCAATCGCCTCTAAAATAAGGCGTACTGCATGTTCAATTTGTTCTAAATTAACTTTTGCCATCCGCTAGCCCTCCCGAAAACCTAAAAGTGATACGAACACATTCTAGCATATTTATGTTTTTAAAAGCAAAAAGAAGAGTTCCCAAAAAGGAAACTCTTCTTCCCTGTTAATATGTAAGGATTATTTAACCGCATCTTTTAACGCTTTACCAGGTTTGAATGCAGGTACTTTACTTGCAGCGATTTCAATCTCCTCACCTGTTTGTGGGTTACGACCTTTACGAGCCGCACGCTCACGAACTTCGAAGTTACCGAATCCGATCAGTTGTACTTTATCACCTTGTTTTAAAGCTTCTAAGATAGAATCAAAAACAGCGTCTACTGCTTTTGTTGCGTCCTTTTTAGAAAGGGAACTTGCTTCTGCAACAGCATTGATTAAATCTGTCTTGTTCATGCCATTCACCTCCTCCCAAAGATAAGACTGTATAATGATCATAAAATGAGTCTTACTTTCATTTGTAGGCAATTTTTACAAATTCTATACTACAAAGATGTAGATAAATCATTATCAACGCCTATATTATACGATTCTCCTTTATAATTCAATATTTTTAAGGAAATTGTTACTCTGAAAATGTGAAAATCTGATGAAACTTGACAATTTACAACAATGTATTAGATAATGACTGTTTATTTTTCTATTTTATAATCGAAAAAACAAAAAATCCCTCTACAGTGAGAGGGATTTTTCTTATAGTATAATCGCAATTAATCCGCCAGATCCTTCATTAATAATTCTTTCTAGCGTTTCTTTTAATTTATATCTAGCATTTTCTGGCATTAAAGATAATTTCGCCTGAATTCCTTCTCGAACAATCGAGCTAAGCGAACGTCCAAATATATCAGAATTCCAAATTGATAACGGGTCATCTTCAAAATCTTGCATTAAATAACGAACTAATTCTTCACTTTGCTTTTCAGTACCAATGATCGGCTCAAACGTTGACTCTACATCTACTTTAATCATATGAATAGATGGCGCTACCGCTTTTAACTTCACACCAAACCTTGAACCATGACGAATAATTTCTGGCTCATCTAAGCTCATATCCGCTAGCGCAGGGGCTGCTACACCATATCCTGTTTGCTTAACCATACGCAATGCATCTGCCACTTGGTCGTATTCTATTTTCGCATGAGATAAATCGAGCATAAGCTTCAATAAATGATCTTTCCCTCGAATTTCTACTCCTACTACTTCTTTTAAAATCTGATCATATAATTCATCTGGCGCATATAAATCAATCTCCGCCACACCTTGCCCCATATCAATGCCAGCTAGGCTCGCTCGATCAATAAATTCATATTGACTAAACTGCCAAACAACGCGATCCACATCACGAAGACGTTTTATATCCTTCACAGTTTCTTGAACTGCTTCTTGATAACTTTGACGCAACCAATGCCCTTCATTTAGCACCATTACCCAGCTCGGAAGGTTCACATTCACTTCTAATACAGGGAATTCAAATAGCGCTTCACGAAGTACATTATATACATCTGTTTCTCTTAAACTCTCCACACTCATTGCAATAACCGGGATATCATATTCTTCTGATAAACTTTGGCGTAATTGCTCTGTATCTGGATGATACGGCTGTACCGTATTAATTATCATAATGAAAGGTTTTCCTACTTCTTTCAACTCATTTACAACGCGTTCTTCTGCCTCTATATAATCTCTTCTTGGAATTTCACCAATTGTTCCATCTGTTGTAATTACAACACCAATTGTTGAATGTTCTTGAATTACTTTACGCGTGCCGATTTCTGCAGCTTCATGGAATGGAATAGGTTCTTCATACCAAGGGGTATTAATCATGCGCGGGCCATTCTCATCTTCATAGCCCTTCGCTCCTGGAACCGTATATCCAACACAATCTACTAATCGAATGTTCACTTCAAGTCCTTCATCTACTTCGATAGAAACCGCTTGGTTTGGAACAAACTTCGGTTCCGTCGTCATAATTGTACGACCAGCAGCACTTTGAGGCAATTCATCCTGCGCTCTTTGACGGTCAGACTCATTCTCAATATTTGGAATAACTACAAGTTCCATAAATTTTTTAATGAATGTTGATTTCCCTGTTCGAACAGCTCCTACAACTCCAAAATAAATATCACCGCCTGTTCGTTCTGCAATATCTTTAAAAATATCTACCTTTTCCAAGTGATTCCCTCCCTCAAAATTTTTGGGAATAATTCCGCGTTTATAGTCAACTAATACCTTCTCTAACGTTGCCTATAATATCTGATATAATATAATGGTATTCTAGAAGTTCGGACAATATATCATATAATTTTGTCCAATTTCATATGACTATTAAAAAATATCTTTTGTTTGCATCGTAAGTTGTATAACATAAAAAACCTTTCTTCTAGAACTTATTCACTAAAAGAAAGGTTCATGACTTATGATTTTAAAAAAATTGGTTCTCCGTTCTTTACTGTGTACGGTAAAGAATAAGCTGGTACAAACGGGGAACCTTTCGAAAGTATATTTCGAATATCTTCTCCCTCCGTAAACTGCCCTTCATTTTTTTTCAAAGCGTCATATAAGTCGATTCTATAATCAACAAAAACTTCTCCTTTTTCATTAATTACAAAAGGAAGCCCTTTACCAGAATATGGACTTGTCACTTGTGGCACATCTTTATATCCTAGTTTTTTGAAATCCAATTCATATACACCATCTGAAATTACTTTTTTAAAAGGTGGATATTGATGTTCATCACGATACATCCTAAGTTTTAAAGATAATTCCTGAATTTGTTCAGCCATCCTAACATCAATTAACTTTACTGTTGGATTTGTTTCAACGTCTATTAATACGTATTGATATACTCCTCCACTTTCATATGCATTCCCTGGCGCTTCTTGTATGTAACGCGGAGCAATCTGTTGAAAATCGATTGGATACTTTTGATAAATAGGTGTACTCATATCCCTCGTCTTAATTGGCAATATCCCATCATTTTGCTCCTTAAATGTCACAACAGCTTTTTGAACAACCTGTAGCTGATCTTCATAAGGAACCGCATTTTGCTTCATATTTTCTTTCGGATACAGACACCCCGTTAAAAGGCTCATACAACAAAATATTAAAATAATATGGACTTTTTTCACTAGCATCACCTTTTCATACTAATATAACTTGCTCCGTATGTAGTATTTTCGAGACCATTCCATTTACTGCTGTACAGGTCCACTAAATACAACAAGAAAAATAACAATTCCTGACACAACCATAAGGGTGTACGCTACTAACGCTGTAATCCCTTTCAAAAATTTATTCTTTATTTTATGTCTACTTAATAAAATAAAACTTACTGCAAAAAACATAAATCCAATTGCCCCTAAAGCCAACCACATTTTCATAAGCCCTTCTGACATATACACACCCCTTTTTATTAATCTATTTTTATACTATTTTAACAAATTAAAATCTTTAAACAAATACAAAAAGAACATTTTACTACAAATCGCGAATATGTAACTTTAATCAATAGGTTTTTCAGCATCTTCCACCAATCTAGATAAAAATAAAACCGAAGCTATTGTATCTCTCGCTTCGGTTGACCAAATATGCCCAAAAACAGCTCTATTCCCATTCTTTCATGGCTATCATATGCAATCTACAAACTCTTTGTTTCTCATAATTTATTTTTTAAACATTTTGCTTAACGAGCCAAAATCTGCTGGCATATTATTATTAATAATCGCTTTTACAATTTGATCCTCTTGCTCTTTCGGCACTTCACGTCCCGCCATAAGAGCCACTTGATGAATCAATTGACGAAGTACAGTTTCATCACGTAAATTCGCATTTTGCACGGATGATGCTAATTTAAAAATATCTTCTTTATTTACTTTCGCTTCCTTCTCAATATTATTAAAAATGTTATTATCCATTCTTTTCACCCTCTCCTCAAGTTACTCTTCATCCTATGCAAAAATAAATAAATGGTGAAAAGACCCATAAAATAAAAAAGCGACAGAAGTACAAATGTACTTCTGTCGCTTTTCTTTACAGTAAGTCAGGTATAGCTTCCACTTCATGTTTTCGAACACGTCCCATTAATGAGCCTACCGCATCTTTTACGTTATTCCCATTGAACAGCACGTCATATAAAGCAGCTGTAATCGGCATTTCAACTTCCATTTTCTCTGCCAATTCATGAGCAGCTTTCGTTGTTCTTACACCTTCCACAACCATACCCATGCTTTCTAACACTTCTTCTAAAGAATGTCCTTTTCCAAGCATATTTCCAGCACGCCAATTTCGGCTATGAACACTTGTACAAGTTACAATTAAGTCTCCCATACCAGTTAGACCAGCAAACGTTAACGGATTCCCGCCCATTTTTCTTCCTAAACGAGCAATCTCTGTTAAACCACGTGTCATCAATGCCGCTTTTGCATTATCACCTAATCCAAGACCATCAGTTATACCAGCAGCTAATGCGATAATATTTTTTAACGCACCACCAAGTTCAACTCCAACGATATCTGGATTTGTGTATACACGGAAATAACTATTCATAAATAAATCTTGTACTTCCTCAGCCGCTTCCATACGCTTTGCTGCAGACGTAACTGTTGTCGCTTGTCGTAAACCAACTTCTTCAGCATGACTCGGTCCAGACAATACAACAACATCTTTAATTAAGTTCTCTGGAATTTCTTCCTCGATTACTTCCGAAATACGTTTTGACGTACCAGGTTCAATCCCTTTACTCGCATGAATCCAAGTAATCGGTTCTGTAACAATTTCTTTCATCTCTTGTAATACATCTCTGTACGCTTTCGTCGGTACTACTAGCAGTACTGTATTTACATCTACTAATGCTTCTTCTAAAGAAGAGTAGGCTACGATTGTGCTTGGCAATGTAATGCCTGGGAGATATCGACTATTCTCATGTTTCGTATTCATTTCATCCATAAGTTCTGAGCGATTTCCCCAAATACGTACATCATGTCCATTGTCAGCTAATACCATCGCTAACGCTGTTCCCCAGCTACCTGCTCCTACTACTGTGATTTTTGTCATAAAATCACATCCTCTCCATTAGTCTCTTGCTCGAGCAATAATGTGAATCGGCGTTCCTACAAAACCGAACGCTTCACGTAAACGATTCTTTAAGAAGCGCTCATATGAAAAGTGCATTAATTCTGTATCGTTTACAAACACAACAAATGTCGGTGGTTTTACCGCAACCTGTGTCGCATAGAAGATTTTCAGACGGCTACCATTATGAGTCGGTGTTGGATTCATCGCTACCGCATCCATAATTACATCGTTTAATACGTTTGTTTGTACACGGATACTATGGCTTTCATTTACCTCATTGATAACCGGTAATAACGTTTGTGTACGTTTTTTCGTTTTTGCAGATAAGAATACAATCGGTGCATAATCCAAGAATTGGAAATGAGCACGAATGTTTTCTTCAAATGCTTTCATTGTTTTTTCATCTTTTTTCACTGCATCCCATTTGTTTACAACGATAATAACAGCTCGTCCTGAATCATGAGCATATCCAGCGATTTTTTTATCTTGCTCAATAATTCCTTCTTCTCCGTCTAAAACAACTAAAACAACGTCAGAACGTTCAATCGCTCTAAGTGCACGAAGTACACTATACTTTTCTGTACTTTCATATACTTTTCCTTTTTTACGCATACCAGCTGTATCGATGATTACATAATCTTGATCATCTTTACTATATGGTGTATCGACAGCATCACGCGTCGTTCCTGCGATATTACTTACAATTACACGTTCTTGACCAAGAAGTGCATTTACAAGCGATGATTTCCCTACGTTTGGACGTCCAATTAAAGAGAAACGGATTGTTTCATCGTCATACGCTTCTTCTTCAATCTTTGGAAAATGATTTGCAGCTTCATCTAACAAATCACCAAGTCCTAAACCGTGTGTACCTGAAATCGGGAATGGCTCGCCAAATCCTAATGAATAAAAATCATAAATATCACTACGCATTTCTGGATTATCAACTTTATTTACCGCAAGTACAATTGGTTTTTTAGAACGATACAAAATTTTAGCAACTTCTTCATCCGCTGCAGTTACACCATCGCGACCATTCGTCATAAAAATGATAACATCTGCTTCATCAATCGCAACTTCCGCCTGTTGACGAATTTGTGTCAAGAACGGCTCGTCTCCAATATCAATTCCACCTGTATCAATAATGTTAAACTCATGATTTAACCATTCTCCCGCACTATAAATACGGTCTCGAGTTATACCTGGGATATCTTCTACGATTGAAACTCTTTCTCCAACTATTCTATTGAAAATAGTAGATTTTCCTACGTTCGGGCGGCCTACTATTGCTATTACTGGTTTCGGCATATACTTTCATCCTTTCAACTTGCTTCTGTTTATTATGTAAAAAACCCTTCTTTGTGCAAGAAGGGATTTGCATTCCAGAATATTTCTCAACGTATCAAAACACCTCACATTATAACACACGTTCCTAATGTTTCACAATAATATATACATTCTCTTGTAAGCGATGCGCAATACCATCTAAAATTGCCTCTAAATTATTTGCAACAAATTCTAGTTCCTCCATCGACTCACAAACAAATAAAGGAGCACCACCTGCAAATTTTTCTGGCGCTGTTGTAATAACTGCCAGGATAACGCTTTCTAACATCATCTCTTATCTCCCCTTCCTTTCGGGGCTTCCGATGACATATGGACAGCACTTTCTAACGTTGGTACATTTCCTATGACACTTATTGCTTTCTCTGCATCTTGATCTTGCGGTAAGACAAAAATCCCAACCCTGCCATCCTCTAAATCACGCTTTGCTAACGGTACAAGCGCTGGTGTACCAGAATCTCTATAAATCCCTAACGCCACCGAAACATCGTGTAAAATAGCTTGCCGTTGCCCTAAATTTGAGATTGTCACCATCGCATCAATTGATTTCGGTTTTAATATAAACCCCATGCCATATTTCATAATCTCTTCTTGCCTCACTGGCAATCCAATATTCATAATATAAATATTATCGATATAAAGCCCTGCTCCTTCAAAACGCAGCGGAACATGCTCAATATCTACAAGGTCATGGAGTCTTCTACCAGACATTAATTTTTTCGCAATAAAAAATGCGATTATAGCCATAATTACTCCAGCAATCCATGAACGGAACCCTATATACGCAAACGTCGTTGCAAACGACGTTAACATCGCCAAATAGTTGCGACTTTCAAAAACCAATGCAATCCCTTCAATGTACGTATTTCCACGCGGTACGAGCTCATACCCATCTAATTGTTGAAGTGTATTTCTTTCCATATTACGTACATCACGAAATTGTGTCGCTGCTAACGTAAGAAATGTAATGGCAGAAAAATCTTTTTTCAAAATAGATGGGATTGCAATCGCTCCTAAAGCTGCTGCAATTAACCCCATTGCAATATGAATAATCTTTCCATGTAGCCTCGTCGGATATTGCCGTGTATCCGTCCGAAGCATTAACACCCTTGTAACTGTCCCCGCTATTACGCCGCATAAAATGGCTGGTGTATATTCAGTCATGTATTACCCTCGCCTTTCTTTTACGTGTTTTTCTCTTAAACTGTTCCATGTATACTGATGCTTTTGCAATCCAAAACAATACTGCCATGAATAATGTAGAAACGGCGACGATATCAAAAAATGCTAAACTACCGTAATCATATGGAAAATTCAATTTCCGAAAAATAAATGTCACTAGCAACTCTCCTTGTAACATCCCTACATATAGGGAACATAATCGTAATATGCGATCCCCATGCAATAACACCGATGCATACACAAGAGCACTACTTAGCAGAAACACTCTATCCACCACAATCCAAATCGGATCATATATCTCTAACAGATGAAAACTTGTATATAACATCGCAATAATAAGTGCCGAAAGTAAGCTATATAATTTTTTCCAAACAGAATACAGCGCGATCCCTATAAAAGAAATAATACAAAGTAAAAGAGCATTTACTGATACCATGAATGAGGCGATCGTTACATGTAACGGAGAGCAAATTATAAAAATCAATATACAAGCGCCTAACTTCCACCGAATATGGTCCTTTTTCATAAAAAAGGTTACGACAACCCACCCTATCCAAGCTATAAAATAAAAAGTACTTCCATCCATCTACTTCACCTCCTATGTTTTCCATTATGGGAATTTTTTATGAAAGTTAATCCACTTTATTTACGCATAGTTTTTTCTTATAACAGCAACACTTTTAACAAGGAGGTGTTATTCATTATGGGTAAAGATCGCCAAGAACGAAAACTACGAGAATCACGCCGCGTTGAATCTGATCGTGATCAATCACTACAATATCCAGGTGCAACTGGACTTGATACACCAGAGCAGGCTCGAAAACAAAACCAGCACTAATGAACACAAAAAGACGGTTTCGATATTGTACGAAACCGTCTTTTACATAATCATTTTAATGATTTTTATTTATATCGAAATAATATTTTGTGTACTATATCCTCCTATCACTTCTTTTTACCTCCACCTATTTCCTTTAGAAAATACCAATTCCATTTTATATTACGAGAAAGAAAACAAAACAAAAAAATCAACCGAACGGTTGATTTTTTATCTCCTACTATAATGCGCAGTATCAATACCACGCTGCATTAACCAATGATATGTTTCACCTTTTACAACAAGAGGTACAGACTGCAACTCTTCTATCGTCTTCGCACCAAGAGCTGTCATAATAAATTTCAAATCTGTATGTAGAAGTTCAATTTCATCCACTAATTTCTCGATACCATCTTGCATTAAAATACGTAAAAAGTAACCAGCAAACGCAGTTGTATTCGCCCCTAATGCGATTGCTTTCGCTACGTCAAGCGCTGTCTGTATACCCCCTGATGCAATAAAAGAGAGGTTATTATTTGTAGAGGTTGCTTCAATAATCGAGGTTGCTGTTTGTATGCCCCAGTTATTAAAATAAGAAAGCATTCGCTGTCTTCTTTCATTTTCAACAGCAGCAAAATTCGTACCACCTTGCCCACCAATATCAATTGCCGTTACACCTACGTTCGCTAACTGTTGCATTGTTTCCTTGCTCATCCCAAATCCAACTTCTTTTACAATGACAGGAACTTTACTATTTAAAACAATTTTCTCTATGCGCTGAAGTACACCAGTAAAGTCACGGTCTCCTTCTGGCATCGTTAACTCTTGTATGACATTTAAATGAATTTGCAATGCATTCGCTTCAATCATATCAACGGCACGCTCTGCCTGCTCGATAGTTGCCTCACTACCTAAATTAGCAAAGAAAATACCATTCGGGTTTACCTTTCTAATCACCTTATAAGAAGCAGCCTCACTTTCATCTTTTAACGCCGCCATTTGCGACCCTACAGCCATAGCAAGGTTATGCTGTTTCGCTACATATGCTAATTGCTCATTAATATGTAACGTTTTCTCTCCTCCACCACCAGTCATCGCATTGATAAAAATCGGCGAACTTAGTGAAAGTTCGCCGATTTTTGTTTCACATGTTATTGTGTCATAATTTGAATTTGGCAAGCTTTGATGCACAAAATCAATATCATGAAAGCCATGCGTACGAGACTGACCAGTAGAAAGAGCGTATTCAATATGATCTAATTTACGTTTTGCCCTTACCACTTGTACCCCTCATTATTTCTTTAATTTTTTCAGTTGTTCACCAATAATATCACTTAATTGGAAAGTAGCAGAATCAGCATTTGGCTCATACTGACTATAATCTTCAATTACATTATTTTCCTCAAGCGCTTCTTTTATACTTAAAGAAATACGTTTCTCTGCTACGTGAACTTCAAGTACTTTCACTTTTACTTCTTGTCCCATTTCCAATACTTCATTCGGGTTTTTCACGTGACGATTTGCAATTTGAGATACGTGTACTAGTCCTTCAACGCCAGGTAAAATCTCAACGAATGCACCAAATGTAACAAGGCGTTTTACTACTCCCTCACGAATATCTCCAGCTTTTATTTCGCCAGCAACGTTTTCCCAAGGTCCTGGTTGAGCCGCTTTAATTGATAAAGAAATACGTTGTGTATCAGCATCAACAGATAACACCTTCACCTTAACCTTTTGACCTTGCTCTAATACTTCAGAAGGTTGCTCTACACGTTCGTGTGAAATTTGTGAAATGTGAACTAAACCGTCCACGCCACCAACGTTAACGAAAGCACCAAAGTCAGTTAATCGTTGCACTGTTCCTTCAACAACGTCACCTTCTTTTAATGAAGAAATTGCTTCTTTTTTCTTAGAATCTAGTTCTAATTCTACTACCGCTTTATGCGAAAGGATTACACGATTTTTTTCACGGTCTAATTCAACAATTTTCACCGCTAATGTTTTACCTTTATAGTCAGTAAAGTCTTCTACATAATGTACTTCTACAAGTGAAGCTGGAATAAAACCGCGAACACCAAGGTCCACAACTAATCCGCCATTCACAATATCTTTTACAGTAACATCAAATACATGACCAGAAGTAAATTTCTCTTGTAATTCTACCCATGCTTTTTCTGCATCAACAGCACGTTTAGATAAGACAAGATCATCTTCTTCTAATTTAATAATTTTCAACTCTAGTGTTTGATCTAATTCTACAACATCGCTTGCTTTTTCAATATGAACGTTAGCTAATTCACTAATTGGAATTACGCCATCTGTTTTGTATCCAACATTTACAAGCACTTGTTTCTCTTCAACTTTCGTTACAGAACCTGTAACAACGTCACCAACTTGTAATTCTTTTGAATCCATAACTTCTTCATTCATTTTCTCTACCATGGAAATACCTCCCTACAGAATTGACAAAGCATTTTTTTATGTATATACGAAATGAAAACAAAGTTTTCATTTGCATGTTTAAGAATCTCTCATCACATACTCTTTTTCAATACCATTCACAAGAAAATATATTAAACCTATATAAATAGTATACAGCAAAACCAGCTTGAAAAAAGTATGTTTTGAAATATAATAGCGAATATATTCTGACAGTTTTATTCCTCTTTAACTAACTTCTTACAAATTACCTCATTTGTCAAGGAAAGAGACTCACAATTCACGTATCCTTTACATTTCTATTTCAACAAAAAAAGAAAGAGGATTATCCCCTTTCTTTATTTCGCAAACACTCCTGAAACAATACTCATAATTTTTTGGACAACTTCTTCAATTGATAAAGAAGTCGTATCTAATTCCAATGCATCATCAGCCTTTTTTAGTGGAGAAACTTCGCGTTCTGAATCTAATTTATCACGCTGAGCAATTTCTTCTTTTAGCTGCTCTAAATTAGAATCGAAACCTTTATTTAAATTTTCTAAATGCCTTCTTTCCGCTCTTTCTTCAACAGAAGCAAGCATAAAGATTTTCACTTCAGCATCCGGTAATACATGTGTACCAATATCACGGCCGTCCATTACAACGCCGCCTTTTTTCGCTAACTCTTGCTGACGACGTACCATTTCTTCACGAACAAGGCGATGCTTCGCTACAATAGATACTCGATTCGTCACATCAGGTGTACGGATTACTTCAGAAACATCTTGTCCATTCAAAAATACAAGCTGCGTATTTTCTCCTTGCTGAAATTCAATATTTACATTCTTTACAACTTCCATTAACTGTTCTTCATTTTCAATATCTACTTTTTGTTCAAGGGCTGCATATGTAAGCGTACGGTACATCGCGCCTGTATCAATATAAACGTAAGAAAGTTCCTTCGCAACAACTTTTGCCACTGTACTTTTCCCAGCAGCTGCTGGACCATCTATAGCAATTGAAATTCGTTTATCCATTGTAACACCTCATTTTTTCACTTATAAAACAAAACGAAAAGCAGGTGTTCACCCTGCTTCTTCTCATTTGCTTCACGTCATTAAATCCTCAATTATTGTAGCATAATCCTTCATAGAAGAAAATGAAAACTACCTATTCACCTGCAAGATTTCTGCTTTATTTTTTACCATGACACCTTCGTAATAAACAATTTTAGATAAATATTTCACTGATGACTTATGTATAAATAACAATTGTACAACAGAAAGACAAATGAATTGTATTATTAATATACGAATAAAAATTCTCTCCATCTTTTTCAACATAATTGCCCCCTCCTATACTATATTTGCACATTTCGTTTCGTGATTTTATACATCGTACATATAGCAGTTAATTTTATTGTCATTTTCGAGGCATACTTTTATACATTTCCATTGTCGAATTTACTCAAAACATGTTATGTTCTAAATGTATTTTTTTACTTGAAAGGGGTATAAGCATTGAAAAGAATCCTAGTTTTACACACAGGTGGAACAATTGCAATGGAGGAAGATAAAGAAACTGGGGTCGTACAACCAGGTGAAAAAAATCCTCTTTTAAAATTCATTCCTGATTTAGAAGGCGATGTTGATTTAATCGTTGAAGATGTGTTCCATCTACCATCTCCTCATATGACACCGAGCGAAATGTTACAATTACAAGTCATCATTGATGAAAGAGTAAAACAAGGCAACATTCATGGCGTAGTCATTACGCATGGTACGGATACATTAGAAGAAACAGCTTATTTCTTAGATTTAACAGTACAAGCAACCATTCCGATTGTTGTGACAGGTGCAATGCGCTCTAGCAATGAGTTAGGTGCTGATGGTCTATATAACTTCTTATCAGCTGTAAAAGTTGCTAGTTGTGATGAAGCTGCAGAAAAAGGTGTTTTAGTCGTATTAAACGACGAAATTCATTGCGCTACAAATGTAACGAAAACACATACAAGTAATGTCGCAACATTCCAAAGCCCACAATATGGACCAATTGGAATGGTAACAAAACGCGGTGTTGTCTTCCATCACGCTTTAGTACATCACGAAACATATACGATAAACAAAGTATCTAAAAATGTAGTTGTTCTAAAAGCATATGCCGGCATGGATGATACATTATTAGCAGCAATCGAAAATCTTCCTGTAGACGGTATTGTTATCGAAGCGCTTGGACAAGGTAATCTACCTCCAAGAACACTTCCTAGTCTAGAACGATTATTAAATAAAGGTATTCCTGTCGTATTAGTTTCTCGCTGTTTCAACGGTATCGTTCAAGACGTATATTCGTATGAAGGTGGCGGTAAACACTTAAAAGATATGGGCATTGTATTCACATACGGCTTAAATGCACAAAAAGCACGCATTAAATTACTTGTCGCATTAGAGAATACAAATTCTCATGAATCCATTCAAAATATGTTTATGCACGAATAAAAAGGAGCTGTCGAGGTTTTCCCGACAGCTCCTTTTTATTTTTCTCTTGATGCAATAGTTTGTGCAATCGCATCTCCATGAAATCTACCGTTCTCGATAAATATTTCATTTGCATTATTTCCAGCAGCTATGACACCTGCAATGAAAATATTTTCAGCATTCGTTTCCATTCTATCCTCTGTATAAATTGGACGTCCTGTTTCTTCATCAATCTTAACACCCATCTTTGTTAAGAAGCTATGATCAGGATGATAACCAGTCATCGCAAATACAAAATCATTTTGGATTGTAAAATCTTCACCATCAACTGTAAACGTTAATGTATGCTCAGTAATTTCTTTCACATGAGCCCCGAAATGCATTTGAATTGTGTCGTTTCGTACTAACGCCTCAAATTCCGGCAAAATCCAAGGCTTTATGCTTGGTGAATACTCACTTCCACGATACAGTACCGTTACACGCGCACCAGCTTTAACAAGTTCTAACGCGGCATCTACACTCGAGTTTTTCCCACCTATAACTACTACATCTCGATCAAAATAAGGATGCCCCTCTTTAAAATAGTGAGCTACTTTCTTCAATTCCTCACCTGGAACATTCATATAATTTGGATTATCATAATATCCAGTTGCTACAACAATATATTTCGCTATATATATTTCTTTACTTCCGTCACGCTTTGTCGTCTCAACCTGAAAAACTTCTCCATCGTTTTGAACTTTCTCCACTCGCTCAAAAGCATTTACACGTACAGATTTACGTTTTACTACTTCACGATAATACGCAAGCGCTTGATTTCGAACTGGCTTACGATTTTCTGTAATAAAAGCTACATCACCAATTTCTAATTTTTCACTAGAAGAGAAAAATGTTTGATGAGTTGGATAATTATAAATGGCATTTACAATGTTTCCTTTTTCAATTACTAACGGATTTATCCCTACCTTTTGCAACGAAATCGCTGCCGCTAATCCGCACGGACCGCCTCCGATTATAATAACTGTTTCTTTCTGCATACTCGTCCACTCCTAGTCTTCTACCAATACACTATTTATAAAAACAAGAAAAAACCTACTTACAGCAGTAGGCACCTATCTTTATTGTATTCATTTTTCATATATTTGTCATCTAAACGAAACGTACATCCGATAGACATCTGCTAAAAACTGCTGAAATTTAATACCTTGTTTCCCTAATACATTCTCAGGATCAATCTTTCTAGCTGGATCAAGCGTTTTATGTGACACGATATCTTTTTTCGGATTTAAGCCAAAATTTTGGCATAAATACGCATGATACCATGTAAAACGATTATATGCTTCCCAAAAGTTAACATCACCGCCATAACAAAGTTCCACTCCAATGGCCGCCTTATTCGCGTCATAGCCGTATAAGTCATTATCCGTCGGCACACCATATCGAACATGATATGCAACTTCATTTATAGGAATAATCTCCAATATTGTTTTATCATCTATAAATGTATGCGCCGAAGCTTTCGGTTGTAATTCATTAAAGTAATCTCGATTTCCTATCGCATTGCTTCCAGGATTCCCCGTATCATGGCTTACAATAAATCTCACTTTAGTTAGAGGAATCCCCGGTCGTGAACTTCCATATCCTATATAGTTGCGCTCTATAGGAAACATCGCCATTGCTACCAACTCCCGCTCTAGAAGATTACCTTACTTCCTTATATATGTATTCGGTAGCAATGTCCTTATCGCATATTTCTTACGCAAAGAGAAAATCGAAAATATTTGAAGTGAACACCATAAACAACAAGATACTTACAGCCACTCCATAAAAACCGTAAAACCAAACACAATCTTCTTTCGTATCTAAACCGAAAAATTTGTTTACCGATTGTAATAATGTGCCACGCTTGCTTTGTTTGTTTCGTAATACTTCCACTCGCTCTACAACATCTGCTGGCATCATAAATCTTTGGTCTACTGTCATTTTCATCATTTATCTCTCCTTAAAATCATTTCCGTTTTGTTTATCTAAGGAGAGTATAGCACGTTTGTTCGTACAGAACAAGCGTTCTTTTTATTTTTATTTTATTTTTCAGCAAGCCAAGTAAAAATTGAGATTACAACGGCAATAATCGGCCCTACTACAACCATACCAAATATCAAAAACAGTAGCCCTTCCCCGAATATCCGAACAGTACTTATTTTTCGAGCTTTCACCGTTCTTGCAAGTTCTCCCTCTAACCTCTTAACCTTTTCTTCTAATTGTTCTACTCGTTCCAGCATTTCATTCTCCATATACAACACCTCATTTAATACTTCAACAAAAAAACGTGATTCCCTCGAAAGGAAATCACGTTTTCTCAAGATATAATATTTTATACCCAACCTCTGAAGCGGCTTGCTTCAGCCATTTTACGAACACCAATCATGTACGCCGCTAAGCGCATGTTCACTTTACGAACTTGTGCTGTTTCATAAATAGAATCAAATGATTTTACCATTACTTTTTCTAAACGTTGTTCTACTTCTTCTTCAGTCCAGTAGTAACCTTGGTTATTTTGTACCCACTCAAAGTAAGATACCGTTACACCACCAGCACTTGCTAATACGTCTGGAACAAGTAAAATTCCGCGATCTGTTAAAATTTTAGTCGCTTCTAATGTTGTTGGACCATTTGCAGCTTCAACAACGATTTTCGCTTTAATATCATTAGCATTTTCTTCTGTAATTTGGTTCTCAATTGCAGCTGGAACTAAAATATCGCAATCAAGCTCTAACAATTCTTTGTTTGAAATTGTATTGTTAAATAGCTTTGTTACTGTACCGAAGCTATCACGACGGTCTAATAAATAATCAATATCTAATCCGTTTGGATCATGTAAAGCGCCGTAAGCATCTGAGATTGCAATAACTTTCGCACCTGCATCATGCATAAATTTAGCTAAGAAGCTACCAGCATTACCGAACCCTTGAACAACAACGCGTGCACCCTTAATATCAATGCCACGTTTTTTCGCAGCTTCGCGAATACAAATTGTTACACCTTTCGCAGTTGCTGTTTCACGTCCATGTGATCCACCTAATACAAGCGGTTTACCTGTAATAAATCCTGGTGAATTAAATTCATCAATACGGCTATACTCATCCATCATCCATGCCATAATTTGAGAGTTTGTGAATACATCTGGAGCTGGAATATCTTTCGTCGGACCTACGATTTGGCTAATTGCTCGTACATAACCGCGGCTTAATCTTTCTAACTCACGGAATGACATTTCACGTGGATCACAGATAATTCCACCCTTACCTCCACCATATGGTAAATCAACAATACCACATTTTAAACTCATCCAGATTGAAAGTGCTTTCACTTCATTTTCTGTTACATTCGGATGGAAGCGAATTCCACCTTTCGTTGGACCAACAGCATCATTATGTTGTGCACGATATCCTGTAAATATTTTAACAGTCCCGTCATCCATACGAACTGGTATTTTCACTGTCATCATACGAATTGGTTCTTTTAATAATTCATATACTTCGTTTGGATAACCCAATTTTTCTAACGCTTCACTAATAACAATTTGTGTTGAATTCAATAGTTCAAAATGTTGTTCCCTTTGTTGTTGTGTTTTTGTTTGAGTTCCCTTTTCGGCTACCATAGTAAGTAAACCCCCTGTAATTTCACTTGTTTAGTAAACCTTCATTGCCTAGTATACACCCTTAAATTTGGAATGCAATAGAAAACGCTAACAAATATATACAAACTATTTTCTGTTGCAAGCGTTTTCACTATTATTATAGTCCTTTTATTACTTTTAGAAAAGTAAAATACTTAAATATTTAAATATTTTTTATTTTCCTCAGCGACGCTCCCATAAAACTGCATATTTTATTTTCAAAAAGTATGTTCGCGTATTTACTATCATCCCTTCCCTTATCCAAATAAAAACAAAACCTCAGCTATGTTGTATTAGCTGAGGTTTTGTTTTTTCACAAAGTAATTGTGTATTTGTTCTATCGCGTTAAAATCCATTAATTCTTTACCGTACTCCATGATGCGATAAATAGTTGCTGTAGACGGATTGCCGTATTCCGCTAAAATAGCTATAAAATCCGCTTTTAACAATTGAATTTGTTCCTCTTCTTCCACCCAAAGATAGAAGCGCTCATCCCACGTATATAGCTTTCCGCCAGTTACACCAAGGTTATATAAGCGATTCGACAGGTTAATTATGTCATCTAGCGTAGCAAACTCATATAATATATGTTCACTTTCATCTAGAGTCACTTGCATTTCAATAAACTCGTCACGGAACTCATCATCCGTATCCATTTCTTGATTTTCTTTCGTTACAATTACAACCATCCCTTGTGCTTGTAGAGAAAACACTTCAACTGCAATCGGACCATCTGCTTCAAATCCTAATTCCTTATTTGCTTCTTGCATCATATCACGAAATAATTGCTGTACTTTCGGCGCATTTCTCCATAAATCTTCTTTCGTTAATCCTCGTTCAGATAAATCATCAAATGTTAGAAAAATTTTTATCTTATTGTAATTTAATCGTTCCAGCCTCATCTCATACCCTCCCTACGTAACCAATGCATCTAATTTTTATTATATGAAATAGAAAATAGATGGTTCTTTTCGAACAACTATTCCGACATTTTTAACCATTCATCCCATTCTTCTTTCGTATCACCAATTAAGATTGTTTCAATGTCCAACTGGTTTAGAACGCCTAGCTTTCCGATAAATCCAACAGAAAGAGATTCCCTTTTTTCTTGTAATACATTTATAAAGTTCATCGTCTTTTTCATTTCTAGTTCGTCAGCAAAAGATACAAACACATATTTCGGCTGTATTTCCTCTACCGCTGACAACATACCATCTTCAGCTAAGCTTGTCCTAATATATATCGCCTCATATCCTTTTAAGCGTAAATAAGTTGAAAAAATAAATCCTTTCAATGCATTCTTTTCTAACACAATAACTTTGTGTAAAGAAGAAAACATTGAGGCATTGTGATACACCATCCCTAGACGCGTTTGTAAAAATGATAGTGCATATTGAAATTGCACCATTGAAATCTCATTATTATTTTTTGACGTTAATAATTTGTCTGTCACTCGAAGAACGATACTGGCAACAACCTTTTCTGTTGAATATATACTAAAAGCTTCGTTTAATAATGCAGCAATTGTAATTTCATCAAATTTTAACAAAGCTTGTAGCAAATCGTCCACTAAAACAACTTCTTTATCGCAATGTATCTCTTTTTGAACTGTACTCTGCAAACGATTCTCTTCTAATAACTGAACTGCTTGTCCAATCATCATACCGGAAGAAACTTTTTCCATTAACCATTTTAAAATTTGAATATGCTCTTCTGTATATAAACGATGTCCAGCTTGATTCCGCTTTGGGGCAATAATTTGATATCGTCTTTCCCATGCGCGAAGCGTACTCGGCTGAACTCCAATTATATTTGAAACAGCTTTTATATTATATTTTCCACTAAGAGTTGGCATCATTTCCCTCCGCACAATGTAATAATATGTGTTTGAGCAGGCGCTCGGAAACGAAGTGGTATCAATGTTGTTCCGTACCCATTACTAACAAAGAGAATCGTATTCAAATGGTTATATACGCCACCTTTTAAATATTTTTTAGATGGGAATAATCGGATTTGTCCTCCATGCGTATGTCCACTTAATACAAGTGAGATCTGTTCATTTCCAGACATCTTTTTTATTATATCAGGGTTGTGACTAACTAAGATACGAAAACCATCTTCTTTACAATCCGCCAATGCCAAATCTAAACGATCACGGTGCAATCCAACATCATCTATACCGAGCAAACAAATTTTCTCGCCTAATTCAGACTCAAATACCACTCTTGTATTATCTAAAACTTTTACGTTATTTTCTAATAATAAAGCATCTAATTCATGATATTCTATCTCATAATCATTGTTTCCCCACACAAAATATACAGGAGCTATCTCTCTTAACTTTTGAATATTGGCAGAGATTTTTGATAAAGAGACTCCTTTCTCTGCTAAATCTCCTCCGATAATTACGAGATCTACTTTTCCTTTTACTTGTTCAATTAACAAATTCGAAATGACTCTTCTATGAATATCAGAAATAAAAAACACATTTACTTTTTGAAAACTTTTCGGAAATTCTTTAAATACTAAAGTATGTTCCAACACTGTATTACGCATCGCTTCTTTATACATCACAAGAAGTAATAAAATCCCCATTCCTATGAGAGTACTGAATAATATAATCCATATCATATTTTTTACTCCCCTCATCATAAAGATAACCCTAGGCTTTTATAACAAACTGCGTTCGCCTAATTCACTAGCTCTCTTGCTTTGTGGACTTATCTTTTATCGGAATTTTTAATTCTTGACCTGCACTCACTTCATCTTCTTGCAAGTTATTATACTTTTTAATTACTTCAACCCCATTTTCATCTGAAAAATATTGCTTCGCTATACTTTCTAAAGTTTCTCCCTCTTTCACAGTATGCGTTATCGCTTTTTCAGACTGTTTCTGCGACTCAGATTTAGCTGAATCAAAGAAGATTACTTCAAACGCACTTTTCCCGGCATTATTACTATCGCCCTTCACCTGAATATATTTATCCGTATACCACAAAATACTAATCGGCAGCAGAATGAATAGAAATGTTAAAACCCGGACGAAAATATGATTTATTTTAAACTTTTGTTTTTTCTCTTTATTTCTATGAATTTCACTACGCGGCGGTAAACTTTCTTTTTCTTCTACTCGCTCAACTTCTAATTCCTCTTCAAAATCAGGAATTCGTTTCCTCATGTTGTTCACCACCACCTTCCATTTATTTTCTTAATTGGAGTCCCATTATAAAATCAACAAGAAAGTGTGCAAAGATTGTTATAAACAAATTCCCTGTCCATTCAAATACATAACCAAAGACAAAACTAATGAAACAGACGAAACAAAACAAAAATGGCTTTGCTATATAACGAATATGTAACACTGCAAATACGAAACTCGCAATTACAATTCCAAAATGAGTCTGCACTACACCTCTAAATAAAAATTCTTCTGCAAAACCGATTACGAACGTAATAATGAGTAAATGCAGAACCGACATTCCTCGAAACATCTTATCGTTAATACCACCATCATCAAACCAAGACTCTGGAAACACTCGCATTGCAACATAATCTAATAACACAATACCAATCGCTAACAAACCACCTATAATAAGTATAGATACTGGTTCCCATCTCCATAAATTAAACACTTCTTTTACATCTTGAAATAATATATATGCTAGTAAACAGCCAATACCGATAATAATTAACTGTGTTATATATAGATTCAGCCTTATTTCCTGCGGACTCATATCTTCAACATTATGCCTTTGAATGTTCATCATTCCCCCATCTTTTCTAGGCCGAAAAGCTTTTGTAACTCTGTTTCCCAATTATAGTCGAAATCCGATTGTTGCGCTCGTCTTTTTTTATAATCTTCTTTTGTAATACCACAATAATCACAGCAATTATTTAACTCTTTCTCTTTCCTATAACCGAACTGTTGCAGCACATATTCACGTCTACATCCTTTAACTCGTATCCATGACTTCATATTTTCTAGCTCACTATATTTATTACGCAACCTTATTTCTACTTCAGCTATTAATCGGTTCATAATTTCATCTGACAAACCCTCTAATAATAATCTTCGTTGTTGTATAATTCCAACCTGTTCGAGATGATAACGAACGAAACGCCAATATTGCTCATTAAATCTTGCTGCATTATAACAAATTTCTTCTACATCTTCTATTGGTAATTCTTTCGTTTGAAACATTCTTTCTTGTAGTAAAGAAAATAAAAATTGTATTTGCGACTTACTTGGCAATTCATCCTCAATGATTGAAATTGGTAAATCATGATCCAACGGACTACACAATAAAATAGCTATACTCGGTTCGCCATCTCTTCCAGCTCTTCCGATTTCTTGTAAGTAAGAAGCTATATTAGTTGGATAATGAAAATGAATAATATATTGCGTATTCGCCTTATTTACCCCCATACCAAATGCACTTGTACATATTACAAGCTGCAATTGATCGTTCATAAACTGTTGTTGAATTAACATACGCTCTTCATGTTCCATACCACCATGATAAAAAGCTACACCAGTAACACCTTTTCCTCTCAAGTATTCCGTTAACCTTTCTGTCCACGCTCTACTTGAACAATATACAATTCCCGGCCCTTGTAAATACATCACCTGCTCCAAAAGCGCCTCTTTCTTTTCTTCTATCGTCTCTACAAATTGCACCTTCATTGCAATATTAGGACGGTCAATAGAGTATACATGTTCCGCGGCACCCTTTAAATTTAAACTGTCTGCGATATCTTGTAGTACCTCTTTTGTCGCTGTAGCTGTCAATGCTAATACTGTAGGAGAACCAATATTTTCAATAACTACATTTAGTTTCTTATAGTCCGGTCTAAAATCATAACCCCATTGAGAAATACAATGAGCCTCATCAACAACAAATAATGAAATATGAATTTTCTTCAATTCCCTAATTAATAACTCCGACTGTAACATCTCTGGTGAAACAAAAATAAATTTATATGAAGATAATTTTTTCATCGCTTCTCTTTTTTCATTTAATGTCCGAAAACTATTAAATGCTATCACTCGGTTTTTCACAACATACTTTAATTGTGTCACTTGATCTTCCATTAAAGATAATAACGGTGATACAACAAGCACTGTTCCTTCTCGCATAAGCCCCGGAAACTGATAGCACATAGATTTCCCTCTTCCAGTCGGAAGCATTGCTATCACATCTTTTCCTTCTAATAAATCTGTAATAACTCCTTTTTGACCTGGACGAAATTCAGAATATCCAAACCACTTATATAAATATTCTTCAAGTTTCATTTACACCCTCCATCCGCGCTAATACAAGACGAACTTCAAAATAAGAGATATCTTCTCCAACCGCTTGTTTCAAAACACGTAACTTCCGCGTTTGTAATGCTTCAATTACTTTTATTACTTTGTCTATCTTTTCTTTTTCCATAAACATTTCAATAGAAAAATCTTTTTCTCGCAAAGCAATTTCAACAAAATGATCTTCTATCGTTGCAACCTTTAAATTCCGAATCGTCGCTATTTCTTCTAAAGAACGCCCTTGTCTCCAAAAATTATATGTTTTTTTCGTGGATAAACTAAATAATTCAGCTCTCTCATTTGGATAAGATATAATTTCAGCTAATAGTGGAAATTCATTTTCTTTATCACGAACTTCTTGTATAAAGAAATGCATTGTACCCCAAAATAAAAAATACACCCTGAATATATCTTGTTTCGTAATTTCTGCTAATTGTTGCAATGTACAACCAATACGTTCATAGCCCGTTAGTCGATATGTTACAATCGTCGCTTCTATCGCATTACTCTTTTCCAAAAGATTATGTACTTCCGTCCATAGTTTCCTCGCCAACTCACTTCTTTTATATGGCCTTCCTGTTAGAAAACGTTTTACCCACATCATTATTTCTGTATCTTGTTGAATTGGGATAAACTTCGTATTATTCTGTTGTAAATTTGATATGGTTTGAATAATCAATGATAATCTTTTCCAAAATGTTTCACCTAATTCACCATAATGTAAACCATGCAAATGTGCTGGAAAAGCATAAACTTCCTCCCATTTATGTAACTGCATTTTACCCGTAGGTGTTAACACATATGTATTTTCATGTATTTCTTGAATAAAATCCGCTTGCAACAACTTTACAACTTCACCATCATAGTCATTTCTATTTAATGATTTATATATTCCGAATAAAAAAGAAATCCGGAACATATTTCCATCTTGTAAAGTTTGCGAAGAACGTTTGCCCTTTAGTAAATAATAAATAGAAGAAACGGTTCTTTCACCATTCAATTGTTTTAAACAATGCAACAAAGTATATTGTATTTGCATGACCGCTTCCACCTTCCAATCTTAACTTCATTCTTTTCAGTACAATTACACTATCTACTGTCGCTCATTAAACTTATCATATAAGAACTATATACTTGTATATATTCTATTGTATCAAACGAAATCACATTTACGTATTTTGAAAATCTTATGACATAATTCAAAAATAAGTTGACACTCTAATTGATAAGCATTATCATTATAATTTTATGTTGAAAAGTTTCACAAACCGTTTTACAATAAGGTTATAATTTTTATGGCGAGCTTTTCACATACATATTATCAGGAGGGAAAAAAGATGGCAAAATATACAATCGTTGATAAAGATACTTGTATTGCATGTGGTGCTTGTGGCGCTGCTGCACCAGACATTTATGACTATGATGATGAAGGTATTGCATTTGTAACATTAGACGATAACCAAGGTATCGTTGAAATTCCAGATGTATTAATTGAAGATATGATGGATGCATTCGAAGGCTGTCCAACTGACTCAATTAAAGTTGCTGACGAATCATTCGACGGAGACGCTTTAAAATTCGAATAGTCTTTTATTAACTTCAAAAAACGCCCCTCATATTGATGAGGGGCGTTTTTTGTATCTAAATTTTATTTTCCTTAATAAAAAACCATTAGTAGTTCCACACTACTAATGGTTTTAATATATATTATGCATTTTTCATTTTTGCAAACACCCATACTTTCAGGCGTGAGAATAATGCTACAAATACAATTGTTACAACAATTCCTTTAATTAAATTAAATGGTAAGATTGCCGTTACAACCGTTGTTCTGATAGCTTCGCTAGACATAGCCGGTGAATTTAAAAACCAAGTGTAAGCCGGGAATATGATGATGTAGTTTAATACACTCATAATAAGTGCCATTGTAATTGTCCCTAGCATTAATCCTGTCGTTAAACTCTTCACAGTACGATACTTTCTAAATAAGAAAGCTGCTGGTCCAATAAATAAACATCCTGCAATAAAGTTTGCAATTTCTCCAACTGGTACTCCTGTTAAACTTCCTTGAATCCCGTAATGTAAAATGTTCTTTATCGCCTCTACAATCACTCCTGCTACTGGTCCAAAGATAATTGCTGCAATTAGAGCTGGTACATCACTAAAATCAATTTTCAAAAATGGCGGAAGCCCTGGGAACGGGAAATCCAACATCATTAGTAAATATGCAATACTACTTAGCATCGCTACACTCACCATCTGCACTACACTGTTTTTTTGTTTCATCTTTCTCTCTCCTTTTCCATCGATCATCTCATGGAAAGTGGAAAGGTTCTGCTATGCCTATTTTTTCATAGAACGAAAAAACCCTTTGTGTTTTACACAAAGGGAGAATTTAAGGCACATCAAACAGACGTTCAAATCCATATCTTTTTTGAACGCTTGAACCTCCATCTTCTCCCATCCAGACTATACTGTCGGCTTTGGAATCACACCAAATCCTGCCTTAACGGCTCGCGGGCTTAGAACAAAATCATAAATAGTTCATCACCGCCGGTCGGGATTTTCACCCTGCCCCGAAGATAGACCGATATTCTATTTTCCCCTTCATTATACAACAACCTCATAACATTGTGAACTAAAAAATCGTAACTTATTTAAAATTAGTTATTTATTTTTCGTAACAACAAATGAATTGCGAAATATTTTACAATACAATCCATATTTTTTATTATTCGGCATTTCTCTTTTGAATTACCTAGTCATATATAATTAAAAGTGATAAGATATTGAATTGTTAAGATAAGAACATTTTCTGAGTTATGGAGGAAATGTCATGAAAAAAGAAAAGAGACATTCTATTCGAGAAGCAATGAAAAAAAACTTAAGAAAAGAATACTTTTACTTAAAAAAAGAATTACTTTTCTACTGCCCAATTGATTTAGGCACATTCTCAAACGAGACATACTATGCTACTTTCGATGAAGATGGCATCAGTATTTATCAGTATGATAAGAAAACAGAAAGTAAATTAAAATTGTGTGAGCGTCATCCGTGGAAGAGTTGGAGTAAAGTGAAGATTGATCACTATTTGACAACTTCTCAATTTATTTTTCAGGGTGAGCGAAATTGGATCTTATCTCTTTTTCAAAAAGGAAAAGAAGCTCAAAAAATTATTGAAGAGCATACATCTTTACAAACAGAAGTTGTTTCCCGCTCTTTCTTAAAAAAACTTCCTGGCTTTCGTTCTAATACACCACTGAATAAATACATCGGTAGCATTTGTTACACTGCACTTATTGCATTTTTATTAAAATGGATGATTCCATTTCAAGCACCACAAATCGCCCTGTATTCTATTTCGATTGGTTGTATGCTTCTTGGCCTACTTTGTTTGACAATCGGTTTAATTGAACCGACTATCGTACTGTTTCGAACAAAAGAGAAAACAAGAACAAAAGTTTTTTACTTATATAGCTATTTAGCTATTTCTGGATTTATATGTGTCTTTATTTTTTGGTAAAAGAAACCGTCCCAAAATAAATTTTGGGACGGTTTTCTTTTAAATATAGATACTCTAATTCACTCAATACTTCTAGGAGAAGCGCCCATATAATTTCATTTACATTGAACCTTATTTAAGAATATTCAAAGTTTAATTTTTGAGACGTTGCCTTTACTTAACATATAATTGTTGATTAGGATAAATTAGCTCTTGCTGCAATCCATTTTTTTCTTTAATTTCCTTAAGTGTCATACTAAATTTCCGTGCAATACTAACTAAAGTATCCCCTTTTTGTACGACATATAATGATGAAGAAACAACTTCATTTCTTTGTTCACTTAAAACAAGCAATGGGTTCATCGCATTCTTTTTCGCCATCGTCCATCTTCCTTGATGAAGTTCTAGATGTAAGTGTGCACCTCGCGATTCTCCCGTGTTCCCTACTTCTCCAATTTTTTCTCCTTTTGAAATATAATCCCCTTGAACTACATATCTCTTATTTAAATGTGCATACACAGCCTCATATTCTCCATGTTTAATAAATATAACGTTTCCATAACTACTTGAATAATAAGACTTTGTTACCTTCCCTTCTTGAATAGCTGACACAGGCGTGCCGATTGGTGCCGCTATATCTATACCGTAGTGTTTTCCGTGTCTTGTCCCAAAATAATCACTTATCTGTCCTTCAACAGGCCATGCCCATTGATTTCCCTCTGCGTACACATGTAATTGAGATAAAAACAGTACTGTCAATAACATAACGCCGTATTTTAAAACTTTCATATACATCCTCCGTTTTCTAATTACCACCATACCTTCTCTATTTTGGTATATTACAGAAAAAAGTATACAAAAAAGAAAGTGAATCACTCCACTTCCTTCTCTTTCTTATCACGAAAAACGATTGCACTGCGATTATACTCTACATCTTTTACTTGTAATCGAGCGTTTATTACTCTAGCTACTGCAAATAAATAGTCAGATAATCTATTTACATACTTTAAAACAACTTCATTTATTTTCCCTTCTTTTTGTAAGGACACGATACATCGTTCTGCTCGCCTTACAACTGTACGTGCAATATGAATAGCAGCTGCCGACTCGCTTCCACCTGGTAAAATAAAGCGCTCTAGCGGCGGTGCTTCTTCTATATACGAATCAATCCTACTTTCTAAGTTTTCGACCATTTCAATTTTTACTTTATAAGGTATCTTCTCGCCTACTATCGCCAAGTCTCCCCCGCAATCAAATAGTTCATGTTGAATCGTTTCAAGTTCATTGTAAATATCTCCGAAAGGCCCGCCTTGTAGTTTAGTCATTGCATATCCGATATGAGAATTCGCCTCGTCTATTGTTCCATACGCTTCCACACGGATATCATCTTTATCAACCCTACCACCTATTACACTTGTCGTTCCTTTATCTCCTGTTTTTGTATATAATTTCATTTCTTCACAGCACCTCTCTTGTTATTCTTTATTCGAGCAACATAGAAAAAAGTTCTACCATTCTTTATTTAATTGAGTTTACAAAAAAATAAAAAACAGCAGAACTTTATTCATTATCAACTTTAAAAACGTATATCTAAATTATACGATTCGGTAAATAGACAGAGAATGTAGTTCCTTCTCCAACAACACTTGATACAGAAATTTTACCATCATGGCCTTGAACAATATTTTTCGCAATCGCAAGCCCGAGTCCTGTTCCACCTTTTTTCCCACGTGTTCTTGCTTTATCAGCTTTATAGAAACGATCAAATAAAAATGGAATATCTTCTTCTGGAATACCAACGCCCGAATCTTGTACTTCAAAAATGAGACCATTATTTTTCGTATCAATTACAAGTGTTACATGTCCGCCTGCGTTCGTATGACGTATTGCGTTATCAATTAAATTCGTCAATACTTGTTCCATACGATCTGCATCAAACGGGTATTGTTCAATTGGATTTTTGAAATCAACTGTTAGTTCAACTTCTTTATCCTTTGCGATCCCTTGGAATTTACGACCAATTTTTTCAACAAACGGATGTATGTCCACTTCACCTATATGTAACTCTACATTACCACTTTCCATGCGTGCTAAATCTAATAATTCATTTACAAGTTTACCTAAACGAACGGATTCATCATAAATGATTTGAACAAACTCATTAATTTCTTCTTTCGTTTGCACAATATCATCTAAAATTGCTTCACTATACCCTTGCAGCATGACCATCGGTGTACGAAGTTCATGCGATACATTCGCAATAAAGTCTTGACGCATCTTTTCAAGACGACGTTCTTCCGTCATATCTCGCAGTACTGCTACAGCCCCGCGAATTTTCGTTTGATTGTAGAGCGGCGTCATAAGAACTACATAGTTCCCTTTTTGTAAATTAATTTCAACAACTTGTTGTTGTTCGCTTTCTACAACGAGATGGAATAGTTCAACAAGTTCAGAAGGCAGTTTTTTACTGAGCTCTATCTCTTTTTCTTCTTGCCAAACTTGTAAGAAATGTTCAGCCGGCGGATTGATTACTACAACTTCACCTTCTTGATTTAATGTAATAACCCCATCTGCCATACTACTCAAAATACTTGCTAACTGTTCTTTCTCTTGCTGCAGGGCATTCATATTAAACTTCAACTGTTTCCCCATTTGATTTAAGGCCGTTGCAAGCTCACCAATCTCGTCCTGAGATACCATAGGGGCTTTCGCATCAAACTTCCCACGCGACACTTCAAAAGCAACCTCACGCATTTTACGAAGTGGTGCTGTAATTCGAGTAGATAAGAAGAATGCAAAGAAAGTTGTTAATATAATCGCAATCCCTGCTGATAAGAATATAAAATCAGTCGTTCTTTCCATACCTTGTATCGGCACTTGTAAAGATTCGTACACAAACACTGCACTTTGATTTTTTGATTGCACTGGTTTTCCGACAATCATAATATCATTTTCAGTATTTTTATTCTTTCTACTATTAGAGGCTTTTCTAATGTTATTCTTAATTTCTTTTTTGTCTGTAAACACAGCCGCTAATTCTTTATCTTCTTTTAAGTCATCCATTGTAAGAGTGACTAAGCCTTCTTGTTTCGGTGAAGAAGAGATTTCTTTACCATCTTCTACAATAATAATCCTTGAAAGTGGATCAGAGAATTTGTAAGCGATATTCTCAATCGTTTTTACATCGGCACCTTCTTCAATTAACTCTGAAACACTTGTTGCGACTTTTTGAAGCCTAGCTTCACTCATATCAACATAATACGTTCTAAAAAACTGTGAAAGTAAAATCGCAACAAATCCAAGAACAAACGAAACGAGAAGTAATATGGTCATCCATAACTTCCCTACTACACTTCTCCAAAGCATCAGTCGTTCACAACCTCAAATTTGTAACCTACACCCCAAACAGTAACAATCATTTTCGCTGCATCTGGTGATTTTTTGCTTAACTTCTCACGTAAACGCTTTACATGTGTATCAACTGTACGTAAATCTCCGAAGAATTCATATTGCCATACTTCTTTTAACAGTTGCTCACGATCGAATACTTTATCAGGAGCTTTCGCTAAAAATAATAGTAACTCATATTCTTTCGGCGTTAAGTTTACTTCATTGCCATCTGCAGTAACACGGTGTGCATCGTTGTCAATTGTTAAGTGCGGGAATACAGTAACATCTTTTGTCGTTGTATCTTGTGTAAAGAATGTTGTTGGTACAGCACGACGTAATACCGCTTTCACACGTAGCACGACCTCACGTGGACTAAATGGCTTTACAATATAATCATCTGTTCCAACTTCAAATCCTTGTACTCTATTTACTTCTTCACCTTTTGCTGTCAGCATAATAATTGGTGTCGCTTTCTTCTCACGAACCCCTTTACATACTTCAATGCCATCTTTACCAGGCATCATAAGATCTAATAAGATTAAATCGTAATCATTTTGTAACGCCATTTCTAAAGCTGTATCACCATTATCTGCTTCTTCAATTGTGTATTGTTCTCTTTCTAAGTACATTTTCAATAAACGACGAATACGATCCTCATCATCTACAATTAAAATTCTTGATTCATTTTCCATCTCTACCCGCTGCGTACTCTCACTTCAGCGGTTCACACCTACCCTTCTTTACTATTATGTTGCGCTATTCTCGTTTATTTAAGCAATCTTCTAAATGTTTCACTTCCCATATTATGCTTCACAAGAATAATAAATTTTGTTCAATTTTTTTCCAAAACTATGTATTTTTTTTGAACAGTATATAATGTCCTCGACATCATTTTACAAAATCAACCGCTACTTTGTCATGTTTTTCTCAAAAAAGAAGAAAAGTTGACAAAAATAAAATAGGAAAGTGACATGCACTCTCCTATTTTATTTCTCTATGCATATGAATGTAAACCGGCAATAATTAAGTTTACTACAATAAAGTTAAACATAATAATTGCAAAACCAATTACTGCAAGCCAAGCTGATTTCTCTCCATGCCACCCTTTAGATAATCGTAAATGTAGTACTGCAGCATAAAAAAGCCACGTTATAAGTGCCCAAACCTCTTTCGGATCCCAGCCCCAAAAACGCGTCCACGCTATTTGAGCCCAAATCATTGCAAAAATTAACGCTCCTAATGTGAAAACTGGGAATCCAATTGCAATAGATCGATATCCGATTTCATCTAGTAAATCACTATTCGTATTCTTTACTAACGGCTGAAGTGCTGCCGATACTCGCTTCCGTAAAACAAGTCTTAATACAATATAAAGTAATGTTCCAACTAATACTGACCAAATAACAGTATTTAATTTCTTCGCATTTACAATCGCTGGAACTTCAACTGCCGGTTCTAATTTATTTTCTGTCAGTAACTTCCCTTCATGCGGTCCAACTAAAGCCGGAAGATTGTACTTCATTTCCAGTTGCTGTTCATTTTTATCAACCCATTGAAACTTCGCTTCATATTTCATACTAGAAAATACCGTTGTTACTCCAATAAATCCAACTGTACAAACAAGTGTAAATACTACCGTCTCTAGCCAAAATGTCCGTTTACTTCTCGTTGATTGATCTACATTTTTTAATAAATACATAACGCCCGTAATAAAACTAATCGCTAAAATTGCTTGTCCTGCTGCTGCAGTCGTCACGTGAATATGTAACCAATTACTTTTTAAAGATGGAATAAGCGGAGATATTTCCCTCGGAAACATACTTGCATAGGCAATTAATAAAAGCGCAACTGGTAATGCAAATAGTCCAATTATACTTACACGGTACATAAAATACATTACAATAAATGCTCCTACAAGCATCATGCCGAAAAATGTACCGAATTCAAAAAAGTTACTAACTGGTGCATGCCCTGATGCGATCCACCTTGTAACAAAATATACTGTTTGTGCTATAAACCCTAAAATTGTAATTGTTATTCCTACATTTGCCCATTTATGACCCTTTTCTTTAATGGCTCCACCAAAAAATAGAGTCGCAATTAAATATAAAATAAATGCGGTAAAGAGAAAGTTACTACTTATTTGCACCATATCGTTTCCCCACCTTAACTAATTTTTTTATCGATTACTTTATCATTTGGCTGTGGAATTGCTGTACCTTCTATTACTCTTTCAATATCTTTCTTTAAACCGAACCAATTTTTATTCGTATGCCCTGCAATCCACCATTCATCATTAACACGTTGTATCCAAATACGGCGATGATTCCAATACATACCTTGAATGACACCAACCATAAATATAAACCCTCCAATACCGAGAATCCAAAGCGTTAAATCTTTTCTTACAGTAAGTGCTGTTGCATTTTGCATTTCAACACCTACAAACGACATTTTATATTTGTTGTTTCCATCAGGTTCTATATTTTGCTGAATACCAACAAAACTCACTTCACCATCTGGTGTTTCAGGTGTAAACATTTTAAATACAAATGCAGGATTGTTCGGTAATTTCGTTTTTGTATTTGGTTTTCCATTCTCATCAAAATAAAAATCAGGAAAATAGCTTAATAGTTCTAGAGAATAACCATTTCCTAAATCATATTTTTCCTTAGGATTCGTTAAATCTACTTTAATCGGTCCCCATTTTTGATTATTTTCTTTATTTTGCAAGTTGAAGGACATACTTTTAAATTCACTTTCTTTATAATCCACTTGATACACTGCAAATTGATCAAATTTCAGTGGTTCATTTACTCGAATTTCCGCTTCTTTTACTTTTTCCAACTTTGGTTTTTGCCCTGCTATATTTTCGCCCACAGCTTTATATAATACAGCATTCGTTTGGAAGTTTTTCGCAATCATTTTATCGCCTACACGATCAATCGCTTCCTCAAAAACTTCCTTGTCCTTACTTTTATCATAAACTTCTTTTATAAATTTCTCGTTTTTTAAGTAGTATTGTCCATCCGTCCCTGGTATTTCTTTCGTTTCACCATCACGTAACCAAAGTGCTTCGTCTACGTACATACTCGGTAAAAAACGAAGCATCGCACCGAATAAAAAGATAATAAGACCGATATGATTTACATATGGACCCCAACGCGAGAAGCGTCCCTTTTCTGCTAAAACGTTTCCGTCTTCCACTTTCACGTTATAGTTTCTTTTCTTTAAATTCTTTTGCACTCTTTCCAGGTCACCATCTTTCGGTGTACCAGTCCCATATAATCTCTGTCTCTTTAAAAAGCTAGGATGTCTTTTTACGCCTTGCTTTTTTAAAGCTTTATAAAGTGGAATAACGCGGTCTAAACTACATATCACAAGTGAAATACCGATAGAAGCAATCAAAATCATATACCACCATGAACCGTATAAATTATTAAATCCTAATTGATAGTATAATTGCCCTAAAAATCCGTATTCTTGTTTATAATATTCAGCTGGTGCAATCCCTGGAGTTATGTACATTTCTTGCGGAAAAATAGTTCCTATCGCTGATGCAGCTAAAGTTATTACGATTAGCCATACACCCACTTTTACAGAAGAGAAAAAGCTCCAAATTTTATCGACTATCGTTTTTGTTTGCGTGAGAGATCTCCGTGCACTCCCCTCATAGCGCATATCCAATAGTTTTGCATTTTCATTGCTTTCAAATGGTTTCCCGCAAGCTTCACAAAAAACGGTTCCTATCGGATTAACATGTCCACATTCACATTTAATTTCTTTCAACACTCTCACCGCCCCTGTCTCTATATGTACTATTGTATATTCTAACCTTGAGTTACCGCAATACTCAGAATTTTTAAACCAGAGGCACTATAGACACGCACCTCTTATGTAAAGGCTTTCTTTATTACGGAGTAATTTTCTTTAAATACCCTTCTAACTGTTCTTTCGTTTGTTCACCTATAATTTGCTCCACTACTTTTCCATCTTTATCAATCAAAAAGCTTGTCGGTAATGGACCTACTCCATATGTTCCTATAATCTTTTGTCCTTTATCAATAGCAACTGGGAATTTCAAACCATATTGGTTCACAAAGTTCTTTACTGCAATATCCGTTTCATCCGCATCTAACGCTATGATTTCAACGCCTTTTTCTTTATACTTTGGATATAATTCATTCATATAAGGCATTTCTTTTTCACAAGGTTTACACCACGTACCCCAAAAGTTTAAAAATACACCTTTTCCCTTTAAATCTTTTAGTTCAATTTTCTTCCCTTCTAAATCCGTCACAACAAAGTTAGGTGCTTCTTTTCCGATTTGCATTTTCTCTTTATTAGCAAAGAATCCTTGATAAAGGGTAAATCCTACAGCACCACATAAAATGAGTAGAATAATAACGCGAAATAATAAGCGATTTTTCTTCATATTACCTCTCCTCTCCTCGGTAAATGTTATGTATTATCTTCTGTAAATGTTGTATTGAATAAATCACCAGCAGAGCACTCCACTGGTGAATTTTTAACTCTATAGCTTATCTTGGCTTTGTAGAAGCAAGCGCGCGTAATTGTTTCACCTCATGTGGTGTCAATTCTCTCGCATCACCAGGTCGCAGGCTTCCTACTTCTAAGAAAGCATAACGTTCACGTTTTAATTTCACTACTTTACAGTCTAACGCTTCAAACATACGACGTACTTGACGGTTACGTCCTTCATGAATTGTTAATTGTACAATAGCCATTTCTTTACGCTTGTCCCAAGAAATAATTTTCACATGTGCTGGTGCTGTTTTACCGTCTTCTAGTGCAACACCGCGTTCTAACATGCGAATTTTCTCACCTGTTAATGGGCCTTTTATTTTTGCAACATACGTTTTTTCAACTTTATATTTAGGATGCATTAATATATTTGCGAAGTCCCCGTCGTTTGTCATTAATAATACTCCTGACGTATCATAATCTAGACGTCCGATTGGGAATAAACGTTGTGTAATTTCAGGGAAAAAGTCTGTTACAACACTTCTACCTTTATCATCTGATACACTTGAAATTACACCAGTTGGTTTATATAGTAAAAAATAAACAGGTTCTTCTTTTTCAAGAGGGATGTTATTTACTTCTACTTTATCTTGAGGAGTTACTTTTGTTCCTAACTCTTTCACTATTTTTCCGTTAACTTTCACTTTTCCTTGCTGAATTAATTCCTCAGCCTTTCTTCTCGATGCAATACCTGCTTGCGCAATCACTTTTTGTAATCGTTCCATTTCTTTTTTTCACCTCGAATTTATCTTACCTTACATTAGAAAGACTTGGCAACCGCATACGCTTTACGGTTATTCGCTCCATCTCACTTAAACAACATAGCGATGATATTAAACATATAAAGGTCAAATCATGTTTTTATCCTTTATTATTGTCCATATTTTTCATATTTCTCACAATAAAAGTTCATCATTTTGTCAAAAATACCACATAAAAAAACCACTATTAAGCTACACCTTAATAGTGGTCGTATACGTATTATACGCGAAATAGCATAAAAAATGAATAGCTTTACTGAAACAATAGGGAAACAAAGACAATCGAGCAAATAATTCCGATTAAATCTGCAAAAAGACCTACTTTTAATGCATCTCCCATTTTTCTAATACCAACAGCTCCGAAGTATACTGTTAAAATATAAAAAGTCGTATCTGTACTCCCTTGCATCGTAGAAGCTAATCTCCCAATGAATGAGTCTGGCCCATATGTGGCAATTAAATCAGTCGTAATACTTAGACCAGCAGAACCTGAAATAGGGCGTATTAGTGCTAATGGAACGATTTCTGCTGGAACATGAATTAAATCTAGCATTGGCTTCATTACTGATATCATTGCATCTAGCGCACCTGAAGATCGGAATATAGAAATAGAAACAAGCATTCCAACCATAAACGGTAAAATGGAAATTGCAATTTGAATCCCTTCTTTTCCTCCCTCAACGAACGATTCATACGTCGGCACTTTCTTTATCGTGCCATATAAAAGGATAAAACCAATTACACAAGGGATTACCCATAAAGAAATTGTATTTACAATACTCATTTTTTCCGCCCCTTTCTACTCCTTCTTCGGTAAAAATAGCGGTCAATCCAAATCGCTCCAATCATAGAAAGTACTTGTGCAATAAATGTTACCCCAACAATTTCAGTAGGATTGGCTGATTCATACGTCATTCGAATTGAAATGACTGTCGTAGGAATTAATGTAATAGCTGATGTATTTAATGCTAGAAACGTCACCATAGAACGGCTCGCCGAATCCTTTCCTCCATTTAACTCTTTTAGTTGTTCCATCGCTTTAATACCAAGAGGGGTTGCTGCATTACCTAGACCAAAAAAGTTTGCCATCATATTTGATAGAATAAATCCCATGGACGGATGGTCCTTTGGTATTTCTGGAAACAACCTTTTTACTATCGGCATAAAAAGTGAAACTAATTTTTTTAACAATCCGGCTTCCTCTGCAATTTTCATTAAACCAAGCCAAAATACTAAAACACTAATAAGTCCTATACAAATCGTTACTGCATCTTTTGCTCCGTCAAATACAGCCTTATTCACTTCTTCCATCGTTCCATTTATCATGGCGTATACAATCCCAATGACAGCCATCGCTACCCATACGAGATTAACCATCGTTCCCAACACCTATCATGTAAGAAAAAATTTCTTTCACATTATTCCAGTAAAGTCCCGTTGTAGCTACTAACTTCCGTTTACTATAAAATAAATTCCGTTCTCCAACTTTCTCATTGCCAACATAAACATCTGTCTTTCCAACCTTTACTCCATCCTCAAGCGTTATACTTTTATCCAGTTCAACTTTTAATAACACGTTCTTTCTTTCCTCTTCAGTTAACGGCACGGAAAAACTATTTTTCGTATAAACATGGTTGGCATACTTCTTTTCATTTATTTCAGCAATTGCTCCTTGTCCTAAAACTTTCGTTTGCTTGAAACGTTCGAATCCTTTGTCAAATAGATTCATATGATCATCCCAATCACTAGAAGCACTCAAAGTTACGACAATTAAATCTAGTCCATCTTTTGATGCCGTTGTAACAAGCGTTCTTCCTGCTTTCTTCGTAAAGCCTGTTTTTCCTCCTGTTGCAAATTCATAATAAGACGTTACCAACTTATGTTTATTTTTCCACGGGTAATCCCAAGAATCGGATTTATACGTTTTTGTTCCAAAGATTTTTTTAAATGACTCGTTTCCCATTGCATACTTCGTTAATAACGCCATATCGTAAGCCGACGAATAATGTGATCCATCTCCATCTAAACCATGAGGGTTTGAAAAGTGAGTATCTTTCATTCCAATTTCTTTCGCCTTTTCATTCATTAAATATACGAATCCATCTATACTCCCACCCACACTTTCAGCAATTACTTGCGCTGCGTCATTACCAGATCTAAGCATGAGTCCGTATACTAAATCTTCTAACTTCACTTTTTGTCCAGGCTTTAAATAGATTGCTGATCCTTCCACCCTCACCGCTTCATTGCTAACTGACACCATTTCTTTCATCTTCCCTGATTCAGCAGCTAACAAGGCAGTCATAATTTTTGTTATACTAGCAATTTTTTGAGGTTCATGTTCTGCTTTTCCGTATAATACACGACCAGACTGTTGCTCCATTAATACAGCATTTCGAGCACTGACATTGCTGTTCATCTTTGCATATGTAGGAATTGGCATAACGCTTGCGTACATAATAAGAAGCGTAATGATTACACAAATTCGTCTCATATTTCCCCCCACGTCCTTTTGGCACTTTTTGTACAAGTGTATGCTTGGCCTTTTAAAATATGAACGAAATCTTCCTTCTGCTTCCATTAAAAAAGACGCAGAGAATTTGCGTCTAATATGGTGTCCATTCAATTTGTTTCGCAGTTTCAAACCTTTTTTCTACATCAGGCCAATTTACAACATTCCACCAGTTTTTAATATATTCATCTTTTCGATTTTGGTATTGTAAATAATACGCATGTTCCCAGACATCTAGTACAAGGAGTGGTATCGTATCCCATTGTGTAAATAATTGATGAAGTGTACTTTGCAAAATTTCTAACCTTCCAGACCGGGGCACCCAAACGAGAATTGCCCAGCCTGAACCTTCTACTTTAGAGGCCGCTTCTGTAAAATGTTTTTGGAAACGTAAAAAGCTCCCAAAATCTTGTTCGATTTGTTGTGAAAAAGCACCTCTTGGACTTCCACCACCGTCTTTTTTCATGTTATTCCAAAATATCGTGTGTAAGTAATGACCTGACCCATGAAAAGCCGCTTCTCTTTCCCAATGCTTAATTAAATCAAATTGATTTGTTTTTCTCGCTTCTTCCATCATCTTCTCTGCTTTATTTAACCCTTCCACGTAACTCCGATGATGTTTATCATGGTGTAACATCATAATTTCTTTAGAAATATACGGTTCTAACGCATTATACGGATAAGGTAATGGCGGGAGTGTATGTCCTCCAATTGGAACAGCTCGTTCGCTATCCCCTCTTTCATATAATTCATATTCCTCTTCTTCTTGCATAAATACTTCCTGCAAGTGATGCTGAATATGTTCTACATCATCACTTATTTCATACATAAACTCTGCATCTGTTTCATACTCATGCTCTTTCATACGCTCTAACAACGTCTGAATTTTATAAGCAAGCATATGGACATCATACACTTCCATTGCACGGCTATCTAATACGTGAAGAACACTTTCACACCAATTTTCTACTTCATGAAAGTAATCTGTAAATACACCTTGCTGATTCATGTTGCACCTCCCTAATGCTATCCACTTAACTATATTCAATGAAAATCCCTTATATAACTGTACAAAAGGAAAAGAAGCTAAGTCACCTTAGCTTCTTTTCCGCAATCAATATTTGTGTAACATCTTTGTCTGATAATCCGTCTCATAATATTCTAGTTCTTCACGCATCAATTGAAATTTACCTTCTAAACTCTTCATCACTTGCCCCAAAGATGCAGGTGGTGTTTGTTGAAAAACGATAGAATTTTTTCCTGTATATGCAGACCGACTATTTTCATACCAATAATCACTCTTCGGTGAAAAAAACTCTGCAATTACTTGATGGTAAATCTTATATAAAATTTTTTCAGCTGCTGTTTTTCGAAATGGCTGACTATTCAACAAAACAAAACATGCATCATGTCCTTCTTCGCAAAAAACGAGAAGTCGTCTCATTGATGCTAATAACCCTTTATAATATTGCTCGTTCCCTGCCGGTGTCTCCTCTAATAAAGAAGGCAACGTATGATAATTTACATAATTGGTTATTAAATGAATAGCATCTTCTAAAAATATAGAAACTTGCTCTGTTTGATTTTCAACCATCAAATTAGACATTTTTCTCTCTCCTTTGCCATTTTACGCTATTTCTACTCTTTTATTTTTATGTAATTCAGCCAATATTTCTTGTACTTTCAACACCGTTCCCTCATCAAAATATTGTTGAAATTCTTCCATATTATTTAAATACAAACGTTTTTGCGCACGAAGCTCCCTATCTTTCACTAAACAACATATCGCTACAATATCGCGCAAATATATGTGTTGTTCTTCTACTTTATACACTGGATTTCCTTCAAAAGGAGTAATTTCTTGTAAAACTTCTTCAAAATATCGAACGTATAAAACCGAAAAAGTTTTCTCTTTATCATTTAATATATATGTCACTTCAGATCTGTTAAAAAAATCCTCTGATGTATTAGGTTTCGCTTTTTCTAACTCATATCCTACATAACCTTTTATAATCATATACTCCCCCCTCCTCCTTCTTTTATCTTATTCTAACTTAATTTTCTGATAAACAAAATATTCTTTTAAATATACCTATATAAAAAATAGCTCCCCTATACAGGAATTTACCTTTTTATTTTTCTTGAAGTTTGTCATAATAATATTATTGTCTCAGTTTTCTTACACAAGGAGAGTTGTATTTATGTCGTTTTCATGGAAACGTTTCTTACAAATCGGGAAAATTATCTTCCCATTTGTTGTATTAACAATTGTATTCTTTCAAGCAAAAAAAGAATTAGCGGGCATTTCTTTTTTAGAAGCGATTGATACAATTAAAAACATTCCAACTGGAGGAGTCTTTTTAGCAATTACACTTGGTGCATTCGCTGTATCAACAATGTTCTTTTATGACTATGTTATGCTTCGTTACTTAAAAGCTGATATTCCTGTCCAAAAGATTTTCCGTATCTCGTGGATTGCTAATACTTTAAATGGATTTATCGGGTTTGGTGGTCTCGTTGGAGCCGGCGTACGCACAATGCTTTATCGTCCATACATAAAAGAAAATGGAAAACTTATTAAAAGTATCGCTTGGATGACAACTGCCTTTATTAATGGATTAGCCATTCTTTCATTTCTTGGTCTTATCGGAATATTAGACACGAGATTTATTTTGCATGAAAAACCATGGCTATGGCCTGTTCTTATCTTCTTTGCTCTTTTCGTTCCTATATATATCGGGTTTTCTAAATTAAAAAATAGAAAAGCGACGCAAACAGAGGGACAAGAAGAAGAGGAGAAAAACCCAACCGTTTTATACTCATTAGTTTCATTAGTCGAATGGGTATCTGCTGGTATTGTTATGTACGTCATATTATTATTATTTGGCATTGAAATCGAATTCCAAAAGTTTTTAGGCGTATATGTCATTGCTGCTTTAGCTGGTGTCGTTAGTCTTGTTCCTGGTGGCCTTGGATCATTTGATCTTGTCTTCTTAACTGGGCTTGGGCAATATGGCATCGATACAGGTGTTTTACTCCCTGCTATGTTATTATATCGTCTCGTCTATTACATCTTACCATTCTGCCTTGGTCTCATTTTTGCAGCTTTTGAAATGACAGGAGTAGCCATTAAAAAGTTTGAAGATAAACCTTTTATTGCGCCTGCATTAGAGACAACTGGTGTTATATGGACTTTGCAGCGTGACTTTCTAGGAAAGTTAGGTTCTTGGGCATCTGCTGCTTTAACAGTATTTGCTGGCTTAATGGTTATTTTATCAACCATTCTACCGACAAGTATAAATCGGGCACACGCCTTACATATTCTAGCTCCAAAACACCTTATTCAATTTTCTTTTAGCTTATCGCTAACATTCGGTATTCTCCTACTCATTCTTTCACGGGGGATATATTACGGAACAAAACGTTCTTATTATATGACGATTGTTTCTTTAATTGGAGCGGCTATTTTTAATACACTAAAAGGAATTGATGTTGAAGAAACGTTTATTTTATTAATCGTACTCGCTGTATTGTATATGCTTCGTAAAAGGTTTGTACGTGAGAAAATGGAAGTCTCACTTTCCGATATCGTAAAAGTTTTTATATTCCTACTTGTAACGTTATATTTATATAAAAACTTAGGTATTTTATTTGCAGGTGCAAAGGAAGCTTTCAAACCTGATTTTGTCGTTCGTAATATTACACAAGTGAAACGAAGTGCATTAGCAGCTGCCTTTTTTGTTCCTACTTTTTTACTAATTGGTTCACTCATTGCAAATCGTTATCGAAATGAATTTCCCGGGCAACCAGCTAATGATAAAAGATTACAAAACTTCTTAGATGAACATGGTGGAAACGTACTTAGTCATTTAGGTTTTTTAGGAGATAAGCAGTTCTTTTTCAGTAGTGATGGAAAAGCACTCATTCTCTTCTCAATAACTGGAAAACGACTTATTGTACTAGGTGATCCAATTGGGGACCCTTCCTCCTATCGTACTGTACTGCAAGAGTTTTTAGCTGAGGCTGATCGATTTGGATACATTTGTGTATTCTACCAAATTGAAAGTAAATGGATGAGTTTATATCACGATTTTGGTTATAACTTCTTTAAGCTCGGTGAAGAAGCTGTTGTTGATTTAAATACATTTACAATAACAGGAAAGAAACGCGCTGGCATGCGAGCTACTTTCAACCGTTTTGAAAGAGAAGGCTATACATTCTCTATTCACGAGCCACCTTTCTCAGACGAATTATATGAAGAGTTAAGAAAAGTTTCAGATGCATGGCTTGGTGGAAAAAAAGAGAAAGGTTTTTCACTCGGATACTTCGATCGTGAATATATTAGTCGTGCCCCTATCGCAACATTATCTGATGCAGATGGAAAAATTATTGCATTCACAACATTCATGCCCGTATATCAAAACGGATCATTATCTGTCGATTTAATGCGATATTATCCCGATGCGCCTAGCGGCATTATGGACGCAATTTTCATCCACTTATTCCAATGGGCAAAAGAAAATGAATACCACTCCTTTAATATTGGTATGGCACCACTTTCAAATGTTGGTTTATCCACACAGTCTTTCTGGTCTGAACGAGTGGCTGCTGCAATCTTTAATAACGTTCGTTATACGTATAGTTTCAGCGGATTACGACATTTTAAAGAAAAATATAAACCAGCATGGAGCGGTAAATATTTAGCATTTAGGAAGAATCATTCTTTACCAATTACAATGCTCTCTGTAACAAAATTAATAGGAAAAAGAAAAAACAGCTAAATTCTTAGCTGTTTTTTCTTTTTTGAACTTGTACAATAAATTCTTTTTCATACTTCTTACCATTTATATAGAAATTCCCCCACATTTTATACGTGCCCTCGGCAGGAAATGTAATCCGGTATTGTAATTGCTCATCCGTATCTACAGGCATAGCGTATAAAAAGTTCTCCTTCGTTTCATCCACGATATAGAGTGACTCTACTTCTCCTCTCTCTGAATGTAATTTCAATTTTTCACCCTTTTTCGCTTGAAACTGAAATGTTAACGTAACTGGTTCATTCGGATGTAATGCGCCAAATAAAAGAGAAACTTCATACTCTCCTATTTTTTTTGTAAGTACACTGTCGATTGGAAATTTCACTTTTTTCTTATTGTTCTCCTCTTTCGTTCTACCAAAATCTTTCCTAGCGAATGACTCTACGGACTTATTTTTATCTTCGTATAAAAATATTGTATATTCTTCGTCTTTCGCTATTTTGGAAGATAACTTATATGACCCGTTCCCTGCAAATGTAGGTTTAATTTGTTGTATGTGTTTTAACTGTCCATCTACAATCACTGCCCGAATTTGATCATTTAAACCACGAATTTCATTATTCTTTTTGTTTAACAACTGAAATACAATATCTACTTTCTCATTTCCCTTTCCATTTGACACATCCCACTTTACTTCCTGAACATCTCCTACAGTCTCTTCGTTTTCTTGATATTTTTTTATGTAAAATCCTCCTGCCACAATAAGTACTAACGCAATAAGCCCAATGACAAGATTTTTCAAAACATCACCTACCATTTTTATTGTCTCTGTTCATACAAAACTTCTTAAGGTATATATTCTAGATTATGATTTATGAAATCCTCCTATTTTGCACATATTACAAATAATAAAAAGATTTTAATTGAAAGGATTCGTAGTGTATAATGCAAATGATATTGATTTCTATCAATACATTATAAGGAGGACTTTTCATGAGTGTACATATCGAAGCAAAACAAGGCGAAATCGCTGAATCTATTCTATTACCTGGTGATCCATTACGTGCAAAATATATCGCTGAAACATTTCTAGAGGATGTTACTTGCTATAATAACGTACGTGGTATGTTAGGTTTCACTGGAACTTATAAAGGAAAACGTGTATCTGTTCAAGGTACAGGTATGGGTGTTCCTTCTATTTCTATTTATGCAAACGAATTAATCCAAAGCTACGGAGTTAAAAATTTAATTCGCGTTGGAACTTGCGGTGCAATTCAAAAAGATGTAAAAGTTCGTGATGTTATTATCGCAATGACGGCTTGTACTGATTCTAATATGAACCGTTTAACATTCCCAGGATTTGATTTTGCACCAGCTGCAAACTTTGATCTTTTAAAGAAAGCTTACGATGCTGGAACTGAAAAAGGATTACACGTTCGTGTCGGTAACGTTTTAACAGCAGATGTGTTTTATCGTGAAAGCATGGACATGGTTAAAAAACTTGGAGATTACGGTGTATTAGCAGTAGAAATGGAAACAACTGCTCTTTACACATTAGCAGCGAAATACGGTGTAAATGCATTATCTGTATTAACAGTTAGCGATCACATCTTCACTGGCGAAGAAACAACATCTGAAGAGCGTCAAACTACATTTAACGAAATGATTGAAATCGCTTTAGATGCAGCAATTCAACAATAATACACTAAAGAACTTGTCATACGTCTGGCGAGTTCTTTTTATGTGACTTTTTATAAATAACTATTTCATAAAGAGACAGATTTCTCCCCTCTACTTTCTTGTAACGTTTGTTATAATAAAGTGAAACTTTAATCAGTGGGGATTTTTCCCATTCCCCACTGATTATTAGTTGAACCAATCAGGATTTTACGGGCAGTTGATCTCCCGCCTAACTCCCTTGTATTTGCCGAATTTTGAAGTAGGAGTCTTATTACCCGTTAAAGCGGGATAAAGAAATCATTTACAGTATTTCTCATAAGAGGTGACGCAGTGAAAAACAGAAGTATCGTCTTTAAACTATTTTTATTAACATCAACTTTATTTACAATCATATTCCTACTTTTTTTCCTAGGACAATCTCTATTTTTAGAGAAATTTTATATTAATAAAAAAGTAAAAACAGTTCAAACTGCTTTTGAAAAATTCGTAGATAATTATGACAAAAGTGATAAAAGTTATGAGAAAATTAGAAAACTAAAACAAGAATTTCATGATAAAACAAATGCCGATATGCAGTTTTTGGATTCTAACGGTATTATTAAAAGTGATAACAATTACTATATCGATGTATTTAATCCCAACAATAATAAACAGTATTCCATTCCACTCAATAATCTTTTAACACCAGAAGAATATAATAAATTCGAAAATTTAGGTTTAAAAAAAGATGTAATAATTAATGTTGATGGAGTCGTACAAGAGAATAATATAATCACACCACAAAAATTAGGAACGAATTATAATCAATGGCAAAACGAACATTTCTATTCGGATTTTCAGTCGATTAATGGTAATCCTTCCAAGAATAGACTTGCAAGCCGATACAAATCTACAACTCGCATCGTCTTTACAGGTGTTATAACTAAGTTACAGCTCCCATCAAAAGCTGAGGTTCGTCTTGCAAATGATATTGAAACATTACAAGCCGTTCAATATTTTGCAGATATTATTAGAGATGGCACTTCTAACTCGAACCAATTAAACACGTTCATATTAGATGGTGGCGAAAATATAAAAAATAGTATCTTTGTAAAACCGATTATAGAAAACGGAAAGATTACAGAATATGCTTTTGCGATAGCATCTTTGCAGCCCGTTAATGAAGCGATGCTCGTTTTAAAAGACTATTATGTTTATGCCTTAATCATCGTGTTTCTCGTTATTATTTTGTTATCCTTCTACTACTCAAAAATCATTGTTAAGCCATTAATTAAAATAAATCGTGTTACAAAAAAAATGGCCAATTTTGATTTCAGCGAGAAATTACCTGTTACAGCTGACGATGAAATTGGCGGGCTTTCTGGCAGTATCAATACATTATCTGTAAATTTAAAAGATCGAATCGATCGATTAAATGTCGCTAATACAAAGTTACAACAAGATATTGAACGTGAACGTCAATTAGAAAAAACAAGAAAAGAATTCATTTCTGGCGTGTCACACGAATTAAAAACACCACTGAGTGTAATTAGAAGTTTTGCAGAAGGAATTAAAGATGGTGTTAGTAAGGATACTTCGTATTATACTGATGTTATTTTAGAAGAAACAGAAAATATGAACAGGCTGATTGTTGAAATGTTAGAATTAGCAAAGTTGGAATCTGGTACTTACAAACTAGATATGACGACGTTCTCGATCGGTGAATTAACGCAACAAGTCTACACAAAATTATTATTTAGCATGGAAGAAAAACATTTACAAGTGAATGTCGATGCAGACCCTTCTATACTTGTTAAAGCAAATCGTAGCCGTATTGAGCAAGTAGTTGTGAACTTACTAAGTAATGCAATCCGTTATACGCCAGATGGAGAAAAAATACAAGTCTCTATTATAGAAGCAGAAGATACCGTAAAAGTCGAAATCGAAAATACAGGAAACCCTATCCCTGAAGAAAGTCTTGAAAAAATTTGGGATCGCTTCTATCGTCTAGATGCATCACGTAGCCGTCACACTGGAGGTACCGGTCTTGGATTATCTATTGTAAAAAACATTTTAGACCTCCATCATGCCGAATACGGTGTGTATAATACGACTAACAGTGTTGTATTCTATTTCAATTTACAAAAAGTAAAAGAAGTCAAATAATTTGTCTTAATTTCACTAGGAGTTCACATGAAATTCACACTCTCCCTTTATAGTAAGAAACAAGTTAATCCTTTCCTTTACACATATAAAAGAGGAGAGTGCGTGAAATGAAACAAGCAGGACAACCTATTCAAAATGAAAAACAATTAGAAACTATCAAAAATATACTTTTACAATCTTCGAAACGTGATGGCTTATTATTCGTATTAGCTGTAAATTCTGGCTTAAAAGTAAGTGAAATCTTACAATTAAAAGTTAGTGATGTAATCGATGAAAATGAAAATGTTCGCCATTCCATTTTATTTTACAATGAAAAAGTGAAGAAACATAAATGGTTTGCTGTAAATGAAGACTTACAGCACGCAATCGAAGACTACATGAAAGAACGTAAAACTTGGAAACGTAATGAACCATTGTTAAAATCTCAAAAAGGAACAAAATCTATTACGAGACAACATGCATGGTACATTTTAAACAAAGCTGCAAAAGAAGTTGGATTAGAAGGGATTAGCTCACATACACTTCGAAAAACTTGGGGTTATTGTGCATACAAATCAGGTGTTGATATTGCATTTTTACAACACTTCTTTGATCACAGTACTCCATCAAAAACTTTAAAGTATATCGGTATTGCTTAATAACTCTTATACATAAAAAAGGTTACCATTTGAAAATTTGGTAACCTTTTTTATATTTCATATTCTCTTTTCTTGTCTCTCCTATACTGTAGTGGTACTCTAATAATAAGGGGGAGAAATTATGAACACACTTACAATTGAATTACCAAAAGAAACGGCTGAAAAACTTGATTTATTAAAACAAGCTTATGAAAAGAAAACAGGTGCTTCTATCTCTGAGAGCACTCTCGTTCAAACACTTATCTCAAAAGAATTTATCCAGGCGATAACTCCTTTTGATTTACAACAATTCGTCAACGGAAAAGAACAGCATTAATGCTGTTCTTTTTTTATCTCTATTTAAAATATACAAAGTTTTTTATATATTTTTAGAAAAACCATTGACAATGATAATGATAACCATTATCATTTATTATGAAGCCAACAATTGATGAATCAACCAAACGCTCAGTAACATTGTTACCCCTCTTTTTCATATAGAAAGGCACTGTACATTCCCCCTGTTTGTACAGTGCCTTTCTTGTTTATTATCATTCAAAAAAATTTAATTGCTCCGGCTTTGGCTCACCATATGTAATGTTCATCATTTTCATAAGCTGTTTCGCATTATCTGCTGCATCCCCACCTGAATTGTTGTTAAACAGTACGTATATATCCTTTGTTTTCTTTTTTAATTGCTCTAGTCGTTCAACCCATTCTTCCAGTTCTTTATTGTTGTAGCGATATAAACAGCGAACCGCTCTCCAATTCTCCCCTTTATCAAGCCAACCATGAACATTTCGACCGTGAAAACGTATTAATGCCATGTCTGAATTCGTAACCTCTAACACGAGTGGCACAGAACCTATCCCAGCCTGTGGTTCATCACAAATTGTATGAACCCATTTCTCCTGTTCTAGAAACTGTAACGTCTTATCTCTCATTTCTGGATAAAACCATGTTTGATTTCGAAATTCTATTGCACATGGTAAACCTTCCATTTTTTCTTTCGTATATCGAAGAAAATCTACATTTTTCTTTTTGCAATCAAACCATGGTGGATATTGAAATAAAATTGTTTTTAATTTATCAGCTTCTAATAAAGGAAGAATAGACTGTTTATACACATCAAACATCTCATCGAACGTAGAAAAAGGAATTTCACCTTTCATATGTCCTGTCATTCCTTGATACGCTTTTACGACAAAAGAAAAATCTTTCGGCGTTTCCATTGCCCATTTTATATAATTTCGTGCAGGTTGCATCGCGTAAAATGAACTATCCACTTCCACAATAGGAAAATACTCGCTATATGTTCGTAATTTATTTCTATTTTCATAGGAATCTATGTATAAAGAATTATGATCTCCCCATCCTGTCACTCCAATGAACAGCACATATATCCCTCCCTTTTTAACTTCATCTTCTATTCACTTTCCAAACACTTTGCATCATGTAGCCTTTTCTTTAAGAGTATCCTTATAAAAATATGATATACTATATGGAAGAATTTTTAAAATGAGGGGTTATTTATTTATGCTTCCAAACGATGCTACTGTATCTCATGAAAAACGAATTGAAGAACTAGAAAATAAAGTACGTTTTTATGAAGAACTTGTGAATCAATTACCACATCATTTCACATACAAAAATCCACATATTGGTTTACGAATAAAGAAAACCAGAACAACTCATTCCATTCAAGAAATACCAAAAGAAAATAAAGAAGCTAATTTTCAACTTACTTGTGATTCATTATTTTTATTTGAACAACTTGAAAAACACTTTGTTCATATTTTTGATGCCTTTTCACATCATGTAACCTTTGTCGATAGTAAAGGGAATATTACTTTATGTAATCAAGTTGCCGCAGATGATTTCGGTGTAATACGTAATGATATTATTGGAAAACCAATTCAACAATTACTAAACTTGCCGGAAGAAAAAATTAAAGCAATTGAAACATTAAGAACGGGAACAGAAATATATAATGAAGAAGTTTTAGACAAAAATTACGGTATTATAAATAACCGAATTATTCGTGATTATAACGGTGAGATTTTTAGAGTTATTAGTGTCTTTCATTATTTAAATACAGAACGTGATGCAGAGAAGTTTTCGTTAGCAGGGCGAATCGCAGCTGGAATTGCACACGAAGTACGAAATCCTCTTACAACAGTACGAGGATACTTACAATTTTTACAAGAAAGCGTTTCTACATCAAATCAAGAGTTATTTAAAAACTTGCTTATCCCTGAATTAGATCGTGCAAATAATATTATTACAAAATTTTTAGCTGTTTCAAAAACACGGGAATTTACAAGAGAACCGTTTCCGATCAATACATTTTTACGTGACTATATTCAACAGTTACTAGCTAGTGAAGTCTCCTTGCATAACATTTCAATTGATTATAACTTCTCTAATGAATTAGATGATATTTTAGTCAATATTGATCGACATGAACTTGTTCAAGTGTTTTTAAATCTATTTCAAAATGCCGTCGATGCTCAAGGCGACAAACCTCTTTCTATTCAAATTACTAGTTATCGCCTTGATAACTTCGTTCGGATTACTTTCACAGATAATGGAATTGGTATTCCTCCAGCTATTCAAGAATATATCTTTGATCCATTCTTCTCAACGAAGGATTCGGGAACAGGACTAGGCTTGTCAGTAACAAAAAAAATCATCCAAAATCATAACGGCACATTAAAAATGACTAGTAATGAAGATGGTACAACTTTCACTATTTCAATTCCAATCTTACCTAAAACAACCCTTGAAAAATTAAATCAATGTAAATAAAGGACTAATCCACGAACTACATGCCAATTGTTAAACACTCCCAACAATTAGCATGTAGTTTTTTATGTTGCACTTTTCTTCTTTACATTATATAAACCTTTCTCTATATCTTACTTATTTCTTTCTAGGTGGGCCAATTTCTTATTTTTTTAGAAATGGTAGTTTGTCCATCACGAATTTAGTATAAATTTCATTTTAATATATAGTAATGACTAATGATTCTATGAAAGAAAAGAATGAAAAGATGAACAATAAAAATAAAGGAAAAGTATTTTATGGTAATGATTGTTGCGAAGTAAGAGCATGTAGCCATATTAACATCCCTAAGTCAGAACTTACAGAATTTGTTAGACTTCTTCAAGCTCTTGGTCAAGCTATTCTAGTTCAATATGGATCTGGTTGCCTAGGTGGAGGAACTACGGGGACTACTGGTGCTCAAGGGCCTCAAGGCGCTCAAGGACCTGCGGGCGATACAACTGCGACACTATCTGTCTTCCGAATTTACTAACCACAATTTCCGATAATATTTTGGGAGGACTAAGCACATTTATAAGTAATAGGTTTGCTTTTGATTGTCTATTAAATCTCTCTTTTAATAAAAAGGAGCACTTATTTGGGAGGATAAGTGCTCCTTCTTTACGTTTCTTTACCTCAAATTTACTCTATCTTAATCCTCATTTTGTATGATAAATAATGAAGTCAAAGATATGAAAGAGGGATGAAAAATGAGAGTTATGTCACTGATACGCATTTGGATTGCTCTTATGATATGCATTATTTTATGTGTAGGATTTTTTTTAACTCTAAAATACTCCACTATTTCAAAAGCAGAGAGAAAAACAGTTCCATACAAACTTTTGTATACGAAACAAAACGACATCCCTTATTCCAATTCCACAAATAATGAAAAAAAAGTTATAAAAGGAATGCTTATTACGAAAGCTTCTAATTACGAAACTCTACTTCAAATTGCTGAAACGATTAAAGATCAGTATACAAATAAAGGAATTGATGAAATCACGCTGTCTATCCATAATGAAAATAATGGTAGTTATGAAGAAGAATTACCTTACGAACCGATTAGTAAAGGAACAATAATCGTCACATACGATTCTCAATCCTTTGGCAGTACGAACATTACTCTTAATGAATAGTAGCATTTATCTCACTCATTATGAGCTCACTTTATTTTTCACACGAGAAAGAGGCGAATAATGAAATTCGCCTCTTTTTTTACCATAATGATGGAATCCACTCTTTCACTTTATCAAACCACTCTTGCTGTTCTTTTTTCCTTTGTTGCTCTTCTTCTTGCCTTTTCTTTTCTTCTTCTTTTCTTCGCTTTTCTTCTTCAATTGTTTGCAATTGTTTTTTATAGTCCGCCTCAGATATTAACGACAATTGGAACGCTTTTTGGGCTGGGTTTGCATTTGCTTTTTTCATGATATCCCGGAACATCGTCGTTGTAATTTGGCTACCACCCGGAACATAATGCTCGCTATCTGTTTTGTCATATCCTACCCAAATCGCACCTACTAAATCTGGTGTGTATCCTACAAACCACGAGTCCTTTGCCCCTACGCTCGGGCCATTTACAAGTTGAGTCGTCCCTGTCTTTCCTGCTGTATCAACATTATTAACTTTCGCTTTTTCACCTGTTCCCTTTTCGACTACACCTTTTAATAAATACGTCATCTTTTGAGCAATTTTTTCACTCGTCACTCGTGTCTCTTTTTTATACCATTTTCCTATTATTTCCCCTTCAGCATTTTGAACTTCTCTAATTGCATGAGCCTCTACTTGAACCCCATCATTAGCGAATGTACTATATGCTTGGGCCATTACAAATGGAGATGTCCCTACATGCATCCCACCTAAAGCAATTGGATACGTACGGTCTTCTGGTACTAATGGAATACCAAATCGCTCTAAAGATTTCAATGCTTTATCTAATCCTATTTGCTCTAATAACCACACAGCAGAAACATTATACGACTTTGCTACCGCTTCATACATTGTCACATTACCATGAAAAGCCTGATCACTATTTTTCGGTTCATATTCTTTAATATGAAATGGTTCATCCTTTAATATATCGTATACCTCATACCCTTGTTCTAAAGCGGGTACATATACAGCTAGAGGCTTTAATGTTGAACCTGGCTGTCTTTTTAATTGCGTAGCATGATTAAATTGTAAAAACTGATATGGTCCTCTCCCCCCAACTAAAGCTGGAACACCGCCTGTTTTGGGATTTATAAGGACTACACCCGTTTGCATAAGTTGATCTGAGCCACTATCTTTAAAATAACTATCATTATTCACAACATCTTCTACAGCTTGTTGTTTTTTCGGATCCAACTCTGTATAAATACGATAACCACCTGCTAAAATTTCATTTTGTGTTAATTCATACTTATCCATCGCTTCCCTAACTATATAGTCTACATATTGGGAGTATTTACCTTTATATTTATCATCAACCCCACGTTTTAATACAAGTCCTGACTCTTTTTCTTTATTGTATCGCTCTTCAGAAATATATCCTTGTTCCTTCATTAAACTTAATACGACATTACGTCGTTCAATTGATTTATTAAAGTTTTTATAAGGCGAATACGCAGACGGCGCTTTAATTAAGCCCGCGATCGTTGCAGCTTCTGAAATTGATAAATCTTTTACCTCTTTATCAAAATAAGATTTAGCTGCCCTCTTTATCCCCCAAGCACCTTCCCCAAAATAAATTTGATTCATATACATTTCAATAATTTCATCTTTTGTATAAGTACGTTCTATTTTTTTCGTTAAAAAGTATTCCTTTATTTTACGAGAAAATGTACGATCTTGTGTCAGAAATACATTCTTCGCAAGCTGCTGTGTAATTGTACTTCCCCCTGCTACAACTTCTCCTGCTGTAATATTTTTAAAAACTGCACTTATAATTCCACTATAATAAATACCATGATGGTTAAAAAATTCCTTATCTTCTACTGCAACAATTGCCTGAACCATAATATCAGGAATATCTTTTCTTTTAACGCCTTCTGTTTTCGAAGAAGCTAATTTAGTTGCGACCTCATTATTTGCATCATAAATTAAAGTCGGTTGTGGAACAGCTTGTTTTAATTCAGATATGTCTTGAATGGAAATTATTATATTTACAGCAATAAATATAGTAACGAGTACACTTCCCAATACAATTAATGAATTACGAAGTTTCTTCCTCTTATTGAACCACTCAAGCATTTTTTTAAAATGAGTGTTCTTCAATTTCATTCGTTCACTTCCTTCATTTATTTACACTCTTCTTTTTAAAAGGAAGAATATACCGCCTTTTAAATTTATTATAATAACGTAGTCATTCCTATAGTGTAAAGCTTTTCTTTTACATTCATACTTTTTGCAAGAAAAGGACATTCTACAAGTAAGATATTCACTATTGGATATTAATATTATTAATAGAACAACGAGAGTTATGTTAAGTTTTTGTAAACTTTTCGATAAAATGTTTTAAAAAACGACAGTTTTTTGTTAGAATTGATTAGCCAATATATTTTACATATATTACTTTTGTGGGGGTAACAATAATGGTCTTTAAATCAAAAAAAGATAAATTTTCTGAAATGTTAATGAATGTTTCCGAAAATTTAAAAGAAGGCGCGCAATTTTTCGTGGAGTATAAAATTAAAAATGCTAGCGATTTAAAAGAGTTTTCTATGCGCATGAAAGAGTATGAGTCAAAAGGTGACTCATTTATTCACGAAATCATTATGGAGCTAAACAAAGCGTTTATTACTCCGATTGAACGTGAGGACATCCTACAACTTGCAATGAGTATGGATGATGTATTAGACGGATTAGATCACAGTGCTGGTCTGTTCGAAATGTATTCTATTACAGAAGCTGATGAATACATGATTAAATTCGTAGAAGCAATTAATCAATGTGCAATTGAAATTGCAAATTCTGTTGAACTGCTGTCTAAAAAGAAGTTAGTCGACATTCGTACGAACGCAATCAAGATTAAGGATTACGAATCACAATGCGATGATATTCGTCGTCATGCGATTAAGCACTTATTCTCTCGTGAGAAAGATCCGATTAAGATTATTCAATTTAAAGAGATTTACGAAGAGCTTGAAGAAGTAGCTGATAGCTGTCAAAGCGTTGCAAACGTATTAGAAACAATTATTATGAAGAACGCGTAAGGAGTTTGATCATGGATACACTCTTGATACTGACCGTTTTAGTAGTCATTTGCGCTTTAGCTTTTGACTTTATCAATGGATTTCACGATACAGCAAACGCTATTGCAACGGCTGTTTCAACGAAAGCTCTAAAGCCTAGACATGCAATTATTATGGCAGCTATTATGAACTTTTTAGGTGCAATGACATTTACAGGTGTAGCAAAAACGATTACAAAAGATATCGTTGACCCATTTGCTTTACAAAATGGTTCTCTTGTAATTTTAGCTGCTTTACTTGCGGCGATAGCATGGAACTTAATTACTTGGTACTACGGTATCCCAAGTAGTTCTTCGCATGCAATTATTGGCTCAATCGCAGGTGCAGCCATTGCTGCTGCTGGTATTAGCTCATTAAACCTTAAAGGATTCATTAAAATTCTTGAAGCTTTAATCATTTCACCAATTATCGCTTTCGTTATTGGTTATATCGTATACAGTATTTTTAAAGTGGTCTTTAAAAACTTTAACTTAACGAAAACGAACAAAAACTTCCGTATATTCCAGATTTTCACTGCAGCATTACAAGCCTATACACACGGTACGAATGATGCACAAAAAGCAATGGGAATCATCACGATGGCTCTTATGGCTAATAACTATCATACTTCTAGCGATATTCCGTTCTGGGTACAATTATCTTGTGCTATCGCAATGGGGCTTGGTACTTCTGTCGGTGGATGGAAAATTATTAAAACTGTCGGTGGACAAATTATGAAAATTCGTCCTGTAAATGGTGTAGCTGCCGATTTATCATCATCACTTGTTATTTTCGGTGCAACATTCATTCACTTACCGGTTAGTACGACGCACGTTATCTCTTCTTCTATTTTAGGGGTTGGTGCTTCTCACCGTGTGAAAGGGGTAAAATGGGGAACTGCAAAACGTATGTTAATTACATGGGTTATTACACTTCCTATTTCAGCTTCTTTAGCTGCTCTATTTTACTACCTATTACATTTTGTTTTCTAATCAAAAGTCGTCTTCCTTATTTTTCTAGGAAGACGACTTTTTTGTGAACAAGCCTATTTCTCATTAAAAAGCGTGTATAATAATTGGTGGATAAGTTATTTAGAGGAGTTGGCAATTTTGGAATACATCATGTTACTTTTCATCGGACTAATCGCCGGGACAGTCGGCAGCCTAGTTGGGCTTGGAGGCGGAATTATTATTGTTCCGTTATTAATTGGATTACACAGTTTATCACCACAACTTGCAGTAGGGACTTCTATGGTAACAGTCGTTTTTACAGGGCTATCTTCCACCCTTACTTATATGAAGCATAAACGAGTAGATTATAAAAGTGGACTTATTTTATTTATCGGAAGCGGCCCTGGTGGTATTATCGGATCATGGGCAAATAAATTTTTAAACCAAGACACATTTTCTTTATACTTTGGGGTTTTCCTTATATTCGTCTCAATTCTACTTATGCTTCGAGACAAACTAAAACCTCTTTCCCTCTCAAATACGTCTGTAATTAAGCGTTCTTTTACAGATAATGATGGAAATACTGTACACTACCAATTCCCACCGTTTCTTGCTATCTTTATTGCCTTTATAGTTGGGTTTATATCTGGGTTATTTGGAATTGGTGGCGGTGCCTTACTTGTTCCAGCAATGATGCTTCTTTTTGCATTCCCAGCACATATTGCAGTAGCAACTTCAATGTTCATCGTATTTCTATCAGCAATTGTAAGTTCTGCAACTCACATCTCACTTGGAAATGTCAGCTGGATTTATGCATTAATCCTTATTCCTGGTGCATGGATCGGCGGAAAAATCGGGGCTTACATTAATACAAAACTAAGTGGTAACGCCGTAATTAATTTATTACGTATTACGTTAATTATTCTTGGAACTAGATTAATCATTATTTCCCTTTTATAACGTATTCTTTTTAGAATGCGTTTTTCTTATACACATGAATATAAAAATCCTCCGAGGAGAACAAATAAAATTAAACAAACACATAATAACATATAATTTGAAATATGTACTTTCTTCAAGTTGACCACTCCTATAACTGCGACTGTTATCTTTATGATAGCGAAAAAATAGTTCACTTGCAGTTACAGAGTGCTAACAATGCAAAATCAATTATTACAAATTTTATCCTTATATTTCATTTCTTTGTATATTCTATCGATTTAATAAAAAAAGATGTCATATTGACATCTTTTTTAGTGAAGAAGTGACCATCCCATAAAGTCTTCATGTACTTGGCACGCCCTCTTATCATTTCGATCATATAATTCAGCATAACTATCTGTTTCTTCATCATAAGCCATCGTATAAATAATTTGGCCGTCTACTTCAACGGATAAAACGACTCCACCTTTCATCTCTTCTACATGAATGATAGCATTCGCCGGAATTCTCATATCCGTCATTCTCATCGCATCTAACAATATACTAAACCCCCTACAGCGTATTCATTGCTAGTACTATTACACACTAAATAGTATACTACTGTAATAGCATACATTTCGTCAATGAAATTGCTGTTGAAATAGCATATTGTCTATATACATATACGCTAAAATAGAAGAAATAGAAACATATTAATGGGGGGCTAACATTGATTCTACACAAAGGAGATGTACTATTCCGTCAAGGTGAGGACGGTCCTTTATACTTTATAAAAACAGGCTTATTAAAAGTAGTTCGGTTAGAAGAAGACGGAACACCATTTTTATTCAACATTATCGTTCCAGGCGAAACGATACCTCATCATTCTTTAATTTCACCGAAAGAATATCACGGTACAGCTATCGCTTTAATAAAAACAGAAGTGGAACCAATTACTAGTAGTGAATGGTATGAGAGACTTCAAGCAAATCCTGAATCATATGCCAACATCGCTATGCAATTGCAATCGAAATTAAGAATGATGCAACAACGAATTGATCAATTGACAACCGTCTCACCAAAAGAACGTCTTCATCGTTTACAAGAATGGTTCACATTATATTTAGGTGACATTCCTATATATGAAATATTAACACAAACTGAAATTGGTCAACTGATAGGCATACGCCGTGAAACAGTTAACCGTTTATTACGAGAACAAATAAAAAACGAGGTAAAATAAATACCTCGTTTTTTTATTTATTCTCATCCGTCTTATTGTAAGCTTGTTGCTGGGCCAAAAAATTCATAATGAATATGCTCTTGTTTCACACCTAAATCAGTTAGTGCAGCATTTATATGCTTCATAAATGCTACTGGACCACAGAAATAAAATTCTGCTTCAGTTGTCGGAATAATAGTTTTTAACCATTCGCTTTCAACGAAACCTTCTTTATCAAAGTTCTTCATTTCTAAATCTTTTTCAGTCGGTGCAGAATAACAAGTATATGCTTTAACTTGTTCATATTCATTTTCTACTGCCTTAACGTGTTCTTTCATTGCATGTGTATTACTATTTATTGCTGCATGAACAAAATATACATTACGTTTTGAATCTTGTTCAATTAACGTATTTAACATACTCATCATCGGTGTAATCCCTACTCCACCACTAATTAGTACAACTGGTAATGTTGAATCCATATTTAACACGAAATCTCCCGCTGGTGCACTTACTGGTAAAACATCTCCTTCTTTTACATGTTCATGTAAGTAATTAGACACTTTACCGTCTGGTGTATCTACACCTTTTTCTTTCTTTACACTAATACGATAATATTCTTTCCCAGGTGCATCAGATAAACTGTATTGACGATTATGTGTATATGTCTCACCTTCAATATTGATTTGAACCGTTACATATTGACCTGGGATGAATGAAGAAACTTTCCCTCCATCTTCAGGTTTCAAATAAAATGACGTAATAACATCGCTTTCCTTCACTTTTTTAACAATCACAAAGTTGCGGAAGTCTTTCCATCCACCTTCTTTATGTGCAGCTTCTTCATACATCTCTGCTTCAATGCTAATAAATGCATCAGCAATGACACCATATGCTTCTCCCCATGCATTTAAAACTTCATCAGGTGCACCTGCGACTTCTTTAATGGCACGTAGTAAACATGTACCTACAATCGGATAATGCTCAGCTTTAATACCTAAACTTCTATGCTTATGACCAATTTGTTTTACAACTGGAATAATTGCTTCTAAATTATCAATGTACGTTGCAGCTGCATAAACAGCATTCGCTAACGCTTGTTGTTGTCTTCCCTTTTTCTGATTCGTATGGTTAAAAATATTCAATAACTCCGGATGTTCCGAAAATAAAATTTGATAAAATCTCGTTGTAATTTCAACGCCTTTTTCTTGTAATAATGGTACTGTTGACTTTACGATTTCAATTGTTTTTGCACTTAACATTGTATCCCACTCCTCTATTTCCTTAACTGTTTTTAGTTTAACTGAATCTTATAATGCAGATTGTGATTTTAATCACTATTAACACGTTGTTTTTGTGAATAATATATGAACATTGCATTTACAAAAGAAAATAAGCTAACTAGAATTCTAGCTAGCTTATTATTTTGTTTGTATAGCTTGTTCAATTACCTTTCTATCTTTCCCATCGCCAAACTCCGTATACCCCCAGATATTCGTTTCACCTCTATATTTATTTACGATAATATCCAAGTCATGATATACACGGTGGGCATACACTACATACTCAATATTTTGAAGTTCCACACCTTTTTTTACAATTTCATAGCTTCTATTTACATCGCGTTTTATTTTTTCATTCTTTATTTCCGTATGTATATTTTTTAAAGATGGTTCTTGTTGTTGAAACCATTGCTTAAATTGCTTCCAATCCCCGTCTGTATAATTCTCTGCTTTACCGTAATTTAAGAAATTATTATAGCTTTCATGTGTCATTCGAATAAAATCTAGCACTTTTGTCTCTTCTTGCACATCTTCTACTCGAGCTATTGTATTTACCTCAGCAGGCTTATTCGCATAATGTAACAGCACTTTCATAAGACTATAACTCGCAATGATCATTACGATAATAATCCCGAATACACTTAACAATTTCTTCATATACAGAACTCCTTCTCTACTAAAGATATTACAATGTATGACTATACTTGTAACATTCTCTCGTAGAAATATAATTCCTGTATTAATTCTTCCTATCATTTCGACAATATTTTTCTACACATTTCGTCTTGGCAAATGCTCCTGTAAAACAATATAACCTTCATAAGCTGTATAACCAAGTATAGCTATTAATCCGATATAACAAGCAAATACTGTCCATTTCGTTTTCGTATCCACTTTATAATAGTTTTCTTGTTGTTCCTTTTCTGTTTTCCATTCATTTAATTTTCTTTCTGACGCTTCAAATGCTTCTCTTATGTGAATAGTATACTCATCTATTTCATCTTCATATGGAACATAATCTAACGGTTCAAACTTCGGTAAAAGATACTCTAACACTTCCATTTTTTGAAGTTCACCTATTTGTAACTCTTTTTCCCGTTCACTTTGTCTTAATGCATTCATCTCATGATGCATCATGTATATAGTCCGATGTACAGCTCCAGTTTCTTTTAATTCCTTTTCAAGCCTAGCAACATATTCTTTCATTCCATCAATTTTATGCCCTAATTCCTTAATCGGCTCATCTCTCTTTATCACTCTGTATAATTCCATACAACCGATAATAACAATAAATCCTCCCAAAATACTTTTAAAGTAAATTGAATAGCCAAGTAATAAAATAAGGCCTGCTCCCCAAATTTTAGTACTGACAACTGAAATAATTCGCCCACCATCTAGCGGCGAAACAGGAATTAAATTAAAGAAATTAATCATACTTCCAAGCAAAATAACAAGCGCCCAAAACGGCTCTTGCGTCATTATATAAAGTGGGATCGCTGGTAAAAATGAAAGAAGTCCGAAAAGCGGCCCCATATAGGCGATGTAAGCTTCATCTTTCGCATTTTTCGGCATCTCTTTCATTCCAATAAGGGCCCCCATAAACGGAATAAAGATTGCTGGCGATGTTGGGATCCCCTTTCTTTTCGCAGCCCATAAATGGCCCATTTCATGAACAAACAACAAATAAATGAGCGCCACTCCAAATTTCCAACCATATAGAACTGCGTATGCGCCAAGCGATAGAAACATACTAAATACCGTTGAAAACTTTGCTAATTTAAAAATTGCAAATACCCACTTTAACTTAGACAGTAAAAATAGACCTATCGCAACAATAATTCCCCATAATCCTTTTTTATTATTTTTCATATTCCTCTCCTTTATCTCTCATTAATGAATCATATTCATTCATCAAAGCTTGTTCTTTTCTCTATTATGACATATTTTTTTCTATTGTTAGAAATAATGTTTATTTAATCCATTTTTAGCCAAAAATATAAATAAAGGAGGTATATACGAATGAATTTACAATCTCTCATAATAAGTGTTTTATCATTTTTAGCTTCAACTCTTATTTTTTATACAGTGAGCTATGTATTATTATTAGATTGGTTGCCAAATCACTTACTTATCACTCTTATCATTCTTTCCGCTCTTATGATTTCATTTCTTATTACACGAAAATCAATGAATGAGCCATCTGCAAAAGCAAAATAATAGAGAGGGTGTTCTTCTCCCCTCTCTATTATCATTTCCTAGGAAAGGCTATATAGAATTTCAATTCAGTTACAGCCAATAAGGATCTTATCTCAAAATTCAGTTGGAACAAAGAAGTTAAGCGGGAATCAACGCCGAATTGGCAAAGACTATTAATCAACGAAAAATGAGCATCCTCTGCCGATTAAAGTCTCACTTTATCTTTGAAAATTCATTTTTTCACCATACTCTTTAACGATTTGAATTATATTTTGAAACACGCCTATTTTTTCTTTTTCACTGTTTAATATTTTCAAATCATACTTTTCGTAATATGTTTCTAATGATTTTAATTGTGATTCTGAAGCACCTTTTATCGGAACAGTAGCATGCAATTCATATTGCTTATACCCTTCCTTTACTTTTTCACCTAAAATCATTTCACTCTCTTTTGCTCCAATTAATTTTTGAACTTTTTCTGGGAAAGTGAGTTGCAAATAATACTCTCGTTCCTTCACTAACTTGTTGTATAGTGATTGTGAAATCGTATACCGTACCATATAATTCACGTTTTGATCGCCCGCTTTAATATGAAACGTAGTAATCTGCAAATCTTTTTTTGTTACTTCCGTTAAAGGACCTACCTGCATCTCATCTTCTTTTTGTTCTGAAACATTTGGAAATATAGCCAAAAGCTTTTCCGTATCTTTTTCATTCAACATATACATAGCTTTCTTATATTGCACCCATCCTCGTCTATCTTCTCCCCTTAACCATGCATAATAAGTTTCTTTTTTCCCATCTCTACTAATTTGTATTTCATATTCAGGTTCACCGAAGCTTCCGGTTATTTCTTGTTTCTCAGCTTTATCCAAAATGTCTATTACTAACTTCGCTTCTGATTCCTGCAACTTTTTCTCTTTATGTTTTTTTTGTATAACGGTTACCTCTATTGTTTCTTTCACTTCATTCACCGTCTCTTCTACTTTTTTTGTTTCTTTTTTTTGCTCAGCTTGACCACAAGCTGCTAGTAACATAACAAATAACAACAATACATATTTCCCTTTCAAATTAATCCTCCTTTTACGATAAGAAATTCTTATAATCTTCATACATAAAACAAAAACGTGACATCCTATTAAATAAGTTATACTAATCATTGAAAGGAGGTCTTTATCATGTCCATTAATTTTCATGATCCAAATAATAAATACACATACGCAACAAGAAACGCTCATATTTCTTGGGCTGAAATGGTAAAAAACATTACAGACATACAAAACAAGCAAATAATTGATATTGGCTGCGGTGGCGGGATTTATACGAAAGAACTTGCTCTTATGGGAGCCAAAAATGTTGTGGGACTTGATTTTTCAAAAGAAATATTACAAGCTGCAAAAGAAAATTGCAGCAACTTTCCAAATATTTCTTTCATCCAGGGTGATGCACATAATATCCCATACCCTAATGAAACATTCGACATAGTTATTTCTCGTGCAGTTATTCATCATTTACAAGACATTCCTACATTTTTATGTGAAGCTTCTCGTATATTAAATAAAAACGGTGTACTTATTTTACAAGATCGAACGATTGAAGATTGTACAGTTCCAGGAAGTCCCGAACACATTCGTGGATATTTTTTCTCTATATTTCCAAAACTCATTGAAATAGAGTCAAAAAGACGTCCAAAAACCAACACGATACAGAAAGAATTACAAAAACATTCTCTTCACGTGCTTCCCACACAAACACAATGGGAAGTACGAAAAATACATGATTCTGTAGAAGCATTGCTACAAGATTTATCTCCTCGAACAGGTCGATCCATTCTATATGAGTTAACAGATGATGAACTTTCTCAACTTCTACAACATATACAGACCGCATTACAAAACGTCTCTCCTATTATTGAAAGAGATCGATGGACAATTTGGAGCGCCATGAAGTTGTAAGGAAGGAAGCCTCACAAAATAATGTGAGGCTTCCTTTCTTTCATAATCTAATTTTGCAACACTCTTGATATCCTCCACTTCTGGCCTGTGCACTTCCACACTTCGGACATACTAAATATCTAGACTGATTTGTCAACAAACTACCTTTTTGAAAGAGTAAAACTTCTGCTTGTTTAAACGAACGCGAATAATATAACCACATAAAACCAATTATAGCAATAATGCCAAATAATACTCCCATCGCAAGCATTTCAGTCACCTCTTTTGGTTTGTTCTTTCCAGCAAGTGGATTGTTGTAATATTCTCTGTAAATTCAAATAATCCCTTCTTTACTCCTATAAATATCAACTTTCTCTATAAATTTTACAATTCTCCACAAATTTTTACTCCCATTTTACAATTCATTATTCCTTTTGCAACAACGAATATTACTTTCGATATTTCCGTATATAAATATATCTTTCAAAAAACATATTGACTTTCTAAAAAAAACATGCAACAATACTGTCAGAATACTTGAATAAAAATTCATTGACGAGAACGAGTACGTTATAGAACTGTTCCCCAGAGAGTTGGCGATTTGCTGAAAGCCAACGTTCAGTGCGTAACCGAAAATCATCTCCGAGAAGTAGAACCGAATGTTACAGTAAGTTCTTACCGGCCGTCCCCCGTTACAAGGAACACGTATCATGTTGTACGTTGCAAAGCCGTATACATATAGATTTATTTCTACATGTGTAAATTAGGGTGGTATCGCGGGTAAATATAACTCGTCCCTTTCTTTAGGGACGAGTTTTTTGTGTTCTTACAAATGAATTTAAAAAAGGAGGAAAAACAATGAACACTGTATCAAAAAAACATATTTTTTTCACGGGTCTTATGCTATTTTCTTTATTTTTTGGGGCAGGTAATTTAATTTTCCCTCCCATGCTTGGACAAAACGCAGGTGAAAACTTTTGGCCAGCAATGATTGGATTTTTACTAACAGGCGTTGGCTTACCACTACTAACTGTTATCGCAATTTCTCTATCAGGAAATGGGATGCAGCAACTTGCAAGTCATGTTCACCCATTATTCGGAATTTTCTTTACAGTAGTTGTATACATTGCCATCGGTCCATCCATGGGCATCCCACGTGTTGCAAATGTTGCTTATGAAATGGGTGTTAGTTCTTTCTTACCAGAAACAATCCGCTCTAGCAGCCTAGTGCTATTTGTATATACAATCATATTCTTTACTATCGTATTTTGGCTGAGTTTAAATCCATCTAAACTTGTCGATCGTATTGGAAATATATTAACACCTATTTTATTACTCTCAATTTTCTTATTGTTTGTTAAAAGTGTCTTTACACCACTTGGGCAATCAGGACCAGCTATGCAAGAGTATCAAACTTCTCCAATCTTCAAAGGCTTTATGGAAGGGTACTTAACAATGGACACCATTTCAGCACTTGCATTTGGAATTATCGTTGTAAATGCAATTCGCTCTAAAGGTGTGAATGATCGTAAGTCCATTGCCATCGCCACAGCAAAAGCAGGGCTTATTGCCGCTACAGGACTCGTACTTGTATATGGTGCACTCGGCTGGCTTGGGGCAACTAGTGTCTCTCTCGGATATGCAAAAAATGGCGGACAGCTACTTACTGTTATCGTACAACAATTATTCGGTCCGTACGGTTTGCTCCTATTATCTCTTATCGTTACACTCGCTTGTTTAACGACATGCGTTGGACTCGTATCTGCGTGCAGCCAATATTTTTCAACATTATTGACTACATTTTCATACAAAACATTCGCGAGTATCATTTGCGCATTAGGATTATTAGTTGCCAACTTAGGTTTAACAAAAATTATCGCAATCTCTGTTCCAATTCTACTTGTTGTGTATCCAATTGCGATTGTACTCGTACTACTATCATTACTTCATAAATACTTCGGTGGATATCGCTCTGTTTATGTAGGTGCTTTAATCGGAGCAGCTGTAGTGAGCGTATTTGATGGATTAAAACAAGGTGGTATTTCAGTTTCATTCATCACACCATATTTTGAATTTATCCCTTTATATAATGAAGGAATCGGTTGGCTAATACCAGCATTAGCAGGAGCTCTTCTTGGCCTTACAATCGCTAAGTTAAGCGGTACGAAAAAAGTTCCATTACTAATCGAATCTAACGAAGTAAAAGCCTCCTAAAAAACTCCCAAAAGGGAGTTTTTTTACATTTGATAAGCAGTATGATTAAAACTGCTTATTTTATAAGCTTTCGTATAATATTCAATATTTGTATCAACTGTTTCTACCTTGACAACATCATAGCGCTCTTCTTGCTTTACTAAAAATAAATAGTATTCCTCTGTTGCCTCAATAATCGCAATTTTATCTGTTTCAACATTATATTGTTCACAAAGTGCTTGTAATGCGTTCACATACTCCCCTAATTTTTTAGACTTATCCATTCCGAATATAGTTTGAACTAACATATACATTCTCCCCTTTATATGTACTGTTAACACCTTAATGATAACGCTTACATTATTTATCGTCAATAAAAACATTCGATGGTTTTAACGCCAAATCTATATTGTAGCGAGCCAATAATCAGCGAGGAATTCCCCGCCAATTAAAGCTTCACTTTATCACTTCGTTAATTGATGCCTAAATGCATAAATAACTGCCTGAGTACGATCACTTACATTCAATTTATTTAATATGTTACTCACATGTGTCTTTACCGTTTTCAGTGCAATAAATAACTCGTCCGCAATCTCTTGATTACTTTTTCCCTCTGCAATTAATAACAAAATCTCAAACTCTCTTTCCGTTAAGTCATCATGCAAAGGTTGCTCTTTCTTTTGACGCATACGGGACATCATTTTCCCGGTAACTTTCGGCTCTAATACTGTTTCTCCATCATAAGTAGCTCGTACAGCATCAGCAATATCACTTGCTCTTGATGTTTTTAATAAGTAACTGGTCGCACCAGCCTCAATAACAGGGTACAATTTTTCGTCATCTAAAAAGCTTGTTACAACTACAATTTTTGCTTCTGGCCATTCTTGAATAATAGCACGTGTTGCTTCGACACCATCCATCTCATCCATAACAAGGTCCATTAAAATAATATCCGGTCTTAATTGCAATGCTAATTCTGATCCTTTTCGTCCATTCTCAGCTTCCCCTACTACTTCAATATCTGGCTGTGTAGATAAATATGCCGATACACCCATACGAACCATTTCATGATCATCGACAAGCAATACTTTTATCATACTTCTCCCCCTCTCTCAATCATAATCGGTACTTTTACTTCTATTTGTGTACCTTTGGCCGGGAAACTAAGCACCTTGAGTGTCCCACCAATTTCATGAACACGCTCTTGCATCGATCTTAGGCCATATGAACCTGCCTTATTAACGCCTACTTCAAACCCAACGCCGTCATCAATAATTTTTAAAATCGCATATTGATCAATTTTTCGAAGGCGCACTTCTGTTTTCTTTGCCTTCGCGTGTCGCAACGTGTTTGATAACGCTTCTTGCACAATACGGAATAAATGATCTTCTACACCTTTTTTTAATTCTATTGGCTCAATAAGCCATTCAATTTTCATATGTTGTTTTCGCGATAATTCCGTTAATAATTCCTCTATACCTTCTGTCAGTTTCTTACCTTCCAATTGTACAGGACGTAAATGAAGGAGCAATGCTCTCATTTCTGATTGAGCATTTACAACCATATTTTCAACAAGTTGTAATTGTTTTTTTGTCACATCTGGAAATTCAGTTATTTGTTCATTAATCGCTGACATCATCATCGACATTGCGAAAAGCTGCTGACTTACTGAATCATGCAACTCCCTTGCTAAACGATGCCTTTCTTGAGAAATTGCTTCTTGTCTCATCTCTTCATTCCAATGAGCTCGTTCATTCGTTACTTTTTGAAAGAGTCCAGCTTGCTCCTCTAATCGACGAGCCAGAACGATCACTTTTCGTTCCACTTCATGAAATTCATCATCTGCAGTAAACGAAACATCGCTCGGAAAATTCCCTCGCTCTACTTCAAATAGAAACGTATTTAATCCTTGTATACGCTGCTCTATATAGTAACCGATTGCATATCCTACAATTCCCCCGATAAGTAAACTTGTAGTCATAATAAACAAGCCAATTGGAACAGAAGCGATGGATTCCTTCCATAATAAATCATACACTTGTTGCTCGCTTTTCCATACATATACAATTGTACAAATGAGTGCGATACTAACTGAGGACAACATAGAATAACGAATATACATCCACGAAATATTTTTTTGTTTCTTCATTATACTTTCCTCACTTCCGTGTCGCCTACGACAAGCGAAGAAATAATTTTAATACGACGAGGAGCCTCTTTATACTGCTCTGTTCTAAATGTAACATTGCGGTTAAACCCTGTCTCTTCATGACCTGGCAAGAGCACACGTCCGACAATAACAGAATGATTTAAAGAAAGTTCAATATCATATGGCACATATAAACGAATATTACCAACGACACCCCGAATAACAATTACCGTTTCCCCTTCTGGAATCATAGCAGTAGTTAAATCTATTTCCACATCACAAGCACCGTATTGAACATTAATATCCTCAAGTTCATAAATATGATCCATCATTCGTACATTGCCTACAAACATATTTTTCAAATATGGTTCTGTACGATATATTTGCTTCTCTTCGTCTATAATCCCTTTTTCTTTAATTTCAACCTTCATTGCTTTTTGCTGATGCCCTTGTTGAATCAATTGATAACCAATTAAAGCTAAACAAGCAAATACGACAAGAACAAATGCTGCTGATGAAAATAAGAAAAATAAAAATACGATACCACCAACAAATAAAAATACATTTCCCCGTACATAACGATTCTTTTTACGATAATGCCTTCCAAACATAAGCATAATAAATGCAAAAATGAGACCACCTGGTTCAAAATGTCCAAGTATCATATCAAGAAAAAGACCGAATCCAAATATGATGAGGAGCATCCCCATTAATTGTGTCTTTGAAAAATGTTTCTTCATTTCAGCTCCCCCCTTCTTGTCACATATACATAGAAGAAAAGGCATTGCTTTCCAACACCTTTTCTCCTATCACTATATCATAAGCCTGTTTTATAATATACTACTATTATTTTGTTAACTCTTTCGTTAACGATACATCATTCTTTTCTTTCATTTCACGCTCAAGTTTTGCAATTTTCATATCAAATGTGTCACGCTCATGTTCTTCATTCATACGAGTTTCTAAGTCACGAATGTGATCTTCAATTTCTTCAAATCGTAAGAACGGATTATTTTCATCCATTTTATGCATCGCAGTATTCATACGACGATTTGCATGTGCCATATTTTCACGTGCCATTAGTTCCATACGCTTTGCGTGCATTTCTTTTAATTTATTTTTCATTTCAGAAAGACGACGCTCTAACTCATCAATTTGCTCTACAACACCTGCATACATTTCTTCTAATCGAGTTACTTGCCCTTCATAATAAGCTACCTCTTCTAACGCACGTTCGTGCAATTGTAATTCGCCTGCTTCTTGAGCAATGATAGCTTGCTTTGATCTTTTGTTAACGAAATAACGTGCTTGCTCAAGCTCACGAGCAAAGTTAGATTTTAATGTTTTATGACGTTCAATTAACTTCTCAATTTTTGTTATTTCACGCTCACTATCACGTAAATATTGGTTTAACATCGCAATTGGATTTTTTCTTTCCTTCTCATCTAACACGTTATGAAAATCAGCTAAAATTGCATCGCGTACACGTCCGAATAAAGATTGTTTCATTATAAATCTTCCTCTCTTCTACTTTATTTATAATTTGATTTATTGTTTTAGTTTTTCATTAATTTGTTCCACTCATCTTCAAAGTTGCTATATGGTTTAGAACTTTCTGGAGCAGATTCAACAACTACATCTTTTTCTTTTTTCCACTCACGGTATCCGTAGTATAAAACCACTAAAGCAGCGATACCGATTAATGCTGGTGAATGAGAAAGCGCAATGGATAAACCGATTAAACCAACAATACCCCAAGCTAACTTTCCAAAAAATGACTTAGCTCGCACAAATGATTTATAGCTCCAATATACAACTCCTGCTCCGATTGCGAATCCTACAATACCAGCAAGACTACCAAGAGCAATTAAAGCCAAAATACCGGCTGCGATAAACGCTAGAAATTGTTTCATCTTGTGCTTGCCTCCCTTCGATTTGATACTCTTATCTTAACTATTTTTTCATCTTTCCATAACGAGCTTAAGAACCGTTTTTAACTCAGACTTAAGACCGAGTCATATTCAGCCCTTTACGCAAAAAAACGTGCAGAGTTTATTCTCTGCACGTTTTTTTAATTACTAACATTCATATTAAATTAAGCTGTTTTATGATACTCTTTTTTCTCAGCTACTTTCGAAAATCTTGGAAATCCAATTAAAATAGAAAGAATCCCACATACTCCAACTAAGATTGGATAAAATGCATATGGCAACAATTCAACCGGAGATAACGCTGCAAATCCTGCTGCCGTTAACATTTGGGCACCGTACGGAATTAATCCTTGTACACAACATGAGAAAAGATCTAATACACTCGCTGATTTACGAGGGTCTATTTCATATTGATCTGCAATATTTTTTGCAAGCGGGCCTGTAAAGATAATCGAAATCGTATTATTCGCTGTACACATATTAGTCATACTTACTAAACCAGCAATACCAAATTCTGCACCTTTTTTCGAACGAATATTACGTGTTAATACATTCATTAAATATTGAATACCACCATTATATTGGATTAATTCAACCATACCGCCAATTAATATAGCAAGTAATACTAACTCCATCATACCGCCCATTCCAGTCGTTACACTTTTAAAGAAACTTTCTAACGTGTAACTTCCATCTATAAGACCGATAACACCAGATAATACAGTTCCACCAGTTAATACAATAAGTACATTCCAGCCAAGTAGCGCTGTAATAAGTACTCCTGCGTACGGTAAAATCTTTATCCAATCAAAGCTATGTGCTTTAATTTGCGTGTCACTTCCTGAAGTAACTATTACTAATAGTACAATTGTAATAATAGCCGCTGGTAACACAATTAAAAAATTCGTTTTAAACTTATCTTTCATTTCTGTTCCTTGTGAACGAACAGCTGCGATTGTTGTATCTGAAATAAATGATAAATTATCACCAAACATCGCTCCCCCAACAACAGTAGCCATTGCAAGCGCAATTGAGATATCAGTTTGACCACTAATACCCACAGCAATCGGCGCTAATGCTGCAATTGTTCCCATTGAAGTTCCCATTGCTAATGAAATAAATGCACCAATAACAAAGATTCCAGCTACGATAAATCCTGGCGGTAAAATAGTTAACGCTAAATTAACAGTTGAGTCTACTCCACCCATTCCTTTAGCAGTTTCAGAAAATGCACCTGCAAGCACAAAAATTAATACCATAATCATAATATCCGGATTTCCTGCACCTTTAGCGAACCGCTCTACTTTCACATTAAAACTTTCTTTACGATTCATCACTAAAGCGACTCCTACAGCAATTGAAATCGCTACAAGTATCGGCAATTTATAGAAATCACCTGTAATAATTCCAGAACCAATAAATAGCGCCAAAAATATCCCAAGTGGTAATAAAGCTAAACCATTTCCTCTCGTTTCTTTCAAAGTACCATCTCTCCCTAGTTTCAACCTTTTTCTAATGAATAACAAAAGACCTCTTCCGGTGAGAAGAGGTCTTATACATCTATAAGAAACGCTCTTCTCATCTTTCAAGCACATGCTTGCTGGATTTGGCACAGCACTCTGAAATCGAGTCCGCTGCCGAGGCATCGTAGGGCCAGTCCCTCCGCCTCTCTTTATAAGAAGGTTTCATATTTATTTTTTAATAATAATTTCTTCCCTAACTTTACTCGCTTACAAAACAAAAGTCAATTATTTTTTGTATAGATTTTTTTGGTAATTATACAAAAATTTGAATACAATAATCATTTTAACTTTTCGATTTCTTCTTCCAATATTGAAATCCAATAAAATTCACTATTTTTTATTGCTGCTAATATCCATTTCGTAGTGTACCAAGCTAACTCATACTCTTCCTTCGTGACATCGCCACTTTTATAAGCATCCTCTAGCTCCTCTTCATCTAATACATACACCTTACCGCTAGGTAATAATACTACATCTAAATATAAATCATCAAAATACGGTAAACCACGATCGTCTATTTCATATTCTTTCGTCACATCAATATAATATTGCACTAAATTGTGCCTATCATCTAACATAACTGTAATCGCAAAGTTCTTTCCATTAATGAAATATTGAACCCACGTATACCCATCACTTGCAATACAAATTTCTTTACCATCATATTCTTTACAACTAGGCTCTCTCACCTTTTTTATATCCAGTATTCCGAGCATTCCCTCTTCCACTTGCTTAAGCCTATAACTCTTTTCTATTAGTCTTTTCCACGAAGAACCGTCACCATATTTACGTTTCATTATGTATACTCCTCTTCTATATACAGAAAAGCTCCCACATATTATGTGAGAGCTTGTTCATATTATAATTAAGCAGCTTGACCCTTTTCAGAAATCTCTTTTAAATAAGCTTGTCCTTTTTCAGCGTCATATTGACCTTCCCACTTAGACATAACTACAGCTGCTAAAGAGTTTCCTACAACGTTAACTGCTGTACGAGCCATATCTAAAATACGGTCAATACCAGCAATGAACGCTAAACCTTCAGGTGGAATACCTACTGTACCAAGTGTCGCTAATAATACAACGAATGATACGCCCGGTACACCTGCGATACCTTTTGATGTAACCATTAATACAAGTAATAATGTAATTTGTTGTGTAATAGATAAATCAATACCGTACATTTGCGCCAAGAAAATAGCCGCAATTGCTTGATATAAAGTTGATCCATCTAAGTTAAATGAATAACCTGTCGGAATAACGAAAGATGTAATTGCTTTCGGACAACCGAATTTCTCCATTTTCTCCATGATTTTTGGTAAAACTGTTTCTGAACTTGCTGTAGAATACGCTAAGATCAGCTCGTCTTTTAAAATCTTAAAGAATTGGAAAATGTTAATTCCAAATATTTTCGCTGTAAGTCCTAAGACAACTACGACGAAGAAGATCATTGCCCCATATACGACAATTAGCAATTTCCCTAATGGAATTAATGAAGCAAGACCAAATGTAGAAACTGTAACACCAATTAGTGCAAACACACCAAATGGTGCAAATTTCATAACTTGGTTTGTTACATAAAACATTGCGTCAGCTACACCTTGGAAAAATTGAAGAACTGGTCTTCCTCTTTCACCAATTGCTGCTACACCTAAACCAAATAGTACAGAGAAGAAGATAATAGCAAGCATATCTCCGTCAGCCAATGACTTCATAATGTTTGTTGGAACAATATTTACAAACGTATCTGCAAATGAATGACTTTGTACTTGCTCTGTCGTATGTGTATATTTCGAAATATCTGTCTTTGTTAACTGCTCCATATTTACGCCTTTTCCTGGTTGGAAAATATTCGCTATTAATAGACCAACAATAATTGCAATTGTTGTAATAATTTCAAAGTAAAGAATTGTTTTTCCGCCTAGTCGACCTAGTTTTTTAACATCGCCAACACCAGCAACCCCAACAACAATACTTGCTACAACAATCGGTACAACGATCATTTTAATTAATCGGATGAAAATATCACCAATTGGTTGTAAGTACTTCACAACAGCTGGATTATCAAAGAAAATCGCCCCAACCGCAATACCAAGCGCAAGCCCTATTAATATTTGCCATGCAAGTCCTATTCTTTTCATATTTGTTGTAACCCCCTCTTCGATGTGTCACTCTATCTCTCATTCTATCTCTATAAAACTAAGAAATTAAGAGTATTACATATTATTCGACAATTCACTACATTTTGTCCCTGTTAAAAATCATAAATCAAAATTTAAAATCTGACAACAAAATAACTTTGCCCGAATGCAAATAATTTTCTTGACAAAAAATAAACCCATGTTAGAAAACCTCACATGAGAACGATTCCTCACTAGTGTTTTATTAGCTTTCTAAGTACTATTTCACCCCATAAAAACTATTACTTTCCTCCTGTATTTTACAGATAAATCCCAAAATATACCTTTATTACAGCCATAAATAAAATGTAAGTACTATGACAATTAAAGTTGAAAAATGATAAATTCCGACAAAACTTAGCAATTTTATAAAGTTTTCTTTACATTATGATTACAACGATAGACACTCTTCTTCTTATGATATATAACATTCATAGGGAAAGGAGTCAGACAACTATGAAAAAGAAATTTGCAGCGTTTAGTGTTTTAGCAGCAGGAACGATTTTTGCTTCCCCGTTACTTTCACCCGTATACGCTGAAACAAATCAAGATAAATTATCTAACATTCAATCTGAATTAGAAGGCAAACAAAGTGACTTACAAAATAAATCAGTCGAGAAAGAACAAATAGAAAAAGAAATTCAAGAATTACAGAAGAAAATCGATGAATTAACTACTTCTATTAATAAAAACGAGGCTGAATTAAACGATACAAAAAAAGAAATTAGCAAAACACAACAAGTAATTACTGACAAAAAGAAACATATAGAACAATTACAAACAAACATAGATACACGTCAGGAAGTTATTAAACAACGATTACAATCTATGCAAGAAAAACCGCGTACAAATATCATTACAGAAGTATTAACAAACTCTACAAACATTGCTGATCTTGTTGATAATATGTACTCCGTAAGTTTAATATTAAACAACGATACAGATATTGTAAAAAAACAAACATCTGATCAAAATGCTGTAACTACAGAAAAAGAAGCTGTTGAGAAAAAAGAACAACAACTGAAAGAATCTGAGCAAAAACTAGAACAAAAACAACAAGAATTACAAAATAACCAACAGCAGCAACAGACTCTTATTAACGATCTACATACGAAAGTAGCAAAAGTAGATTCAGAGATTGAAGGATTAGAAGAATCCAAAGGCATTTTAGAAAATCAACGTCAAGCTGTGCAAAAAGCAATTGAAGAAGAAAAACGGGCCGAAGAAGCTCGTAAAGCGGAAGAAGCTCGCCAGGCAGAAGAGGCTCGCAAACAACAAGCTACTAAATCTGCTCAAGCAACTCAAGCAGCTCCAACACCACATGATACAAACATCGGTGGCTTTATCAAACCAGCAGCTGGATCAAAAACTTCCGGATTTGGTGTACGTTCTTTAGATAACCATAAAGGAATTGACATCGCCGCTTCGGGAACGGTTCCAATTATCGCTGCTGCAGATGGCGTTGTTATTCGCTCAGAATTATCATCTAGTTACGGAAACGTAGTGTATTTATCTCACCGTATAAACGGAAAAACATATACGACAGTATATGCTCATATGAATAGCCGTTCTGTATCGAATGGACAAACTGTAAAACAAGGCGATCAGCTTGGATTTATGGGGAACACTGGCCAATCATACGGACAACATTTACACTTCGAACTTCATCTTGGAGAATGGAATGTCGGCAAGACAAACGCAGTCGACCCATCTCCTTATATCGGATTATAAAAAACCTCGGTACCTACCGAGGTTTTTTATTTACACTTCACACAATATAGGCATTCTACATAGACTATAACTAAATGCCTATAGTTTACGAGGTGATCAATATGAATACGCAATTACAACAAAAAATAGAAGAAGCTAGAGCGACATTTATCGGCCGGATATTTACATTTGGCGGATCAGTTTTATTTTTAATCGGTTCATTCCTCGCAGTCACCACAGCCTATAAAGCGTATAATCGTCTATTACATTCAACAACATAAAAAAAGACGGGAGATCCCCGCCTTTTTTTATGCAAACATTTTAAATACACCTATCACATTTAAAAATACAATTATTACAGTTACCGGAATGACATAACGAAGTAAGAAGAACCAAATGTTAAATAACGTTTTCCCCTTCGTTTCCGTCACTTCTAATTCTTTCATCAACAACTCTTTACTCATTTTATTTGGTACAAATAATGAAATAGCTAGTACTCCTAACGGCAGCAATACGTTACTTACCGAAAAGTCGACTAAATCAAAGAATGTTTTCCCAAATATTTTCACGTCACTCATAATCCCAAATGATAACGCTGATGGAATACCGACTGCAAAAATAAGAATACCAATTAATAATGATGCTGACGGACGCTTCTTCTCATTACCTTTCGCAACAGATGCTACTACAATTTCAAGCATTGAAATTGCTGATGTTAAAGTCGCAAAGAAGAATAAAATTAAAAACATAATAAAGAAAAATTGACCAAATGGTATTTTTGCAAATACTGCTGGAAGGACGATAAACAGTAATCCCGGTCCTTCAGTCGGTTTAACTCCTAATGCGAAAATCGCTGGGAAAATTGCTAATCCTGCAAGTACTGTAACAAAAACAGTTAAACTTACAATAGATGTTGCCGATTTCGCTAAATGTTCCTCTTTCTTTAAATACGAACTATACGTTACCATTACCGAGGCACCTACAGTTAGCGAGAAGAAAGATTGTCCCATCGCATATAAAATTGTATCTGCTGTCAGCTTTGAAAAATCTGGTTTTAAGAAGAACTCTACTCCAGCAAAAGCACCATCGAGTGTTAACGCACGAACAATAATCGCAATAAATAAAATAAATAATAGCGGCATCATGTACTTACTTGCCTTTTCTATACCTTTCTCTACACCTTTACTTACAACAAAAATCGTACAAAGCATAAAGATAAATTGCGCTCCAATCGCACTTAACGGATTTGAAATCGTTTCACCGAACAATTGTCCATAATCAGCTACTCCATTCCAGAAACTTCCTGTCACACTATAATATAAATAAAGTAAAATCCATCCACCTACAACACTATAAAAAGATAGTACACTAAAACAAGTAGCAACTCCCATACGACCAATCCAAGGATATAATTTGCTATTTGGCACTAGTACTTTATAAGCTGTAACCGCCTCTTTTTGCGTGCTACGTCCAATAACAAACTCCGCTATTAGAAGAGGCATACCTATAAATAAAGTTAATAGTAAAAATACAAGGAAGAATGCGCCTCCCCCGCCATTACCTGCAACATATGGAAATTTCCATATCGCACCAAGACCTACTGCGGCTCCGGCTGCTGCGAGTACAAAGCCTATTTTCGACGTCCATTGCTGTGTTTCTTTCATCATAAATTCCCCTTTTCTGAATATTTAAAATTTTGTTAATTATACACTTTCATTTCATACTCGCACACCTCCTTTAGAAAATAAAAAAGTCCCCTACACGCAAATATGCATGTAGAGGACGATATATGTAATGTAAATACCGTGGTACCACCTCAATTGGATTGATAAATCCCACTTGTTCAAGTACAGGAATAATTCCGATACTCTATCCTTTTAACGGCGGAACCCGGGTTGCCTACTACAATGTTCAACATACCTCTCGCAAGCCCATTCTGTATAATTTATCGTACCGGGCTCCCACCTAACCCCAGCTCTCTGAACGCATCAAATATACGTACTCTTCTTGCTCATCGATTTCATCTATTGAAGTTACTTGTGATTATAAATTATATTTTTATATTTGTAAAGCGCACTTTATCTTTTATTATTTTAAAACCTTTCCCTCTAATTCTCGCAAAAAACTTTCTCTTTCTCTCTCGTTTTGCACATATACTGATTTCAACACTTCTTGGAGTAATATATTTCGTTCTCTCTTTTCTAACTGTAAATCTTTTAACTTCACCCTTACTTCATATAAAAAATCTAAATACGATTCATATGTCTCATCATATTTATTTGCAATCTCATCTCGAATTTTTTTTGCGAGCTTTGGGCTCGCTCCCCCAGTAGAAACTGCTATATTAAGCAAACCACGATGAATCGCTGCTGGAAAGTGAACATTACCACTTTCCGGATTTGTAATAACATTTACTAATTGATTCTCTGCGGCATCTTCAGCAACTTGTTCATTTAATATTGAATCACTACTCGCTGCAACAACTAAAAAAGCATTTTTAATATCACTTTTTTCATATTCTCTTTGATACCAACGAATTTTCTTTTCTTCCACAAGTTTTACTAAATTCGCATCTAATTCTGGACTGATCACAACTATATCCGCACCTTGTTTGAGTAAAGGAATAATTTTAAATCCTGCAACTTTTCCCCCACCAATAACAACAACGCGTTTCTCATTAACTCGCACTGTAAGTGGATACATACTGATCTCCTTTCAATAACTCCGTCGTTTTCTGAATTAACATATCTTGTAACGCTTCATTCTTCCCTAAATATGGACTGATTTTTATCTCTTCCAATGCATATTGGCGCACTTCTTTCTCAATATGTTTCATAAGTAAACCTGTAAATAACAAATAAGGTAGCACAACGATGTTCTCCACTTCCCGTTCTACAACTTCCTTCAATTTCCTCTCAAATTTCGGCTCCGCAGCCGCTAAATAACAAACCTCAACTTTTTTAATTTTCTCCTCAGCTTGAAATAAAGAGGCGATCCATTTTATATCTTGTAATACTTCAGGATCACTACTTCCTCTTGCAACGAGCAGAAGGGTCACTTCAGCCTTCCCTTCCTTTTCAATACCACTTCCGTTATATACTGATTTGATAAGTGTTTCTGATACACCAAACGGATTACCATAAGTCACTTTAACATTCGGATATTGATTCTTGAGCTTTACCAATTCAAATGGAATATCTTTCTTCACATGACCTGCCGCTAATAAAAAAACAGGGATGGCAATAATCTCCGTGGCCCCACGCTTCACACATGTACGAAAACCATCTTCAATAGAAGGATTCGCTAACTCTAAAAAACAAACTTCTTGAATATTCGCTTCTATACGACTCATACACGATGTAATAAATTGAATCGCCTCTTCTTTCGCTGTCTTCAAACGACTTCCATGACATATATATAAGACGGCTTTCATTTTACAACACTCCACTTACTTGATAAGCATTTTCCGTTTGCTTCTCAAACCAATGGATTTTTTCTCTAAAACGGACAACTTCTCCAATTACAATCATGCTCGGATTTTGAATTTGCTCTTTTTTCGCAACATCTACAATTGTTCCTAATGTCCCAACAACTGTACGTTGCATAGACGTCGTCCCCTGCTCAATAATAGCAGCTGGCGTACTTTTATCTTTTCCATGCTTCATAAGTTGCTCACATATGTAGGGCAAATTACTAACCCCCATATATATCGCTAAAGTCTCTACACCTTTCGCTAAACTTTCCCATTTCACTTCTTCTTCAGCACCTTCTTTCCTATGCCCAGTCACAATAGCAAAACTTGCACTTGCATCACGGTGCGTCACTGGAATACCAGCATAAGCAGGTGCAGCTATTCCAGACGAAATACCTGGGACGATTTCAAATGGTACACCTTGCTTTGCTAATGCTTCCGCTTCTTCTCCCCCTCTACCAAATACAAATGGATCGCCGCCCTTAAGCCTCGTTACAACTTTCCCTTTTTTCGCATACTTAATAAGAAATGTATTAATTGTTTCTTGCTTCATCGTGTGATAATTCGGGAGTTTCCCGCAATAAATTAAATCCGCGTCAGGCTTTGCGTGTGAAAGCAGCTCTTTATTCACAAGGCGATCGTATAAAATAACATCTGCCTTCTCAATACATTTCAACCCTTTAACAGTAATTAAATCTGGATCGCCAGGACCCGCTCCAACAATATAAACCTTCCCCATCATCTCTCCTCATTTCTACTATTAAAATGAAACTTCCATTCGTATATAAGAATGGAAGTTTTTATTTTTTCGTATTACTAATCTCTACTCATGAATAACAAATGCTGCACCTTTTCGAATCTTCTTTTTTTCAAACAAAGAAATCTCTTTTACCTCTGGCAACGGTAAGAAATGTTTTTCAAGCTCAATCTCCGCAAGCTTAAATGCCTGTTCTTCACTTTGAGCAACAACAACAATCGGAACAATATCACTCACTAATACAGCTTCAAATCGATATAAATCCATATTGTCCCCCCTAAGACGCTATGACTTCTTCTAACACGTTATTTAACGCTATTTGTAATGTGTCTACACCAACACGCCCTACAAAATCATAAAATGTTTCGGCTGGTAATTTATTCTCTTTGAAATAACTTATAAATGATGCGAGTACATCAGGTAAATCCTCGCCATCTATTTTTCCTTTTAACTTTTGATTGTAGGCACCGCCATCTAACAACGTTCCACCTACATATATCTCAAATGCTTCAACAATTCCCTTTTCCTTCGTTTTCATTTTCACCCCTTGTAACCCAATGTCAGCAATTTGACGTTGACCACATGAATTCGGGCAGCCTACCATATGAATTCGAACTGGAACATCGAGTGCAATTTGTGTATCTAAGTATTCTGCAATTTTTCGTAATCTTTCTTTCGTTTCTACTAGTGCAAGATTACAATATTCAATACCGGTACATGAAACCGCATGACCAATAAATGATTTTGGGCTTGCAGATATCGCTTCAAACAACGGTTCACTAAGTAATCCTTTTACATTTTCCGGAGGAACGTTCGGAATAATGAAATTTTGTGAATTACATGTACGAATTTGTCCATTTCCATATTGCTTTGCGATTCTTGCAATCTCAAACATTTCTTCTGCATGTAAACGACCTACCGGTACATTAAAACCTACATATTTTAATCCCTCTTGTTTTTGGTCTTGAACACCATAAAAATAGCCTGCATTCCATCCTTTGAGTGCACTTTCCCCTTTACTTTGTAAAGGCCCTGTATACTCTATTAGTTTCTCTTTAAATTTCTCTGCTCCCCAGTCCGCAACAAGAAATTTCAAACGGGCTAAATGACGTTTCTCACGATATCCAAAATCACGGAATATAGTAGCAATCGCAATTGCCACTGCCTTCACTTCTTCTGGTAAAACGAACACATCTAATTCATCAGCTAAATATGGACGGGCTGATAATCCTCCGCCTACTTTTATATGAAAACCAACTTTTTTCTCACCATCTATTTCTTTCGTAGCAGGTGTAAATGCAACACAGTTAATCTCTGCGTTTGCTGAGTTATAAATATTAGAACTAATAGACATTTTAAATTTACGTGGCAAATTAGAAAACTCTTCATTATGTTGGAAATAGTCATATACCTCTTTCACAATATGTGTCGTATCAAATAGTTCATTTGCATCAATTCCAGCAAGCGGATTACCTGTAATATTCCGCGTTATATCACCACAAGCCCCCGCTGAAGATAATCCAACTCTTGCTAATCTTTTAAAAATATCTGGAATTTGCTGAATTTCTAACCAGTGAAACTGAATCGCCTGTCTCGTAGTAATATCTATTACATCACGTCCATAATCCTCAGCGATAGAAGCAAGTACTTCTGCCTGCGCATTTGTAATAATCCCTGACGGAATATTTACCCGCATCATAAAATAACCAGCTTCTTTTGGACGTTGTAAATACAATCCTGCCCATTTAAAGGCATCCCACTCTTCTTTCGGAATAGATTCAAATCCATTTTCCGCATAGTAAGGAATATCATTAAAAATTTCTAATCCATCTTTTTCTAATTTATTTTTCTCCGTTTGATTTAGTTTTTCATTGTTAGCCCATACTTTTTCATAACTCATTTTTAAATCCCCCTATATAAAGTGAAACTTTAATCAGTAGAGTTTTGTTCATCCCACGCTGATTATTAGCCTTAACCAATCGGGTATTTACGGGCAGCCCGACCCCCACCTAACTTCCTTGCCCCAACCGAACTTTGAGGTAGGAATTTTACTTCCCGGCAAATAGCGGGATAAAACTACGCTCTTGTAAGTACTGCACGATTTGTTCTGCACATTCTTCAATAGAATATTTGTGCGTTTCTACAATTAATTCTGCTTGCTCTGGCTCTTCATAAGGCGAATCAATACCTGTGAAATCCTTAATATCACCTTTTCTTGCCTTTTTATAAAGCCCTTTCGGATCACGTTTCTCACACTCTTCAATCGGACACTTCACAAAAATTTCAATAAATTCATCTGCCGCTAATAAATCTCTTACTTGTTTGCGGTCTACTCGAAATGGTGAAATAAATGCTGTAAGGACAACTGTTCCTTGATCTACAAATAACTTTGCCACTTCGCCAATACGTCTTATATTTTCCATGCGATCACTTTCAGAAAATCCTAAGTCTTTATTTAAACCGTGGCGAATGTTATCCCCATCCAGCACATAATTTCCAATATTCTTTTCAAACAATTTACGAGCGACCGCATTCGCTACTGTAGATTTACCCGAAGCTGATAAACCAGTAAACCAAATTACAAAACTGTGATGTCCATTCTTCACTCTTCTCTCATCTTTTGAAACCGAAGCTGTATGCCAAGTAATATTCGTATCCATCTCGTTCTCTCCCTATTCTGTTACTACTTCTTTTTTTAAACCTTTAATTAGCACTTCTACTACTTCTTTACGACTAAATGTACTTGGCGGAATCTCACCGTTTCTTAATAATTCTCTTACTTTCGTACCTGATAAAATAACATGATTTTCTTTTCCGTGCGGGCATGTTTTCGTTGAAGCCATCGCTTCACATTTCGTGCAGTAAAAACTATGTTCAAAGAATAGTGGTGTAATGCCTAACTCTTCTATCGTAAAATTCGTGAAGATTTCTTGCGCTTCGTATGTTCCGTAATAATCTCCTACTCCGGCATGATCACGTCCTACAATAAAGTGGGTACATCCAAAATTCTTTCTTACTAACGCATGAAATATCGCTTCCCTTGGTCCTGCGTAACGCATTGCAGCAGGAAATACACTTAAAAAGACACGATTTTTCGGATAATAGTTTTGAAGGAGTACTTCATAGCTTTCCATTCTTACATCAGCAGGAATATCGTCCGATTTCGTTTCTCCAACGAGTGGATTTAAAAAGAGACCATCTACAATTTCAAGAGCAGATTTTTGAATATACTCATGGGCACGATGTACCGGGTTTCTCGTTTGAAATCCGACTACTGTTTTCCACCCACGTTTTTTAAATTCTTCTCTCGTTTCAATTGGGTCTAAATGATAAGAAGGAAATTGATTATTTTCAAAGCGTTTTGTTAGAATAATAGTTCCTCCAACGTAAACGTTTGGTCGTTCATATAATTTTTTCACTCCTGGATGAGCCTCATCCGTTGTTTTATATACAAGTAACGCTTCTTTTTCTTTATCTGGTACGAAAATATCTTCTATTTGAATAGCACCATATATATTTCCATTGTTGACAAGCTTTACTTCCTCTCCGGTCTTCAGGCTTTCTGCGACTTCTTCTGTTACCGGTAATGTAATTGGTATACTCCACACACTACCATTTGCTAAACGAAGCGTTTCTACGACTGAATCATAATCTTCCTTCCCCAAAAAACCAGTAAGCGGGCTATATCCACCTGTCGCCAATAGTTCTAAATCACTTAAAGCAATGTTGTCTAATTTAATTTCTTTTTCAATTTGTGATATATCATATGTCTCATCTATACGGTTTACTAATTCGTTTACTGTGCTCATTTTCTATATCCCCTCTTAGCTTTATTTCAAGATTCATCTTATTGATAATGAAGACCACATTCGGTTTTCACTTTCCCAGCCCATCTACCATCTCTTGAATCGCCACCATCCCCTACAGGTAAAGTACATTTCTCACACCCAATACTTGGATAGCCAACATCATGCAACGGGTTATACGGCAAGCTATGTTTGTATACATATCGCCAAACTTCTTTCCACGTCCAATGAATGAGTGGACAAACTTTAATAGATTGAAAACGATGATCTTGATTTATAAACTTTGTATGCTTACGTGTTTCTGATTGTTCCCTTCTTAAGCCCGATATCCATGCTTTTTCCACGACTAATGATTTTTCTAAAGGTAAAATTTTTCTAATCTTACAACAAAGATTCGGATTGCTCTCCCACAGTTTTTCACCATGCAACTTCGCCTGTTCATCAAGTGTAAGTTCTGGCTGCTTTTCTATAATATTCAATGAAGGAAATCGTTCCCTCACTCTTTGAATTAATTCATATGTTTCTTGAAAATGAACATTTGTATCCAAAAATACAACTTTAGCAGATGGATTTACTTGGTTTATAAGGTGCAGTAATACCATACCTTCCACCCCAAAGCTACATGCGTAGACGATTTCATCTTTATACTCTTCATAAGCCCAATTTAATACTGATAACGCGCCTTTTGTTTCATCTTCTTCCGAAAACGAAACAACATTTTCTTCCCACGTTTCATACGTCAACATGTTTTTTCCCCCTGTAAAAGCAAAAAGACGGTTTTAACCTAATGAAAATAGGTTAAAACCGCCTCTAGTTTTTCTAGTCAGCGCTTTTCACTTTAAGCGTACTTTTTCACTTTTCTCTAACTGAATTACTTTTCCATCTTGCACAACAATTGTAATTGAGCCATATTTCATATCAGCAAGCATCGCTTCAATCTTCTCGGATACTTCATCAAAATGTTCCCGTACACCCACGCGAACAGCCCCCCTTTTTATTCATAAAAAAAATCTTTCCCATTTCGAAAAGACTGTTCGGTAATATATTTTACCTTATCTTTCAAAATGGATTCCATTTTGCTGGATTTAGCACCTTGCTTTCTATAAGCAGGTTGCCGAGCTTCTTCGGGCCAGTTCCCTCCGCTTCTCTTGATAAGCTTTGTATTTGTATTTTATCACAATTCTGATTTTTTTCAATCCTAGTTTTCCGATATATTTTAATTATTTTATTTTACAAAAAAGGAATTGCCCATCCGAACAACTCCTTTTTCTATTTAAACAAGCTCTTTAATACGTATGCGATCGTTCCCAATAATATTTTCATATGTTTCGCGTTCCACAACTACTTGCGATGTTCCGCCTTTTGCAAAGACAACGGCTGGTCTTCGAATCCGATTGTAATTATTCGCCATCGAGTACCCGTAGGCTCCTGTACAGGAAACTGCTAGTAAATCAGCAGAAGCGACTTTTGGTAAATGAATATCCCAAATCAACATATCTCCGCTCTCACAACATTTCCCCGCAATCGAAACGAGTTCCTCATTCTCATCATTCCCTCGATTCGCTAACATTGCTTCATAACGCGCACTATATAAAGCAGGTCTTAAATTATCTGTCATTCCACCATCGACTGATACATATTTCCGAATACCAGGAATATCTTTCACAGATCCAACTGTATAAATTGTTGTCCCAGCATCACCTACAATGCTACGGCCTGGTTCAATCCATATTTCTGGCAATGGATATTCACATACAGTAAATTGTTCTCTCACTGCACTTGTTACAGCTCGCACATATGTCTCAAGAGTTAACGGTGTATCCGACTCTGTGTAGCGTATTCCAAATCCCCCGCCTACATTTAACACTTTTACTACATAGTTTGTTTGCTCTCTCACTTCTTCTAAAAATTGGCGAAGAACTTCAATCGCTCGAACAAAGCCAGCTGTTTCAAATATTTGCGATCCGATATGTGAATGAATCCCTAGCACATTATAATTGGATTTTTGTAAAGCAAATCCAATTGCCTGCATCGCTTGACCGTTTGAAACGCCAAATCCAAATTTCGAATCATCTTGGCCTGTTGTAATATATTCATGTGTGTGCGCCTCTACTCCAGGCGTTACACGAATTAATATGTTCACAAACTTTCCATGTTGCATCGCTAAATCGTGTAAAACTTCTAATTCAAAGAAATTATCTACGACAAAACAACCGATATTCGCCTGAAGAGCCATCACTATCTCTTCTTCTGTTTTATTATTTCCATGAAAATGAATACGTGATGCTGGAAATCCTGCTTGGAGCGCAGTATATAATTCTCCTCCAGAAACAACGTCTAATGACATATTCTCTTCACGAGCTACTCGGCACATCTCCATGCACAAGAACGCCTTGCTTGCATATGCTACTTGATAAGAGAAACCACTTTCTTTAAAAGCACGATGAAATGCTCGGCATTTTCCTCGAATAGACTCTTCATCGTATACATAAAGTGGTGTTCCGTATTGCTTTGCTAGCTGCGTCGTATCGCACCCTCCAATTTCTAAGTGTCCTTGCCCATTAATTCGGCTTGTGCCGTGTAAATACATTTAAATTCCTCCCTTATTTCCTCTAAAACTCATAACCCCAATCTTCTATTCATTGCAGCACGCTTTTAGATAGACAAAAAACGCGCGGAACAATGTTCACACGCGTTTCTTATTAGGAAAAATATATATTGAAAAAATAAACGAGTTGTTATCTCCTCAAAATAAGAAACCGCATCAACATCTCCAAATAGCTCTCCATAAAATAAATCTTATGACAGTACTACATTTATTCAATGTAGTCCCAATATATGAATAAGATGGTTATTCTTATATTTCGGCAATAGTCCCTTTCAGCCTATGATCACAGATTCCATGAAATCTCCCATAGCTTACTCTTTCCTATCGCGGCCTCTACCTTTGAGAGTAGATGAGGTAAGTCTATTTAATTTTCAAACATCTAATTGTTGCTATTAACAATACCAAAGGACCATTTTATTTGTCAAACAATTTTTTATATTGTTTTTTTACAGTTTAATTTTGTATCATTTGGTAAGCGCTTTACTGAAATCTTTCTCACTTCCCATTCGCCTTCTTCGTTATTAAATGTAATCGTTACCTTCTCAAATGGGGGAGCAATTTTCCCAGCAACACGTTCATACTTTGTCACTTCAATACTTGCTTGAAATAAATATGTACCGCTATACACTTTTTTTAAACTAATAATTTTAGGACATTGATACGGTTTCAAACTTCCATATTGTTTTTCAATTGCTTTATTTATTTTTGGAAATAAAACAGAATAAAGTGCATCTTCCATAAGAGGTGCATCATATTGAGCTATTGACACACTCGGTGAGGTAAAAAGTATAACACTACTGCATGCTATAAAATATAATAATTTTCGCATTATAACCTCCGTATTATCACGCGATTCTTTCTGCGTACGATAATTATCATACATAGAAATTCTGTTTTATTGTCTCCCACCACTCTTTTTCTACTCGATTATTATAAAAAAGCCCACAACTCTCTTTTATTTTCGTATAATGATACTCATAGTATAATAATCATAATAACAAAGGACTGTTCGTATATATAAAATGAGTCGTTAAGCAAACTGACTCACAAGAACTGTCATGCTTTTTAGGAGAGGAGTATATTATGCTACAACATCTGTTTCCAAAACTGCGATTTGCACTCGTTGCAGTCGTTTTACTATGGATTAAAACATATATTGTGTACAAGCTAGCATTTGATATTAAAATTGATAATTTCTTTGAAGAATTCATGCTTTTTATTAATCCACTAGCTGCGTTACTTTTATTTTTCGGCTTAGCTTTACTTGCATCTAAGCACCGAAACCGAATTATAATTGGAATCAGTTTTATACTGTCATTTATTTTATTTGGAAACGCAATGTTTTATGGGTTCTATAACGATTTCGTTACTTTCCCGGTTTTATTCCAAACAAACAATATGGCTGATTTAGGGACAAGTATAAAAGAACTCTTTACGTACAAAACATTACTTTTATTTGCAGATGCAATTATTTTAATGTTTATTTCGCGTAAATTCCCATCATTTGGCGACAAAACACCACTTTCCCGCTCAGAGAAGCGAACTTTCTTTAGCGGTGTAACAGCTTTATTAGCACTACAAATTGTTGTATCAGTTATTTATAAACCACAAATGTTCTCGCGCTCATTTGACCGTCAAACTGTCGTAAAGAATTTAGGTTTATACACATATCATCTATTTGATATTACACTTCAATCCAAGTCTTCAGCTGAGCGTGTATTTGCAAGTGGGGATGGATTTTCTGAAATCAAAAACTATACAGACTCAAAAGACAAACAAGTTGATAAAAACTTATTTGGAGCTGCAAAAGGTAAAAATGTAATTTTAATTTCAATGGAATCTACACAAAGCTTTGTTATTAATAAAAAAATAAATGGAAAAGAAATTACCCCATTTTTAAATGAATTTATTAAGGATAGTTTCTATTTCGATAACTTCTATCATCAAACTGGACAAGGCAAAACTTCTGATGCTGAATTTATCGTTGAAAACTCACTTTATCCGCTAGATCGTGGTTCTGTATTCTTTACTCATGCAACAAACGAATACACAGCGACACCAGAACAATTAAAGAAATACGGATATTCTTCTGCCGTCTTCCATTCAAATGATAAAACGTTTTGGAATCGGGATGTAATGTATCCTGCGCTTGGATATGATCGTTACTTTAATTTAAATGATTACGCAGGAACGGAACAAATGTCTGTCGGTTGGGGATTAAAAGATAAACAGTTCTTTGAACAATCTATTCCAAAGTTAAAATCTTTACCGCAACCGTTCTATACAAAATTTATTACATTAACAAATCATTTTCCGTTTCTTCTAAATCCGGAAGACCAATATGTTGATGAATTCAACTCAGAAAGTGGTGTTGTAAACCGCTACTTCCCAACTGTTCGTTACACAGATGAAGCTCTTAAATTATTTATTAAACAATTAAAAGAAGAAGGACTGTATGATAATTCCGTTATTGTCATTTATGGTGATCATTATGGTATTTCCGAAAACCATAACGCAGCTATGGCACAGTTCCTAGGAAAAGATACTATTACACCATTCGATTCTATGCAATTACAACGAGTTCCTCTTATTATTCATGTGCCTGGTCAAGAAGGAAAAGTTGTTTCTAAAGTATCTGGTCAAATTGATATTAAACCAACGCTCCTTCATTTACTTGGTATTAAAACAAATAAATCCGTTGAATTTGGAACTGACTTATTTATTAAAGAAAAAGACCCGCTTATGGTAATGCGTGATGGTAGCTTTGTTTCTGAAGAGTATGTTTATACAAAAAATATGTGCTACAAAAGAAGTACGGGTGAAGAAGCTGATATGACGCTATGTCAGCCGTATATTGAAAAAGCAAAAACAGAATTAAAACTCTCCGATAAATTAATTTATGGAGATTTATTACGTTTCGATCCTAATAATCAATATAAAACTGGAACCATGACAACGAAATTTGAATAGTAAAGGAAGCAACTTTATACAAGTTGCTTCCTCTTTTTATTTTCACTTAATTTTTAAATCACCCTTCTATGAAATCTTTCACAAATTGGTAATTTCTTTCGTATGAGGAATAAATTTATGGTATGATAAAATAAGTAAACTTTCATACACTAATTAAGAATTTATTACAGAAAGCAAGGGATCAGATTTTGTATAGAGCAGCTATTCCAAACTTATTTACGCTCGGAAATTTATATAGCGGATTTTTATCAATCGGCTATGCATCTTTAGGATATTATAAATCAGCTGCTATTTTAGTACTTATCGGGATGATGTTAGATAGTCTTGATGGTCGTGTTGCTCGTTTATTACGTGTTGATTCACAAATGGGAAAAGAGCTCGACTCGCTTGCAGATGTCGTAACATTTGGTGCAGCACCTGCTGTTTTAATGTATTACACATCTTTCTCAAACTACGGAATCATCGGATTATACATAGCGGGATTATTCCCTCTTTTCGGAGCATATCGTTTAGCACGATTTAATGTAACACCATCTTCTACTTCAATGAAATATTTCACTGGAGTACCGATTACAGCAGCGGGAGGGCTTGTTGCTTTCTTAACATTATTTTCACATACCATTCCAAAAATCGTTCTTATTACCGTATTTGTAACGTTCGCATTTTTAATGGTGAGCCGCATTCGTATCCCAAGTTTAAAAGATGTACCAATTCCACGATATAGCATCATTATTACACTATTTTTAGTTGGAATCATTATTACAATGTATCAAACAGGATTTGGCAATTTTTCTGTTTTCTTATTCATTGCCATTCCACTATATATTTTGTACATGTTATCTCAATTCATTAGACAAAGACCGTCTAAAAAAGCGAATAAAGAAAAATAAGAAAACCTTCCGAGTCCGGAAGGTTTCTTTTTATTTTGTGACTAATACCTTTTGATTTACAGGTGTTACTGGCTCTTCGCCGTTTAATACAGCTAAAATATTTCTGACAGCCATTTCAGCCATCGCATCACGAGTTTCAAACGTTGCATTCCCTACGTGTGGAGCAAGTACTACATTCTTTAACTCTTTTAGCTCTTCTGTAATTTTCGGTTCAAATTCAAACACATCAAGAGCTGCCCCTTCAATTTCATTCGTTTTTAATGCATGAGCAAGTGCTGCTTCATTCATAATTGGTCCACGTGAAGCATTTACAATATACGCTGTTTTCTTCATCATTTTAAACTGCTCTTCATCAATCATATGATGTAATTTCGGATTATAAGCACAGTTAATTGTAATAAAATCTGCTGTTTGTAATAATTTTTCCAACGTCACATACGTTGCTCCCAGTTCACTTTCAGCTTCAAACTTACGATTTGGCCCTGTATATAAAACATCCATTCCAAATGCTTTCGCACGTTTTGCAACAGCCTTCCCGATTTCTCCAAGACCAATAATTCCGATTGTCTTACCGTGGACTTCTCGTCCTAAGAAAAATAACGGTGCCCATCCGTTAAATCCAGTCGTACGACATAACGTATCCCCTTCAGGAATTCTACGCGCCGCTGCTAAAAGAAGTGCAAATGTTAATTCTGCAGTCGCTTCCGTTGATACTTTCGGTGTATTCGTTACTGCAATTCCTTTTTCACCCGCATACGTGTAATCAATATTGTCGTAACCAGCACCATAATTTGCAATAATCTTTAAATGAGGCGCTGCATCAATAACTTCTTTTGGCACCTTTGTCGAAAGTAAACTCAATAATGCATCTTTATCTTTTACACGCTCTGTTAATTCATCTATAGAAATTAACTCCTCTTTATCGTACATTTCTACATCATGATCTTTTAATAGTTCTAATCCAATTTCCGGAATTTTTCCCGCTACTAATATTTTTGCCACTACTAACACCTCTTCTATAGAAAATAAGATATCTCTTATATTTCATTGTAAGAAATCCACATATAAAAACCAAGGAATTTGATTATAGTTTTGAAAATCGACACTTTTCCATGAAAAAAGAGGAGATGCAACTCTCCCCTCTTCTTACGCTTTTTCCTGCGATTCTTTTCCGAGCTTCACATCAATAGTTCCTTCTGCAACCGTATCGCTAATTTGCTCCTCAATAACCGATTGAGATGCAGCATTCGTTTCAGAAGTATAAGCTTGTTGCTGTGCAACTTGTACATTTTGTTTATTTTGTTGTTTCGCCATTTCTTACCCTCCTTTTCATTCTTTCTTATTTTGAACAAAAAGGGTGGTTTTCATCAAAAAATTGCGTTTCATTTTGAAATTCTTACTTCTTCTTCAAGCGACCTCATTACTCTTGCTCGCTTCGTAAATGTTGCAATCTGAGTAACACCGTGAGCTCGTAATGTTTGTACATTCTCTTGTACATAGTTTCCTAAATCATTTGGATAATGGGCATCCGAAGAAATCGTAATTGGAACACCATACTTAGCTAATACTTGTAAATATAGTGGACTTGGGCACATTTCACGAACAGGATAACGATAGTACAATCCTGCATTTATTTCTGTTGCCGTATTCGTTTCTACTAACGCACAGGCAATTTCCTTATAATAAGAAAGCTGTTCATTCTCATCCAATCGATAATTAAATACCTTTATATTATCTAGATGAGCGATAATATCAAATAACTCGGTACGAATCGCACTCTCAACTGTTTTAAAAAACGTATCGTATAATGCGCGTAGGTCATGCACCTCAAAATATTCTTTCGTATCTGGATTATCAAATCCCCAGCCATTTAGAAAATGAACGGAACCAATTACATAATCAAAGTCTCCTAGCGCTAATAATTCTTTTAACTCTCCTTCACAACCAATAAAATAATCCGCTTCAATTCCAAGTTTAAGTTTGACACCTCTTTTACTCCATCGTTCTTTCGCCTCTTCAATTGCCTTTGTAAAATCATACAGTGAAACTACCCTTACTTGATCTAACCATTCTTTTTGTATACGACCGAGCTTAGAATCACTAATATCTACATATTTTTCATAATATCCTTTTGCTTCATGAAAACGATATAGATGATCAACAATTCCCACTTCTTTTATTCCTTTTCGCACAGCTTCTTCTAAATATAGATCTATCCATTCTGTTGTAAATGGCCCTTCCTTCACACGTTTTTGCAAACGCTCTTGTGTTTTCATAAGCCAATCCATAGAATGCCTTTCTTGAAGCGGTTCATAACATTCCAACGCTTCATTTATTTTAGCAAGCCACCCTATTGAATACGGTCCTTCTTCTAAGTGAAGATGATAATCTACTTTCATATACATTCCCCCTTATAATGTATCTATTTCCCTTCTATCCCCAATTCTCGAAAGCTTTCCATTTCGTTCTTTCACCTCTCGCATGACATCTTCCAATGCGATATTTTTTTCAGCTAATAAAACGAAACAGTGATAAAATACATCAACCATTTCTTTCACTACTTCTTCTTTATCATTGTTTTTACATGCGATAATTACTTCAGCACACTCTTCACCAATTTTCTTTAAAATTTTATCTTCTCCTTTTGAAAATAAATAATTTGTATACGATTCAGGAAGTGGGCTTTCCTTTCGTTCTTCAATTGTTTTATACAGCAACTTAAAGGCATTTTCCATATGTATCCCCCTATATAATTTGATAGTGAAAACATGTCTTCTCCCCCGTATGACAAGCAGGTCCTACTTGTTTCACATTCACAACAATTGAATCTTGATCACAATCTAAGTATAGAGATTGCACATATTGAACATTCCCTGATGTTTCTCCCTTATTCCATAACGACTGCCTCGAACGAGAGTAAAACCATGTTCTTTTCGTCTCTAACGTTTTTTCATATGCTTCTTCATTCATATAAGCTAGCATTAAAACTTCTTTCGTACCTTCTTCGATGACAATTGCCGGTATTAATCCTTTTGAAAAATTAGGTTTCATAACCGCACCTCAACATTTGCATCTCTTAATTTTCGCTTTACACTCTGCACTGTCGCCTCACCATAATGAAAGATGGATGCCGCTAATGCTGCATCAACTGTTGTCTTTTGAAAAACTTCTATAATGTGATCCGTATGACCACAGCCTCCTGATGCGATGACTGGAATGGAAACACTTTTTGAAATTTCTTCTGTTAAACGAAGATCATATCCACTTTTCGTTCCATCTGCATCCATACTCGTTAACAAAATTTCACCCGCCCCGAGCTTAACAACACGATTCGCCCATTCTATGGCATCCATTCCTGTGTCAACTCTTCCGCCGTTGACGTATACGTTCCATTTATCTTCTGCTACTTTTCTAGCGTCAATTGCCACGACAATACATTGTGATCCAAAGTGTTCTGCGCCCTCTTCGATTAGCTTCGGATTTCGCACTGCCGCTGAGTTTATTGAAACTTTGTCTGCTCCAGCTCTTAGTAAATTGTACATATCTTTCACACTTGAAATCCCCCCGCCAACCGTAAGAGGAATAAATACTTTAGCTGCTGTTTTTTCTACAACATCTATAATCGTTTTTCTTCCTTCATGAGTCGCTGTAATATCTAAAAATACGATTTCATCTGCCCCTGCCACGTTATATGCTTCAGCTATTTCAACCGGATCACCGACATCTTGTAATCCTATAAAATTTACCCCCTTTACGACTCGCCCTTCTTTCACATCTAGACATGGAATAATTCGTTTCGCTAACATAACTTCGTTACCTGTAACACTTCTTCTAAATCAATCGTTTTCTCGTAAAGCGCCTTTCCAATTATGACACCATATATATTCATATCATTTAACTTTTTCACATCTTGAATAGATGCCACTCCTCCAGAGGCAATGAGACGAATGCCCACACTTTTTTGAAGTAACGCCAATTGTTCAAAATTTGGCCCTGCAAGCGTCCCGTCTTTCGAAATGTCTGTAAACACAATCGTTTGAACATCTAAACTTTCCATTTGTTTCGCTAAACTAATATAAGAAATTTCAGACAGATCAAGCCAACCTCTCGTTGCTACGAAACCATTTTTCGCATCAATTCCAACAATGATTTTCTCTTTATATAGACGAACTGCTTCCTCTAAAAATGACTTATCATAAAGAGCTGCTGTTCCTAAAATCACTTTTTCTACACCTACTGACAATAACTTCTCCACCGCTACAAGTGAACGAATTCCTCCTCCCACTTGCACAGGAATACGTACCGCCTTGCAGATTTTTTCAATGACGGGCAAATTTAACGACTCGCCAGCAATTGCACCGTCTAAATCAACAATGTGTAGTATTTCCGCTCCAAGCTTTTCAAATATGATTGCCTGCGCTACCGGATCTTCATTCATCACCGTTTCTTTACTAAACTCTCCTTGATAAAGTCTAACGCATCGTCCTTCTTTTAAATCGATAGCTGGGAAGATTTCCATGCTTCTACCACCCCTTGAAAATTTTTTAATATTTGCATGCCAATTTCACCACTTTTTTCTGGATGAAACTGTGCACCAAATACATTTCCTTTCGCTACAAACCCTGGTACTTGCATTCCATAATCACTTACTCCGCATACAATTTCATCTGGACAATCCGCGTAATATGAGTGAACATAATAAACGAAAGAACCATCCACTAATCCATTCCAAAGCGGAAATTCTCTTTCCTTCCTTAATTCATTCCATCCCATATGAGGAATTTTATACGAAACTTTTAACTTACGAATTTCCCCTGGTAGTAAACCTAACCCGCTACAATCTTTTAGTTCCTCACTTCGTTCAAATAAAAGCTGCATGCCCAAACATATACCGAGGAGAGGTTTTCCTATATCACAAACCTCTTTTAGTACACACACTAAATCTCTTTCTTCTAATACGTCCATCGCTTTCGGAAATGCACCTACTCCCGGTAAAATCACGCCATCGCTTCTCAATATCTCTTCTTTATCACTCGTTACAATGTACTCTGCCCCAATATATTTTAATGCTTGCTCTACACTGCGAATATTCCCCATTCCATAATCTATAATGGCAATCAATTACAACATCCCTTTCGTTGAATTTACACCAGTAATGTTGGCATTTTTTTCGACCGCTTCTCTAAGCGCTCTACCAAAAGCTTTAAATACTGCTTCAATTTTGTGATGCGTATTACTTCCGTATAGAACGCGCGCATGTAATGTAATATTGGCAGCATGTGCAACTGCTCTAAAAAATTCTTCCGTCAATTCTGTATCAAAATCCCCAAGCTTCGGATTTGTTAATTCCCCTTGAAATACACAATATGAGCGTCCACTTATATCAATTGCGACAAATCCTAAAGATTCATCCATCGGTACATACGCAGAACCGTAACGATTAATTCCCTCTTTGTTTTGCAATGCTTCTTTCAAGCAATTTCCGAGTACAATTCCAACATCTTCAACGGTGTGATGTGCATCGACAAATGCATCCCCCTCTGCTTCAACTTGCAATCCAAATCTTCCATGTCTAGCAAATAAAGTAAGCATATGATCGAAAAAACCAACCCCTGTTTGAATAGATACATTTGTACTTTCATCAAGCTGCAAATTTAATTTAATTTTTGTTTCTGTCGTCTCACGTACTTGACTGGACTGACGCATTATTTTTCCTCCTCAAACCTTATTTGGATTGCTCTCGCATGTGCATGTAACCCTTCTTTATTTGCAAGCTCTACAATGTGATGCTGTACATTTTTTAATGCTTCCTCCGTATAAGAAATAAAACTTGATTTTTTCACGAAATCATCGACTGATAACGGAGAAAAAAATCTTGCCGTTCCGCTCGTTGGTAATACATGATTCGGTCCCGCTAAATAATCCCCGAGCGGTTCAGGTGCATATGACCCAAGGAAAATAGAACCTGCATGTTTCACATAATCTAGAGCATTCATCGGTTCTTTTATATGTAACTCTAAATGTTCTGGAGCAATTTCATTTGATAACTTTAGTGCCTCCTCTAAAGAAGGAACGATAAAGATGGCTCCATTTCTATTTATTGATTCACGTGCAATTTCACTTCTTGGTAACATTTCTAACTGTCTTTCTATCTCTTTTTCTACTTCTTTAGCTAGTTCCATATTCGTTGTAATACAAATCGCCGTTGCTCTCTCATCATGCTCTGCTTGCGATAATAAATCCGCTGCGATATATTTTGCATTACCTGTTTCATCCGCGACAACTACAATTTCTGATGGACCAGCAATCATATCGATATTTACTATTCCGTATACTTCTCGCTTCGCTAGAGCGACATACAAATTTCCCGGTCCAACTATTTTATCCACTTTCGGAATCGATTCCGTCCCGTATGCTAAAGCAGCAATTGCTTGCGCGCCACCTATCGTATAAATTTCAGCTACTCCCGCAAGATTTGCAGCAGCTAATATATGCGGATCAATTCCTCCTTTCCTCGGCGGTGTTACCATTACAATCTTTTTCACACCTGCGAGTTTCGCCGGCAATACATTCATTAATACTGAAGAAGGATATGAGGCTGTCCCACCCGGTACATATACACCTACATTTTCTAACGGCCGAATGAGTTGCCCTCTAATTATGCCTTTACTTTCACAATCGAATATTGAGTGCTTCTTTTGCTTTTCGTGATACGAAACAATGTTTTTCTTCGCCTCTTTTAAAGCTTCTAAAAATGAATTCTCTACAAACATACTCGCTTGCTGTATTTCTTCTTCACTTACACGAAAATCTTTCATCTCTACATCATCAAACTTTTTTGTATAGAAAGATAAAGCTTCATCTTTCCCTTCCCTTACATTTCTAATGATTTCTCTTACACTTCTTTGAACAGTTTCTTCTATTATATTAGCGTTTTCTCTTAGCACTTTTACTTTAGATAATGCCTCCTTAAAGTCTTCATAAATGATTTTCATTTTAAGTCCTCCTATTTCCCTGATAAGATTTCTTGCTCCATCATATTTATAATACTGAATATTTCGTCTTTTTTAGTTTTTAAGGCTGCCTTATTTACAATCATCCGAGCCGATATAGAGTGCATTTCCTCAAATACAATAAGTCCATTCTCTTGTAATGTTTTTCCTGTTTCAACAATATCTACAATCGCATCTGCCAATCCAAGAAGAGGAGCGATTTCTACAGAACCTTCTATTTTAATAATTTCTACATCCTCTCCCTTATCATGAAAATAAGTAGAAGTAATATGCGGGTATTTCGTAGCAATTCTTTTCTTCCGGTAACTCTTCGGATTATACGTAGGAATAGAAGCAACACAAAACTTACAAATCCCCACTCCTAAATCCAGCATTTCATAAATATCTTTCTCGTTTTCCATTAAAATATCTTTTCCAACGATCCCAATATCAGCTACCCCATGTTCTACATAAGTAGCAACATCAACCGCTTTTACTAAAATAAATGAAACATTTGTATTTTTACTTTGAAATACAAGCTTCCGACCTTTATTTTTGAGATCGGAACAATCAATTCCAATCTGCTCAAAAAGTGGAATGACATGTTTTTCTAACCTTCCTTTCGTTAACGCAATTTGAATGTTACGCATGAAGCCTCTCCTTCTTTCTGGACTACCCATTTCTCATTCCATACATATTCCACTAAATATTCATTCTTTGCCTCAACGACCGTTCCTATTTTATTTTTTCTTGCAAATTGAAAGGTATCGCTTAAATTAGAGAATAGAGATAACCAAGCATTTTTCCCATCCTTTCGAAGTAAATTTCGTAACCTTTCTGCTTCCGCTAATCTATTTAACTCATAATGAATCACAATATCAATTTGATTTCGTTCATATGGTTCTTGCTGCTCTTGCAGCGCCTTCACAATTTGATTTACTTGTACCGCGAGTCCAACAGCTGGCAGCATTTCTCCAAAATTCCCAATTAGCTCATCGTATCTTCCGCCACTAACGATTTCTTCTCCAATTTCATATATATATCCTTTGAAAATAACACCCGTATAGTAATCTAAGTGTTGAATCATGCCCAAATCAATTGATATGTAAGAACCATATCCTAACGTTTCAATTGTTTCATACATTTCTTTTACTCTTGCAATTGCCATTTTCATTTCATTACTTGAAGCAAGCTTTTCTGCCTCCTCAATAACTTCTAAATTTCCAAATAGCCTTGGTAATTTCTCAAGTAATCTTACTGTCTCATCGCATCGATCTAATTTCTTTTCTCCGATAAAATTTGAGAGGGCAGCATAATTTTTACTTTCTATATACGTTCTAAGTACCCTTTCTTCTTCATCATGGATGGAGAGTTTTTTTACAATACATTTATATAACTGTACTTGCCCAATCTCAATTGTAAAAGATTGCACCTTCAACTTTTGAAGTGCTTGAATGACACTTATTACACATTCAATTTCAGCTCTTACATTATCAATCCCGATAACTTCAATACCACTTTGTACGATTTCATTATATTTTCCAGAATGGGATTCATTGGCTCGAAATACATTCCCGCTATACGTCACTTTAAGTGGCGTATCCCATCTCTGTGTTCCAATCACTCTTGCTAAAGGAATTGTCATATCTGGACGTAAAACGATAATCCTTCCCTTTTCATCAAAAAATTTATACATCTTCTCTTCATCTATCGGTCTATTTTGAAATGCAAAAACATCATAAAATTCAATTGTAGGTGTTCTTATTTCCTCATAACCTCTCTCTAAAAAAGTAAGCCTTAATTTTTGCTCCACTTCTTCAATTAACGTACATTCTTCGAATAAATAATCTCTCGTTCCATTCGGGTTCGCCCGTTTCCATTTTGTCATCTAAATTTTCACACCTTTCCCCTTCTAATGTATGCCTATTCCATTCACCTAAGCCGAAAATAAAAAGAGCCTTGTAGACAAAATACCTACAAGGCTCTTCAGTAGAGTGTAGGTACAACGGGAATAACCCTTGTACCTACACGTTTTCACGCTAGGTTCAAGGGTTTCATGTATGATGATGTAGTTGTGTAAGCATTGTAATAGATTTTATTGTATTCATAATACTTACTCCCTTTCTCCTCTGATTTTCACATAGTATATAACAGTTAATTTTGAATGTAAATACATTTTTAATATTCCGTCACTTTTTTTAATGTAAAGCCACTTTTCTTTCATACTCTTTTATTTCTTGTTCATATTGCATTGTAATACTAATTTCATCTAAACCATTCAATAACTTCTCTTTCCACATTTTCTCGATTGTAAAATGGAATCTGTGCATATTCGTTATAATTATTTCATTTTCTAAATCAACTGTGATTTGTTCCCTCGCATCTGTTTTTGCAAGTTGTTCACGCATATCTTTGTCCATTACAATCGGTAACATGCCATTCTTCATACAATTCATATAAAAGATATCGGCAAATCCTCCAGCGATAATAACGCGGAAACCATAATCAGCAAGCGCCCATGGAGCATGTTCTCTAGACGAGCCACATCCAAAATTATCACCTGTGATTAATATGCTGGCTCCTTTTCTTTCTTGCGCATTAAGCGGGAAATTAGGGTTTTCTTGGCGATTATTATCATATCGCCACTCATCAAATAAAAACTTCCCAAACCCAGTTCTTTCAATTCTCTTTAAATATTGCTTCGGAATAATTTGATCTGTATCAATGTTATCATTCATCAGTACTGCGGCAGTACCTTTATGAATACGAAATGGCTCCATCATAAATCTCCTTTCTAATATCAACAAAATGACCATGTAACGCAGCCGCTGCCGCCATTGCCGGGCTAACTAAATGCGTTCGTGCTCCCTTTCCTTGTCTTCCTTCAAAATTGCGATTTGACGTAGAGGCACAATGTTCTCCTTCAGGCACTTGATCTGGATTCATACCTAGACACATTGAGCATCCGGGCTCTCTCCATTCAAATCCAGCTTCTTCAAATATGCGATGTAATCCTTTATGCATCGCTGCTTCTCTTACCCTTTGAGATCCAGGTACAACAAGTGCTCGCACACCTTCTTTTACTTTTTTACCTTTCACGACAGATGCAGCAATTTCTAAGTCAGAAAGCCTGGAATTTGTACAAGATCCAATGAAAACATGTTGAACTGGAATGTCATACGTACTTTGTCCGGGACTCAACCCCATATAAGAAAACGCTCTTTCGTCATTTGCATCATGCTTTTCTGGCAATTTCTCATCAATCCGAACACCCATACTAGGATTTGTTCCCCACGTAACGTACGGCGCTAAACCCGTAACATCTACTAGAATATGTAAATCATAAGCTGCATCTAAATCTGTATAAAGTTCTGACCATTTTTCCTTAATAGATTCATAGTCTTTCGGCGCATATTTACGCCCTTTTACGTAAGCAACCGTTTTTTCATCTGGTGCAATAATGCCAGCCTTTGCTCCCCCTTCAATTGCCATATTGCAAAGCGTCATCCTCTCTTCCATATCCATAGCATGAATGGCCTCTCCGTAAAATTCCATTACGTAACCTGTTCCAACTGCTACTCCGTACTTTGAAAGAAGGTGTAAAATAATATCTTTCGCATAAACACCTTGCGGTAACTTTCCTTTTAACTCAATGCCCATCGCTTTCGGTTTTCGTTGCCATAACGTTTGCGTTGCCAATACATGTTCCACTTCACTCGTACCAATACCAAACGCTAGTGCGCCAAAAGCACCGTGAGTTGCTGTATGACTATCACCACAAACAATCGTTTTTCCTGGCTGTGTGAGTCCAAGTTCTGGTCCTATAACATGAACGATCCCTTGCTCTTCATCTCCGATATCCGCTAATGGCACCTGAAATTGTTTACAGTTTTCCCGAAGTGTATCTAGTTGCTGCTTCGCAATGCGGTCGGTAATATTCCAAACATCTTTCGTTGGAATATTATGATCCATCGTTGCAAATGTTAAATCTGGTCTGCGGACTGTTCGATTTGTAAGCCGCAAGCCTTCAAAGGCTTGCGGTGACGTTACTTCATGAACAAGATGTAGATCGATATATAATAAATCCAATCCATTTTCATTTGTCGCAACTACATGTCTTTCCCAAAGCTTATCTAGTAACCTTTTCCCCATTATCTTCCTCTCCCTACTAACGCTTGCTCTTCCATTTCTTGAATAACTGCCTTTGTAAACGAAGTTGTCGTTTCAGTCCCCCCGATATCTGCTGTACATTTTCCAGATTTAAGGACTGCAGAAACTGCTTCTTCAATTGCATATCCTTCTCTCGTTAATCCGAACGATTGCCCAAGCATCATTGCAACAGAACGCATCATCGCAATTGGATTCGCCTTATTTTTCCCCGCAATATCCGGTGCTGATCCGTGAATAGGCTCGTATAATGAAGGCCCTTTTTCAGCGTGACTTGCTGATGGAAGCATTCCTAATGATCCAGCTAATACTGAAGCCTCATCACTTAAAATATCACCAAATAAATTTTCCGTTACAATAACGTCAAATCTTCCTGGATTCCGAATTAATTCCATAGCCGCTGCATCTACTAAAATGTGTTCTACTTCCACATTTGGGTAGCGAAGTGCTACTTCTTCTGTCACATTTCTCCATAGTTTACTAGACTCTAAAACATTCGCTTTATCAATAGATGTTACTTTTTTCTTCCGCTTATTTGCTAATTGAAAGGCATACGAAACGATACGTTCAATTTCATGTCGATGATACGTAAGTGTATCTGTCGCCACTTCTTCCGTTCGCTCTTTCGGATAAGAAAAATAAATTCCGCCTGTTAATTCACGAACGACAACGAAATCAATTTCATCAGCATTTTTTAATGGTGATAAATGTGCAGTTGCACTTTCTACCGTTACAGGGCGAACATTCGCAAATACACCGAGTCCTTTTCTTAATGCTAATAATCCTTTCTCAGGCCTTTCTTTCGCACTATCCCACCTTGGTCCACCTACTGCTCCAAGTAAAACCGCATCACTCGCTAAACAGGCGGCAAGTGTTCGCTGTGGTAATGGTTGCCCAGTTAAATCAATAGCAACACCACCAAAGTACTCATCTTGCAAATGAAAATGATGTCCATATAGCCTTTCTACCATATGCAATACTTCCTTCGCACTTTCCATAACTTCTGGACCAACACCATCACCAGCTAAACAAACGATACGTTTTTCCATTTTTAACACTCCTTTTAACTGAATTTTCAGAACTTTTTATTTGATAGGTGAGGAAAGCTTCTCTCACCTATCAAATATTTATTTCACAAGCGCTATAAGAGATTTTAATTTCCCTGCTGCATGGACATAAGCTCTCGCCGACGCTTCCAATACGTCTTGCGCAACTCCAAAACCTGATATTTGGTGACTACCTTCTTTTAATTCAACATGAACGTGAGCAAGTGCATCTTGACCTTGTGTAATAGATTGTATGCGATAATCTGCCAATTCACATTCTAATCCTAAAATTCTTTGAATCGCATTGTATATCGCTTCAATACTACCAGAACCAGTGGCTGCATCTTCATATACATTTCCTTCCTCATCCTTAAGCACAACTGTTGCGCATTGTGTACTATTTGATACGAAATGCACTTGTAATTGCGTAATGTTATATTGCTGGGCTGCAAATGCTGCTTCACCAAGCATAATTGCGCGTAAATCTTCCTCAGTAATTTCCTTTTTACGATCCGCCAATTTTTTAAATGATTCGAATGCCGCATCTCGCTCTTCATTTGTAAATTCATAACCAAGCTCTTTCATTTTTTCCGTAAACGCATGACGGCCAGAATGTTTCCCAAGTACAAAGAGATTTTGAGATTCTCCTATAAGCGCTGGTTCGATAATTTCATAAGTTGTTACTTCTTTTAGAACCCCATCTTGGTGGATGCCTGATTCATGAGCAAATGCATTCGCTCCAACGATTGCTTTATTTTTCGGTACAACCATACCCGTTAACCTGCTTACTAATGTACTCGTTGCCTTAATCTCTTTTAAAGTCATCGAAGGTTCTGCTTTATAAAAATCTTTTCTAATATGAAGAGCAACCGCAACTTCTTCTAACGCTGCATTCCCTGCTCTTTCTCCAATGCCATTAATCGTTCCTTCTACTTGCAATACTCCGCCTTCAACCGCAGCTAACGAATTTGCTACTGCCATACCAAGATCGTCGTGACAATGACAAGAAAAAATCGCTTTTTCATATGATGGAACGGATTCTTGTAAGTATCTAAAAAGAGAATAATATTCTTCCGGATTCGTATATCCAACTGTATCCGGAATATTAATTACATTCGCTCCTGCGCGAATCGCAGTTTCTACTGCTTCAGCTAAAAATGCTCTCGATGTTCTTGTCGCATCTTCTGCAGAAAATTGTACTGTCGGAAATAATGATTTTCCAAGCGTAACCGAACGATGAATACTATTTAACACATCTTCTTTTGACATACAAAGTTTATATTTCATATGAATATCACTCGTAGCTAGAAATACGTGTAGACGAGGAGATACAGCACCTTTCACAGCTTCATATGCTCTTCGAATGTCACTTTCTTTCGCTCTAGCTAAACTCATAACCGTAGCATTTTGAATTGTATTCGCGATGCGTTTTACCGATTGGAAGTCACCTTCGGAAGCTGCCGCGAATCCAGCTTCCATTACATGAATACCAAGCCTCTCTAATTGCCTAGCAATTTGTAACTTCTCTTGTTCATTTAAATTTACTCCTGGTGATTGTTCGCCATCACGAAGCGTTGTATCCATGAACAAAATCTGCTTCATATTATTTAATCCCTACCTTTACTCGCGGCTGTACGAAAGGCATCATTTCACGTAATTTACGTCCTACTACTTCGATTTCATGTTCATTCTCTTTCTCATTTGTCGCGTGGAAATTTGGTCTTCCTGCTTTATGCTCTGCAATCCAGCCTCTTGCAAATGTACCATCTTGAATTTCTGCTAATACTGCCCCCATCGCTTTCTTCGTATCTTCAGTAACAACGCGTGGTCCTGATACGAAGTCTCCCCACTGCGCTGTATCTGAAACTGAATATCTCATATTTTCAAGTCCACCTTCATACATAAGGTCAACGATTAGCTTCAGTTCATGTAAACATTCAAAATATGCAAGTTCAGGCTGGTATCCCGCATCAACTAACGTTTCAAATCCTGCTTTTACAAGTGCAGTCACTCCACCGCAGAGTACAGCTTGCTCTCCAAATAAATCTGTTTCTGTTTCTTCTTTAAACGTCGTTTCTAATACACCAGCTCTCGTTGCTCCAATTCCGTCAGCATAAGAAAGTGCTTTTTCAGTCGCAACTCCTGTTGCATCTTGATATACTGCAAATAATGCAGGAACAGCCCCTCCCTCGGCGAACGTACGGCGTACGAGATGCCCCGGTCCTTTTGGCGCTACTAGAAATACATCTACATTAGCTGGTGGTTTTACTTGATCAAAGTGAACATTAAATCCATGTGCGAACACGAGAGAGTTTCCAGCCTGTAAATTTGGTGCAATTTCAGCTTCATATACTTCTGGTTGTAATTCATCAGGTAATAGAATCATTACTACATCAGCTTTTTCCGCTGCTTCTGCTACTGTATATACAGAAAACCCATCTTCATTCGCTTTATCCCAAGACTTACCTTTTCTTAAACCTACTACTACATCAAATCCGTTATCACGTAAATTTTGCGCATGCGCATGACCTTGCGAGCCATATCCGATGATTGCTACTTTCTTTTCCTTTAATACATTTACTGTTACATCTTTCTCATAATAAACTTTTGCCATTTTCATTTCCCCCTATATTTAAATGATTATTGAATTAACATAACTTGCTTATCTTGTTTTTTCATACTACGTGTAAATGCTGTTACACCTGTTCTAGCAATTTCTTTTAAACCGTATGGACGAAGTAATTCAATTAACGCTTCTACTTTATCTTGCGTACCTGTTACTTGCACAACTATGGAATCCTTCCCAACATCTATTACAGCGGCTCGAAATGGTTCAATTAAACTATATAATTCTGCCCTCGCTACAGAAGTTGCTACTTTAATAAGAGCAAGCTCTCTAGCAATCATTGCTTCTTCTGTAATATCTGATACTTTCAGAACATCGATTTGCTTATGAAGTTGTTTAATTAACTGCTCAACTTGCTGTTCACTTTCAACGTGTACAACAATCGTCATTCGCGATATATCTGATGATTCTGTATGACCTACTGAAATACTTTCAATATTAAAATGTCTTCGTGTCATAACCCCTGTAATTCTGTTTAACACACCACTTTGATTTCGAACTGTCGCTGTAACAATTCTCTTCACCCTTTTTCCACTCCCTCCATTTGGTGAACACCTTTTCCTGGTGCAACCATCGGCATAACCTTCTCTGATTGAAGTACACGACAATCGATTAAGACTGGCTCTTGTAATTCGATCGCATGCTGGATTTGCTTCTTTGCAAGAAGTGGATCGTCAATACGAACACCTTTTATACCATACGCATTCGCAAGAGCGACGAAATCTGGTTGGCATGGCAATAAAGAATGTGAATATCTTTGATTGTAAAATTCATCTTGCCATTGTCTTACCATTCCTAAAGCTTCATTATTTAAAATAAATACTTTAACGGGTAAAGCGTGTTCTTTTAATACACTTAATTCTTGCAGAGTCATTTGAAACCCAGCATCACCAACAATTGCAATAACTAATTCTTCAGGCTTTGCAATTTGCGCACCGATTGCTGCTGGAAATCCGAACCCCATCGTTCCTAATCCGCCAGAAGTTACCCATTTATCTGGATTTTTCAACGGATAGTATTGTGCTGCCCACATTTGATGTTGCCCAACGTCTGTTGTTACAATCGCTTCTCCTTTCGTGATTTCATATAGCATATCAATCGCGTATTGAGGTTTAATACTTTCAGAATTTCGTTTATAAGAGAATGGGTACTTTTCTTTTCTACTCTTTAATAAAGAGAGCCATTCATGATGATTTTCTTTCTTTCCTTCTGATTGAAGCAATACTTCTAACGCCCGCTTAGCACTTGCAACAATAGGAATCTCTGTTGGCACATTTTTCCCGATTTCTGCTGGATCAATATCGATATGTGCAACAGTCGCCCCTTTAGCAAAAAAAGCTAAATTCCCAGTAAGACGATCGTCAAATCTCGCACCTATATTAATGAGTAAGTCGCATTCATATAACGCCATATTGGCTGTGTAAGAACCGTGCATTCCCCCCATCCCTAGAAATAGCCCATCATCTGGCGGAAAACCACCAAGTCCAAGTAACGTATGCACAACAGGGATTTCATATTTACGGGCAAAACTTGTCAATTCTTTCGAAGCTTTCGCATGCAGTATACCTGCTCCAGCTAAAATTAACGGTTTTTTTGCGGTTTCAATTGCTTGTAGTAATTTGTTTATTTGAAGTAGATTCGGTTCATAATTAGGGTTATATCCTGGTAAATCCATTTGTACATTGCTACATCGCTCACCTTTCTCGACTACCATATCTTTCGGAAGGTCAATAACGACTGGTCCTGGTCTTCCTGTTTTAGCAATATGAAATGCTTCTTTAATAATTCGAGGTAAATCTGAGGCCTTTCGCACTTGATAGTTATGTTTTGTCACTGGCATCGTAAGTCCCATAATATCCGCCTCTTGAAAAGCATCGCTCCCAATTAACGTTGTTGCTACTTGGCCTGTAAATACAACAAGTGGCAATGAATCAATCATCGCATCCGCTAGACCCGTAATTACATTTGTAGCACCTGGTCCACTCGTTGCAATTACAACCCCTGGGTTCCCTGTAATTCTGGCATACCCTTCAGCAGCGTGAATTGCCCCTTGCTCATGCCTTGTTAAAATATGCGGAATTTCACAATCATACAGTGCATCATAGAGAGGTAAAACGGCACCACCCGGATAACCGAAAATCACTTTTACGCCTTCCTTTTCTAGCGCTTCTAACAATAGCTGTGCACCAGTTGCCAGTTTCTCTTCCGTTTTTGAAGACATTGTTCTTATAAGCCCCCTTTTTCAAACTTTTATACAATAAAAAAATCCTACGTCCACACTCCAGCTATGTGCTGAAGGGACGAAAGATTTCGCGGTACCACCCTTCTTTGCAAGAATACTCTTGCCTCAGTGATCCATAAATGGATCTAGCTAATAACGGAGCTACCGTCTAAGCCTAGACAAATGCTTTAGCTTAGCACTCAAGGGCGATGTTCGTCGACGTGAACCATCGGTTTTCAGCAACCACCGACTCTCTGTGAGGCTTCACAATCAACTACTCCTCCCTATCAACGCTTTCTTATGTTAAAAAAGTTGTTATCCAACTTTATTTTCTTCGTAAATTTTCTCTCCATCTTCTACAACTAACTTACGAAACTCTTCTAATAAACGGTTCGTATGTGGACCTGTTTGCCCTAAGCCAATCGTTCTACCATCTACTGTCGTAACAGCAATAACTTCAGCAGCTGTTCCTGTTAAAAACACTTCATCAGCTACATATACATCATGTCTTGTAAATAACTCTTCTCTTACGTCATATCCAAGTTTTTCGCCGATTTCTAAAATGGCGTTTCGTGTAATACCTTCTAACGCTCCAGCAGAACTTGGTGGTGTAATTAATTTATTTCCTTTAACAATAAACACGTTATCTCCTGAGCCTTCAGCTACATATCCTTGATCATTTAACATAAGTGCTTCTTGTACTCCAGCTAATTTCGCTTCAATACGAACTAAAATATTGTTTAAGTAATTTAAAGATTTTACTTGAGGGGATAAAACATCGGGACGATTTCGACGCGTTGCAACTGTTACAACTGGAATCCCTTTCTCATAATATTCTTGTGGGAATAAAGATAATTGTTCTGCAATTACTACTACATTCGGCTTCTTACATGAATCGGGATCCAATCCAAGATTTCCTGCTCCTCTTGATACAACAAGGCGAATGTATCCATTAGATAATTTATTTTGTCGAATCGTCTCAACAACAATATTTGTTACTTCATCTAATGAATATGGAATTTCTAAAAGGATTGATTTTGCTGATTCATACAACCGGACAAGATGCTCTCTCAAACGGAAAACATTACCGCTATAAACTCTAATTCCTTCAAACACTCCATCGCCATATAAATAGCCATGATCATATACTGAAACTTTTGCCTCATCTTTTGGAACAAATTCTCCATTTAAGAAAATCCATTGCTCATTCACTAGAAGCGCCTCCTATGTTCTATGAATTTTTTATTGTTTCCTAGTTTACTCTCCTTTCTAAATAAATCAAGTGAATTTTTAGAAAATTTATAATTTTTAATCGTACGTACTTCTTTACTTATATTGATTTAACAACATTGTTAACGTTTACAAAAAGTCAAAAAATTTTTTTCGCCAATTTCCACTAAAAAAATATTTGTTTAAAAGAAGGATTTTCATCAATTGATACGAATCTATTGTATTCAATAAACGGACGTCCGATTTTATAAATCCGGGAATATATAACGACTTTTGCTGAAAAAGGGGGGAAATAACAAAAATAGCGCTGTCTAAAAATAACATTCATATTTTTCATTTCGTAATCATAATCCTATTTTTAAAAAACAATTTGTCAAAATGAAGGAGGAAATAAATATGGCGTGTGTACAAATTAAAGGAACGAGACAAGAGGTAGTAGAAATGCTGCAATTATTTGATCTAATGGATACGAAAGGTTTTTGTAAATTCGATAATTACGTAGAGGTAGAACCAAATACGCAAGAACATAATCATTTTATTGCTTCAATCGACATCCATTCAAATACTTCTTCTGCCCAAGATACATTAAACGATCAATTCGTTAGTCAAATGCTTACTGGCGTATATAACGACTAAACAAAGATTTACTTCCTACCGTCTTTTCATAAATGCAGTGAACTTGAGCATACTAGCAATTAGATGGTAGGAGGTGAGAATTATGGCTAGAATTGGCGTTGAAAACTCATTAACAGACGTTCAACAAGCTCTTCAGCAACAAGGTCATGAAGTTGTTACACTTAACTCAGAACAGGATGCACAAGGGTGTGATTGTTGCGTTGTAACTGGGCAAGATTCTAATGTGATGGGCATTGCAGATGCATCAATTAAAGGATCAGTCATTACAGCTCACGGTTTAACAACGGATGAAATTTGTCAACAAGTTGAAAGTCGCACTTAAAAAATGAAAGAGGACTCCTTTTAAAAGGAGTCCTCTTTTTTATATTCACCTAACGGGAAAGTAACATATACTGGATGAAAGCCCTACCTCTCTCTCATCATTACGGTTCCACTGACCGCTCCTTGATTCACTAGTATACATATATAGCTTACAAATACAATTTATAGGGTTTGTTCACAAAAGTTGTTGATAAAATTACCCGATCTTTCGCAAACTTTTCGTATTGCATTCATAAGAGATATTTACTTTACACTAGCTGTAACCGAGACACGAATTAAAATTCTAACACCAATACAATAGCTTGTCAATATTTTTCCGCAAATTAAAAACAGACATTAACGGTTTGTCTGTTTTAGAATGGAGCTTTTTCTTTTATTACATATACAACAAAGCCGCTTACTAACATAAATAAGCCAACTACTAAGTTTTTGATATTAATCATAAATTCCTCTCCCTTATTCCACACATCATATATATTTACATTTCAATTATTCCGATCATCCTAAAGCGCACTTTTTCTAATATATCATAATTCCTAAAAAATGCAAGTTCACTTTTGACGACCATTCACAAATTTATCTACAGTGCTTGGTACAGTATTTAAAGCCTTTTCAATTAAATGTGTACTGCTGTTGAGATGTAATACTTGCACCCCATTAGAACCAACTACTAAAAAAGCTACTGGACTAATAGAAACCCCAGCCCCGCTTCCTCCTCCAAATGGATGCCCTTGCTTGTTCTCTTTATGCTGATTTTGCCCACCGTTATGTTTTTCAGTAATGAAACCCCCTTTAAAATCACTTCCACCAGCTCCAAAACCAAAAGCCACTTGAGATACTGTTAATACAACATTTCCGTCAGCTGTTGAAACCGGGCTCCCAACAATTGTATTTACATCTACCATCTCTTTTAAATTTGTCATTGCCGTTTTCATTAAATTTTCAATTGGATGTTCCATTATGTATTGCACCCTTTCCTCATTATTCCTTTTTATACTTTCCAAAATAGAGGAAGTCATACTAACTTTTCCTATTTCAAGAAAACATTTTCCTCCTTTTAATAGATATTACTGCCCGTTAATGCGGGATAAAAAAGAAAAAGAGATACATACTACTATTGAACCTTGTTATGAAAGGAGCCATGACTTTGACTGAGAAATTTGATGATTATAAAAGAAGAGATAGAATAGATAGTGATTATAGTGACTATAAAGAAGAGTATGCCGCTGAGGTTGCACCACAACGCATTGATTATGATTACGATGATAAAGACGATAAAGATGTTGTAAAATCGTCCGCTGCTGGATCAACTGCTGGTTTTATCGCTCTTGCGCTATCTATCTTATCGCTATTTACATTCCCAACACTATTTGGTCTTGTTTCTGTTTTACTCGGTATTTACGCTTATAATCGCGGAGCTACTGTAACTGGCGGTATCGCTGCAGTTGTCGGTGGGATTGCTGCACTTATCGCAATTTTATTCCGAGTAGCACTTATTGGTTTACTGTTCTCCCTTTTCTAAAAAAGAAAAAGGTATCTCGCTTAACGCGGGATACCTTATCCTGTAAACACATCTTCCGATGGATATTTTATTTTTTGTTTTGCTGGTCGCGCTAAAGAGAACACAAGTGTTAATGGTCCAATTAATCCGCAGAACATAACAAACATAATAATACATTTTCCGAATGCCGATAGCTTTGCAGTAATTCCCATCGTTAATCCGACTGTACCAAACGCTGATATTGTCTCAAATAATAATTGAATAAAGCTGAAGTTTTCTGTAAGCATTAATATAAATACCGCTGCAAAAATAAGTATTTGACTGGCAACAGCAATCGCTAAGGCCCTCGTTACTGTCGACATTTTAATTGTACGCTGAAATAAAACAATTTCCTCCTTTTTTCTAAAGAAAGAAAGGACAGATGTAATTAAGATAACAAACGTTGTTAATTTAATTCCTCCACCTGTTGATACACTTCCTGCACCAATAAACATTAAAATCATCGTAAATAATATAGATGATTCTTCCATACCTCCATAGTCAACCGTATTAAATCCAGCTGTCCGCGGGGTAATACCTTGAAAGAAGGAAGCCCATAGTTTTTCATTTAAAGATAAATTCCCTAACGTCTTCACATTATTATATTCCAATACAAAAATTACAATCATTGCTATAACATTTAGCACTACTGTTCCAATAATCATTATTTTTGAGTGAAGTGATAATTTTCGAAAACTGCGACTATACCATATATCAATTAATACGGTAAAACCGAGTCCACCTATTACAATTAAAGAGCAAATCCCAATATTAATAATGGGATCTCCTACATATCTTGTTAAATTATCTGGCCATAAAGCAAAGCCTGCATTATTATAAGATGCAATTACATGAAAAATACTATAGTATAAACCTTTTCCAAAACCAAACTCTGGAATAAAGCGAAACGATAAAAAGATGACCCCAATAAGCTCAATACAAATCGAAAATATAAAGACACGCTTTACTAATTTTACAAGACCACCTATATTTGTTTGATTAAACGCTTCTCCAATTAATAAACGATGGCGTAATCCTATTTTTTTGCCTAATACCCAAACAATTAAAATGGCAATTGTCATAAGACCTAGACCACCTGTTTGAATTAAAAACATAATAACAATTTCGCCAAACATCGTAAATGTACTTGCTGTATCCACTACTCCCAAACCAGTTACGGTCGCTGCTGACGTCGCTGTAAAGAAAGCATCTACCCAACTAATATGTGCTTTCGTTGCGAATGGTAACTTTAATAACAAACCGCCAACCACAATTAAGCAGAAAAAACCTAACGCTAATATTTGTGGTGGGTTTAATCGTATAAGACGATTATACAGCCCTTGTTTTTTTGTTACTTCCATATCACTAACTCCCTTATTAAAGTGAAGCTTTCCCCTCATAAATAAAAAGCTTTTTAAAAGCCCTTAAAGAATTGGGACAAACCTTATATTCTTATAATATAGTTGAGCATAATCCTTTTTTTCATAGATTACAACTTTTATTTATATTCAGACTTCTTTTTTCTTTTATGCTGGAAAACTATATATCCTAACTCAATATTGCTAGCAATAACAATTTCATATGTACTATTTTTCAAATCCCCATATCTTTCACTCTATGTTCACATAGAGGTCACATTCACCTTTTATAGTATATGTATCGAAGCTGTTCCTCCCTAATTTATAAGACATTCCCCAGTGTCTTTGAATAGCTTCCATCCCTAATTAAATTGACATAAATTGTCCCCTTTCCTTGACCATCTTATATGTGATGGTCTTATTTTTTTGTCTTTCTATCTTTTATTTAAAACTTCCTCTCTCTTTCACTCTATGTTCACACAGAGGTCACATCCACCTTTTATAGTATATATATCGAAGCTGTTCCTCCCTAATTTATAAGACATTCCCCAGTGTCTTTGAATAGCTTCCATCCCTAATTAAATTGACATAAATTGTCCCCTTCCCTTGACCATCTTATGTGATGGTCTTATTTTTTTGTCTTTCTATCTTTTATTTAAAACTTCCTCTCTCTTTCACTCTATGTTCACACAGAGGTCACATCTACCTTTTATAGTATATGTATCGAAGTTGTTCCTCCCTAATTTATAAGACATTCCCCAGTGTCTTTGAACAGCTTCCATCCCTAATTAAATTGACATAAATTGTCCCCTTCCTTGACCATCTTATAAATGATGGTCTTATTTTTTTGTCTTTCTATCTTTTATTTAAAACTCCCTCTCTCTTTCACCCTATGTTCACATGAGAGTCACACCTATCTTTTATAGTATATGTATCGAAGTTGTTCCTCCCTAATTTATAAGACATTCCCCAGTGTCTTATAGCAACTTCCATCCCTAATTAAATTGACATAAATTGTCCCCTTCCCTTGACCATCCTATGTGATGGTCTATTTTATTTTCCAAACACAAAATCAATCTATCTGTACTTAAATAAAAACCTAAAAATTCAGAAAATATTGTCAAATTAGGTATTTTTTCGGTATAATTACTTTAGGAAGGAATTTCGCAAAAACAAAAGGGGGATTTTATTGAGACAAACAAAAGCAATCTTAATCGCATTATTTCTAGGTCTAGTTGTTGGACTCACTCTAAATTTAGCCGCTCCATCTATCTTTGATCCACTAAATCAATATGTGTTCAACCCAATTGGTCAATTGTTTATTCGACTTATTAAAATGCTAGTTGTTCCTGTTGTGTTCATTTCTATCGTACTTGGTGCTGCCGGCCTTGGAGATCCGAAACAACTTGGAAGAATCGGTTTAAAATCAATTTCATTCTTTCTCGTAACAACTGCGGTTGCCATCTCTATAGCGGTTACATTTGCACTTATTATAAAACCAGGAGCTGGCGGTAATTTTAAAACAGAAGGTCTTAAGTATGAAGGTGCAAAAACTGAAACATCTTTCGTCGACACATTGCTAAATATCGTACCAGATAACCCAGCAAAAGCGATGGCTGACGGAAACATGTTACAAATCATTGCCTTTGCCGTATTGATTGGACTCGGTATAGCTATTTTAGGAAAACGAGTTCAAGGTATCCATTCATTACTTGAACAGGGCAACGAATTAATGATGTATCTCGTTAATCTCGTTATGAAATTAGCCCCAATTGGAACATTCGGTTTGCTCGCTTCATCCGTTGGTAAAATGGGGCTTGCAGGCGTCGCTGCGATGTTCAAGTATATGATTGTCGTTATGTTAGTACTCATTATTCACGGGGTCTTTGTATATGGTGGCTTATTAAAGGTATTAGCAAAAGAAAGTATTGTTCGTTTCTTTAAACATTTCGGACCAGTAATGGCAATTGGATTTAGTACATCTAGCTCTAATGCATCGCTTCCATTTGCAATGAAAACAGCACAAGATAAGCTTGGCGTTCCAAAAGCGATAAGCTCATTTGTACAACCACTAGGGGCAACTATTAATATGGATGGTACTGCCATTATGCAAGGAGTAGCAACTGTATTTATCGCTCAAGTATACGGAGTTGAACTTACATTACCGCAATTAGCTATGGTCGTATTAACCGCTGTACTAGCTAGTATCGGTACTGCTGGTGTACCAGGTGTTGGACTTGTAATGCTTACAATGGTTTTAAATCAAGTAAATCTACCAGTAGAAGGTATCGCTTTAATTATCGGTATTGACCGTATTCTAGATATGTCTAGAACAGCTGTAAACATTTCTGGGGATGCAATTTGCGCAATGATTGTCGCAAAATCAGAAGAAAAATATAATACTGATCAATCGGCAGCATCGTAAATCAAAAAAGGAGTGAATATATTCACTCCTTTTTTGATTTACTCCCTTTTTTAGAACGATATTCTTTCCCTTTATTATCATTACCAGTTTCAAATTCAGTGCTAAATTCCTGATTAAACTGGCCGGACTTTGGTGATCCTTGATTACCGCTCCCTTTACTACCGTTACGATTCGTCATATTTCTCCCTCCCTTCCTTGTATTAGTAGTATGGCGCTCTATCTTTTTTCATACACATTTTATTTTTTAACATCTATTACACATGAAAGAAGACCTTCCATATATAAGGAAGATCTTCTCTTTCATCACGTAAGCGTTTTCTTGTTTATAATCACTTAAATAAGTTTTTTGGAAATCGAAATCATTACATTCATTTCATCTTCTGAAAGTGTAGAGAATCTTTCTTGTAAATATTGTTTTTTCGCATCTTCCATTTTCGCAACTAAATCTTTCCCTTGTTCTGTAATCTCTAAATACACAACTCGGCGATCTGATGTAGAACGTGAACGAGTTACAAAACCTTTATTAATTAATTTTTCTGTAACAGCTGTAATATGACTATTCGACACATTTAATTCATTTGCTACACGCGATACCATTTCTTTATTCGTACGATTTAATATTCTCAGGACGATGAATTCATTCCACGGTATGTAACCACCGAATATTTTTCCGATATCATTACGCAATGTGCGAAACATAGCAAACACATTTGTCGATAGTTCTTCCATTAATTGCTCTCGATTTTGAGACAACTTTGACAGCTCCTTTTATTTCATTTAGTTAAATAAAAACCTTATTAATAATTTTACATGAAATCTTACTTTTTGTCACCTTATTTTCCCATAATTCGTAGTTTTTTAATATGTATTTCATGATAAAATGAAGTTAACTTCCAGAAAAAGGGGGTATTTTAATGCATGAGGAGGAGAAATTCTCAAATCTCAGCCTAAAAGATAAAACGATTATCATTAGTATTATTGCTCTTTTTCTCATTATAATTTTTGCATTTATATTTTTTGTATATGTAGGAATCTTTCAAATTACAGGTATCGAGTATAGTTCACGTACTGCGTTACTTCTCTTTTTTTTATTAATCACTTTCTTAGACAGTATTACATTTTTCATCTTCAGTTTCTTCAAAGCGCTGCTATATCCACTGACACAAAACATGCCAAATTGGATTTCTATTACTCTTTTCTCATTCATTGAAATTACACTAGATTGGTTCGTCATTCATACTGCTGATGATTGGATAGAAAGCGTACAAATGTCCAACATAGCTGAATTATGTGTCGTACTATTCTTTTTCCTCTTAAATAAATTATTAAGTGACGAGAAAGAGTAAGAATACAAGCTTTTCTATATAAAAATTGGTACAATGAAAGCAAATCTTACTAAAGAGGTGTTAATTATGAACTTACAACAATGGGCTGATAAAGGTATGTCCTTTGATACATATGTGAATGAAATGCAAGTAAACCAATACGAGCTACTACACATTTACAATAACTTTTTAATTCCAAATGAATTACTTCCTGTATTAGAAGAACGTCAAAATGACGGCTGGCGTGTTATCGTATTAACTGCTGATTGGTGTGGCGATGCTCTTTTATGCGTACCTGTTATGAAACGAATTTCTGAAGTTGCAAATATTGAAATGAGTTTATTAATTCGCGACGAAAACTTAGAATTAATGGATCAATATTTAACAAATGGAACAGCACGTGCGATTCCAATCTTTATTTTCATTGATAAAGATGGAAATGAACAAGCCGTCTTTGGACCACGCGCTCCAAAAGTACAAGAATTAGTAACTTCAATGCGCGCTACATTACCTGAAAAAGAAGATCCAACATTCGAAGAAAAACAAAAAGAAATGTATGCTAATTTCCGTGCTACATTAGCTGATGATACTTCTCTTTGGGAGCATGTAATGGAAAATATGGTGGAAAAAATAGTAAAATAAAAAACCTGCCGAGCTCGGCAGGTTTTTTTATTACATAATGAAGAAATAGAATACCGCAGCTAAAATGAAACGATAATAAGCGAACGGTGTTAGTTTTACACGAGATAATAATTTCAAGAATGAAACAATTGCAAGCATCGCAACAACGAATGCAGTTACAAATCCTGTTACAAATAGCGTTATATCTGCTGAGCTTAATACATCCCAGCTTTTAATTAAATCTAATCCACTTGCAGCTACCATCATCGGTACCGCTAAAATGAACGTATATTCAGCTGCCGCTGTATGCGACACGCGAGCTAATAAACCACCACTGATTGTAGAACCAGAACGAGAAAATCCTGGCCAAAGAGCTAAACATTGAAACATTCCAATTGTAAATGCCTGTTTATATGTGATTTCATCTAACGTTCTTGCTGTACTTGGTTTTGAAAACTTCTCAGCAACAATCATTAAAATACCACCGGCTACTAAGCTAATAACAACTGGTCCTGGACCAAATAAAACCTCTTTAATAGTGCTATGGAATAATACGCCAAGTATCCCGGCAGGAATCATCCCGATAATAATATGTAATAAATTTAACGATGGTCCGTCTGTTACTTTACCTATTCCAACTAACGACCATAGACGCTTCCAAAATATAACAACAACTGCTAAAATCGATCCCAATTGGATAACAACTTCAAAAACTTTCGCTCTCTCATCGTCAAATCCAATTAAATGTCCTGTTAAAATCATATGTCCTGTTGATGATACTGGTAGAAACTCTGTTAACCCTTCAACAGCACCCATGATTAAACCAATTAACCAATCAGCCACAAGTAGTGCCTCCTTAATAACAAATAATATGTAATTTTTTCACACCTTATCATAATACCTTATCCCTTTTCAAAGTGCATCCTTTTTTTATTGGTTTCATATGTTGTAGGCGCGTATTTCTTTTCTAATCTTTGATTAAATTGTATGATAGTAAGAGTTTGTTTTTTTATATGGAAAGGGGATTTTATGAAAGAAACTACTTCATTTTCACAAAAGTTAAAGCAATTTGTATTACTATTTTTTCCGATTTTCGTAACGCAAATGTCATTATTTGCGATGAGTTTTTTTGATACAACAATGTCAGGACATGCAAGTCCAACTGATTTAGCAGGTGTTGCAATTGGAACAAGTATATGGCTTCCAGTTAGTACGGGATTAACAGGAATTTTAATGGCTACTACTCCCATTGTTGCACAACTCGTCGGATCCAAGAAAAAAAAGGACGTTCCCCACGTTGTCATACAAGCAGTTTATTTAGCAATTTGTGCTAGCTTCGTTGTTATCCTCATCGGTTTCTTCGTCGTTTCACCTATTTTAAACGGCATGCGCTTAGAAGAACCTGTGGAACGAATTGCAGCTCAATTTTTAAGTATTATCGCAATAGGAATTATACCTTTATTCACTTACACTGTTTTACGTGGATTTATTGATGCATTAGGAAAAACTCGAACAACGATGATTATTACATTACTATCATTACCAATTAACGTAATATTAAATTACCTATTAATTTTTGGTAACTTCGGTTTCCCAAAGCTTGGTGGTGTCGGAGCAGCAATTGCTTCCACTGCAACATATTGGTGCATTTTAATTATTACAGTCATTATTATTCAGACGAAAGAGCCTTTTGCCTCTTTCAACATTTTCAAACAATTATATCGCCCTTCTCTTTCTAGTTGGACAGCATTCTTAAAGCTTGGCGTTCCTATCGGATTTGCTATCTTTTTTGAAACGAGTATTTTCGCTGCGGTAACGCTCATGATGAGTAATTTTAGTACGACAACTATTGCAGCTCACCAAGCAGCTATGAACTTTGCTTCCTTGTTATATATGACTCCGCTCAGTTTAGCAATGGCAATGACTATTGCAGTCGGATTCGAAGTTGGAGCAAAACGTTACGATAATGCAAAACAATACGGACTGATTGGAATTGGATTAGCCCTTGCCTTTGCTTTATTATATTCAATTCTTCTCTACTTCTTTGATAATCAAATTGCTTCTATTTATACGACAGATGCAAAAGTTCATCATTTAGCAAAAGAATTTCTTATTTTTGCGATTTTATTTCAAATTTCAGATGCAATTGCAACCCCTGTACAAGGAGCTCTGCGTGGTTATAAAGATGTAAATGTTGCTCTAATTATGACTTTAATTGCTTATTGGATAATAGGTCTACCACTAGGTTACATATTAGCAACATATACAGAATGGGCCGCAAAAGGTTATTGGATCGGTCTTATTATCGGTCTAGCATTTGGCGCTGCCTTCCTCCTTATCCGTCTCTTTCAAGTACAACGAAAATATACAACACAAAACAGCCGCTAATAATAAAGCGGCTGTTTTCTTTATGCATATTTTTTCTTGTAACGTATAATATAATGAAAAAGAAAGGTGGGTACATATGGACGACAAAGAAAAAAAGCAATCATTCGATGAAGAATTTGCCCCTGAAATTTCACCTGGATATCGGCAAGATGTACATAAGCCACCTAAATATAAAAACACTTCGTTTTTAATGGGCATTACCATTTTCGCTGCTGTATTACTCATACTTATCATTTTCGTTTATTTTTGATGAAAGGTGGCCTATTATATGAAGAAACAAAATTCCAATCGTTCCAAAAGAACTGTTAAAACACAAAAAGGATATGCAGGCGATTCTGTTCATACACTTAAACAAGTGGAGCAAGGAAATTTATATATTGCTCAAAAAGAACTTGGTCAACAAAATGAAAATCTTTAAAGGTCCTTGATTCCTTAAGGGCCTTTTTATTCCGCATTAAGTAGTACACCCCAAAATGATCTATTGAGCAATGAATTTCCTTTATTGTACGCGCTGCTTTTGTTCTAGCACCATAAATATATTATTAACCTTTACAATTTTCACTTCATAATTCAATTTCATTTCGCTTCTCTTACCATTTTCAGTACCCGCAACGTACGCTACAGCTTGATAGAGAAAACTCTCATCTTTCTCTTCACGTATCTCCTCGTTTGTAAATTTATACTCTAACTCTTGAAAACGATTTGGATAATAATTTCCCATTAATTGTTCATACCCTCTATTCAAAAATATTTCTTCACCTTTTCGTTTCACATCTTCTTTATTATTAAACTCAAACACTGATAGTTGTTCAGTCACAAAATGCTCTCCTACCTTTTTCATTTCATTATGAGTTAAATTTTCTATACTTTTATTCTTTAACTCCTTATTTAATCCGTACTGATCAATCGGTTTAAAGGTAGCAAAAACCTCCTCTTTATATGACCAAAACAATACAAAAGCGATACATAGAGAAATGATTAACAGTCTTTTTTTCGTAATACTCCCGCCCTTCTTCATAATGATAGCTATATTTTAACATATAGAAAGAAAATTCTGATATTATAAAGTAGAATAACTTAACTCAGAAACGAGGAACAATTATGGACTCTTACAAACATTATATAAAAGAAGCTTTGCCTAATCTTTCTATACATTCATATAAACAAAATGAAGAAGGTTGGGATAATGTAGCAATTATAGTAAATGATGAGCTACTGTTTCGTTTCCCGCGAAAACAGGAATTTGCAATGCGAATTCCGTTAGAAAAAGAACTATGCACAATTCTCACTCAATCACTACAAGAAATCGAAGTTCCACAATATCACCTAATTTATAAAAATGAATCTGATGAGGTTCCTCTTTGTAGTTACTATACTCTCATTCATGGTGAACCATTAAAAACAGAAATAGTTGCCACGCTGGAGGATACAGAGCTGCAAGCAATTATTACACAATTAGCTACTTTCCTTGCTGCTCTACATAGTATTCCTCTAAAAAGTGTTACAGCGTTAGGATTCCCTATTGAAAAAACACTTACCTACTGGAAAGAGCTACAAACTAAATTAAATCAGTATGTTACTAACAATCTTACTTCGTTCCAGAAATCAGCCTTAAATCGTTTATTCGAGAATTTCTTTGCCTGTCTAGCTACATCTAAATTTCAAAATACAATCATTCACGCTGATTTTACACATCATCACATTTTATTTAACAAGCAGAACAAACGCATTTCAGGTGTTATCGATTTTGGTGATGCGCAAATTGGCGATCCTGCTTTTGATTTTGCAGGACTATATTATGATTTCGGACATGAGTTTACTACATCTGTATATGAACAGTACAGTACACTTATTTCTCATCATGATCCATTACTCATTCACCGCATTACTACCTTTTATCAATATAGTCCTTTACTACATAATATTATTTATAACTTTGAATCAGAGAATGAACTCGAATTCATTACAAGTACAGAACAACTAAAAACGATATTACAGGGATGAGATTACATTCTCTCCCTATATACTCTCTCCTCATACATCATTAACTTTTTATCCATTTCAACAATAACTTTATACAATTGAAATGCCTGTAAAATTTGCAGTTGAATTTCAAAAGGAGCATTTTGTTCTTTTAACCATTGAAATACTTTCGTTTCATCTTTCATTGATTATTCCTCCCTTTATCCCGCTATTTGCGGGTAGCCCGATTGACCCCCACTGATTAAAGTTTCACTTTATTAAAATCTGCTACAAATATACCGTAAATGATGAAAAGCTTTTCATGTCAATAACAAAAAAGGATGCAAAGTTGCATCCTTTAATGAACTATATTTTTCTTCTGTTTCGCTTCTTTCTTTACTTCTTCCCCTTGGCATTCACTACGAAACGCACAACTTATACACTCAGAACGAAAATGACGCTCTGTATAATGCTCAGGTTGCTGTAACATTTCTTTCATTCTAGATAACTCAGCCATTCCAGTTATAATATCTTCCTGTTTCGGAATGTACTCATACTTAGTTCCTTCTATTAAATTAATAACTTCAATTTTTCCTGGAAGAACGCCGAAAGCTTTATAACTGAATACTGTCATTAGCTTCTGACAAAGAGCAAGCATTTCCTCATCCGCATCGACAACATACTTTTTAATTACAAACGACTCAGCATTCCACTCACCAACTTCAAATGTCAATGACATGTGGACACCTAACTCTTCCATATATGTTTGAAACTTCTCGTATAAAAACAATGGTGGTGTCTGACTATCATCCCTTTCAACAAACTGTAATAAGTGATCCGTTAGCTTCGCTAATACAATATAGTACTCCGTCTTCGAAGCAAACATATTAATCCTTACTTTTTTCCAATACTTTTCTATTAATATTAAAAGTACAATTTTCGTTTGTTGACCCGCAGGTAGCGTGTAATACTCGTTAATAATTTGATTCACAATCATTTGCACTATTTGTTGCCATTCAAATGAAGAAGGTTCTCTTCTTTTTATATGACGAAAATAAAATTTATGCGGACACCGCATAAAATCATACAAATGATAATCTGTCATCGTTTTGATTGAGATTTTCTCATGCACTTGTTCTTCAGCTCCCTTCTGCCATTAAGAAAGGTGTTTTACAAATTCAGCTCCAAACTGTAAACATTTTTCTACATCTTCATCTTCTGGCGTTAATTCTACTTTTAGTCCTTCTAACACAACTGCTGCCCCGCGCTCTTGTAGCTTTTCTATTAAAATGTCAACCGCCACTCCGTATTTCGGATAAGCCGAATCACATGATCCGAATACTGCCGCTTTTTTCCCAGTTAAATCAATAGAATCCATTGCATCATAAAAATCTAAGAAATCATCAGGAAGATCACCATCTCCCCATGTGTATGCACCTAAAATAATTCCATCATACTGTTCCAATATAGAAGCTTCTGGTGAATCCATAATATCAATAACTTCAATTTCATTTTCTGTTTCACGAATTACGCCGGCAATATGGTCAGCCATTTCCTCTGTATTTCCACTCATACTTGCAAAAATCATTACTAACTTACTCAACTGAACCTCTCCCTTTACTTTGTATCTCTTTTTCTGTTTGAATGCTCTTCTTCTCATCTACATATTCAGACCGAATTACATTTCGTTGCCATTCCATATGCTGATCAACATCTTTATTTTTATCTTTTAATCCCCTCCGTAGAAGGTGAAATTTTTTTCTCATTAACATGTCGCATCCATTCTATTGATAATAATTATCAATTTCAACTATATTTAGATTAATTGACATTGATTATCAATGTCAACAACTATTTTTAAAAAAATGATTAAAATGTACAAGCTTGTCCGTTAGCTATTCATATACTATAAATGAGCATAGTTCTTTCTCAGCCCTCTCTGACGGAAAGAAATAAAAGCAACTGCGATAGAGCGCAGTTGCCTTTTTTTGTTTTTCTATGATTTTAGTAATCTTATAGTCGTCTCTAAAAATAGCTCCACTCCACAAATTAATGCTGATTCATCCACGTCAAATTTCGGATGGTGATGTGGATAACAAGTATATATATTTTCATTACCTGTTCCTAATTTAATGAAACAACCGGGTGCTTTTCTTAAATATGCTGAAAAATCTTCCCCACCCATAGAAGGTTCAAGCTTCACAACACGCTCATTCCCAAACAAATGTAGTGCACTTTCTTCTACTATTTTCGTAATATATTCATCATTAATAACCGGATCATATCCATATCGATACGTATATGTATACGATCCTCCATGTGCTTCTGTAATTCCTTTCACAATTTTTTCGATTTTCCCTTCTGCTTCCACCCTCAATGCTTGATTAAATGAACGAACAGTTCCCATTAAAGTTGCTGTACTAGGAATAATATTGTCAGCCACTCCCCCATGAAACTGCGTAACTGAAACGACTCTTTGCATGAAAGCACTTGTATTTCTAGATACGATATGTTGTAGATTTGTAATAATCTGCGCTCCGATAGCGATAGGATCAATCGTTTCTTCTGGCCGCGCCGCATGCCCTCCTTTGCCTTGGATCTCAACTGTAAATACGTCTGGTGCTGCCATCATCGGTCCATATACAATTCCTACATTCCCACTTTCCAAGCCAGACATAACATGTAAACCTATTACATAATCAACACCGTCCATAACACCCGCCTCGACCATTTCTTGTCCACCACCAGGGTATACTTCTTCTGCATGCTGAAAGAATAGACGAATTTCTCCTACAAACTCTTCCTTCATATTATTAAGCACCTCTGCAGTACTTAATAATATAGCTGCGTGAGCATCGTGCCCACATGCATGCATCATTCCTTTATTCACAGATGTATAAGATTTACTTGTCTCCTCTTGAATTGGCAAAGCATCTATATCAGCTCGAATCGCAATTACTTTCCCTTGCTTCACACCCCTTTTGATTGCTAGTACACTATACTTCGTCGGTCTCGTTACTTCAAAAGAAGAAAATGAGCATAATGTATCATATATAAATTGCGAAGTTTCTTTTTCATGAAATGATAATTCCGGATACTTATGAAAATGCCTTCTCCATTTCACGATATTTTCTTCCGAAATTAGACTCTTCCACACTCTATTCATGATAATTTCCTCCTTTTCAAAAGAACTAGAAATTTAAAATTTTACTCCGTCTTAAATGATTAATAAAAACAAATACTGCATTTTTACGTATTCTTATAGTCCACTTTTATGTATTCACACAATCCACTTTCTATTTACATGTCAAACCCATTACAAATTCATGCTGAATGTAATATAATTGCTAAGTTAGGGATTTTCTTTTTTAGTATTTAGTGCTAATATCAGAAAAGAGCCTTTTGACTTATTTTTACCTAAAATGTGGGATTTTGTTTTTTTCACAATAATGTAGGACATGATACCTACAAAGAGCTATTATTTCATTAAGAGAGGGAAAGACATGGAAAGATTAAAAGAGATATGGTCTCGACCACTCACACAATGGGTTGCAAAGACGGTTTATTATCTTGCAATTTTATTTGCATTACTTTGGTTGTATGGATTCCATGATACAAACACAAGTACATTTATTTACAATGAATTCTAGGGTGGGAACGTTATGAAGTTATTAGAACAAATTGAAAAGTGGGCTGCAGAAACGCCTGATCAAACCGCTTTTGTTTGGCGAGATGCGAAAATTACGTACAAACAATTAAAGGAAGATTCTGATGCGTTAGCACATTGGATTTCTTCTGAGTATCCAGACGATCGTTCACCAATTATGGTGTATGGCCATATGCAACCTGAAATGATTATTAACTTTTTAGGATGTGTAAAAGCTGGACATGCTTACATTCCTGTAGATTTATCTATCCCAGCTGATCGTGTACAACGTATTGCTGAAAATTCTGGTGCGAAATTACTTTTATCGGCAACAGCAGTAACTGTAACTGATTTACCAGTTCGCATCGTAAGTGAAGACAACTTAAAAGATATTTTCTTTACTCATAAAGGGAACACTCCAAATCCTGAACATGCGGTAAAAGGTGATGAGAACTTCTACATTATTTACACATCAGGAAGCACAGGTAATCCGAAAGGGGTTCAGATTACTTATAACTGCCTTGTTAGCTTTACAAAATGGGCTGTAGAAGATTTCAACTTACAAACAGGGCAAGTATTCTTAAACCAAGCACCTTTCTCATTCGATTTATCTGTAATGGATATTTACCCATCATTAGTAACAGGTGGTACACTTTGGGCAATCGATAAAGATATGATTGCGCGTCCAAAAGACTTGTTTGCTTCTTTAGAGCAATCGGATATTCAAGTATGGACTTCCACACCTTCTTTCGCTGAAATGTGTTTAATGGAAGCATCTTTCTCTGAGAATATGCTACCGAACATGAAAACATTCTTATTCTGCGGTGAAGTGTTACCAAATGAAGTAGCTAGAAAATTAATTGAGCGTTTCCCGAAAGCAACAATTATGAATACGTATGGTCCAACAGAAGCTACTGTCGCTGTAACAGGTATTCACGTGACAGAAGAAGTGCTTGATCAATACAAATCACTTCCAGTTGGCTATTGTAAATCAGACTGTCGCCTTCTTATTATGAAAGAAGATGGCACGATTGCACCTGATGGTGAAAAAGGTGAAATCGTAATTGTCGGTCCAAGCGTAAGCGTTGGATATTTAGGAAGCCCTGAATTAACAGAAAAAGCATTTACTATGATTGACGGTGAGCGTGCCTATAAAACAGGCGATGCTGGCTATGTTGAAAATGGTCTTCTATTCTATAATGGTCGTCTTGATTTCCAAATTAAGCTGCATGGTTATCGAATGGAATTAGAAGAAATTGAGCATCACCTTCGTGCGTGTTCTTACGTAGAAGGAGCAGTTATCGTTCCAATTAAAAAAGGTGAGAAATACGATTATTTATTAGCGGTTGTTGTTCCTGGGGAGCATTCGTTTGAAAAAGAATTCAAATTAACATCTGCAATCAAAAAAGAACTCAATGAGCGATTACCAAACTACATGATTCCACGTAAATTCATGTATCAATCTTCTATTCCAATGACACCAAATGGAAAGGTAGATCGCAAAAAATTATTGAGTGAGGTTACAGCATGACCGCATATGGATCATTTTATTTTTTCGCTATAGTGGGCATTTTATTAATACCTACTATCATAGCTGGATTAAAAGGTAAAATGTTGCGTAAATATAATGCCGTTTTAACATTAGTCATGATTGCTATTATCTTCTCGGATAAACCGAAGCAAGCGATTATGTTAGCTGCATTTATTATTTGGCAATATGTCCTTATTAAAGGCTATTTAATTTTAAGAAAACAAAATAATAGTACATTCACATTTTGCATAGCTGTTATTTTATCGATTTTGCCTCTTATTTTGGCAAAAATCGCACCATTTGCATCGTTATTACCTGAGTTAAAACTTGTTGTTTTTCTAGGTATATCTTACGTAACATTCAGAGCAGTTCAAATGGTATTTGAAGTTCGCGATGGTTTAATTAAAGAGCTTTCTTTCTTTAACTTCTGGGAATTCGTTTTATTCTTCCCTGCGATTTCAACAGGACCTATCGATCGTTACCGAAGATTCCAAAAAGATATTCAAAAGCCACCTAGCGCTGAAGAATATCAAAATTTACTATATACAGGACTAAATCGTATTTTCCAAGGTTTCTTGTATAAATTTATTATTGCTTACTTAATAAAGCAATATTGTATGGATCCAGCATTCGCTCAACACGATACAATCTTTTCAAATATGATTTACATGTATAGCTATAGCTTATATCTATTCTTTGATTTTGCTGGTTATAGCTCTTTTGTAATTGGTGTAAGTTATATGATGGGAATTAAAACGCCAGAAAACTTTAATAAGCCATTCCTTAGTCGTAATATTAAAGACTTCTGGAACCGCTGGCACATGAGTTTATCATTCTGGTTCCGTGATTTTATTTACATGCGTTTCGTCTTTTTTGCAACGAAGAAAAAGTTAATTAAGAACCGTTACACAATTTCGTATATCGGTGCATTTTTAAACTTTTTCATTATGGGAATTTGGCATATCCAAGGAAGCGCTGTTGCGCAGTATATTATTTATGGTCTATATCATGCCGCACTGTTTATTTTATTCGATATTTTCGAACGAAAAAACAAGAAGCATAAGTTTTGGCCAAACACTAAATTTACACGCATCCTTGCGATTGTAATTACGTTCCACGTTGTATGTTTCGGTTTCCTAATTTTCTCTGGACACCTTAACAGATACTTTTAATGCACCCTTCTTATTCCATTAAGAAGTTGCACATATAATATATTTCGGATATAAAGGAGATTTTAAAAATGGCAGAATTCAAAGAGCAAGTATTAGATATTTTAGAAGAAGTATGTGAAAACGATATTGTGAAAGAAAACTTAGATGTTCAATTATTTGAAGAAGGTATCCTTGATTCTTTCGCTGTAGTATCTTTATTAGTTGAATTCCAAGAGCGTTTAGATATTGAAGTTTCTATTTCTGATTTTGACCGTGACGAGTGGGCTACACCAAACATGGTTATTAAAAAGTTGGAAGAAATCCGATGAACAAAGCAAAATTTGGTCCGATGCTTTTAGCATTGGCCCTTTTTGCTGTATTCTTACTTATTCCAACGCGCTTCCTACTTCCACTTTTAAGTGATGAAAAAGTAGAACAAGCTGCTACTTCTTTAAAAGAAGAAAAAATTCAAAGTATGATTTTACAGCAAAAGATGTTAGCAGATCCAAAATATCTTCCGATGTACGGTTCATCGGAATTCGCACGTATGGATGCTTTCCATCCATCTAATTATTTTAAAGTAAAGCCTGAAGGATTTACGCCATTCCTTCTTGGACGCGGCGGAACACAAGACCTTGTACATGTGTTAAACTTCGCATCTACAATGGATCAATTGAAAGATAAGAAAATGGTATTCGTTCTTTCTCCGCAATGGTTTGTACCACAAGGTATTGATGAAACGCACTTTGCACCTAACTTTTCAAAGCAACAAGGTTACCATTTCATTTTCAACAATGATTTAAAACCTGAAATGAAAAAACAAATTGCAAAGCGTTTATTAAACTTTGAGATTGTAAAAAAAGAAACTTTATTAAAAATTTCGCTTGAAGGCATTGCTTATGATGATACGAAGTATAAAGTAAAAGCACTTGCTGCTAAACCTTTCGCTTATATTTATCGTAACATTTTAGATCGTAAAGATTTATTTACAGCTATGTTTAATATTAAACCGCACAAAGAAAAGCTTGATCCTTCATTAAAACAAATGAACTGGGAAGAGGCTCGTAAACATGCGGATCAAACAGGTGCAGTAGAATCTGGATCTAATGAATACGGTATTGAAGATGATTATTTCAATAGCAAAATTAAGAAAAAATTAAAGCAACGTGAAGGTTACTTAAAAAATGATGCTTATGACCAATCGCCAGAATATGAAGATTTACAAATTGTACTTGATTTATTAAAACAATCTGGTGCAAAACCACTCTTCATTTCTGTTCCTGTCAAAGGTCCTTGGTACGACTACGCTGGATTCCCGAAAGAACGCCGCGAAGCATACTATAAGAAAGTTCATGAGCAAATCGAAAAAGCTGGTTATCCAATTGCCGACTTCTCAAATCATGAATACGATAAATACTTCTTAAAAGATCATATGCACTTAGGTTGGAAAGGCTGGGTTTACATCGACGAAGCCATCCAACAATTTTATAAAGCAAACTAATGAAAAGACCGCTTGAATTACTCAAGTGGTCTTTTTGTATATATTTTGTAATTGCTCGATTGCATTCTCCGCTTCTTTCATAACTCGCTCCACTACATGCTGAGCTGATTCGATTCGTGCCAACGATGCTGCCTGTCCTGCCCAAAGTGACATATATTCTTCCTTATTTTGCTTCGCTGCCTCTTGGCGTATTTTAGAAGTTAATACGTTTTGCACTGGATACATCGGAAGCCCTTCTTCTTTTCCTTCATGTCTCTCTATAAATTCATTCCGGATACCCCGTGCATATTTCCCGGAAAACGCACGAGTTACCGTTGTGCTCGTATCTGTACTATGTAAAACCGCTTCTTTATACACATCGTGCGTAATACTCTCTTCACTTGTTAAAAAGGCCGATCCCATTTGAACACCTTCTGCTCCTAGTGCCAATGCCGCAACAAGCCCTTGTCCGTTCATTACACCACCTGCTGCGACAATTGGGATATGCGGAACAGCCCCTACTAACTGAGGTATTAACGCAAAAGTACCAATCATAGCATCTTGTTCTTTCCCGACAAATGTTCCTCTATGCCCCCCTGCCTCGCTGCCTTGACCGACAATTATATCTACCCCTAATTCTGCAAGTACTTTTGCTTCTGTCACATGGGTAGCTGTTCCGATAACCTTTATTCCACTTCTTTTTAAGTCATCTATTTCTTCTTTTTCTAACGTTTGAAATGCAAAGCTAACGACCGGTACTTTTTCTTCTAATAACACTTGTAATTGTTCCTTATAGCTTTTTGGAAGCTTTAACGTTCCTTCTACTTCTATACCTAATTCTCTATTCACTCCGCTTAGTAATATTTTCGCCTCATTTACCTTCTCTTCTTCTATTTGTATCTCTTTCGTTACAAGTAAATTAACACCGAAAGGCTTATCTGTTAGTTCTCTTATTCTATAAATCGCTTCACCAATTTGTTCTGGGCTCATATAGCCCGCCCCAAGCGTCCCTAATCCTCCGCTATTACTTACTGCTGCAACGAGTTCTGGCGTCGTAATCGCGCCTGCCATACCGGCTTGAACAACAGGATACTCAATTTTTAATATGTCTGTTACTCGACTTGTAAACATCATTTTCCCTCCTATTTCCCTTATATCTTCTTTATTTGATAAGCTTTCCCCTGCTTTTGCAAGGGTTGAACTTCATATGAAGCGAATATATTGAAAGAGAAGGAGGCTGAGCTTAATGATTTATCCAAATGTATTAAAACAAGGTGATACAGTAATGATTATTGCACCATCTGGTCCACCTACAATCGAAAATGTATTAAAAGGTGTGAATGTATTACAAGAGATGGGGTTATCCGTAATAATCGGGAAGAGTGTTTACGAGAAATATGGATTTTTAGCCGGAAGTGATCAAGTTCGGCTTGACGATATACATGAAGCATTTACAAATAATGAAGTGAAGGCAATTTTTTGTGCACGAGGTGGTTATGGAAGTGCTCGTCTTCTTCCTCACATTCAATATGAAGTTATTAGGCAGAATCCAAAAATCTTTTGGGGATATAGCGATATTACAGCTTTACATACTGCTGTTTCACGTTATGCAAAGCTTATAACATTTCATGGTCCGATGATTGAAGAACTAGGAAAAGGTATTGATTCCCTATCTTTATCCTCTTTTAATCAGCTATTCCATCCGTATTCAACCATTTTATCTGCATCAGAATGTATCGTACCTAGCTCCCACAGTACAGTTACAAGTACGTTAGTTGGAGGAAATTTAGCTGTGTTAGCAAGTATAATTGGCTCGCCCTACGAGATAAATACGGACAATACACTTTTATTACTTGAAGACATTGGTGAAGAACCGTACCGCATTGACCGTATGTTAAATCAGCTACTTTTATCTGGAAAGTTTAATGAATGCAGGGGCGTTATTTTCACAAGTTGTCACGACTGCACTCCTTCAAAGCCATCTCAATCATTGCAAACAATATTATATGAATATTTCGCGCCATATCATATACCTGTCCTATTCGATTTACCAATTGGACATATAAGTCCAAACATCGGTATTCCACTTGGAGCTACAGCGACAATAAACACGAATAATAAAACAGTCTCTATTTCTTCTGGTATAGCCACTTCATATTCAAATTAAAAAGTAAAAGGAAAAGCGATTACGCTTTTCCTTTTACTTTTACTTATAATAATTAAAAATTCGTCCAGATGCGATATCTGCAATTTCTTCTGGAATAAATGTTTTACCTATATCAGTGCCAACATTTAATACAGCTGTAGCATCTTTCTCAATGCTACCAAATAACTCTTTCCCACGTATCGTAATAAGGGGCGTTCCTTCTGGCAACACATCTTTTACAAATTCCATTTGTGTAAAGAACGGAACGATCCATCTACCTTCTCCTTGGAAATGACGCAAACGAAGTATTCCTTCTGTTGCCCCGTCCTCTGCTTCTAGTGAACCAGCAACATAAAACTCAGTAGATAAGAGCAATTCATAAAATTCCTTTTGCTTCTGTTTATCATCCCCTGCTACAACAAGTACCTCTTCTAATTTCTTTACTGAAATTTGCTCCATATGATGCCACCCCTATTTTCAAAATGATTGTACTTAGATTATACGAAATATTCTTATTTTTTTCTACATAATTCGCAATTATTTTCTTAAAATAATTTTAACACTTCTTTTGTCGTCACAATCGTAGCAAACTCTTCATGTAAATTTACAAGTGTCATATTGTGAATATCTTCTGCACTATACTCTTTACCATCTAAACCTATACGGTTAAAAGTAGCCGTTGCATCACTCACTAAATATGTTGTAAATCCTAAATTCCCTGCCATTCGTGTCGTAGTTTCCACGCAATGATTTGTCGTTAATCCTACAACCACTACTGCATTACATTTGTTCTTTCTTAATTGCTCTTCTAAATTTGTCCCAATGAACGCGCTGTTAACGAATTTCTGAATAACCACTTCACCAAGTAGTGGTTGCACTTCTTCTTTAAAGTTTACCATTTCCGCTCTCTCATAAAACATTGACTGAGCATTTTCTTTATTTACATGTTGAATATGAAAAACTGGTCGTTCCCTTTTTCTCCATTCTTCTAACAAAATTCTCATGTTTTCTTCAGCAAAAATATTATTTCTCTCGCCCCAATCTGGTAATTGAAATGCCTTTTGTACATCGATTATGATAAGTGCTATTTGATTTGTCATCATTTCCCCCTTAATTTGGCTGTAATTGAAATAGAAAACCAAGTTGTTGTGACGCAGTAATAAAGCAAACATAGGCGCAAAGCTCTACAATTTCTTTTTCTGTCCAATATTGTTTTAATACGTGAAACATAGTATCATCTATTGCTTTTCGGTTATGAACAAATGTATGCGCAAAAGTAACGGCTACACCAATCTCCTCTGCCTTTTGCACATCATCAGGTCTTCCCTTTGCCATACAGTACGGACATTCATTCCCATACGCTAATGTTCTTCTCACTTGCTCCTTCAACTCTGCTGAAAGAGTTCCTTTATTGTACAGTGTATCTTCTAACTTACTCCACGAGTGTAATATATCCGAATTATGCCCTAATAACTTTTGAAACTTTGTATCTCCTACATTTGATAATGAAATTCTCTCCATCATTTTCCCTCCTATTTCCTTCTGTTTTATTGTAAAATAAATAACGTTCACTTTACATTTCATATGAATCTTAATTTATATTTTTCCTTTACAAAAATCATTATTTTACTGGAGGTATATTTACAAATGCAACTAGACCGTGTTGATCGAAAAATTTTAAATGAATTATATAATGATAGTCGCCTTTCTATGCGTGAATTGGCGAAACGAGTAAACTTATCTGCTCCGTCTACTGCAGAACGTGTTCGTAAACTTGAAAGTGAAGGCGTTATTCAAAAATATACAATCGATATCGACTATAAAAAAGCAGGACTAGTTTTAGATTGTATTTTAGAAATCACTTTAAAAAATGGTGATACAACACGTATGCAACAGTTTATTCAGTCTTATCCATCTGCAAGTTTTTGTTACCGAGTGACAGGAAGCTTATGCTACATTGTAAAAATTTCTGTTCCTTCACTCGTTGAACTTGAAGAATTTATCAATGATGTTTCTTCATATGCAACGACAGTTTCTCATATCGTATTATCAGAAGTATCTCTTACTCCTGATATAGAACATATCTTCCCAGAAGATTAATTTATTTTTATTCATAAATTATAAAAAAACCCCTTACAATAAGAATAAAAATAATATATTATGTATTAAAATACATAAAATTCGAGAAAGGGGCTTTACATTGAAAATCTGGTTTTATGAAAAAACGGCACAATTAGATGACTTGCTTGGTATTTGGGACAATGTTCCGACCATCCCGCGAATTGGTGAAAAAGTGGAGATTTTAAAGACAGTCCGCACTGTTACAGATATTAAATATGTAAAGAATGGTAATAATTTTCGTGTAGAAATTATTACAAATTAAAAAGTAGCTCCTAAGAGCTACTTTTTAATTATCTATTATGTGCTTTCTTTATAACGATTTTATCTTCTTCTACAGCTACTGTTACATAATCATTTTCTTCTAACCGAAGCTTATTTACAGCCTCATCTGGTAACTCTATGGCCATCAATCTATCGGTTACAATCACTTGACTATACACTTCATTTTCTTGTGATGAATTCACTACTTTTTGCTCATTTATAAAACGTACTGGTGGCACGCCAACTTCTTTTACTGTACGCCATTGTTTCCAAACATACGGAATTAACCATAGTAATCCAACAACTGTAAGACCGATACCAATCCATAAATTACTTTGCGCTTGTAATTCAGTAATTGAGATTGTACCACTTTCTTCTCCACCGAAAAATTGCATACTTGTTGCAATCAAATTATTTAGAGCGTGCACAGCTATATTCGTCCATATATTTTTTGTCTTTATGTATAAAAGACACATAACGACACCAAACATGAACGCACCAATAACATCAAAATGTCCTAGGCCAAAAATAATTGAAGATATAATTACAGCTTTTTTAATTCCCCATTTATGAGCCATCCGCTGTAAGAAAAATCCCCTAAAAATAACCTCTTCCATAATAGGTGCTAACACACATGCTGAAATGAAAGTAAATATCGTCATATATACGTTACTCGTATTAATAACATTTCCGTCTTCTAGCATAGTAACTAAGAAATTCGGTAACGTATGTGCTAATATGTAAAATTGAATCTGAGATATGCCAACTGAAAAAATCATCCCCATTATCGTTGCTAATACAATTAATCCCCAAGATAAACGCCCTGGCTTATCAAAAAAACTGTTAAATACAATATTATTTTTATTTGTTTTTACGTATAGCCAAAGTAACGGAAATACAAAAAATACAGTTATTTGTGAAATAACCTCCATCGTATTCTCAGAAACATTTGCTAGACCTAATGGTATCATTATAAGGAACACCCCTATAATCATCCATCCAAAAAAGCTACGTAGCCTTATACGTGAAAATGCATAGTGCATATAGAACACCCCCAAAGATAGTAAAAATAAAATAAAACTTTAATCAGTACTTTATAGGCAATCCTTTCCCTATAAATAGCAGGATAACTAAATTATAATATGAATATAGTTGAAATCCTTCCTATTTTTCTCAAATCATTTCAAACAGCATAGCTCTTAAAATACCATATCGCTGTTCTTCAAGTTGCAATCCAAGTGAAATTTATGTAATAAAAATCCCCGTTTTTACAAGCGGGGATTTCTTTTATTATAATACGTCACGTTTTTGGAATAATGCACTTGATGCTACAAGTAACACAACAAAGTATGCAGCTACAAGTAATAATGAAGTTGTAAACGTAAATTCTGTAAATGTTGGTTCCATTCCACCATTGATTAATTTATTACTATCGTAAGCTCTTAAATCCAAATGGTTGAATACTACAAACTTCGCTACACCTTTTGCAAACATTATTAATACCATGTTAATTGCACCTTGTAAGAAGAATAGGAACATCGTAATAATTAATGGTAATACAGACTTTCTAAAGACATTTGCTAGGAAAAATGCAAGTGTTGCAAAAAAGAATGGTGAAAGTAGTTGATATAAAGTGGACTTCATTACGATTCCTAACGTTAATTCTGTTTTACTACCATCCATTACAATACCGCCAATAATCATTGCAATTAGCATACCAGCTAATACGATAAATAACATTGCTAATAACACTGTAATATATTTAGAAAATAAAACTGCAAGTCTTTTTCTTGGACGGATTAACAATTGTTTAATTGTACCTTTTTGGAACTCATCAGTAAGAGTACGGGCAGCAAGTGTAATCCCAAAAATCGTTGTAAATAAAACAATTAAGCCAATCTCTGAGTTTGCATAATCTAAATATGATCCCTTAAACTCATCACCTTTTCCCCACTTCAACATTGCTAAAGTACCTAAAATTTCGAGTGCCGCAATGACACCAATTAAAATATACATACCTTTTTTCGCATGCAACTTTAAAAATTCATTTTGAATTAATTTAAACATTACGCTTTCACTCCCCCAGTAATCGCTAAGAACTCATCCTCTAACGTTTTATTTTGAACAGTAACTCCGTATACAAGCACATCAGCATGAACAAGTTTTTTTACAAGTTGCGGAATGTTGTCTTTTGTTACAGATGCTACAATTACATTCCCTTTTGCTTTACCTTTAATGATTTCATTTGCTTTCTGAACTTCATCTACTTCAAACGCTACAACGACTGCCTCATCATGTTTCACTTTTTCATGTAAGTTGTACTCTTGTACAAACTCACCTTGTTTAATAATAACAACGCGATCACACATTAATTCAATTTCACTCAATAAGTGACTTGATACGATTACAGCAATATTCTCTTCTTTCGCTAAACGTTGTAAATAATCACGAATTTGGCGAATACCAGCTGGATCTAATCCATTTGTCGGCTCATCTAAAATTAAGATTTTCGGCTGATGAAGTAATGCTTGTGCAATTCCTAAACGTTGTTTCATACCAAGTGAATATGTTTTCACCTTTTTATGAATCGCATGCTCTAATTCAACAAGCTTTACAATCTCAGCAATGCGCTCTTTACTAATTGGAGTAATGGCCATGTTCGCAAAATGCTTTAAGTTTTGCATTCCTGTCATATAATCATATAGTTCAGGATTTTCTACAATCGCTCCAATTTGCTCTAGTGCCTTTTCACGCTCCGAGCGAATACTATGTCCACAAATTGTAATATCGCCCTCTGTCATTGAAATAAGACCTGTCATCATACGGATCGTCGTCGTCTTACCGCTACCGTTCGGCCCAAGGAATCCGTATACTTCTCCTTCACGAACCTCAAATGATAAACCACGAATAATTTCCGTTCCACCAATCCTTTTTCGAACATTCTCTAACTTTACTACTACGTTTCCCAATGCTGATTCCTCCTTTAGACTTCTAGTTTTTTATCGATAATATAAGCAATTACATATATTATTAGAGCACTAACCATTACCATGAAACTTATATTAAAAATGTTAAATCCATTTTCTTGAAACATATTAATAAACAGACTCTTGCTTTCACTATGATATTCTACTCTTCGCAATACTTGGAAAGCTGGAGCTAATTTTCCTAGCAAGGTTGTCGCTAAAGTAATCGCTATATTTATTACTAGAAAAATAATAACGATTAGTATATTTTGCGCCTTTTTCTTTTTCGTAAGTAACTTAACTAGAGTAATTACTAATATGATTTGTAACACACTAAACAAAAACTCAAATAAATCGCTTATCGTATATATTAAATTATTAATTATGCCTACTTGCATAATCTCTTTTGCCTCTACATATACAGAAGTCGTAGGAAAAGCTAATATATAACTTACGTAGAAAAGAATTCCACATATCCCATACCATATAGCCATTGCGATAAATGAGAAAATAAGCATAGAAATTACATATTGTTTCCCAGATATTGCTGTAAGTCGTAACATTGGATTAGTTAGTAAGCGTGAATATGATTTCATTGTTTGTATAAACATATAAACAATATAAAAGAAAAATATAATCATAATGATTCCAAATATACCCTCTTGTCTACTGATAGCTGCATCACTTTTTCTTACAATCATTTGTGAAAATAACACAGCTTCAATTAGCACAAAGAATAAAAAAGTAACAATATATCTTTTCTTATTTACATTCCATAAATAGGAAAGTACTGACTTCACTTACTAAACACCTCCTTAAACAATTCATGAACTGCTTTTCCTCTCTGAAAACGAATTTCTTCTACATTTTCATATAGAACCATTTCTCCATCTTTTAAAAAGATCACTTCATCAAAAATATTTTCAATTTCATTTATTAAGTGAGTGGAAATTAATATCGTACAATCTTCTCTATAGAACTGTAGAATTAGATCCAATACATGTTCTCTAGAAAGAGGATCTATCCCGCCCAATGGCTCATCCAGTACGTATAGCTTCGCTTTTCGAGAAAATGTTAAAATGATTTGCAGCTTCTCTATCATACCTTTTGACAATGCTGTAATTTTTTCTTCTAACGGTATTTTAAATTCTGCAATCGTATCTACCGCTTTTTGAATATCGAAGTCTTTATAAAAATCCCGGTAGAAAAATAAAGCGTCTTTTACAGTCATCCAATCATCAAAGACTGGCTTATCGGACATGAATGAAACGATTTCTTTCGTCTGTAATCCTACCTTTTTACCGTCTATTGTGATACTACCTTCAGAAGGGTGTTGCAAGCCTGCAATCATTTTCAATAACGTCGTTTTCCCGCTCCCGTTATCTCCAACAAGCCCAACGATTTTCCCTTCCGTAATCTCTATGTTTAATTCACGGATCACTGCTTTTAATCCGTATCTCTTCCATAAGTTTTCTATTTTTAATAGCTCTGTCATTGGCTCTCCTCCCTCTTATCATGTAATGAAGAACGAAGAATTGTAAGAATTTCTTCTTCTGAAAAACCTAAATTGTCCATTCCATCTATAAAAGAATGAAGTAATTCTTTCGCCATCTCTTTTCGCAGCTCCATAATTTTCTCCCCTTCATTCGTTACATACCGTCCCATTCCTCTACGTGTTACAACAACTCCATCCCGTTCTAGCTCTTGAAATGTACGCTGAATCGTATTTGGATTCACTTGTAATTCACTCGCTAATTCACGGACAGAGGGAATTTTATCACCAGGCAATAAATGTCCTGTTACGATCTCTTTTTTTATGTATTCCATTACCTGAATGTAAATTGGTATATTTGGAGAAAACTCTATTTTCATTTCTTCCCTCCTTTTGTATCGGTGTACTAGTTAAATAATACACTGATACAAAAAGTTTGTAAATACCCATTTAATTACAAAAAATTCTATCCGTTAACCGAATAGAACTTTCCAAACATAAATCGCTATATAGAAATAATAGTGTTATGTAAACAAAATTATAAAGAAAAGCTGTCTTATCAATGAATAAGACAGCTTTTCTTTATAATCCTATATTAAAAGTTAAACACGAAGTCATCGTCAGCTAACTTTTCAACGTTCGTTGCTTTTACGTAACCATTTCCTTTTACAGAGAAGAAATCATGGTTTTTCGTATCTGTACGTAAACCATTTAAAACGATTGGGTTAATTTCTTCTTCTTCAAACTTCGGCTCAAGTCCTAAGTTCATAAGCCCTTTATTCGCATTGTAACGAACGAAACGATTTACATCTTCTACAAGACCGATAGAAGTGTAAATTTCTTCTGTATAGGCCATTTCAATTTCATATAGTTCCATTAATAACTCTTGTGTTTCTTTTTGCACTTCTTGTTGCTCTTCTGCAGAAAGTTCTGCGAAGATTTGTTGTGCTAAAATACCGACGAATACGCCGTGAATTGACTCATCACGAATTATCAAGTTAATAATCTCACCACTTGCTGTTAGTTTTCCTTGACCAGCTAAGTAAAGCGGATAGAAGAATCCACTATAGAATAAATAACTTTCTAAGAACACACTTGCTACCATTGCCATGTATAACTCTTTTTTCGTTACTTCAGGCTTTAACAAACGACGATAGTAACCAGTAATAATACCAGCCTTTTTCTCAAGTAATGGATGAGTATCTACCCATTCAAAAATATCATCAATTTCTTCTTCAGTAGCTAACGTCGTAAAGATATGACTGTAACTCTTCGCATGTACTTCTTCCATAGCTCCCATGAAAGCTAATACACTTTTTGCTTGTAAATTTTCAAGATGAACAAGTACAAGTGGCATCCCTTCGCCGCCTTGTTTCGTATCTAACAGTGTTAAACCACCTAATACACGCTTATAAGCAACCTGCTCTTCTTTTGATAATTGTGCCCAAGTATTTTTGTCAGAAGATACCGCGATTTCTTCTTCTGTCCAAAACTGAGCGATATTTTGCTTCCAAAACATTAAACTAAAATCATCTTCTTTTTTGTTCCAGTTTACCGCACGCATTAAATCGCCCCTTCTCTAAATATGATAACTAAGCATGAGCAGGGTTCAGAAAACCCTGCTCATCATGTCTCACTTTTTATATTAAACGGTACAAGCCACACACTCTTCTACGCTTAATTTACGTGTTCTCGTATAATACAGACTCTTTAAGCCTTTTTTATGTGCATAGATGTAGTAACGTGCTAATTCACGTGTTGAAATATCACTATTAACGTAAAGAATTGTACTAATTCCTTGGTCAATATGTTCTTGAATTTCTGCGATTAAATCAATTAATTTAAACTGATTTATATCGTAAGAAGATTTATAGTACCAGAACGTATCTTTTGATAAATACGGCATTGGATAATATGTTGTCGCGTTCGCATATGTTCTTGATTCGATTTGACTTACGATCGGCATTACGCTTGAAGTTGCATTTTGAACGTAACTGATTGATTGTGTTGGAGCGATAGCAAGACGATATGAGTTGTATAAACCATTCTTCTGCACTTGCTCTTTTAAACTTGTCCAATCTTCTTTTGTTGGAATATGAATTCCTTCAAATAGTTGCTGAACTTTTTCAGTTACTGGGCTGTAATCTGTTGTTTCATACTTTTCGAAGTATGTGCCATTCGCATAATCAGATTTATCGAAGTCTTTAAATGTCTCGCCTTTTTCTGTAGCGATTTCCATACTTTTCTCAATAGAATAGTAATTTAACATCATAAAGAATGTACGAGCGAATTCTTTCGCTTCTGCACTTTCATAAGCGATTTTATTTTTTGCTAAATATCCGTGTAAGTTCATTGCTCCAAGTCCAACTGAATGAAGCTCGTCATTTGCTTTTTTCACAGTTGGTGCATTCGGAATAATCGTCATATCAGAAACAGCTGTTAAAGCTTCCATTCCCGCATGAACTGCTTCACGAATTTCTTTATTTTCCATTACGTTTACGATATTTAACGATCCTAAGTTACAGTTAATATCACGACGGATAATGTCATCTGTACCGTAATCATTTATTTCTGAAGTTTCTTGAAGCTGGAAGATTTCTGTACATAAGTTCGACATCTTCACAGTTCCAATATCCTTCAATGGATGTTGATTATTTGCATTTGATTTAAACATTAAGTATGGGTAACCAGACTCAAGCTGAATCATAGCGATTTTAATAAGCATATCACGTGCACTAATATCTAGTGGCTTCTTCTTCACTTTCGGATTGCTCATTAATTCATCGTACATTTCATCAATGTCAATATCATCTAAATGCTTGCCATATTCTTTATAAACCGTATAAGGCGCGAAAACATGGAAAGGTTCGTTTTTCTCAGCAAGCTCAAAGAACTTACTTGGAACGATAATTCCGATTGATAGAGACTGAATACGGCTCTTCTCATCGGCATTTATTTTTTTTGTATCAAGGAATTCAATAATATCCCAATGGAAAATGTTTAAATATACTGCACCGGCACCTTTTCGTTGACCAAGCTGATTCGCATATGAAAACGAATCTTCAAGCAACTTCATAACAGGTACTACGCCACTTGCAGCGTTGTCAATACCTTTAATTTGCTCACCGCGTGCGCGTAGCTTAGATAAGTTTAAAGCTACTCCCCCGCCGATTTTCGATAATTGCATCGCAGTATTAATGTTAAAGCCGATTGAATTTAAGCTATCGTCCATCTCTAACAAGAAACAAGACACCATTTCTCCTCTTCTGCTTCTTCCCGCATTTAAAAAGGTTGGTGTCGCTGGTTGGTAGTTTTGTTTTACAATCATGCTTGCGAATTGTCTTGCCTTCGAAACATCACCGCGTCCTAAGTATAATGAAACAATTGCTACACGATCTTCATAGCTTTCTAAGTATTGTTTTTGATCATTCGTTTTTAACGCATAATCTTTGTAGAACTTAGATGCTGCCATATAAGATTGGAACTCGAAGTTTTCACCATAAGCGATGTTATATACTTCCTCTACTTCCTCCAAGCTATACTCGTCCAGAACGTTGTAATAGTAATCATGTTCTTTCATATACTCCATTCGCTCTGCCACGCTATTAAAAGGAACGGTATTCTCTCTAGCTTCTTCCATAAAGACTTCTAATGCCTCTTTATCTTTATGAAGCTGATAAAAACCGTCCTGCATTTGCGTGATTTCATTATTCAGTTCAATGTGTCGCAATCTCCCGCACCCTTTCCTTAAAATATTCTACATCGTTATTTGTTCCAGATAACTCAAATTTTGATACAATAGGCACTTCATATTTAGTAGAAATCTTGTCAGCACTTGCACCGAACATGTCTCCCCAGTTACGATTGCCGCTTGCAGATACGCCTTTTAATTTTTCATTATTGCGCTCTAAAAAGTCTAAAACACGTTCTGGTACATTGCCAAAACCTGTTGTATACGTAATAAGAATAAAGTCTTCATCTATTACTAGATCTTCATCAATTTGAACGGCCGGCATATTTAATTTGTGAATGAAACGCTTCACGTTTCCTGTCATAGAATCATATGCAACTAACATTTCCGACCCTCCCTCTCAAATCTATATTCTCTATATGTTGTTCTTGATTTCTCTATATATTGTATTACGTTTCAAAATAAGACACAAGATATATGTATAAATTCTTTCTTTTTTTAACTTTTACTTTTCGACATGATAGCCGTTTTTTTTCAATACAATGACTATGAAACAACATTCTAAAACTCATGTCAATAAAGTGCTTTTCAAAAAAGTTGTCAACGAATTTAACCTTATTTTTAAAAAAGTTAACAATATATTTTGTCATAAAACGGTAGATGCTGAAGAAATATATTTCTCCAGCATCACGCAAAAAAGAACAGATATAAAACGATAATCTGCTCTAAAAAACGATTACATTTATCAAATTTACCTTATTAAATATATTATACATATACTTTCGTCTCTCGTTACATACTAAAAGATAACTATTATAGAAAAAGATTATTATTATGGAACTTCAATTTATTTATGAAAAGTTTATTCAGAGTGCTCAATACGCAAAATATCTTTTACAAATATGTGATGTGGATTTTCATCTTTATCAAGCATTGTACATACAGGAGCCTCTTCATCAAAGTATACAATCATTCCTTCTACATACTGATATGTATGTTGAACTTGTACAGTTACTTTAATTTCTATCGCTTCTTCATATGCTCTTTTTATTTTCTGAAGCATTTTTGCTGAACATTTTCGTTTCTCTGGATACATAACCATTCCCATAAATCTATTGCCGGCTCTATCTTTCCACATATAATCCCAATGTGGTAAAATGCCTTGTTTAAAATCGCCCATAATTCCCCTCTCCTTTATCTTTTATTTATCCCACATTAAACGTCCAGTTGGTGAAGGTTACTAATCAGTGAGGGATGCCCTGCTGATCAAAATTCCCCTTTATGAACGTGGCGTTTCTGAATATGTATAAATCACTTGCCCGCCTCGCTGTGCGTTACCAATGAAATGCTTAAAGTCTTCTCTATTTACAACAACTTCTCTGAACGTATAAAATACATCTTTCGTAACAACATACTCCGTTATTTCACCATTTTTCAGCTGATCTAAAATTGTATTTGCTAATTCTTTATCCATGTATTTCACCTCTCTGCAATATTTTATTCTATCGTATATTCTATAGGTCAACAACTGTAAAATTATCCCGCTATTTGCGGGTAGTCCGATTGGTGTTGACTACTAATCAGTCGTGGAATGAACAAAAAATCTTACTGATTAACATTTCACTTTATCTTGTTGTTATGCCATGATTTTATTTTCGTTATTTCGCAAACAATATCGTTTTACTATATGTCCACTAAATATCATATACTAACATAGCTACTTCTCTATATCAAACATTTCGGCATTCAATTATGCAAAGTTCCATACCACTATGCTACAATATACAAATAGAACTAGGAGGGATACTATGATTCGGAAAGCAAAAAAGACAGATGCAATGGCAATAGCTCCTTTATTGTATAATGCTCTGCATGAAATTGCTGAAAAAATCACAGGTAGCACAGTTGAAGCAGAAGTATTACTAGGACTTGAGACATGGTTCTCAAAAGAAAATAACCGTCTGAGCTACGAAAACTGTTTTATTTATGAACAAGACGAGAGTGCAGTTGGAATTATTGTCGCTTATCACGGTAGTGAAGCAACACAGCTTGACGCACCAATTGTACATCACTTAAGAGAATTACATAAAGATGAATCGATTACGTTAGAAAAAGAAGCTGAGCTTGATGAGTATTACATTGATACATTATCAGTTTCAAGTGCACACGGTGGAAAAGGTATTGGTTCTAAATTAATTGAAGCTGCCGAAATCTATGCAACTGAAAAAGGGCATGAAAAAATCGCTTTACTTGTTAATTTAGAAAACACACGCGCCTATTCACTATACGAAAAGTTAGGTTATAAAAAAGATGAAATTGTTATGCTAGTAGGCGAACCTTATGCTCATCTCGTAAAACCATTAAACGTCAAAATTTCTATATCTTAAAAAGAAAGCACACGATTTATATAAATCGTGTGCTTTTATGTTAAATTCGTATTTAATATATTTCCATCCATCGCCTCGTGAAACGTATATGTTGTACATCCCCATGGCTTTCTATGCAAAATAGGAGAACCAGACCATCCCATTGCCCTCAGCTCCGTTCCAATCATCGAATTAAAATAATTATGACCTACAAGAGCAATACTTCCATGTACGAGAGCATAACGATGTAACAGGTAAGCCGCTTGCCTTGCCCTCTCTCTTACTTCCTTATAAGACTCAACATCTTTATGGTAGCCAAGTATCCATAATGTGCGCCCAATGAACATCCATACCTTAATTGTGCATTTCAACCACTTCGGAGCAAAAAAGTATGAAGGAACTTCAGCTTCTCTAAAAAGAGAGTTTTGCATAAAAGATAAAGAATCCGTTAATTCAGCTGCTGATTGTACAGCACGCCTTTGATCACTTGTTAAGACAAATTTCGCTGCTTCAATTGCCTCTATTGTTTCTATCGGCATTTTAGCTTTTTGTATCATTGACTCGGAATCATACTGTTTCATCCATTCGTGAAATGAATTAATTGTCATCGGTTCTCTTATACGACCTAAACAACCATGACGAATAAAAGAAATCTTCATTCTTTTCACTCTCCATTCATCACTTACGAACTCTATTATGCACTAGTTCTAAACATCATACCACGCAAGAAAAGAAAGTCATATACCTTTACATCTCCCCACCACTATCATGCGTTATCGAAGCATGGATACCATCCATCCCATCAAAATATGTACTCGTATCATACTGACGAATCTTTTTTAAATGCATATAAGAAAATAAAAATAAAATTAAAGCTATAACACTCCCCACAAATTCAAACATCATTTTACCGCCTCTAATTTCTCCCACTTCAGCAGGTTATTCTACTTTTTCATTATACCTCGATATAAAGATTCCCGCATTTTTGCTATTTTTTTCAAATAACATGGATTTTCTACATATTTTCTTACAAAAAGTGAATATTTTTCGAATTTTTACTTTGGAAACATTTACAAAGTAGGAAATATGGTTCAAAATAGGAGGAAATAAAAAAACCCAAATTTATTCTTTTTTTGGGAAAACTGTAACAAGGAGAGTTGCTTATGCAGATCGCAGAAACTGGAGATATCATCGAATTTAAAGGTGGAATGCAAGGCCGTGTTCAAAAAGTAAATCAAAACTCTGTTATTGTTGATATAACAATTATGAAGAATTTTAGAGAACTAGATATGGAACCTCTTACAGTTGTAAGTCATAAAAACTATACTGTCATTAATCAAAATGCATAATATAATAGAAAGAAAGGGCCTGTATAGTATACAGGCCCTTTCTTTCTATTAACGATTATCAATTGTTTCCGGATATAGATCGTGGTTCATCATGCGGTAGTCAGCCATTTGTTCATACTTCGTCCCTGGGCGACCGTAGTTGCAGTATGGATCAATTGAAATGCCACCACGTGGTGTGAATTTCCCCCATACCTCAATGTAACGTGGATCCATTAATTTAATTAAATCGTTCATAATAACGTTCATGCAATCTTCGTGGAAATCACCATGATTGCGGAAACTAAATAAATACAACTTTAAAGATTTACTCTCTACCATTTTTTGCTCTGGAATATAGCTAATATAAATTGTTGCAAAATCTGGTTGTCCTGTTTTCGGACATAAACTTGTAAATTCAGGACAATTGAATTTTACAAAATAATCACGGTTTGGATGATTATTATCAAATACCTCTAATATTTCTGGGCTATATTCAAATAAATATTTTGTATTTTGATTTCCTAATAATGTTACATCTTTTAAATCTTCATCTAATCTTCCAGTCATTTTAAACATCCCTTCTCGTTATACGCCGCGTTTATTTCCCCATACTAACGCATGAAGCTGAGGCAATACTTTTGCATCATTCATCTCTTTACAATTTACAGCTTTATCAATCAGCCACTCATACTTATCTAATAATTTTTTAATAAGCATCGCATCATCCACTGTTTTTGTATCATCGTTTCCTACTTGCAGGAAAAATGGTACACCTGGATAACGTTCGTGCATCTTAACTGCATATTCAAAATCATGATCATCGAATACTACTACTTTTAAACTAATATCTTTTCCTGCTAGTTTCTGAATAATAGCATCTAACTTCTGAAAATCTGTTTTCATCGTCGAACTTGGTGGTTTTGGAGAAATTGTTACCTCATCAATTTGAAGTAACCAATCTTGCCATTTACTCCCTTGCGTTTCAATTGCCGTTCGCATTCCATTTTCTTTTAATATTGAAAGAAGAAACTCAATATTTTTCAGTAATGCCGGATTTCCACCTGAAATCGTAACATGAGAAAAATTTTCTCCTCCAATTGCAACAAGCTCATCCCAAATATCTTCTGGTGTCATCTGTCTAATTTGATCTTTAGCTGATCCATCCCACGTAAAAGCAGAATCACACCAAGCACAGCTATAATCACAACCAGCTGTACGGATAAACATTGTCTTTTGCCCTACAACCATTCCTTCACCTTGAATAGTCGGACCGAATATTTCTAAGACAGGGATTTTACTCATCAAGCATCCACTCCCGTCTTACTTCCGCATAACTAGTCGGCGTCTCAAATAGACGAACAAATTCAACGCGAGCTCCTTTATATTCGTTCACTCGATTCTCTTTTGTTAGTGCTTCTGCCATCTTTTCATAAATCCAAACGACCATATTTTCAGCAGTCGTATTCATTGCAGGTAACGTTTCGTTTAAATAACGATGATCTAAATAAATTTCGATTTCATTCTTCCAAATTTCTTTTATATCTCCAAAGTCAATTGCAAGACCTATTTCATTTACATATCCACTAATTCCAAATACAACTTTATATGTGTGACCATGTAAGTTTTTACATTTCCCTTCATAACAGTGTAAATGGTGTGCTGCATCAAATGTAAATTCCTTGCTGACCATTACTCTTTTATTATGGTATTTGAGTTGTTTACGCTGAATATCCTTGTCCATTTTTTGCAAATTCTCTACGATGCGAAATCCAAAAAAGTTATCCATTAGTTGTTCGCTCCTTCGCGTTCCTGTAGGTACGTATCTAATCCTGCTTTACGAAGTTGACATGCTGGACATTCACCGCAACCATCACCAATGATTCCGTTATAACATGTTAATGTTTTTTCCCGAACAAACTCAAATGCTCCAAGTTCATCTGATAATTTCCATGTTTCAGCTTTATCAATCCACATAAGTGGCGTGTGAATGACAAACGGGTAATCCATAGATAAATTTAAAGTAACGTTTAACGATTTCACAAACACGTCACGGCAGTCTGGATAACCACTGAAATCAGTTTCACATACACCTGTTACAATATGACGTGCTCCAACTTGTTTTGCTAATACAGCAGCAAATGATAGGAAGAGTAAATTTCGTCCATCTACAAATGTCGATGGCAATTCACCTTCTTCATGTGTAATCTCCATATCCGTTCTCGTTAACGCATTTGGAGCAAGTTGATTTAATAGACTCATATCTAGTACCGTATGCTTTATTCCTAGCTCTTTTGCAATTTCCGCTGCACAATCAATTTCTAGCTTATGACGTTGATTGTAATTAAATGTTACAGCTTCTACCTCTGCAAACTGCTCTATTGCCCAAAATAAACATGTCGTACTATCTTGTCCTCCACTAAAAACAACAACTGCTTTTTCTTTTTTCATTTCACTCATTCTCCTTCTCTACTATAAATAAGAAGAAAGAACGTTCTTGAACTGTCACAATAAAAAAACAAAACAATACCTAAGGATATTGTTGTTTCCATAGTTTTTTATAGAGGGAGTTCGCGAACCTCTCCCGCGCGGTGCACGGAATTTCTTCTTTCATTGACACAGCTTATTGTAACATATTGTATACTAGCGTAAAAATTTCTGATTTTTCCGCTATTTATCATTTCATTTCTTTCATTTTATAGTATGATTAATTTAATATAAGAAGAGAGGAGGCATCCCACTGAAATCCTTTATTATTTATCTCTTTTTAAATATATTATTCATCCTGATTACAATGCTCGTATATCATTTATTTTGGAATCAAAAAGGGAAACGCTCTCCTAAATTAAATTCAGCTATATTCATTGTACTCTGTTGCCTCGCTACCGTACTCTGTATTACATTTGCAGCAAAAACAAATAATGGTTTTCAATTTGATATGCGCCATATTGTATTAATTGTCGGTACATTAACGGGAGGGCCTATTGCTGGTGGTTCTATCTTAGTTGTATTAAACATATATCGCTTATTATTAGGTGGGATCGGTGTTTTCCCATCTCTTATCGGTTCTGTTCTTCTATTTATTGTTCTATTATTAACATATAAATTTTTCAATCGAACTTCTAATCGTATAAAAATAACACTTGCTATTATCTACAGTCTCACATACGGATTTAGTTGGATACCCTTCTTCCTTTCAAAGGTTACAAATAAGACTGATTATATACCGCATATTATTGTGTATGAGTTATGTTCAATGCTTGGTACGATTCTAATTTTATATTTACTACACATATTACAAACTCAAGTTCGTCTCCAAAACGAACTTATAAATGCTGAAAAATTTCATTTAATTGGTGAAATGGCAGCGTCTATCTCTCATGAAATTCGCAATCCATTAACTTCAACAAAAGGGTTTTTACAACTGTTACAATCAGATACATGCACTGAGCAGGAACGAAAATTATATATCGACATTGCCATTAACGGCATTGAACAAGCAAATCATGTTCTTACAGATTATTTAACCTTTGCTAAACCAAGCATTGAAAAAGAACAAACATTACAGTTAGAAGAAGAATTACTACATGCATTGTCGTTAATTACACCGCTTGCTAATTTAACAAATGTACGTACTCATTATATAAAGCAAAGCACTTCTTTTTTTATCGCTGGAGAAAAGCAAAAACTAAATCAATGTTTATTAAATATTTTAAAAAATTGCATTGAGGCTATGCCAAAAGGCGGTGATCTTTATTTCACATTAGTTCCTGATCATAAGCATATTCAGTTATATATAAAAGATACAGGAGTCGGTATGGATTCAGAACAAGTAAAACGTCTTGGCTCGCCTTTCTATTCAACGAAAGAAAAAGGCACTGGACTTGGAATGATGGTCGTATTCAGTGTTGTTCAAGCTATGAATGGAAAAATTGATATTATAAGTGAAAAAGGAATCGGTACAACCTTTTTATTAACTTTTCCACTCATACAAAAAACGTGATGAAATAATCATCACGTTTTTTCTGTTCCTTCAACTAATTCAGCAAAAGCTTTCACTTTTCCGTGCGGTTGTTGATTTTCTTTACGCGCTTTCCAGGCGCGCTCTTCTTCTCGCTTCTTCTTAGACATATTTTTTCAACTCCTTCTTTTCTTTCTCCATGTAGTATTCCAAAATAAGAAAGAAAACTATGCACGTATCAAAAAAAGAAGTGGTTTCCCACTTCTTCCACTTTAGCGCTGCAAAATTGCATGTTTCGCCTCTTTTAATTGCGTAAGATGTCTTTGTTCATGCAAATCAAGAAATTGAACCCATTGATACAAATTCAGATCATTAAAAACAGGATGCTTTAATCCATTTTCAAATAGATCTTTTTCATCTATAACACTATGAAGCGCATGTAATAGTTCTTGTCGTGAATGTTCTAGTAATTGAATTCCTTGCTGTTTTTTCATTAAAGTTTCTGTTGGTTGCATTTGCTGAGGAGCTTCTCGTTTATGTGTGCGATCAAGCGTAAGTTGGAGGTCTTTAAATGGAGTCATGTTTCTTTCATTTTTTTGTAAAGCATATACAAGGGCAGACGTGACAGATTGTTCAACTAAATGCAAGTGGTGTAAAATTTGAATAATACTCCATTTATCACGGCGTGGCTTTACATTCACTTCTGTATCATTTAACATTTCAATTTCTGATAATAGCGTGCTTCGAGTAGACTGTAATGAGCTTACTAAACTTTCTAAACTCACATCCATATTAGATTGAAGCATACTTCTTTCCCCCCTTTTTGTTGGTGAAAAGAGGTGCTCCTTATTAGAAACACCTCTTTAGTATTCTGAATTTTCTTTTATTATCTCATCATTTTCCCATTATGTCGATGTTAAACATGTGAAAAAAAGCGCATGTTTTTTACAATTTTGTGTCGTCAATCGCATGTAACCATGCTTCAATTTCTGTAATAACACTTTTCACACAGCCTTCAGCAAATGGTGATGTTAAATTTGCAACTTCTACTAATTCTAAGAACGATTTACTTCCACCTTGTTGGCACAGATTCACATAATCTTCCCATGCCTCTTGTCTATTATCTCTTGCACGTTTCCAAAATTGTAGCGCACAAATTTGAGCAAGCGTGTAATCAATATAATAGAAAGGTGAGCTATAAATATGCCCTTGACGTTGCCAAAAACCACCGCGCTCTAAATAATCATTATCCTCATAATCACGATGCGGTAAATATTTCTTCTCTATGTTACGCCATGCTGTCTTACGCTCTTCAGGTGATGCTTCAGGATTTTCATATACATAATGTTGATATTCATCAACAGATACACCATAAGGTAAAAACAGAAGTGCTGAACTTAAGTGAGAGAAGTAATATTTATCTGCATCTTCTTCAAAGAATAGCTTCATCCATGGCCATGTAAAGAATTCCATACTCATAGAGTGGATTTCACATGCCTCATATGTTGGCCAATTATATTCTGGAATTTCAAATTTACGACTTTCATATACTTGGAAAGCATGACCTGCTTCATGTGTTAATACATCAATGTCACCAGATGTTCCATTAAAGTTTGAGAAAATAAACGGCGCTTTATAATTCTCAATATATGTACAATATCCGCCACCAGCTTTTCCTTTTTTCGCAACTAAATCTAATAAATCGTTATCTAGCATGAAATTGAAAAATTCATCTGTTTCAGCCGATAACTCTTTATACATGGTCTTTCCATGATCAACAATCCAATCCGCATCTCCTTTTGGAGTTGGGTTACCTGTAGCAAACTCAAAGTTTTCGTCGTAATAAGCTAACTTCTCTACACCGATACGTGCTTGTTGTCGCTTTCTTAATTCCGTTGTAACGGGAACGATATAATCCAGCACTTGCTGACGGTAATTAGCCACCATCTCCGCATTATAATCTGTACGGTACATTCTTGCATATCCAAGTTCAACAAAGGTTTTGAAACCTAAAGATTTTGCGATTTTCGTTCTCACTTTAACAAGCTCATCATAAATACGATCTAGTTCTTCCTCATTTCCAGCTAAAAATCCGTAGTATGCTTCACTTGCTGCTTTACGTTCGCTTCTTTCTTTTCCTTGCATAAACGGAATCAATTGCGATAACGTTCTTTCTTCTCCAGCAAAGTCAATTTTTGCGGATGCTAATAACTGTGTATATTGCGACGATAATTTATTTTCTAATTGTAAATCTTTCACGACTTCATCTGAATATGTTTTTAAATCACATTCTGCTAGAGCAAATAATTGTTTTCCATAATACGCCTCTAATTCTTCACGAAATGGAGAATTAATAAGTGCCTTATAATATTTTGTACCATATCCTTGTACAACTGGAGAGAATTCATCAAAGAAATCCTGCTCCTCCTTATAAAAAGTATCCGTCGTATCAACAGAATGGCGAATGTAACAAAGGTTTCCCATTGTACCAAAATCGTTGCGAATTTCATTAATTGAATGAATGACTTGTTTTTGTTCTTCTACAGTTTTTGCGTTATCAAACTTCTCTAAAGCAACAGTAAATTTCTCTTTTAACTCTTCAATATTTGGGCGTTTATATTCATAGTCTTTAAATGACATGAACGAGCCTCCTCTCCATTACATACCTTTATTATAATTCAATACGTATTCTCGAATTCCCTCTTAATTTTCAACAAAATTCGGCAGTGACTACTCTGAGTTCATTGCAAATAAAAAAGCCCTGGATTTATTTATCCAAAGCTCCTTTGGAACATATTATTATTTTTCATACTTCCCAATTTTTTTTAATAGATCAAGTAATTCATCTTTTTCATCTTTCGTTAACATTTCAAAAGACTGATGTATAACTTTCTCATGCCCCGGAAAAATAGAAGCAATAAAGTTCTCGCCAGACTCAGTTAATTGCGCGTAAATAACACGTCTGTCATTCGGACATGGGATTCTCTTTACTAATCCCTTTTTCTCCAGCTTATCTACAACATATGTAATGCTGCCACTGGCTATTAAAATGCGCTCACCAATTTGCTGGAGTGGTTGACCGCCTTTATGATATAGCAGTTCTAATACAGCAAATTCAGTTGGATTTAATCCGTTACTTTGTATAGATTTATTTGTAGTATCCATAACAGAACGATGTACACGAGATAATGCAATAAATACTTTTAAAGATTGAGAAATATCTTCTCGTTCATTATTTGATGTCATACAACTTTCAACCCTTCACTTAAATTCTCACCAATAAAAAGAAAATGCCACTTCATACTTCATGTGAATTCCGAATGAGCATTCACTCATCCATTTCCTCTCCCCCTAATATATTAAGAATCATTCTTGAATAAAAACATGACAATTTTAACATAGTTTATATATAATGATAATAAAAAAGAAGGAGTACCACATTTGAAAGTCAAATTCCAAAGCATAATTATATATATATTGCTTGTTATCCTACCGACAATAGGGATTGGTGCTACATTTTATTCGTATCATACATATAAAATGAAACAGGAAAACAAATTATCCGCTCATACAGTTCTCTTTTTATATAGAGATTATTTAGATCATCATCTTGGTGAAGCAATTTCTGCTTTAGACATGCTTGCAAAAGTTGTAGGCACCGAGACTGGTAATATAAACGGCATTAAACAAATTGTACATGATACAGATGGGAACGATGCACGCTTTTCTGGTTTATATTACGCTACACCAGAAGGGGTCATTACAATCGCATCTGAAGATGAATCAAAGCCTATTGATGTTTCAGACCGTAAATATATTCAAGACGTGCTACAAACTAAAAAAACCACTGTATCATCAGTCATTACTGATCGCGTTCTTGGACATAAAGCTATTATGATTGCTACCCCCATATTCAATAAACAGAAAGAGCTCTCAGGATTATTATTAGCTAGTTTACGCTTTGATTACATTTCATCTTCTTTAAATGCCATTAAACCACAATACCATTTTGAGGTAACTGATAAACATGATGTAGTTTTTCTAACCGATGATAATAACGACACAAGTGATACGCATTCTAATATGCTTACTACCCCACTCCAAAGATTAAATTGGAAGGTCTCTGTTTCTCCATTACCTATTCATCAGAAAACCTTATACCAGTGGGTTGCAATAGAGTGTATCGCTACTTTATTTTTAATGTCTATTTTATTTTTACTTGCTCAATATATGTTGTTAAAACGTCAAACAAAACTTGAAAGACAACAAAACGAACTACAGAAAATTGAATTAGTTGGAACTTTTGCAGCAAGTACAGCACACGAAATCCGTAATCCTCTTACTGGAATTAAAGGACTCGTCGCTCTATTAAAAGAGAAATATAAAGATGAACAAGATCAGTTCTACTTTTCCGTAATTGAACAAGAAATAGAGCGAATCAATGAAATTGTAAGTGAATTTCTTATTCTCGGAAAGCCAACCGCCATCATCGAACAAACATATGATGTAAGAACAATTCTAAATGAGGTAGCATTAATTATTCAATCTGAGGCGAATTTACATAACATTGTATTCCATTTACATTTGCCAGACCATCCCGTTCATATCCGTTGTTCGAAAGACCATATGAAACAAGTGGTTTTAAACATTACAAAAAATGCAATTGAGGCTATGACTTCTAGTGATACACTAACCATTGTAGTAAAAAACAATGAAACACATGCACAATTACAGATTATAGATACTGGGAAAGGGATTCCACAACATATTCAAAAACACCTCTTTCATCCGTTCTTTACTAATAAAGATACTGGAACAGGTCTTGGACTTGTCATATGTAAACGAATTGTAGAGATGTATAATGGGCATATTTTTATTGACAGTACAGAAAACGAAGGAACGACAGTTCATATCGAAATTCCGTTACACATAGTATAATTATCCTTATCCTATAAGGGTAATTATACTTATTTCATAAAACCAGCGACAAGCATTCGCCAAAAATTATTTGATTTTCCTTCATACCCGATTTGGAAAATAGGTATTTTTATAATTGAAAACCATTTCGGTGTTTGTTTTTCTTTATAACGCTGATATTGTAAAATAAGCTTGTCCAATTCTTGACTAACTTGAATTGTCTCCTTACTATTTAGCCCACTTGTTAATCCTAGTTGAATCATTTCTTCACGTTTCATATGAATATCACGTGAAAGCTTTTCTAATGTGTACTTCCTTTTTACAGTAAACATCCATATCCCCCTTATTATACTTCCATGCTCTCAAGTTCACTTCTCCATTGACTTTTTTAACTACTTAATCATATGCAAATTTGAAGAATCAGAAAATTTAACATTTTCTCCCTGTAATTTACAAATCTTTACCCTCACTTTGAGAATTATTACAAATTATTCTATCTTTGTAAATACATTCGCAATAATAGACATTTTTTTCATCTTCTTTTTTTACAAATTCTACGTAAACCGGGGATTCTTAATTTTCCACCTACTTTTCTTCGACATTTTTTGTTTAATTTATATAAAAAAGCAAAACATAATGATGATTGATAAAGTGAAACTTTCATCAGTGTTTTTTGTTCAGCCCCACTGATTATTAGCATTCACCAATCGGGCGTTTATTGGCAGTGAATCTCCCACCTATCCAGCCCAATGTTGAGGTGGGAGTCTTACTACCCACAAATAGCGGGATAACAAGAGAAAGGAAATATTTATATGCGAAAATATACGATTGCATTATTCATCATTGTTTTGTTTTTACCGTCCTTCTTATTTCCTATTCAAGCAACTGCTCATACGAATAAAGTTGCTATTGTCATTGATGATTTCGGCAATAATATGAAGGGGACTAATCAAATGTTGTCACTTCCAATTCCACTAACTGTTGCTGTTATGCCTTTTCTTCCTTCCACAAAAGAAGATGCAATAGCTGCCCATAAGAAAGGCCATGAAGTTATTATACATATGCCAATGGAACCTATTAAAGGTAAAAAAGAATGGCTTGGGCCGAAAGCCATTACAACCGATTTAAGCGATGAAGAAATAAACAACCGACTTGAACAAGCTATTCAAGAAGTTCCGCATGCAATTGGAATGAACAATCATATGGGGTCAAAAGTAACAGCGGATGAAAGAATTGTTCGCCTTATACTTGCTGCTTGTAAAAAACACGGTTTATTTTACTTAGATAGTAAAACGAATCCTAAGAGTGTCGTCCCAAAAATCGGAAAAGAATTAGGAGTTCCTATTATTGAAAACCAACTATTTTTTGATGATGTGTATACAGCAGGACATATTTCAAAACAAGCCCAATTACTCATCAAAAAAATTCAAGAAAAGCCTATTATGGTAGCTATCGGGCATGTGGGCCCCCCAGGTGAAATTACATCACGCGTTATTGAAACTTCTATCCCTAAAATTCGTGAGCATGCAGACTTTATTTTTTTATCTGATCTAGCATTATCCCCGCCTCCTGTTTCAAAATAAAGTTCATTACTCACATATAACCAGCCCTAACCAATCGGGCTTTTACGGGAAGCCCCCCATTGCTTTCACTGAATTTTGAGGTGGGGATCTTACCGCCCAAAAATAACGGGACAAAAAAGTACCTATCTGTATATAACAGATAGGTACTTTTCTTTTTAACTTAAATATAATCTACATGACTCACTCTGAATCCTTTTTTCTCTATTTTTCCGATTAATTGCTTTAATCTTGTTTCATCTAACTCATCTGATATATTTACAATAACCCGACGGATATATTGATCACCGTTATCGAGTGTAAACAAACCACCGATATTATATGCTTTTAACAATGTCCCAAGCTCTTTAATCGTCCCCTTACAATCTTGTGTTGCAATTGTTAATATATAACCACCTGTTCGCATACCAAATGAATCTTCAATAACATCAAATATATTCGAATGCGTTAACATACCGACAAATTCATTATAATCATTTAGCACGGCTAAAAACGGAAGCCGACGAATTACATAAAAGGCTCTGAAGAAGGAATCCTTTTCAAAAATAAATGCATTGGAATTGTCAAGCATATCTCCTGCACTTACATGATCTAATCCGCTATTGCATTTTTTTTCTAATAAATCTACTTTATAAATAATCCCCGTGAATTTCTTCTCATCTTCTGCTAATACCGGGATGGCTCGAAATCCCGTTTCGTTCATCATTTGCAGTGCCTCTTCACCAGAATCATTTATTTTGCAAAATGTTACTTGCTGCTTTGGCAGAAAATGATATTTAACTCGCAAAATATGTTCCTCCTTACATGTCAACATGTAATCTATATATAATAAGGAGACCTATATTTTATGAGTGAAATTATTTTTAAAACGCTTTCATTTATTTATTAACTTGTATCCATATCACATACATTTTTATATAACAGAGCTCCTTGCGCCCTTAATCATTAATAACTTTACATGATAGTTCATTAAATATTCTATACCCTCTAGCCATTTTTTCGATTCTTCTGGCGTTTTCCCCCACACAATCATGCCGTAATTATGAACAAGAACTACTCCTCCACCTTCAATGAAATTCGGAACATTACTTTCTAATAAATCAGCGAATTTTTTTTCATCTTCTACAATTGGAATTGTCATTTCTGTTATACCTTCTTTTCCGAAAACACGCTCCACACTGCGTTTATCGAACGTTACTTCTCCTTCTTCTCCATATAACTCTGATATTAAATGACTATCTACAGTCTGCACTTGTAAAATACATCCTGCACTACTTTTTTTATAAATATCTGCATGCATAAATGACTCTGCAGCTGGTTTTTCTTCATTTTCAAATACTGACTCGCACATGCAATTTACGACAATAAAATCTTCTTCCGAAAATAGCCCTTTATCTCTTCCCTCAACATTTACTAAGAATGTTAACGGCTCTTTTGACGTACATAGCGATAAACTAATTTTGGTACCATAAAACCAATCACGAAGTGCCAATTCAGATTTCACATCTTTCAATTCATTCCATTTCTTCAGAAAAAATAACATTTCGTCACCCCCGGCATAATATTCATATAAGTTTCGAATCCTTTCTATGTAAAAGGAATATTTTTTGATTATTCTAAAAATTTAATTGAATTATCACATGAGAACGCTTTTTTGTCAATATAGTTTCGTGGTTCTTCTTTAAAATAGGCTATTCATATGTCTATACTCCTATCTATTTCCTATTTCATTTTGCACATAAAAAAATACGCTATTCTTTAATTAAAGAATAGCGTATTTTCCTCATTTTTTATCCCGCTATTTACCGGGCAGTAAGACCCCCACTGATTAAAGTTTCACTTTATTTCTTTATTGCATTATATAAAAACTGTGCGTATTGTTCACGTGTTACGAAATTATCTCCTAAAAAGTTCCCTTCCCCGTCACCTTTTGATATTTTATTATCTACTAAAGCTTTCACATATCCTTTCGCCCAATGGCCATTTGGTATATCTTTAAAGTTCTCTGCACTATTTTCATTTTCTTTTAACTGAAATACTCTTTGTAGTACTACTGACATTTCATATCGAGTTAATACTCCATCTGGACGGAATGTATCATTTCCATACCCTGTCATAATCCCAGCTTGAACTACTGCATCAATAGCCGTTTCATACATATTTCCTTTCGTATCTGTAAATGTCGTTTTTGGTTTTAGATTATTTTCTAATTTTAAGTACCTTTGTATTAGAAGTGCTACTTGTCCACGAGTAATGTTATCCCCAAATCCAAATTCACCATTTCCATAGCCTATAAATAACTTTTCTTTCGCTAAGTAATTAATTGCTTCTTCTGACCAATGTCCTTTTGGTACATCTTTAAATTCTACCACTTCTGTTTTCTCATCTTCTTTAGATGTATTACCGTCTTTACTTTCTACTACATTTTGAATAACAGATCCTGTAAAGAAGATTCCTGTATCCGCGAATGGATCTTTCACACCAAATTCATATACTTTCTCACCTGATGTACTCCATTTCACTACACCATTACTATACGTACCGTTATCGCTCTTCAGACGGATTTTCGTAGAAACCTCACCATCTTTTTCATATATAGGTACTTTTACTTCTTTATTTACTTCTGTTTCCTCTAAAAATACTTTTTGATTTTGGACATTAATATAAGCCGTCTTACTTAGTTCTATAACTGGTCGGACATCACGGATTTCATTTGCAACAAAACTTAGAAATACTAATTTTTTCAAATTGCTCACTGGTGATAAGTCTGAAATATAATTCGCTTCTAAATCAAGCTTTTGTAAGTTTACTAGACTTGTTAATGGCGTAATATCCTTTAACTCATTGTTAGGTAAGTGTAATTGTTTTAACTGTGTCATCTTACTTAGAGGAGTAACATCTTTTATTTCATTTTTCCCGATCCACAATTCTTCTAATTGCTTCATTTGCTCAATGCCGGATAAATCTTTAACTTTATTACGTGTTAATACTAAATCTGTTAAAGGTAATGAATATAACGCTTTAATATCTTCAATTTGATTACCTGCTAAAGTTAAGTATGTTACATTTTTCAAAGCGCTTAATGGAGCAACGTTCGTAATTTTATTATTTGCTAAATTCAAGTAATCTAGTTGTTCCATTTTCGCTAATGCTGTTACATCTTCTATTTGGTTGCCTGATAGATATAAACTTTTTACATTTTTCATTTCAGTTAGTGGTGCAACGTTTGTAATTTTATTATTACTTAAATCAAGAGATTCTAAATTATCCATCTTAACAAGTGGCGTTACATCTGCAAATTCATTACCACGCAAAGCTAAATGATTTAATTGCTTTAAGTTCGCAAAGAACGACGGGTCTTTTATCTTCGCATTCGCAACTGTTAAAGATTTTAAATTTGGCATATATTTTAATGCACTATAATCAAGTATCTCATTTGTATTTAAAAATAAATCCTTTACTTGTAATAACTCTTCTTTCGTAATTGGTGTATTTAAATCTTTTCTATTAAATACTTTTTTATTCACAAGTTCTCTTAATTTGTTATCTGTTATCATATTTTGATTATCAACTGGAGTATCCGTTTCCGTATTGCCTGAATTAGAGTTATCATCTGGTTTCTCTGTTTCTTTGTTACCTACAGTTGGATCTTTAATTTCAAATTGAACTTGATATTTGTGATCATATCCAATAGCTGGAATAAGTATATGCATTTGCATATTGTGCTTCTTCTCAAACTCGCCAATTTCAAATTGGACTACTTTCGTTCCGTTCTTCCTCTTATCTTCTGATAAAACCTTCACATCATGAAATACACCAGGCTGGTTTCTATCTTCTATTCTAAGATATTGAAAATAATCGCTATCTTGCATTGTTACAGTGACAATTTTTTTGCCAGCTGCAATCGTTACTTTAGGATCTTTTATATATTGAGAAACCATAGATGGCTCGTCTTTTTGGTCCTTATATATTTTAATTTCAGTATCATACGTGCGATCACTCGCTGCTGCTACCGATTGATTTGCTTCAACTTTTAATGCCGCTAATGCTGGAGTAGAATACGTAGCAAATGGAATTACTAATGTTGTCGCTACTACTAGCGCCTTCATATAATTTTTTTTCAAAATAATATCCCCTATCATATATAATTTTTATAATTGATAACCCTTATCAATTATCCACAAATAAATGATAATGAATCTCATTATCATTGTCAATGAGAATATTACATTAAATTTATATTTTTAAAGATAAAAAATAAAAAGCCCTTTATTCAAAGGGCTTTTTTACCTATCGTATGAAGAATTTCACTTTTTTCCTTCTCATTGATGACACCAATTTTTTGCAAAATATTCGCGTACAATACAAGTTTATTATATATTCGTTCTGACATGTTCTCCCTTCTTTCCTTCGACCAACTTTTTTTGTATTGGTAAATTATATGAAAGAGATGAGAAAATGTGTCCACTTTTTGCATAAATGCAAATCTTTTATTTTACGATTTGCAGACAATAAAACTCCCTCCTAAAAATTAGGCGGGAGTTTAGGTACTTTCACTTTATTTAACAAACTGTCCACTGAATATTATGCTTCATAAGTTCTTCTTCAAAACTATATGGCATTTTTTTATCACAAATTACATGTTGAATACGTGAAAATGCTGCTATACGATAATTCCCTTTCACGCCTACCTTCGTATGATCACATAAAATATATGTCTTCTCAGCTAATTTCATCATCGCCTCTGACAATTTCGCTTTCTCTAATTCAAAGCTGGAAACTCCAAAACTAGGTAATAACCCATCAATCGAAACGAACGCTTTATGAAAATGGAATTGCTGTATTACTTGCTGAGAAATAGACCCTGATACACGCGAATGCTTTGGAGATACTTTTCCACCTATAAATAAAACTTCACCGTGAAACATCTTTTTATTAATAGAAGAAATTAATTGTGTTGCGACTGGAAATGAACTTGTTACAATCGTTAAGTTTTTACGATGAACAAGGTATGGAACCATTTGAAGCGGTGTACTTCCATCATCAATTGCAATGACATCACCATCTTCTACAAATGTCGCTGCTTTATAACCAATTCTTTTCTTCTCTTCTATATGTAACATTTCTCTTTCTAACATCGGTGCCTCTACCCCAGCGCCTGGAAGTTGAACAGCTCCACCATACACTTTTTTCAGCTTCTTTTCACGATCTAATTCTTCTAAATAACGACGAATCGTTTCTGTTGATACAGCAAATTCTCTCGCTAATTCTGAAACCTTTACTTTCCCTTTAAATTCTACCTTTTCAAGAATGGTTCGCTTTCTTTCTTCTCCTACTACAGACATAGCTTCACCTCATTTATATCTCCCTCATAAACTTTCTTACTTATACAAAGTTATAATTTTCTTTGTAAGTAGAAACTTCTTCATGAATATGAATACCGCGCTTTGCTAGCTCATCAAAAATTAATTGTGGATTTTCAAAAGCTTCTTCAGGCGTAACAACACCCACCCTATTTACATTTCCATTTGCAATTAACTCTGCGGCAATCCCAAATGGAATACCGACGTTTCTCGTATACGCTCTTAATTTTTCCCATCCTACAACAGAACCATCAGATAACGGATGTGTATGATATAACACATGTCTTTGCTTCTCATTATTTTTCATACCTATTACTTCTACATGAAGTGCATAACCATAAAGCTCTGTTTCTTGTCCTTCTTTCGATTGCAATAAATACTGCGAAATACAATCCATAATGCCTATTTCTTTCCCGTTTATTTCAATCTGATCATTACGCAATATGCCGTAATCATATAAAGCACGTACAAGTTGCATATTTTGCTTTGGCCAAGTTCCTCTCGTCTCTATCAGTTTGACACCTTTATTTTCTAGTGCCTTTGCTAACGTAATCGTTTCAGAATGCGGAATGATATACTGCGTTTCCTTACCATAAGGCGCTGGCAATTCTATTTCTCTCGGACGCGCAAACGGAAGTACTTGTTTAAATTCACCATCTTCATACACTGTACGCGATGGTAAATGTGGATCATATTCATATGTCGTTGTCTCTGTAATTGAAGCAGAAAAAGCAATCGGACGATACGAACCGTGACTTACGCGGACAGACTCTACAGTATCCAGTTGATTTGCTGCATGCATTGCCATCATTTGCGTTACACCTGGCGTCATGCCAAACCCAGGCAAACATGTTTTTTCATTTTGAACAAATATAGCATGCGATTCATTTTCTTCACCAAATCCATTTAAGTTCACACCGTGGCAGCCTGCTTCTGCAATACAGCGAGTCGACAATCCGTTTAGCTTTATCGTCGTACCGTCCAATACAATGTCATAACCTTTCATTTTTGCAACCGTATCCTCGTGATTCGTTACATCTACTTTTACAAAATCAACACGAGAATCGTTGAGCCATTCTACTACTTTACGGCCTTCTTCCTCGTTAAAATCGGCTACAGTAATCGTCTCAAAAGATGAAAATTGAACTAAATCCAAAATAGCTTCACGACAAATTTTACCTGCTCCCCCTAAACAAAATACTTTCACCCAATAACAGCTCCTTTAGCAATACTATCAACTAAGCGATTAATATCTTCTTCATGTACATCACCTATATTTCCAATCCGGAACGTATCTACTTTCGAAATTTTCCCAGGGTAAATAACAAATCCATAGCATTTTAATTCGTTATATAACTGTTGAAACTCGAACTCCCCTTTTGGATAAATGAAAGATGTAATAATAGGAGATTGATATTTCTCATCTACTAGTGGCTTAAATCCGATTTCTCCCATTCTATTCACTAGTAGTTTTTGATTGTTGTAATATCGATTGTAACGCGCTCTTACTCCACCCTCTTTTTCTAGTTCAAGTAGTGCTTGATAAAAAGCATGTACAACATGTGTAGGTGAAGTAAAACGCCATTTCCCATTTTGTTTTTCCATCGTTTCCCATTGATCATATAAATCAAGAGATAAAGAGCGTCCTTGCCCTTTACACTTCAATAATTCATCACGTTTTGCGATTACAAATCCGAATCCAGGAACCCCTTGAATACACTTATTCGCACTACTAATTAAAAAATCAATTTGTAAATCAGCAATGTCTATTTCAATCCCGCCGAAACTACTCATCGCATCAACAATTGTAACCTTTCCATACTGCTTTCCTAATCTACATACATCTACAATTGGATTTATAATGCCTGTCGTTGTTTCACAATGAACAACTGCAATATGCGTAATCTCTTTATCTTCTTCCAATAACTTTTCTACTTCTACAATATTAGTAGGTTCCCACTCTTCTGTTTGGCTGACCACTACATCAATCTGTAACATCTCTGCCATTTGTACAATGCGCTTACCGTACGCACCATTTGTACAAACGAGAAGCTTCCCATTTCCCGGAATAACAGAGCCAATTACTGCTTCAACTGAAAACGTACCGCTTCCTTGCATTAACACTGTTGTATATTTCTCTTCTTCCTTCGTCGCTAACGATACAAGTTTAGCTCTTACTTCTTGCACCATCGTATTATATTCAACATCCCACGTACACCAATCGTATAGCATAACTTCTTTTACTGATTTTGTTGTCGTTAATGGTCCTGGTGTTAATAATAAGTAGTGATTTTCATTCATGATCCCGTACCCCTTTTATGAAATAATAAGTTCTTGTTTCTCGATATGTTCCATTACGTTTTCGAGCTCCTGCATCGTTTCAATCGTAAAATGAGCCCCATTTTCAACAAACCGATTACGAACTATTTCTATTTTTTCACGAAGCTCTACCGAATCCATACTCTCCACTTCCTCTTCCGTTAAACCGAGCTCACTACTTCCAAGAATTACACCAACTGTCCACATTCCAGCATTTCTACCTTCTTTCATATCTGATACTGTGTCCCCTACTTTTATCATATGGTTCATCGGATACACACCAAGTTCCATAGCATTTTTATAGCACATCCATGGGTATGGGCGGCCTGCTGGAACATCATCTGGCGTAACAAGAAAATCAGGTTTATATCCTTGTAACGCTGCTTCCTTTGCTACAATATCCATCATTTCTCTCGTATAACCAGTTGTTGAACCGATTTTAATGCCTCTCTCACGTAAAGAAGCGATTACTTCTTTTACCCCATCAATCGGCTTAGCATAACTTGGCAAAATAGAAAAGAGAATTTCTTCAAACTCTTCATACATCTCATGAATGTCTGCTTCTGTTGGTAAGTGACCAAAGACACGCTTCCACTCATCCGCAATACGAGGCATTTCTGTTAGTGCCCTTACATGATCTATTTTTAATAATCCCATTGGCTTACGTGCTTCTTCTGCTGTAATTTCAACGCCGCGTTTATGAAAAATCTTCATGAATACTTCTAGTGGTGCAAAACATCCGTAATCAACCGTCGTGCCTGCCCAATCAAAAATAACTGCTTCAATTTTCATTCTGTCCATCACCCTTCTTACTTATCTTTTTTGCCATTGTGAAGTTCGGTTACGAAGTGCTTTCGTTCCCCATTCATATACAACTCTCACTACAATATTTGTAACAACAATAAGTACACTCATTGCAGCTGCTGGCGCTACATTTCCTGCATCATCCATATTTACGATTGATACGGCAGCTAGTTTAAAATCAGCTGCATATAGGAACACAACTGCCGATACAGTTACCATTGAATTTACGAAGTAGTACATTACCATTTCTAAAATTGCTGGTAAACACATTGGTACTGTTACTCGGAAGAATGTTTTATAAAACGGAATACCCATCGACTGCGAAACAAGCTCAAACTCTCGGTCTAATTTCTTTAAGGCAGTCGTTGCCGTGACAAATGTTACAGAATAAAAATGAATGATATTTACTAGTACTAATACAGCGATTGTTCCGTATAAAGAATGAAACGGATTCGTTACTGATAGTCCAAGAATTTGAATCGTTGGTTGACTAAAGAAAAAGACATATCCTAATCCGAGTACTAAACCTGGTATCGCTAACGGCACTATAGAGAAAAAGTAACCTGTTTTTCTAAAAAATTGTAGCTGGTCTATTTTCTCAATTGCATATGCGAATACAAATGTTAAGATCGCCCCAATAACTGCTGTAACTGCTGAAACAATTACGCTATTTTTAAATGCTTCAAGTCCATCTCCTGTTAAACTTGAAAAATTAAAATGCTCAAATGTAAAACTCATATTATATGGCCATACTTTCACACTTGCAGCAATACCAACTGCAACAAATAATAGAATGATCATAAGGGTAATCACACTACAATATATGAATGAGATTACATCTCTTTTCTTATTAGCTATTATTCTGTATGGTACTGCTTTTGAAGATAAGAAATTCGCCTGCTTTCTTTGCGTAATACGATCAACTACAAATGCGAATATAGCTGGGATTAATAAAATCATTCCGACAGTTGCACCCATCGGCATATTTTGCTGTCCAATTACTTGTTTGTATACGTCAGTAGCAAGCACATTATATTGCCCACCAACAATTTTTGGTGCCCCAAAATCAGTAAAACTAAGTGTAAACACAACAAACATTGCACTAATTAATCCGTACTTTACACTAGGTAAAGTAACCGTGAAAAATTGCTTTGTTTTACTGGCTCCTAACATATTAGAAGCTTCATATAAACGATAATCAGATCCTTGAAAGGCAATTAGCAATATGAGAAAGGCTTGCGGAAATGTATACATAACTTCAGCTATTACAATTCCTACTGGTCCATATAAAGGGATTTGTATACCTTCAAATAAACCAAACATTCCTTTCGTTACTAGCCCTTGATTACCAAATAAATATGTAAGTGCTATACCGTGCATCATCGTTGGTGCAAACAATGGTAATAACGCTACATACTGAAATACGCGCTTTCCAAAAACATTCGTACGGGCAATTGCATATGCGTAAACGAATGCGATTGCAACTGAAATAATTGTTGTTGCGCCCGAAATCCATACTGTATTTTGTAAAGACTGCACTAAAGTTGGTGTTGTGAAATATTTACTGAAATTCGCTAAACCAATGAAAACTCCATCTTTATTATAAAAAGCTTGTGTAAATAGTTGTAATAGCGGTAATACAAGTATGATAAGGAAGGAAAGAATCATACCGATAATTACGAGCCTTTGGATCCATTCCTCTTTCCCTATACTTCTCTTAATCTTTTTTTTCGTACTTTCTACCTTATAGTTTTCTAACATCTCCATCTATACAATGACCTTCTTTCCATATGACAACATATGATTTTCTGAGAAAGAGATTTGAATCGGCTTTCCTTTTCTAATAGCCGTTGCTTCTACTTCTGATGCTAATATATCCACTACAATTTTCTCATTATAAAGGTGTGTGTTTTCTTCTACGACTCGCACTTCCGTCCGATATACAGATCCGCGAAATTCCATACTTTCCACAACTGTTTTAATACCGTCCTTTTGTACAATTGTTACATGTTCAGGACGAATTGCATGTTCTTCGTTATTTTTCGAAAAGAAATTAATAGAACCAATAAAATCTGCCACAAACGGATTGGCTGGTCTTTGATAAATCTCCTCTGGTGTTCCAATCTGCATAATTTCCGCATGATTCATTACAACAATTTTATCAGCCATCGTTAATGCCTCTTCTTGATCATGCGTTACCATAATCGTCGTTATTCCTATTTTCTCTTGCAAATCACGCATTTCCCTACGTAATTTTTCACGCACTTTTGCATCTAAAGCTGATAACGGCTCATCGAGTAACAAAATATCTGGAGACAGAGCGAGCGCACGTGCAAGTGCTACTCGCTGCTGTTGTCCACCAGACATTTGAGCAGGATATTTATCTTTTACATTCAGCAAATCTACAAGTTTTAACGCATCTAGCGCTTTCTCTTTCACTTCTGCTTTCCCATATTTTTTTGTCTTTAAGCCGTATTCAATATTTTCAAGTGCTGTTAAATTCGGAAATAAAGCATACGATTGGAAAACCATTCCGAAGTTTCTCTTCCCAGGAGGCAATGCTGTAATATCTTTTCCATTCACAGCTATACTGCCAGTCGTTGGTTCCTCTAGTCCCGCTAAAATGCGAAGCAACGTCGTTTTCCCACAGCCACTCGGGCCTAATAAACAAACAAACTCATTTTTGTTCACAGTAAAAGAAATATCTTTTAACGCTGTAAATGCATCAAACTGTTTTTGAATGTGTTGAATTGATAAATATTCGCTCATTTTTCTCTCTCCCACTCACTTACTTTTTCGGTTCTGCTTTTTGGCCAAACTCTTTTTCCCATTTTTCTAAAATTTTGTCACGATTTTCTGCTGCCCATTTAAAGTCATTCTTTTTATATAATTTTTCAGTAACATCTTTCGGGAATCCCTCTGGAAGTTTATAATCATTTTTAATTGTCGCAAATCCATTTTTCTCAAAGTATAACTTCATTACATCATCAGTAATTGCCCAATCTAAAAATGCTTGTGCTAATTTATCATTTTTCGCATTATCTTTCTTAATAAGTGCGTTCGCTTCTACTTCCCACCCTAATCCTTCTTTCGGCAGTACAACTTCAACTGGTGCACCTTTTTGTTTCTCTTTTAAAGCACTATAAACCATTGATACACCGACTGGATATTCACCTGCTCCTGCTAATTTCGCTGGTTTTGATCCTGAATGCGTATAACTTGCCATATTATCATGAAGTTTCTTCATGTAATCCCAGCCTTTATCTTCACCCATGATTTGTAGCCATGCAGAAACTGTTAAAAATCCTGTTCCAGATGATGCTGGATGTGGCATAACAAGTGTTCCTTTATACTCTGGTTTCGTTAAATCTTCATATGATTCTGGCATCGGTAAATTTTTCTTCTTTAACTCTTCTTTATTTACAGCAATCCCCGTCATAAATGCAGTATTTCCTACCCATTTTTCAGGTTGCTTATCATCTTTAAATTGTGGAAGAACACGATCTGCTCCTTTTGGAGAGTATCCTTTTAACATATCTTTTTTATCTAAAGCTAATAGACTTGATGCCGCAGTTCCCCATACAACATCTGCTTGTGTATTTTTCCCTTCAGCTAGCAATTTCGCAGTAATAACTCCTGTTGAATCACGTACAATGTTCAATTTCACATCAGGATATTTCTTTTTAAAGGAATCAAGATAAATTGGTACAAGCTCTTCTTCAATTGCTGTGTAAACAGTTAATGATCCAGATAATTTGTCATCTTTCACTTTCGCTCCAGCACTTTCTTCCTTCTTTGCACCACACCCCATTAATAACGAAAATACCATTCCAGTCGCTACAGCTTTAAAGATTGTTTTTTTCACTGTTTCTCTCTCCTTTTACAAATCTTATGTACAACTCAAATATAAACAACTAGTGTAAAAGCAGTATTAAACCAACATTAATCTTTTGTTTGTTGTTTGTTTTTGTGTAATACGTTGCTACTTCTATGTTTTTTCGCATTTTTCTGCTAATAGAAAACACTAAATTTACAAATAATTAAAAAAACCTTTATAATCCCACAAAAAAATGAGGCGTTTGTAAAAAACGCCTCATTTTTGTTTCCCTTTTTTTGAATTACGATTAGCATACTTTGCGCTATTTTCTCCTTCATACTCTAATGCAAATTCTGCATCTGGTAAGCTTTCTTTCGGAGTTTTATTATTATTGATTGCCGCATTTTGTTTCACTTTTCTTTTTACCAATACATTCACCTGCTCTCAAGAAATCACTTTCTACTCTAGTTTGAAACAACTTAAAATAATTATTACTGGCAAGTGTTAACAAGTACATAAGGGGCGTTAGATGGAAATACTACATATGAAGAAATCATTATAAAAAGGAGCGATAATTTTGAAGAAAAAAGAAAAGATTCAATCACCAATTTTAGACGAAACGCTCCCGCATCAAATGAATTTTCCATCTTTTAAAGGAACAGGAAAAACGATGCAACAACCTTTTGTGAATCAATATAATGTTGTAATTGGAGACAGTAAATATAATTCCGAGAACAGTCCGCTTAACAATTGGAGTGATGAAGTAGATCCTGCCATTATGGCTGGCGATGAGTGGATCCATCCGACAAATGATATTGGGTGGATTTCAGAAGAAAATCAAGAGTTACTAAAAAACGAAGTGGATAATAAAAATGAAGCTTTTATGCATCCACAATTTGGCATTAACGACTAAAAAACCATTCTACCTAACGTAGGTAGAATGGTTTCATACTATCCAATAATAATCCGCTCTTTCGGGTATTTATAGCGAGGTGGTTGTTCCCTTCCACCACTAGCTAAAATAAATGTTAAAATACCAACGCGTCCGATAAACATAAGCACAATGAGTACAAGTTTCCCAACAGTTGTTAAATCAGGCGTAACACCTGTTGATAGTCCCGTCGTTCCGAAAGCAGAACAAACTTCAACAATTAAGCTCATAAGCGGTACATTTTCCGTAATAGATAAAATGAATAGCGCAGTAGCACATAACAAAATCCCCATCGTCATAACGACAGATGCTTTTAGTACATCCTCTTCATGTAGCTGACGTTTGAAGACTCTAACTGTTCTACCGCCCCTTGCAAAGGTGTATAGTGACAATATACTAACAGCAAATGTAGTTGTACGTATTCCGCCCCCAACCGAACTGGGAGATGCCCCTATAAACATTAATATACTCATAAATAAAAGCGTCGGTTGTGACAATTCACGTATATCCATCGTAGCAAGTCCACCACTTCGCGTCGTCACAGATTGGAATAATGTATAAAATACCGTTTCATGCCATGACTTTCCTACTAAAAAGTGATTTCTCTCCAGTAAAAAAATCATAATTGTACCAACAACAACGAGTGCAAAAAATGTTGTTGTCGTCAATTTTGTAAATAATGAAAAACGAAATAATTGTTGTCCTCTTTTACTAAGGAATTGTTTCACTTCCATTAGCACAGGGAAACCAATCGCTCCTAAAATAATTAGTAACATATGAATCATTTGAACAATATAATCTTTTTTATACGGAATTAACGATTGTCCTGTTAAATCAAATCCACCGTTCGTAGTCGCACTAACTGCTGCAAAGAAACCGTGAAAATAAGCTTCTTGCCAAGTCGGAAAGTAAAGTAAAAATCTTGTACCTAATAGGATTGCTCCAATAAGTTCTATCGAAATAATTACAATTAAAATAGAACGCATCAATTCTACAAGACCCGATAAATTTCCTTGATTATGGTCTGCCATAATTAATCTTCTTCTTTGCAAACCAATCTTTTTCCCCGTAATGATCCAAACAAATGTACCAAGCGCCATAATTCCTAAGCCGCCTAATTGTAAAATAAGGGCTAAAACAATAATTCCTGCTGTAGTAAACGTATCTGAAATCGTAATAACAGACAGCCCCGTAACACTTACCGCACTAACCGATGTAAAAAGGGCATCTATAAATGTCCATTTCACACCAGGTTTCGTAACAAACGGTAAACTAAGCAAGATTACCGATACAACTACTGCTAATAAATAAAATAAAACAATGAGTTGTACTGGACGTAATTTTTGTAAAAACTTTTTTATATCTCTCATTCCATCACTTCGCTACCTTTTTTCTATCGATTAAATAAAGAAAAATCTTCCCTTTCTTTATTTGTAAATAACTGTTCAAATAATTTGGCAAAGACCATTCCATATACAGTTCCATTACCTCCATACGGCAATGCGTAAAATAAATTATGTATCTTTTCGTCTTCTTTTAAAATGGGGAGACCATCATGAGTACCACCAAATGCGGCTGCCCAATAGTAGTCTGCCTGTATATTTTTATACTGCGGGAACATCTCTTTTACAATATTAATAAGGATATCACGCTTATGCAATAATTTCGTATCACCGATTGTTTGAATTTGCATCGCTTCATCTAATCCGCCTACAATAATGCGGTTTCGATACGTTCGAAAATATAAGTAAGGCCGTTCCGTTTCCCAAATTAACGATCGCTCATGCCAGCCTTCAAACTGATCTATTTCATTTGTTACAATTGCATAAGAAGTTTCTACTGTTGTATTTTTTTCTTTCTTTCCAAAAAGCGCTTCATAACCTGTCGCCATAATAATATTCTTTGCTACAATTTGATTTCCTGTTTTCGTGTAACAAATTAAATCATTTTGGCGTTTTTTTATATGTATTGCCTCTGTATGTTCATATATATTAGCTCCTATTTGGTTTGCTTTATGCAAAAAACTATGCGCTAATAAATACGGATTCACCTCAGCATCACCTTGCGTATATAACGCTGCTTGTTTTGCAAAAGAATAACGTTTCTTAATATCAGCTTCTGTAAAATATTCAACTGGAAATCCATAATTCTGTAACGTATTATATTCCTCTTGTAAAAATGAGACATCCTCACTTTTACTTGCATAATATAAACTATTTCGCGGAATAAAATGGGGATCAATATCAAGAGTCGGTATAACCTCTTCCATTGTTCTTAGCGCTTCATAACAAAGCTTATATGCTCGTACCCCTTTTTCTTTACCAAATGTATGGATAAGGGAGGTTAACGATTTATCATGAAGGAATTGTAGTAAACCTGTATTAGCAGCTGTGCTACCACACCCAATTGCTCTTTTTTCAATAAGCGTAACACTCATGCCAATTTTCGCTAACGAATGCGCTATATGAGCACCAGCTTCGCCGCTTCCGACTACGAGCACATCACATATCATATCATTTTCTAACAGTGGATAACAAGGTACAGAAACTCCTGTATTCCAAAACAACTTACCGTTCATAAGTTTCATAATTATACTCCTAAAATATAAGTTTCTCCTTTCTATGTTTTGTTATTTTCCATAAAAAAATCCAACTAACATAGGCTAGTTGGATTTTTTATTTTTAATTAGAACGCTCTTCAAGCCAATTTCCAATCGTCGGATATGTTTGTTTTACAGCTGTTCCACCGTAAACGATAGACATATGCCCTGTCGGTAAACATACATATTGTTTATCTGTGCTAGAAATATGGTCTAGTAATGCTTCTACTTGACATGGCAAAGCGATATGATCACGTTTCCCGGAAATATTTAAGACATTCGCCTTAATATTTGCAAGGTCTACCTTTTGTCCGCGAATAACGAGTTCACCCTTAACCAGTTTATTATTTTGATAAAAATCACGAATCCACTGTCTGTATGATTCACCTGGGAACGGAATACCATCACCAACCCACTTTTGAACCAATCTCCAGCTTTCGACGAAGCGCTCATTCTCTGAACGATCTACTAAAGCAACATATGGACCGACAAAGTTCGTAATTGGTTTTAACATTTTGTTTCCGAAATCAATCATTTCTGGCGGAATATTTCCAAATGTATCAACCGCTTTATCTAAATTGAAGTATTTCTCATCTAACAAAGGACCATACAATCCTGTTTCAGAGAAATCAAAAGGACTTGTCATGAAAATTAAATTACGAATTGGCATGTGCGGATGAAGTGCTGCATAAATAGAAGTTAGCGTTCCACCCATGCAATAACCAAGTAAAGAAATCTCGTCCGATTTTGCAGTTCGCATTACTTTTTTTACTGCTTTTGCAATATAATCAAACACGAAATCATCAAATTTCAAATGACTATCTTCTAAACCAAATGTGCCCCAATCAAGCATATACACATCAAAACCACGATCCACTAGATATTCCACTAAACTATTTCCAGGAGTTAAATCCATAATATATGGTTTATTAATAAGAGCATATATTAACAGAATTGGAACTCTTTGTGTTTTTTCTTGTTTTGGAATGTAGCGATAAAGCTTCGTCTTATTCTTCGTCCAAATAACCTCTTTCGGCGTTAATCCTACTTGCGGCTCTGGTTCACGTAATAAAATTTCACTCGCCCTTTTCACTCGGCGGTATGCTTTTCGGTACTCTTCTGGGTATAGCTCTAATTGCTTTTCCCATTCTGTTGCGAATGTAGTCATTTTTTTATCTCCTTTTTGGTCGATTTCCTTCTAAAAAAAAGAAGTGCATTCCTGCTATGGATATGCACTTTTTTCTTACTTCATTACATATATAATCCGCCGTTAATGTTTAATTGCTGACCTGTGATATACGCACCGTCACGGCATAGGTATACTACACCTTTTGCAATTTCATCAGCTTGACCAAAACGTTTTTTCGGGATTTTTGCAACGATTTTTTGACGTACTTCTTCTGGCACTTCTGCTACCATTTCAGTATCAATAAATCCTGGGCAAATTGCATTTACAGTGACATTTGTTTTTGCAAGTTCTAACGCTAATGATTTTGTAAATCCTAACATACCCGCTTTTGCTGCTGAGTAGTTTGTTTGGCCAAATCCACCTGCTTGACCAATAATAGAAGAAATGCTAATAATTCTTCCTTCTTCCGCTTCCGTTATGTATGGAAGAACCGCGCTTGTCGTATTAAATACGCTACTTAAATTCACGTCAATTACGCGCTCCCAATCTTCACGATTTAACTTTTTGAATGTACGATCTCTTGTAATACCAGCATTATTAACAAGAATATCAACTTTACCAAAATGATTCACAGCTTCTTCTACAAGTCGGTTTGCATCTTCTACTTTTGAAACATCCGCTTGCACTGCATAAACGTCATGTCCGTCTTTTCCTAGTTCATTTACTAAGTTTTCAGCTGCTTCTTTACTGCTATTATAGTTAATAACAACTTTAGCGCCCTCTTGTGCTAAAGCTACTGTAATTGCTTTTCCAATCCCTTTTGCTCCACCTGTTACGATTGCTACTTTGCCATTTAATTGAACCATTTCTTTTCCCCCTTAAATGAATTTGTGAACGATTGTTATGAATCATTTTGGTACTCATACTGTAGAGTCCCTATATAATTATGTTTCGCCGTTTACATGTGAAAAGAGATTCTCCCTCTCTCTTTTTCCTGTTATAAACAAGCGCTTTTATCATTTTTTATTTTCCGGCTTATTCGCAGGCTTTATCTCTTCTTTTACAGGTACTTGTAGTTTAGCTAGTACTGCATTTTGCTTTTCTAGCAATTCTAAAATTTGATCTACTTTTGTTTCAAGCGTACGAATATCTTGTTTCACTTTTGTCACATCACGCTTTAATGTAGGAGCTTGTCCTAAAGAATCTACTTTCTCCTCTAGAAACTCCTCAATGTTATCTACTTTATTTTCTAAGTTAATAACAAGCGTAGCCACTCTTGCGATATCCTCTTTCGTCGGCACATTTACTTGTTCTAAATAGTTTTTTGTCGTATCATTTAATGCTTTTTGATAAAACAAATTCAAATCTAGAACGCTGCCCATCCAAGCAGAATATTCTTCTGTTTTAATTGTTTCATTGAGCGCTTTTCCCCAAAATGTTTCGGTTTGTTCATAAGCATTTTTCCATGCTTGTAGTGGATCGAATTTTTGATCAATCACTTTACCTACACTCCCTTTTTCTTTTTTGAAACAATTCAACCTATTCACTATTTTCTAATATTCTGAATAAAACTTCAAGTCTATATTTTATTTTTTTCTATTTTCTAACAAATGTGTTGACTTTAAAAACAGATAGGTGTAAATTGCACTTATAAGCAAAAAATTCCATCTAACTGATTCATGAGGTGATGCACAATCATGCTACAAAATGAACCAGAACAACGCGAAAGTTTGGAGAACAACCAAGCGAAACAACCAAACTCCATGCCAAAAAACTTCTTAGTTCCCTTCTTACTTCTCTGTCTAAAAGACTGGAGTCTTCATGGTTACAAACTTATTCAAATGCTAATGGATATCGGCTTTTCTTCTGTTGACCAAGGTAATGTTTATAGAACACTACGCAAATTAGAAAAAGAAAACCTTATTTCTTCTACTTGGGATACAAGCGATGGAGGGCCGGCAAAAAGAATTTATTCTTTAACTGAATATGGAGAGCAATATTTAACAACATGTGCGACTTCTTTTGAACATTATCAAAATATGTTGCGGACGTTTTTCACGTTATACACCAATGCATTCTTTCCATTTTCTACTTCTCCAGAAAAGGATGAAAAGGATTCTTCATCTTCACCTGGTGGTACAGCAGAGTAATCTGCGTTCACAATATGCAAAAAAACATTTGGGGGTCAAACAATGGAAACTAAACCATACGAATTAGTCGATGCATTTTGGAAAAACTGGTCTCAATCACTTTCCCTTTTTTCTTCAGCTGGGAAACAATTAGAGCAACTTACTTTAGAAACATTAAAACAACAACAAGACGCTTTGCATAAATTAACATCAGGAGTAGATGAACTAGAAAAAGAACTACAACAAATCACTGCTCAGTTCAATAACCAATATACAGATTACGTGAAACAATTAACTGGTAACTCCTTAAATGATCAAATTAACGAGTGGCAAGACAAGTGGAAAGAACTTTCTGCTCATATGCAGCAGCTGACTGTTTCTCCTACAAAAACATCTTTGTCAATTCTTACACAAACAAGCGGTCAATTTGAAGAAACAACAAAACAATTTATTGAGCAACAACAATTACAACGTGAAGAGGCTCAAAAACAGTTAGAGGGTTTTTTGGAAGAGTTCAAGTCAAAACAGTTGGAACTCGCAAAAAAGTTCGAGGAAAACTCAAAAAATCTATTTACTTCCATCAAGTAAGAAAAATGTGGGAGCTAACTGCAGCACAAACAAAACTCTTTCTTCCTCCTACTACATCAAGATGGCTAACATTTTTCGATATGGAAAAGAAGGAGGACAAAATGAATCCATTTCAAGAAGCACAAACTGTTCCGGAGCTTCGTTATGATGAGATTCAAGTCGGTGATCAAGCATCCCTTACAAAAACAATTACAGATGAAGATGTTATTAATTTTGCAAAATTGACTGGAGATGTGAATCCTATTCACATTTTAGATTCTTTTGCAAAAACGACAATGTTTAAAGAACGTATTGCTCACGGTATGCTCGTTTCGAGTTTTATTTCTACTATCCTTGGAACGAAACTCCCAGGCAAAAATACGATTTATTTATCCCAAAATGTTTCATTCCGTGCCCCTGTCAAAATCGGTGATACACTTCGCGTTGTGGCAGAGGTTATTAAGAAGCGTGACGATAAAAAAATCATTACGTTGCAAACAAACATATATAATCAATCAGATGATATTGTCGTGGAAGGAACAGCGACAATACTAAAAAAAGAGTAGCAAAGTTGCTACTCTTTTTTTCTATCCAAGAACTTCTAATCGCACCGATTACTTCCGCGTATGAGTATGTCATTTCCACATAAAATAACGTTACCAGTTTAGATAAGAACTTAGCTGAACTGGACTACTCATAAGGATGTGTATCAACATGGTAAAAACAAACAAATTATTAGTTCCAGGTGCAGAACAAGCGCTTGAACAATTTAAATATGAAATTGCACAAGAATTTGGTGTAAGCTTAGGTTCTAATACAGCATCTCGTTCTAACGGTTCAGTTGGCGGTGAAGTAACAAAACGTCTTGTTGCTTTAGCTCAACAACAATTACGTGGATAATTATATAACATATGGCTTAGAGGCAGATATTATCTGCCTCTTTCTATTTTCAACATACATAATAGTGCTTTTTCACATACTAATCAAAGCAAAACGAAAGGAGCAATATGTGACATGAAACGGATTAATATTAGCATGAGCCCTCCCCGCGTTCTTACTTTATCTTTTATTGTATTATCAGTTGTCGGCACATGCTTATTAAAACTGCCAATTGCTACGACAACGTCCATTTCATGGCTCGATGCCTTATTTACAACCGTTTCCGCTTGTACTGTTACTGGGCTTGGTGTTGTGGATACTGGAAAAGTGTTTACTTTATTTGGACAATGTGTCATTTTAACGCTTATACAAGTTGGCGGGCTTGGCATTATGAGCTTTGCGGTCTTAATTGCTATTATGCTCGGAAGAAAAATCGGTCTTCAAAACCGTATTTTATTACAACAAGCATTAAATCAAACGAATATCGGCGGCGTTATCCGTCTTGCCAAAGCATTATTTTTATTCTCTTTTACAGTCGAATGTATCGCTACTTTAATTCTTTCTTTTGAATGGGTACCCAAATATGGGGTTGCCAAAGGGATCTATTATAGTTTTTTCCATTCAATCTCAGCCTTTAACAATGCTGGTTTTTCTGTGTGGAGCGATAATTTAATGTCCCATTCTCATAGCATTCTTGTCAATTTCGTCATTTCCTCTCTCATCATTTTAGGTGGAATTGGTTTTACAGTAATTGTAGACATAAAAAGAAAGAAAAACTTTAAAAACCTTACACTACATTCAAAACTTATGCTCACTTCTACTCTAATCGTCAACATTATTGCTACCCTTTTTATTTTTATATTCGAGTTCCATAACTCCCTTTCTATGAGAGGTTTTACCCCATTTGAAGAAGGAATGGCCTCTTATTTTCAAGCAATTTCAACACGAACTGCCGGGTTTAATACTGTTGATATTTCTACATTGTCAAAACCTTCCCTCCTATTAATGATGCTCCTTATGTTTATTGGTGCTGGTAGTGCTTCAACGGGTGGTGGGATTAAGTTAACAACATTTTTAATCATATTTTTTGGCGTATTTAAATTTTTACAAGAACAAGAGGATATTGTCGTATTTAAAAAATCCATTAAAGATACTCTCATTGTCAAATCATTAACCATTACTATTATTTCCATTTCATTTATCTTTTTTGCTATTTTAATTTTGAGTATTACTGAGCGAGTTCCTCTATTGATGAGTGCTTTCGAAGTATTTTCAGCATTCGGGACTGTTGGCCTCAGTATGAACTTAACGCCCCACTTAACTATAATCGGAAAAGCTATTATTATCTTTATGATGTTTTTTGGGAAAATGGGGCCTTTAACATTGGCTTTTTCATTTGCTCGTAAAAAGAACCGGAAAATAAAATATCCTAATGAAGATATTTTAACAGGTTGACAACCGTATCAATTATCCATATAATGAGAATACAATAACATATCTCCAAAGGGGAGTAGCGTCCAAGAATATTTCTTGGAAACAAAGTCGTCATTACGTAGAACTTAGTTCTTCCGGCTTTGTTGGCATTTTTATTACATATGTCTAGCAAGACCTTTGCCTATTAACGGCAGAGGTCTTTTTTGTATTCATTTCCAAATTCTCCCAAAGTTAATAGGCAGGAGTATGGGGAAACTAAATAGTGGGGAAATTCTTCACTTATTTAGAACTTATAGAGATGAGAGGAGAATGTACATGGATGTATCATTATTATTGGAGTATGGTTGGGTATTACTCATCCTAATTGCACTTGAAGGGATTTTAGCGGCTGATAACGCTCTTGTTCTTGCAATTATGGTAAAACATTTACCAGAAGAAAAACGAAAGAAAGCACTATTTTACGGATTAGCGGGGGCATTTGTTTTCCGATTTGGATCGTTATTTATGATTTCGTTCTTAGTCGATGTATGGCAAGTGCAAGCAATCGGTGCCATCTACCTTATGTTTATCGCTGGTAATCACTTATTTAAAACATATGTTAAAAAGAATACAGATGAAGAAACAGAAGAAAAAGAAGCAAAGAAAAAACAAGAGAACTTCTGGTGGACTGTATTTAAAGTTGAAGTTGCTGATATCGCCTTCGCAGTTGATTCAATTTTAGCTGCGGTTGCACTAGCAATGACTTTACCAAAAACAGGATTAGGTACAATTGGTAGTCTAGATACTGGGCAATTCGTTGTTATCTTTGTAGGTGGACTTATCGGATTAATCATTATGCGATTTGCAGCAACTGCATTCGTGCAAATCTTAAAACGTAAACCAGGACTTGAAACTGCAGCATTCTTAATTGTAGGTTGGGTTGGTGTGAAGCTAGCAGTTTATACATTAGCACACCCTGCATTAAATGTAATTCCACATTCATTCCCAGAATCCACTCTGTGGAAGCTTACATTCTGGATTGTATTAGTCGGAATCGCAGTTGGTGGTTGGTTCTTCTCAAAAGAAGTAGAAGTAAAAGTAGAAAAGAATTTAGACGAAAAAGCGCTGTAATTACAGCGCTTTTTCTTTTTCCTTTCTTCCTCTCAATGTCCAGAAAAAATTCCATTATACTACCTTTTGTAAACGTTTTCTTAACGTATGTATGTCCTTTTTGTGAAACATTGCACAAACTTATTGAAAGTGAGAACAATTCCATGTACTTTATTCATATAAGGAGTATTTATAGAAGATTTACTAAAGGAGCGTATTACTCATGCTAGAACAAGGACTAGATTATGTTGTCAAACTGGCTAAAAGCAAAAAGAAAATGCTAGATACAAACCCAATGCAATATTTCATTCGTGCTGCACTTGCGGGTATTTATATCGGTTTTATTATTGTACTATGTTTTAAATTAGGTAACTTTTTTCACATTGCAGATTCACCAGCAACTTATTTAGCTGCTTCTATGTTTTTCGGGATTGCTCTCGTACTTATTATATATGGCGGTGCTGAATTGTTTACTGGAAACACAATGTACTTTACTGTAGCAACTTTAAGAAAAGAAACAACGATTTCTGATACACTTCGTAACTGGGTTGCTTGTTATGCAGGTAACTTAGCCGGCGCGTTATTCTTTGCCTTACTATTTTACGCAACTGGAATTTTTGAAGCAATTGATCACGGTCACCTAATGAATAAAGTCGTTGAAGGAAAGATGAACACACCTACAATGCAGTTATTCTTTAAAGCCATTTTATGTAACTGGCTCGTATGTCTTGCTTGCTTCTTACCATCTCAGGTTAAAGGCGACACGGCAAAAATAATGGTCATGATGCTACTTGTTTTCACATTCTTCTTATCTGGTTACGAACATAGTATTGCAAACTTGTCACTCTTTGCTTTATCTTTAGTTTCACCACATCCTGAGACAATTTCTTTTTCAGGTGCTATTCATAACTTAATTCCTGTTACAATCGGTAACATTATTGGCGGATCAGTATTTGTCGGTATGGTATACCACTACTTAACAAAAAAAACACCTGAAGTTCAACAGGAAGAAACTGAAATCGCAGCAGCTCAACAAGAAGAGATTATTCCTTTACAAGCACATATGAAACATTAAAAACTCCAAAGTTTTACTTTGGAGTTTTTAGCTTCCCACGTATTTAACAACAAGGTGAGGATTAATTTCTCCTTCTTCCTTTCCCTTATCCATTCTCTGTTTCATCTTGTGCATACCGATGACATCATTCGTATGAAGGTGAATTTCATTTACATATAACCCATCTGTACAAAAAGCTTCTACAAAATCCAGTCCATTTTTTGCTCCCCACCCCATATTAAAATCAAGGGAAAGAATATTCACATCATAATCCCGAACCATTTGCAAAGCACATTCTACTGTAGTTGCGGGCACATACCCGAACGGGCAACTTCTTTGATCATCCATATATACGTTCATTTTCTATTCCCTCTCTAATTTGAATATGCGGCCAATACATAACATATTGCCCCAAGACTAATAAAAGGACCAAATGGAATTGGTTTTCGTACTTCTATACGTTTTAATACGATACCCACCCCAAAGAAACAAAGACTGAAACAAGATGCTAAAAATAAAATGATAAAAACGCCTTTCACTCCTACTATAAACCCAAGTAATGAAAGTAGTTTTATATCACCTCCGCCAAGCCCTTCTGGATATATCTTTTGCATGCAATATAACAAAATGAATATAACACCACTACCAACTATACTATCTGTCCAAGTAACTAATTGTACAAAAACACTTTCAAGAATGAGTAAAACGGCAAACGAAATTAAAATACAATCAGGAATTAACATATATAAGTAATCTGTAACTGAAATAATAAGAAGTAGCGAAAAAAGGGATAAAATGATAATAAGCTCTCGTTCTATTCCAATCATATACACGGTAAGAAGAAATATACTTCCTGTTATACATTCAAATGCTACATACATAATTGGAATTTTCCTCTTACAATTCGTACAACAGCCTCTTTGTATATAAAATGAAATGATGGGGATTAGTTCTTTTGGCCTTAGCACATATTTGCAATAATAACAATGTGAACGCGGGGTAATAATAGACGCACCTAATGGAACCCTCATCGCAACTAGCATAAAAAAAGAACCAAACACCATCCCTGCTAACAGTGCATATAAATAAGTGAACATCCCTTCCTCTCCTTTCCCAAAAAACATAGCAAAAAAAGGAGAGAACTTCTACTTCATATTATCCTTTATTCTACTAAAAAGCAGGCCATTTTCTGGCCTGCTTTCCCCTCTTTTATACGATAAAATATACTGCTTTTAATGGTCCATGTACTCCGACAACAAGATTCATCTCAATGTCAGCCGAGTTACTTGGCCCTGTAATAAAGTTAATACAAGATGCCGCTGTCTCCCCATTTTCTACGCGTAAGTTCATATCCTGAACTGCTTGTGTAATACGAGGCACAAGTGTTTCACGTGGAATAATAGCAAAATATACAGTCGGTAAAAAGTGTAAAGAACGTCCTTGCCCTTTATGACTTTGTACAACAATTGTACCAGATTCAGCTAATGTATAATCACTAAATGCAATACCAATATTCGCTTTTTCAGCTAAACGCATATTTTCGTCTTTTCTCTCTGGATCCCATACGTTTACTTCAACGTCTCGCTTTGGAAGTTCTTCTTTAAATAAAGATGTTAAACCATATGCATCAAAACGCTCATCTGCTGATAATAAAATAGGTCCACCGCCGTTTTCCATGATTACTTTTTGAAGGTCTTCACCTAATCGGTCATTTGTCGTTTCTACTACAGTTGTATGAATGTTTGTACATTGCTTTTTAAACACTTCTAGTAATTCTTCTTGTGAACAATCTTTTAACGTTTCTATATTCACATTACTTTTCCATACTGGTCGCTCTACACCTTCTGTTTTACGCGCGCGCCCAAGTTCTTTTGCAATGTTATCTAGAAAGGCATCACGGTTTTGAATTAATCCTGTCATTATTTATCCCCGCCTTTCTTATGATCTTTATACCAATCACGGAATCGCTCTTTACTTGGAGCTGGGAATTCCCGAATATCCGTCCAGTTTTTAAGTGGTCCAACACCTTTTGATACACGATTACCAGATGTAAATGGACTCATTGCCGCTGGTGCCATTTTTGATCCCATTTTATATAAAGCAGCTGAAGAAGCACCCATACTAAACATTTTCATCGCTAGTTTTTCTGCAAGTGGTGCACGACCTTCTTGCTCAACAATAACTTGACGATGTTTTAATAATAAATCATGCAATGGAATTTTTACTGGACAAGCTTCTGTACATGCTCCGCATAAACTAGATGCATAAGGAAGCTCTTTGTAATCATCATATCCACCTAGAAGCGGTGTTAATACCGCACCGATTGGTCCTGAGTAAATCGATCCATATGAATGTCCACCAACGTGACGATATACAGGACATACATTAACACAAGCAGCGCAACGAATACATTGTAATACTGAACGGAATTCAGATCCCAGAATTTGAGAGCGACCATTATCAACAACAACTAAATGGAATTCTTCAGGTCCATCAACTTCCTCTTCTTGAATTGGTCCTGCTACTGTTACATAACTTGTTAATTTTTGACCTACTGCACTACGACATAGTAAACCAACTAAAACATCTAATTCTTCCATTGTCGGAACCATACGTTCCATACCCATTACCGCAATTTGTGTTTTCGGAATTGACATAACAAGATCTGCATTACCTTCATTCGTTACTAAACAAAGAGAGCCAGTATTTGCAACAGCAAAATTACAACCAGTTACACCAATTTCTGCATCCATAAATTTCTCACGAAGTTGTTTACGAACAAACTTTGTCATTTCATACGGGTCATCAGAATTTTCATAGCCTAGCTTTTCTTTAAATACATCGCGAATTTGCGTTCTATTTTTATGAAGTGCAGGTGCAATAATATGTGAAGGTGGATCGTTATCTACTTGCAAGATATACTCTCCTAAGTCACTCTCTAACACTTCACAGCCAATCTCTTCAAGCGCATGATTCATACTGATTTCTTCTGTTACCATCGACTTTGATTTTACTACTTTTTTCGCTTGTTTCTTTTTGGCAACGTCTTGAATATACTTTGCTGCTTCCTCTTTCGTCTTCGCAAAGTACACGTGTCCGCCTCTTTTTGATACATTTTCACTTAACTGCATTAAATAATAATCAAGATTTTCTAACGTATGTTGACGAATTTGTTCACCTAGTTCTCGCCACTCTTCCCAGTTTCCTAATTCATCTGCGGCTTTTAAGCGATTCGTATATAAACGCGTTTGTGCAGAAGAAACTGCTCCGCGCATAAACGAATCTTGAATTCCATCACCAACGCGATCATTAAATTTTTTCTCACTGATTTTCATAGACATAGCTTATGTTCCCCCTTCATGAGCGACTATTCAGTACCTCAGCAATATGCATTACTTTTACTTCTTTTCCTAAACGCTCAATACGTCCGCCAATGTTTAACAAACACCCACAATCTGCACCGATTAAATAATCTGCACCTGTTTCCATTACACTATCTACTTTTTCGTCTACCATTTGCTCAGAAATTGGAGTCATCTTAACTGAAAACGTTCCCCCAAACCCGCAACAATTTTGCACGTTTGGTAAATCTCTCACAGTTAATCCTTTTACATTTGATAATAAAATTCCTGGTGCTTCTTTTATTCCGAGCATACGTGTCATATGACATGATTTATGAATAGTAGCTATCCCTGGTAAACTTGCACCAACATCTGTAACTTTTAAAACATCTACAATAAACTGTGTAAATTCATAGGTTTTATCAGCAACTTTTTGTGCACGTTTAGCCCACTTTGGATCATCTTTGAAAACATGCGGATACTCATGAAACATTGTCGCACACGAACCAGATGGCGTAACGATATATTCTGCATCTTCGAAAGTTTCAATCATATGTTTCATCGCTTCTTTTGCTGCTTCTACATGGCCACTATTATAAGCAGGCTGGCCACAACAAACTTGTGCTTCTGGAAATTCAATTTCACAACCTAAACGCTCCAACACTTCAACTGTTGCTTTGCCGACATTTGTTTCGAACATATCGACTAAACAAGTAACAAATAAAGTAACTTTCATAACTATTACTCCCCCTTTTTACAACTTCGCCAACAAACATATGGTCATCAGATGACTGAGTAGAGAAGAAATAGGCTCAACCATGGCCTATCCTCTCCCTCTTCTAAAGAAAACGCTTACTTAATATTTCTCTATTTTATCAGAAAATTAAATTTTTAAAAGATTAAATTACGAATTTATATCGTTTTTACCTGTGACAATATGTTCTACATTTGTTAAATGATCTAGCATTGCTTGCTGCGCTAATTCTACATCTTGTTTTAACACCGCATCATATATAACTTGATGCTCTTCTATAAGTCGTTCTGATGTCGTTTGTTCACCATATAAAATAATGCGTCTTGATTCACCAATCGTTTCAGCAATCATCTCTGAAACATGATTCATGAGTTCAAGCAAAATGTTATTATGCGAAGACTCTGCAATTCCCATATGGAATTGAAAATCGGCTTTTTCGCCAGCCTTTTCATCTCCAATGCTCTTTGCCATTTCATCTAACCAATGTTTCATATTTTGTAAATTATCTTCCGTACGTTTTGCCGCCGCTACTCGAACTGCCCCCACTTCAAGCACCTTTCGTACTTCTAATAAATTCAAAATATCTTCTTTCTTCATTAATAATCTATTGTTTAATGATTTCGTTAATGAAGAAGAATCGAAGTTCTTCACATATGTACCTTCTCCTTGTTTCATCTCAATTAAGCCCATCGCTCTTAGCGCACTTAGCGCTTCACGAACAGCAGATCTACCAACTTGAAACTGCTCAGCTAATTGATGCACAGGGAGTAGTTTGTCACCAGGTTTTAACGTACCATTTTTAATCATTGTTAAAATAGCTTCAGATACTTCTTCGTAAATTTTTTTCGGTTTAATAGATTTGTACTCCAGTTAAATCACCTCAGTATCTTCCAAACAACAATTGAAACGATTTATAAGAACTTTGCATCATAACTATTTTAGACCGAATTGATAAGAAGTACAAATGTTTTGTTCATAAAATAGTCAAATTTTCGATATTTATTACATATTAATTTATATTTTTACGTATAAAGTGAAACTTTAATCAGTAGGGGTTTTGTTCATCCCCCACTGATTATTAGCCCTCACCAATCGGGCTTTTACGGACAGCAGGGCCTCCACCTAACTTCTTTGCTTCCGTTGAATTTTGAGGTGAGGGTCTTACTGTCCGGCAAATAGCGGGATAAATATTTTCTTCAATATAAAGAACATGTCCTAAAAATTAGAACATGCCCCCCTCATCCTGTACATTCAGTTTAATAATAACCGTTGTTCCCTTATCTTTTTCACTTTCAATTTTCCAATGTCCACCATGTATATGAACAATTTGTTTCACAATAGCAAGGCCTAAACCTGTTCCACCGTGTTGACGACTTCTCGCTTTATCAACTCGGTAAAAGCGTTCCCCAAGATTCTCCAAATGCTCTATATCAATGCCAATTCCTGTATCTTTTATTTTCAATTCACAGTAATCATCGATTTGCTCTAAAGTTATAACGATATTTCCGTTTTGATTTGTATACCGTATCGCATTATCTAACACATTATGAAGCACTTGTTGCATACGATCCTCATCAATCATGACAATGATCTCTGGATTTAAATTGGTTGAAATATGAAGTTCCTTTTCTATAAACTTAATCTCATACGTATCTAATACGTCTTCAATCAGCTGTGAAAAAACGATAGGTTGCTTCTTTAACGGAAAGTGCTCACCTTCTAATTGTGCTAAGTCTAACAAGTCATGAACGAGACGCTGCATACGACCTGCTTCTTTATGAATTAGCTGCGTTACTTTTTCCTGCTGCGGTCCCTTGGCAACGCCATCTAAAATAGCCTCGCTATACCCTTTTATATAACTAAGTGGTGTTCTAAGTTCATGCGAAACATTTGCTAAAAATTCCTTACGCTTTACATCTTCTGTTTCTAATGAATTGGCCATTTTATTAAATGCTTTTCCTAGTCGTCCAATCTCATCCTCTGAAGAAACTGTAATCCGCTCCGAGAAATCTCCCGTAGCCAAATGATTTGCAACCCGTTCCATTTGCGAAAGTGGCTTCGTAATTGCAATTATAATTTTTCTTCCAACCCATATAGTAATTAAAATCATAGCAATTGCTAACGGTGCTAAAATAAGACCCATATCATAGATTAAATCTTTTATACTTTTTAAAGGAATATACGAATAGACAATTCCGACTAATTTTTTATTTTCCAATACAGGGATGACAACCCCCATAATATTACGGTCAAAATGTTCTTCATATCCTATTTTTGTCACAGTTTTCCCATCTAATAGCGTTTGCCTATCTCCTTCACTTATAAGGGAATGATGATGCACATCAAAAGGCAAACATGCACTTAAATCACGCGGATTAGACACGAAAATAACGTCTGAACTAGATATTTGATCAAACGATCTTACTTTCTCTTCAAAAGTTGATATTCCTTCGTGCTTATCATATTGGGCAGCAAGATTTTTTCCTTCCATTACTAATGAACCTTTTAAATTATCAACGTATAGTTTTTCATACGAGTATAAAGATACGAAATAAAGAAAGGACACTGTTACACATACTGCACATACTACTGTAAGCCAAAGTTTTTGTACCATTGTAAACATACGTTACACCTCGAATTTATAGCCTACACCCCAAACAGTTTGAATGTAGTTTCCACTTTCTCCAAGCTTCAAGCGCATCGTTTTCACGTGCGTATCTACTGTTCTTGTACTTCCGGCATAATCATATCCCCATACCTTTTCAAGTAATTGCTCCCGGCTAAATACTTGTCCTGTATGCTGGCAAAGAAAATATAGTAAATCAAACTCTTTTACAGTAAGAGAAATCGACTCACCATCCGCCTCGATTCTTCTACTTTTTTCATTGATAAGAATTGGTCCAAATTGAATCTCTTCTTGCTGTTCTTGTTTTGTATATCTTCTTAACACAGCTTCCATACGGGCAACTAATTCACCAGGACTAAACGGTTTTACAATATAGTCATCTGCTCCCATACGTAAACCGTTCACCCTATTCCACTCTTCACCTTTTGCGGTTAAAAATATAATCGGTACATCTGACGTTTTTCTAATTTCTTTACAAACTGAAAGTCCATCCATTTCTGGCATCATAATATCTAATACAACGAAATCATAATGATCCGTTTCTAGTTTTTTAAGAGCCTCTTTTCCATTCTCAGCTTCTCCCCACTCATATCCAAAGTTATCCAAATACATTCCAACAAGCTGCCTCATATCACTTTCATCATCTACAACTAGTACTCTATATTTATTCATTGTCCTTCCCTTCCCTCTCTATGAGTTGAAACGGTCCTTTTCCGACTTTAATTGTTTGTTTTATTTTCAAATTCTTCATATCCATAACGCACACTTCATCACTATCATAACTGGCTACATATCCTTCTGCTCCGCTCTCCAAAAATGCAAATGGATTTGATCCTACTTCTACAGAAGCTATTTCTTTATATGTGCTAATATCAAACTTTCTAAGTGTATTCGACCCATGACTTAATGCATATACGTACTTACTATCCTTCGTTATATTCACAGGCATAAATGGAGCATGTAAAGAACGTACCATTTCTCCATCCTGCAAAGAATATACTAACACTTTCTCATTTACTTGATTTCCATCACCATGTCCGCCAATCCATATTTCTTTCCCATCAGGACTAATCGTTGCTCCTGTTGATGCTGGTGGAATCATAAAGGATTGAACAACTTCTTTTTTCTTCGTATCAATTGTCGTTAGTTTCGTATCATAAAAGTTTAATACAGATAACCGATTATGATACTCTACCATCGTTATAGGTCCTTTGCCTGTTGAAACATTTCCTGTCTCTTTCCCATTTATCGTAAAGAACCTTACCTTTTGAACATTTTGATCGGCAGCAAATAATTGTTTTTTATCTTCTGATACGACCACATTTACAATGCCCTTTCCAGTTTTATATTTTCCCACTTGCCTTCCTTCCGTTAGTGAATATACATACATATATTCTAATTGCTTACCGTATACAAGTATTTCCTCACCATTTGGAAGCAGTGTGATTCCGGCCATTGGCTCATTTAGTTCCCATGTCGTGATTAACTTTTTATCTTTTTTATCAATAAAACTAATACTGCCTTCTTTTATATTCGTTGTTATAATAACATTTTTATCTTTAGCAATTGGTGTATACGAACTTCCTTGACACCCTACTAATAGAAATAAAAAACAGAGAAGAAAAACATACTTTCTCAAAAGATTCCCTCCATCTTCGGATGATTTCGTTATAATTGTAAAATAACAAATAAATGTGTGGAAAGTGTGAAATTTTCCTTTCTTACTCAATTTACATATATAATGTACAACAAATAGAATTTGAGGTGTGTCAATTATGCTATTTCCTGATTTAGCGAATAAAATTGTACGAGAAGTACGCAGACTAATTACAGAAAATATTATTATCATTAATATAGAAGGCGTTATTATCGCAAGTACAGATACAGAAAGAATTGGTCAATTTCATGAAGGTGCACTCCGCTGCGCCAAACAAAAGAAAACCGTCATCATTACAAAAGAAGATGAAAGGCGATTGCAAGGTGTAAAGGCTGGGATGAATCTTCCTTTATTATTTCATGATGAAGTAATTGGTGTCATTGGAATTACAGGAGAACCTGAAAATATTTCACGCTACGGCGAAATATTGCGTAAGATGACCGAATTATTAATTCATGAAAACTACTTTTTAGAGCAACTAGAACTTGAGCACCGTTCTTATGAAGCTTTTGTCTTTGATTGGCTTCAAAATACAGAGTGGTCCCCGAGTTTTCTTGATCGCGCCAAAACACTTGGCATTGATTTATATAAGAAAAAACAACTTATTTTGTTTTCTATTGGCAAAAATGACACGATGCTCCAGCGTAAAATATGGCAACACATACGTAATATTTTAACAAAAGAGCATCTATTTGTTCGTTGGGGAAATGATCGTTTTATTTTATTTACAGCAACGAGCTCCAAAGAGCAAACTTATCAATTTTTAAAACGGTTAAAACAAGACTGCGAAACTTTATTTTCTATTCCTTTATATATCGGGATTGGACAAACAGTTACCTCAAACAATATGAACATATGTTACGAACAAGCATTACGCGCTCTTTCTGTATCATTGGAAACGAAAAAAATTGTATTTAATGAAGATTTACGTTTAGAAATGTGTTTACAAGATATTTCTGCCGAAACGCGTGAACAATTTCTAGAGCGTACCATCGAAAACTTATTATCATTTCCTGAGCTTATGCATACTTTGCGCTTATTTATCGATTATAACCAATCTTATAAACAGACGGCTAAACAATTACATATACACATTAACACATTACATTACAGGCTAAAAAAGATTGAAGAACATACAGGACTTGATCCAAAACAATTCAAAGACTTAAACGTTTTATACTTCGCACTCCTCCTATTAGATGATCATACAAAAAAGAACGATAAAACAGATTAATCTTCAGATGATTACACATAGAAAGAATCCCTCGACTTTTTTATCATTATAATGAAAGCACTGTTACCACGTTGTTTATTATAACTAAACACGTTAACAGTTTGAGGGGGATTTCCAATGTTAGAAAAACAAATTATTCATTCATTCGTATCTATTGTTGGCGAAGATAATGTAGATACATCCAATATGGGGCGTTTAACTTATAGTTATGATGCCACTCCAAACTTCCAAGCAATGCCTGATGCAGTCATTGCTCCTCGTAATACAAATGAAGTAGCTGAAGTGTTAAAAGTATGTAACACTCACAAAATTCCTGTGTATGTGCGCGGGTCTGGAACAAATCTTTGCGCAGGAACATGTCCACTTGAAGGCGGTATCGTCCTTATTTTCCGCCATATGAACAATATTTTAGAAATTGATGAAGAAAACTTAACAATTACTGTACAAGCTGGTGTCATTACACTTGATATTATTAAAGCGGTAGAAGAAAAAGGTTTATTTTATCCACCAGATCCAAGCTCGATGAAAATTTCTACAATCGGCGGTAATATTAATGAAAACTCAGGTGGATTACGCGGTTTGAAATACGGCGTAACACGTGATTATGTAATGGGGCTTGAACTTGTCTTACCAAATGGCGATATTATTCGCACTGGTGGTAAATTAGCAAAAGATGTAGCTGGTTACGATTTAACTCGTTTATTTATCGGTTCTGAAGGAACACTTGGCGTGGTAACAGAAGCTATATTAAAACTTGTTCCTATGCCTGAAACAAAGAAAACAATGCTTGCATTATATGAAGATATTAATGAAGCTGCACGTGCTGTTTCTTCTATTATTGCAAATAAAATTATTCCAGCAACCCTTGAGTTTTTAGACCAACCGACAATTGAAGTTGTAGAAGAGTTTGCACAAATCGGTTTACCAACTGACGTAAAAGCAATTTTATTAATCGAACAAGACGGCCCGCCCGAAGTAGTCAATCGAGATATTGAAAACATGGCTAACGTTTGCCGCTCTATGAATGCAGTTGATGTTCGCATTGCAAAAGATGAAACAGAAGCAGATGCGCTTCGTACTGCTCGCCGTAGTGCTCTATCAGCGCTCGCACGATTAAAACCTACTACAATATTAGAAGATGCGACTGTACCACGTTCACAAATCGCTCCAATGGTTGAAGCTATTAATGCCATTGCAAAAAAATATAATATTCCTATTTGTACGTTTGGACACGCTGGTGATGGTAACTTACATCCAACTTGTATGACAGATGCTCGTAATGCAGAAGAAATGCACCGAGCTGAACAAGCTTTTGCTGAAATATTTGCGAAAGCAATTGAACTTGGTGGCACAATTACTGGTGAACATGGTGTTGGTGCAATGAAAGCTCCATATTTAGAAATGAAATTAGGTAAAGAAGGTATTGCAGCTATGCAAGGAATAAAGCAAGCTTTCGATCCAAATAACATTATGAATCCTGGAAAAATGTTCGCGAAAGACACTCGAAAAAGAGTGGTGGTTGAGCGATGACCACATTAAATAAAGAAAATATTCAAAAAGAATTTAAAGAACGATTAAATGAAGATGAATTACTAAACTGTATGCGATGCGGTTTTTGTTTACCTACTTGTCCTACCTACATTCAATCCGGATATAAAGAGTCACATTCACCACGCGGACGTATCGCATTAATGAAAGCAGTCGTTGATGGTTTAATCGAACCAGATGAAGATGTTGAAAATACATTAAACGTTTGTCTTGGTTGCCGTGCTTGTGAGCCCGTTTGTCCATCTGGTGTAAATTATGGACATTTATTAGAAGAGGCTCGAGATATTATTAATCAAAATAAAAAATTCTCAATGCCAGTGAAAGCTGTTCGAAAAGTCGTTTTTGAAGGATTATTCCCCCATCAAAATCGAATGCGAACATTAACCGGACTAATCGGATTTTATCAACGTTCTGGTTTACAAACGCTAACACATAAAACAGGTATTATAAAGTTATTCCCTGAAACACTTGCAACGATGGATCTCGTTTTACCAAAAGTCCCTAAAATGAAAGCAATGAAAGATCGTCCTTCATTTTTACCTGCAGAAAGTACAAAGAAAAAACAAGTTGCATTCTTCGCAGGCTGTTTAATGGATACGATGTTTTTAGAAACAAATAACGCAACGATGAAACTTCTTCAATTAGCTGGTTGTGATATTGTTATTCCGAAAACACAAAGTTGTTGCGGTGCATTGCATGGACATGCTGGTGAAAAGAGTGGAGCAAAAGAATTAGCAAAGCGAAATATAAAAGCATTCGAAGATTTAAACATCGACTATATTATTACGAATGCAGGAGGTTGCGGAGCTTACCTAGTAGACTATGATTATCTTTTAAAGGATGATCCGGATTGGGCTGAACGTGCTAAGCAGTTTGTTTCTAAGATTAAAGATATTACTGCTATACTAGTAGAACTAGACTTCCATAAGCGAACTGACTTACGACTCACGCCGCAGGTTATTACGTATCAAGACTCTTGTCATTTACGCAATGTTATGCGCACATCTTCTGAACCTCGTATGTTACTAGAGGCTATCCAAGGTGCAACATATCGAGAAATGAAAGATGCGGACCGCTGCTGTGGCTCTGCTGGTATTTACAATATTGTTCATTCAGAGTTATCAATGGAATTTCTAGATTACAAAATGGACCGTGTGCATGAAACAGACGCAGCAACCATTGTTACTGCAAATCCAGGTTGTTTATTACAAATGAAATTGGGCATTGAGCGAGAAGGGCTTTCTCATAAAATGAGAGGAATTCACATTGTGGATTTATTATTAGAAGCAATTGAAACTAACTCGTAATAACTCGTAACATACGTAATAATAGGAAAACGGCTATCTCCTTCGTCTATGTAAAGAGATAGCCGCTTTTTTGTCTGCTACAACATTAAAAATATGTTACTTTATTATAAAAAAGAACAACAGAAACATTACAGTTTTGTAAAAATCAATCCATTATATTCCTCAAAAAATCGCTCAAACCATTGATACAATAGGATTCTTCATTTTCTATTTAGGTAACTTTATCCAAAAACCCCCTCTTAAAACCAAGTATAAAAACACTATAAATTCCTTTTATACTCTATATTTCTCTTATTTTTGCTCCCTTCTTCTCTTAGGATAAATTAGGTAATTTTAAAGTCTATGAATTTTTTTCCATCTTTTTTCTCGCAAATTATATGCTACGATGAATTTGTCAGTCAGACAGGCTGTCAAAAACAAATCGTGTGAAAACAAATTAAAACTTTATATAGGGGGACACACATCATGAAAAAGCGTGTTTTATTATCTGTAGCTGCTGCAACAGCTCTTACTTTAGGAGTATCTTCTCTAGATGCACAAGCTGCAACAGTACAACCATCTAACATAAAGGTTCAAAATATTCAGCATTCAAAAGTGATGATGAAGCAAATGAGCCAACAAGAACTACAAGCATTCTTACAATCTATGGGAGTTGAATCATTAGCACAATGGCAACAAGGAAACTTCCAACCAAACTGCTTCATTCCTGGTCAACAACCTACTGAAAATGTTGTAACTGAGCAACCAACAGCTAAGCCAGAAACTCAAAAGCCTGCTGAGCAAAAACCTGCCGAGCAAAAGCCTGCTGAAGAAGTTCAAAAACCAGAAGCTCAAAAGCCTGCTGAAAACAACAATACGCAAAAACCTGCTGAACAAAAACCAGCTGAGCAAAAGCCTGCTGAAGAAGCAAAATCTTTAAGCGAGTTCGAACAACGTGTTGTTGAATTAACAAACGCTGAGCGTGCAAAACAAGGTTTACCAGCACTAAAAATCGATACTGAATTAAGCAAAGTAGCACGTATTAAGTCTGAAGACATGCAAAAAAACAACTACTTTGATCATAACAGCCCTACATACGGGTCTCCGTTTGACATGATGAAGAAATTTGGTATTTCTTATACATCTGCAGGTGAAAACATCGCTCAAGGCCAACGTACACCTGAAGAAGTGGTACAAGCTTGGATGAACAGCGCTGGACACCGTGCAAACATCTTAAATAACGGCTTCACTCACATCGGTGTTGGTTATGTAGAAAGCGGCAACTACTGGACACAACAATTTATTACAAAGTAAATAGATTAAAAGAGTCTTCTCATAATGAGAAGACTCTTTTTTAAGTTTCATAACTTTCTATTATGTATGAATAGAAAATATATAACATAAATAGCATAGATCCACAGCTTATTACACTAAGCAATACATAAAATCCCCACTCTAAGTTCAAAAACAATGAAAACAATATGCCACATGCCATCACTTGAAAAATCCGTCTACTTACTAAACGAATTTTTTGTAATTTAATTGGGTCTTTTTCTTTGCCTTTTATTTTCTTAAATTCTTTACTCAGCATAAAAAGAAACATACTAATCCCAATCGTTAATCCTGTTTGAAAGGATATCAAATCCTCAAAATTAATAAAGAGGATAAGCATATGAATAAACAACATAAATAACGTAATTTTCTTTATAAATCCGTCTATAATACCATGCTCTCTTTCATTAAACTTAAATATATTATGTGAAATAATATACAAAAATCCATATGAAAAAATAATAAAACAAGGAATAAATGCTACAACAACTTGTTTACTCATAAACTCGTTTGGCTCACCATTTACATTCCAATGTACTGCCATACGAGTTGGTAAATAGGGATAGAGACATAGAGTAACTAAAAGACAAGCGAAAAATATTCCAAGTACATACTTATATTTGATCAAGTGATTCTCACCTCTCTTTTCTCTTAACGGCTTCGCTCCTTTTAGAGAAATCCCTGCAAAAATCTACTTTTTTCAAATTAAAACTTATACTTTACGCATTTTCTTTTTGAAATTCTCTTATTTTATTATCTAACTTTGTAGGAAACGGCACATCAACTTCAATCGCTTCTTTCGTAATTGGATGCAAGAAATTTATCTTCATCGCATGCAATGCTTGACTGGACATATATTTTGTTTGTCCACCATATAATACATCCCCAACTAGTGGATTACCATTATGGCTCATATGAACACGAATTTGATGCGTTCTACCCGTTTCTAATTGTAACGTTACGAAAGTCGTGTTTTGCTTCTCAAAATACTTTTCTACTTTATAATATGTGATAGCTTGGTCACCTTTTGGAGAAATACGACGCCTTGTAGCATGATGGCGATCCCTTCCAATAGCAGCATCAATCGTTCCTTGTTTCCCCTTTACTTTCCCTTCAACGAGCGCTGCGTACGTCCTTTTAATTTTTCGTTCCATTAATAAACGATCCATAATTGCACCAGCAATTCTATGCTTAGCAAATACGACACCACCTGTCGTATCTTTATCTAAACGATGAATATGACGCACCTTCGCCTCTAAACCTTGCATTTGAAAATGAAAAGCAACAAGATTTGCAAGCGTCCCGGTTCCACCTTTTTCAGCAGGATGTGTGTCCATTTTCTCTGGTTTATTTACGATGAGTACGTGATCATCTTCGTATACTACATGCAATTCACCATATTCTGGATCCACACCGTACTCTTCCTCCGCAAACATATGAACTTGTAACTTATCGTTCTCTTTTAAAAGCTCATTCCATCTTCTTTGTTCTCCGTTAACCGTAACACCTTTTTCCATACGAAGCTGATGTAATAGCTTTTTCGGTATTTCCCATTCTACTTTTAATACCGATTCAATACTTATACCATTCCATTTAGCTGGAACGGTAATTTCACACCATTCGCCCTTTTTCTTTGTTTCCATACTGTTTATCACCTTATTTCTATTGATTCTCTCATTGTAACGGAAAACACACTTTGGTGCACCGTCAAAAATAGAGGACAGTCTTATAATAGACTGCCCCTCAAGCTCTAAGTCTTTTCATTTCTAACAATACTTCTTCAGCTTTTTGTTCATACGATAAATCTTTAAAGAAATCCGCCAACCTTTTATAGTCATTGTAAGCATCTAATAAATCGTCCATCCTTTCTATTTTCATCACTTGTTGTTTTTGTTTCATTTTTACTGGATAACGATAACCTGATACTTCTTGTATTTTGTAATACTCATCCTCTACTTGAACGACCTTTACAAGTTCTTCCTCCTCTGCATCCATCGTATACCCGTCAAATTCTCTAAGTAGTTCATAAATGATATGAGTCCATTCATCTTTTGGATAAAATCCCTTTTCTAACCGATAACCGACAATGCGATACATATGCCCATCGTTTTCTGCAAACTGTACTGTATCATTTAACTTAAACTTAAAATAACGAAACATTGCCTTCACCTACTTGTATGTAATGTTCTTATCACATACTATTTGCAAAATGTAGGTCTTGCTATTCATAAAAAAATGCTCATCAATATGATGAGCATTTTTTTACGATGATTTTTCTCGTTTTTTTCGAAATGGTAACCACCAATTCCAGTCTCCAAATAACTTCATTAAGCTTGGAACGAGCATAAGACGAATAATTGTTGCATCAAGAAATATTGCTAATGCCACGCCAAGCCCCATCTGCTTTACTGGTAAAATATCAGTAAATGCGAATGCACCCGTTACAACAATCATAATTAATGCAGCTGATGTAATGATTCTACTTGTTGAAACGAGCCCTTCTAACGTTGCTTGATCGTTATCTCCTGTTTCTTCATAGAGCTCGTGAATACGTGAAATAAGAAATACTTCATAATCCATACTAAGCCCAAATACGAGGCCAAAAATGAAGATTGGTAAGACAAACAGAACCGGACTCGCTTCTAAACCGAAATGACCACCTTCAAATAACCAAACAACAATTCCAATGGTTGCACTCAAACTAAGTATATTCATAATAATTGCCTTAATTGGAATGAGTATAGATCGGAATGCAAATAATAATATAACAAAGGTCGATCCAAATATAACAGACATACCAATTACAACTTTATCTTTAATTTCATCTTCTAATTCTTGTTGAAACGTCGTCATTCCGCCTAGATAATACGTAACATTCGTTTCTTTATAGTTCTTTTTAAAGTCACGCACCCACTGTTTTGCAGTCTCTGTACGTGGTTTTGTTTTCAAAAAAACTTCTATCGTCGTCTTATTCCCTTTTGTGTATGCTTCAAATACAGGAGTTAGTTTTGCTGCTTCTGGCGACTGCAATATTCCAGCAACTTGATCTGCTTTCATTCCAGTTAACCCGTCGTATAAACTTCTTACTTCATGTACTTTTTTATCATCTTTTAACGTTTGAACGACTTCTTCTATCTTTTGTAGACTTTCTTTTTCTTTCATATCTTTTTTCGTCTCTACAACTAACGTAACATCAGCGTGTGTTTTGACAGTTTTATTAAATGCTTCTTCATACTTTTCATATGCAATCCTTGTATCACTCTTTTCAGGTAAAGCTTCAACACTAGGGAACTGCAAATTAGCTGTACGTAACGGTAATAAACAAATAACAATAAATGTTGTAACAACAACAATCATTGCAATTGGATGTTTCATCACAAATTGCGCAAATTTACGCCATGCTTTTGCCGGCGTATGTGCTACTTGATTCTTTTTTAATATTTTTTTACCGATTAACGATAATAACGCTGGAAGAAGTGTGAGTGAGAATAAAATGCTCATAATCACAACAATCATTCCGCTAATTGCGACAGATTGAATATAATCTATCTTAAAGAAAAACAAACCGGATAACCCAACAAATACGCATAATCCTGAAAATACAATTGCACGTCCTGCCGTCTGATATGTAATTGCTATCGCTTCTTTTACCGTTCGTTTAGCAACTTCCTCTCGAAAACGGTTCACAAATAATAGCGCAAAATCAATAGATAGTGCAAGTCCAATCATCGGTGCAACGTTTAACACGAAAATAGATAGTTCTTTATCCACACCGATGAAATACAATATACCCATCGTGCTAATAACACTAAGCGCTCCATTCAAAATCGGTAAAATTGATGCCAAAAGGCTACCAAACGAAAATAGTAATACAAGAAACGCAATTGGTAATCCAATCATTTCTGCTACTTTTAAATCATTTTGCGTTCTTTCATTAATCTCTTGATTAATTTTCGGAAATCCTGTAGGTGTTACTTTTAATGCTACATTACTTTCTTTCTCAATCTCATTAGCAAATTGTAATGTCTTTTCCATTCTTTCTTTATTTGTTTTCCCGGAAAATAAAATTGTCGCATAACCGATGTCATCTTGTAGCATTTCTTTATTTTGGATTGGGTGATGGAAAGATTCATAGTTCTCTTTCTCTTGAACATTCTTTACAATTTCATCTATTCGCTTTTTAAAATCCTCATGCGAAGCATCTTTATTTTTCTCAAAAACGAGCAGAAGCGTATCTTGAGACTTCTTAAAATCTTTATCTAAAATTTCTTTTGTTTTTTGATAGTCGCCTTCCGTTTGGAAACCGTCACCACCTAATACTCCCGGTAGCTTTGGAGCAAAAATCCCAAGTGCGATTGCAAGCAACAGTAACGCTACAATTACTGTATAACGAAATTGATACAAAAAAGCTCCTAACTTCCCCCACTTATCAACTTTATGAACATTTGTCTTCACACATTTTCACCTACTTTAAATAATTCAATTGTCACTTATACTGTATCATATCTTTATACAAACAAAAAACGCCTAGGAACACTATAATGATAGTTTTTCCAGGCGTTTTTTCTATCTCTCTTTATTAAGCCCCAATCTCTCAGTAAGTAAACGATGATAGTAAATAGCGATAACTAACAAAATACCACCTACGCAGTAACCAGCTAAAATATCAGTTGGGTAATGTACATCTAAAATGACTCTACTTAATCCAATCGATAGGATTACTGTACCCATCAAAATCGTTATGACACATTTCCCAGCTATGCTTTTCAAATTAGCAGCAATGATATAAGCAAGAAATCCAAATGTCATAATCGATAGCATTGCATGTCCACTAGGAAAACTATATCCAAGTGCATCTAACGCTTCATTTAATGACGGACGTTCTCTCTTTACAATCTCTTTTATCCCTTTATTCACAAGATGTGTTATTAAAATTCCCATTGGATACACAATCATCGCAGCATAATAACGCTTCTTCCAAAAAACAAGCAAACTTATAACGAGCGTAGCAGCTATCCCAATTGCTGACCCCAATTTTGTAAAGTACGAGAAAAATGTAAGGGAACTTTCCGTTTGTAGCCCTTTTACTAATCCGCGGACATATGTATCCATTACTGTAACGCCACCTGCATGTACGCGCCAAGCAACAATACTAAATACAGCAAATAATAAACCGATACATATTACCTCATACTGATGTAACTTCTTCTTCAAACGATTTCCTCCTACTATGAAAAAATGCGATTTCTACTTTAGAAACCGCATTTTCTTACTTATTTACCTTTTGTTTTTAGCTCTGTCCAGTAACGATCATAGTCTTTTAACTTATCGTCTACATCAACAAGCCATTCTGTACGATCTAACTCTTCTTTCGTTAAGAAAATCTTGTGATTATCACGGTATTCTTTACTATGAAGAGGATGAGCTTTTTCATTTGGATTACTGTAACCAATTGACTCGTAGTTTTTCACACTTACTTTTTCATCAAGTAAGTAGTTCATAAACTTCTCAGCAAGCTCTTTATGTTTTGCACCCTTTGGAATTGCTAACGTATCAGCCCAAATTGTGCCGCCTTCTTTTGGTACAACGTATTCTACATCTTTATTATCTTTTGCGATAAATGCTGCATCTCCAGACCAAACTGTTCCGATCCAAGCATCTTCTGTAATGAATTTTTGTTTAATGTTATCTGTATCAAATGCTAATAAGTTTGGAAGCAGCTTCTTTAAATCATCTGCTGCTGTCTTTAACTCTGCATCTTCTTTTGTACTGTTTGAGAACCCGTGCTTCTTAAGACCCACTCCTAATACTTCACGAGAATCGTTTAATAACGTTACATGTCCTTTATATTTCTCATTCCATAAGTCAGCCCAGCTTGTAGGTGCTTCTTTCACATACTTTTTATTGTATGCAATCCCTGTTACACCCCAAGTGTACACTAAAGAATATTTATTCTCTGGATCAAACGCAGGTGTTTTGAAATTAGAAACCATGTTTTCGATATTTGGGATATTCTTTTTATCTAACGGCGCTAATAAATCCATTTTTGCCATTGTTTTAACCATGTAATCAGATGGTTGAATTAAATCATACTTTGCGCCACCAGCTTGTAATTTCGCAAGCATTTCTTCGTTACTTGCGTACTTATCATAGTTAATTTTCACATTATACTTCTTTTCAAAATCTCTTAGCACTTGCTCATCAAAATTGTCAGCCCAGCTATAAATATTTAATTCTTCTTTCTTTTCACCACAACCAGCAAGCACACCAGCAACAAGGCTAAAGCTAATTGCTGCGCCAGCTATTCTTTTCATTAATTTCATCGGTTTATTACCCCCTCGTACTTTCTATATCGTTCGTATTATAAAGGAAGGTGTCCTCCAGAGTTTTCTTCACCATCTGCACCTTTGTTACGGAAGATTTCAGATAGAACCATTAATCCTACGATAGCAACAATTAAAATTGTAGAAAGAGCATTAATTTCTGGTGATACTCCGCGCTTAACCATACTGTAAATGTATAATGGCAATGTTGTTGATCCTGGTCCTGATACGAAGAAACTAATTACAAAATCATCAATTGATAATGTGAATGTTAATAATGCTGCTGAAATAACTCCCGGTGCAATTGCTGGGAACGTTACAAAACGAAACGTTTGCCAAGGCGTTGCTCCTAAATCATTTGCAGCTTCTTCTAAGTCACGTCCCATACTTGAAAGACGCGCAGCTAAAATAACAACAACAAACGAAATACTAAATGTAATATGTGCAATAATAATCGTTGTTTGTCCAAGTTCCATTCCTAGCTGACTGAAAAGAATTAGTAAAGATAATCCCATTAAAATATCAGGAATTAAAATTGGTAAATATACAAGGCCATTAATAGCCCCTTCGAAACGATATTTATAACGATGTAAAGCAATCGCAAAGAATACACCAAGTACCGTTGTCACAATCGTTGTTATAACTGCAATCGTAATACTATTTACAAATGCATCAATAACATCTTGTTTTTGAAATAAATCTGTATACCAATGGAATGTAAAACCTTCCCACTCCGCATTAATGCGAGAGTCGTTGAAAGAATAGACCATTAAAACCATCATTGGAAAATACAAGAATAACAAAATTAACCAAGAATAAGAAACTAAAAACTTCTTCATCTTTGCCTATTCCCCTCCGTTCTCATTATATTTATATACTTTCGTTGCACGATAATATAAGTAAATTAACAGAACAGAGAATAGAACAACGATAATCGATAACGCAGATCCAAACGGCCAGTCACGTGCACCTAAGAATTGGTTTTGAATAACGTTTCCGATTAATGCTACTTTCGATCCGCCCATCACGTCTGATACAACAAACATTCCGATAGAAGAAACGAATACTAAAATAGAACCAGTCGCAATTCCTGACATTGTCATCGGCACTGTTATATTCCAAAATGCCTTTATTGGTGTTGCTCCTAAATCATAAGCCGCTTCTAGCTTACGCTTATCCAGCTGCTCAATTGCTGCATACACTGGTAAAATCATAAATGGTAATAAAGAATAGACCATTCCGAGTATTACAGAAGGCGTATTATATAATAAATTTAACGGTTCACTAATAATGCCGAGTTTTAATAACAACGTATTCACAAGACCTTGTGAACGTAAAATAACAATCCATGCGTATGAACGAACAAGAAAGTTAATCCAAAACGGGATCGTTGCCAATAATAAAAGAATAGAACGATATTTGCGGTCAACAATTGTAATTGTATACGCAAATGGATAACCAATTAATAAACATATTACTGTAGTAATAACTGCAATCTTAACAGTTTCCCATAACGTTCCTAAGTACAATGGATCAAACACACGGGATATATTCTCCAGCGTAAATTGCATTTCTACTGTCCCGTAAGCTCCGCGCTGCATGAAGGCGAATCCTAATACGAATACGAGCGGGATTAGGAAGAAAATTAACAGCCACGCGACTGTAGGTAGTGCGAGTAATTTCCCTTTTTTCAATTTAAGGTCACCTCGTCCTCTTGCTCCCAGCCTACATATACATTATCTCCAATGCTCCACTGCACTGCCTCTTCAGCAGTTTGATATGCCATTAGTAATTCTGATGTTTTCTCATCACGTACATAAAGCTTCTCCATATTTCCGACAAACTCGATATCTTCAATATGTCCAAGATGGTATTCTTTTAAAATTGGTTCTTCAACCGAACGTACTTTCACATTTTCAGGGCGAATTGCTACATAGCCTTCCCCATTTTTCACAATATTATTTTCACCGATGAATGTCGCAACGAACAATGTTTTCGGCTTATTATAAATTTCTTTCGGCGTTCCAATTTGTTCGATATGTCCTTTATTCATAACGACGATACGATCGCTCATGCTCATTGCTTCTTCTTGATCGTGCGTTACGTATATAAACGTAATTCCTAAATTACGTTGTAAGTTTTTCAATTCACGTTGCAAGTCTTTTCGTAACTTAAAGTCAAGCGCTCCAAGTGGCTCATCTAATAGTAATACACGCGGATTATTTACAATCGCTCTTGCAATTGCAACACGCTGCTGTTGTCCACCAGAAAGCTTAGCAGGTTTACGATTACGGAACTCAAGTAACTGCGTTAAACGCATTGCCTCTTCAGCACGCTCTTTCTGCTCTGCTACTGATACTTTCTGCATTTTCATACCAAAACAAATATTCTTCTCTACTGTCATATGTGGGAATAGTGCGTAATGTTGGAACACTAGGTTCATATGACGCTTATATGGCGGCAAATCGTTAATTCTTTCATCATCTAATAAAAGATTCCCTTTAGTTGGAGTTTCAAATCCTGCGATCATACGAAGTAAAGTCGTTTTCCCGCAGCCACTCGGCCCTAAAATTGTTAAAAACTCTCCCTCTTTAATATCTAAAGAAAGAGGTGGGATAATCACTTGATTTCCAAAATGTTTTTCAACTGCTTCAACTTTAATAATCTTTTTCATTTTCCCGTCCTATCTACCTTAAATTTTAAATTTTTATATTCATGAATAAATATTTATGTTCTATAGACTATTTTTTTGTTTCGATCCAAACAAAAATGGTTATTTAGCAAGCGTTCGTTTCTATCCTTTATGTAGTATGTTTGATTCATTTTCGCATGATACATAACGTCGAACAGAAAAACCCCTTCCATTGCGAAGGGGCTATTATCATACGGCTACGCCTACTGATAAACACCATCATCATTTTAACAACTTTCGTATGAATTTTAAAGCACTTTTTGTAGAAGAGTAACGAATTTTCATGTCGAATGCTGTAGATTGGGCTAAAATGCTTTTATAATGTGAAAAAGTCCGAAAACTTTCTTCCCCATGATAACCCCCTAATCCACTACTTCCAACACCCCCAAAAGGTAAATATGGCGTGGCAAGATGGTAGACAACATCATTAATACAGCCTCCACCATATGAAATATTACTCGTCACTTTCTTTTGTACTTCTTTATCTTCCGAAAATACATATAACGCTAACGGCTTCGGATGTTGCTGGATTGTGCCAATTACATCTTCTATATTGTCGTACTCTATGATTGGTAAAATCGGACCAAAAATTTCATCTTCCATAACAGCATCTTGCCATGTAATATCCGTTAGCACTGTCGGTTCAATATGTAATGTATCTTTCTTATAGTTTCCACCAATTACGACTTGACCATCTTGTAAAAATCCACATAATCGTTCAAAATGACGCTCACTTACAATACGCACGTAATTTTCATTTTGCAAAGGTTCTTTACTATACTGCTCTGTGATTTCATGTCGCAGTGCCTCAACTAGCTGTTCTTTCACGGAAGAATGCACGTACATATAATCAGGCGCTACACATGTCTGCCCTGCATTTAAAAACTTACCCCAAACAATTCTTCTTGCTGTCATCTCTATCTTTGCATCTTTATGTACAATACAAGGACTTTTTCCGCCAAGTTCTAACGTAAGCGGCGTCAACTGTTTCGCTGCTGCTTCCATTACAACTTTTCCAACGCCAACACTACCAGTAAAGAAAATATAATCAATTGGTTCCCTCAGCAAAGATGTACTCTCTTCAACGCCACCTTCTACTACCGCTACAAGCTCTTCTGGGAATAATTCACCTAACATTCTCTTAAGCACTTTTGAAACGCTTGGCGTTAACTCTGACGGCTTTAAAACGATTGTATTTCCAGCTGCAAGTGCTCCTACAAGTGGTGCAATTGCTAATTGAAAAGGATAGTTCCACGGTGCAATAATAAGCGTCACACCATACGGCTCTGGCACTACTTTTCCTTTTGATCCAAAATGAGTGAGTGCTGTTCGAACTCGCTTCGGTTTACTCCACGATGACATATGTTTCAATTGAAAGGAAATTTCTTTTAATACATATCCAACTTCCGTTGTAAACGACTCGTGAACTGACTTATTTAAATCTAATTTCAATGCCTGAAATATTTCTTCTTCAAAACGCTGAATGCCTTCATAAAGCTTCTTCAAATTATTCTTTCTCATTTCGATGCTTCTCGTATGCCCTTTTAAAAAATATTCCTTTTGCCTACTTACAATAGAGGAAATACTCATTCACTCACCTTCTCCCACTATTTTTATCCAATTCTTTCATTATTTATATAGACTTCATATATAACAAATTTCTATTCTTAAAGTTACATTATATATGACTTTTTCAGCTATATAAAATTCATTGCTCACAAAAAAAACTACCGAAAGAAAATCTCTCGGTAGTTTTACTGTATTAACGATATAAACGAACAGCACCTGCAGAATTATCATCAGCTTGTCCTACTACTTCAAACTTCAGACCAAGCTTCGGTAAAATACGTCCTGCATCTGGAATCTGTTGATTAATATACGTTTTCGAATCATCAAATTTTGGTACACCAGCTAAGCCATCATACGTATACGTTCCACGCGTTGGAGATACAACTTTCCAAGCTGGCGTTTTATCGAATGAGAATGCCGCATCAGCGATTTGGAATCGTGTACTACTATCAATTGTCGGTTTACCATTTAAAGTTCCTACAATTGCTTCTGGATGAGAATCAACTACACCAAGGAAACCATGTCCTGGATGTAAACCAACCCAGTTATCTGCGTAAGCTGAGTCTGCATACCATACAACCATACCTGAGTTATATTCTGGACCGCGAGCAAATTTCAATGCGCTATCTGATCCAGTATGGTTTCTCCACTCTACGTAGTAATTATGTTTTTTCTTCTCTGTTCCGCTAGATACAACGAAACCATCTAATTTTAATTGTGGTGTACCTTCTGCATCATCAGAGAATACTACTTTACCATCCACTGTTAATGAAGCATTATCAAGTAAGAAACCATTTAATGCTAAACCACCATCCGTAATGTACTCAAACGTTAATTTTACTTTTTTACCTTTGAATTGACTTAAATCATATGATTTGTCAATCCATTTTCCATTTGTCGAATCTGCATTTCCATTATTTGCTTTCTCGCCAAGTCTTTCAATTAACGTTTTTTGACCATCTTCTGTTACAGCATGTACTTCAAGGAAATCATACTCTGCTTCGATTTCATATAACGATTTGAAATCAAATTTCGCATTCGTTGCATTCGTTAAATCGAACAGTGGTGTTTCTAACGTTGTATGAAGATTGTCACCTTTTGTACTGTAGTAATACTGTTTACCAAATGCTGGTGCAATTGTTTTTACATCTTTATCTGGTAAGTTAACACGAATCATACCTGGACGGTTAGATTTCGTAACACTTTGGTCTAAATATGTTGCTAGACCGATACCTTTATTTAATTTCTCGTAATCTACTTCTACGATATTTGCCCAGTTACCACCGATTGTTTTTTGGAAAAACTCTTTATTTTGTGGTGAGAAACTCGTCGGTGTTGTTCCAGCGATTTTACCCGCCCAGCTGCCGCCACTCATAACAGACCAAGCTTGAATTGGCTCACCATGACCCGTATAGTCTGTATCATACTCATCTGGAAGACCTAAATCATGACCATATTCATGCGCGAATACACCAACTGCGCCATCTTCTGGTTCAATTGTGTAGTCGAATGCCGCCATCTTTCCGCCCCAATATGGAACTTTCGCTTGTGTACCTTCAATTGCGAATGGTTTTGGTCCAACTGTCCAGCGATGTGACCAAATTGCATCATCGCCTAATTTACCACCGCCAGCTTCTTGTCCAACACCCGCATGAATAATCATTAAATGATCGATTAAACCGTCAGGTTGATTTTGATTTCCATCACCATTTACATCGTATTGATCGAACTGATCAAACTGTGATAAATCAAGACCGCTATCTACAGCTGCCTTTAATGCATCTTTTACTAGATCACGTGGTCCTTTTGGTCCTTTATTATCATGACCTGTAGCAGCATCTGCACCGTAATCAGCAGCTTTACCAGGAACTGTTAACCATTTTGTAACTGTTCCATCCACTGTGTAACTACCACCGGATTGCTCTTCGTAATATTGTTTAAACGTTTCGATTTTGCTACCATCCTCTAATGCGAATGGCTCATTACCAAATAACATTTTTTCATAATGTTCTTTGTTAAAATCGTCAGTATACATATAACCAGGTTCTTTATCAATATTGTTATGTTTAAAGTCAGCGTACTCTACAAGTAAAACGAGTACTTTATCTTTACGAACTTCACCGTTATATTCTTTTCCCTTTGCTGGAGAAGTTGGTACTTTACCATTTAGACCACCCTTAACTGGGCCTGTCGCTGCAGGTGTCCCTGTTGCTGGCTGATTTAGTTTTTCTTTCGTGTCTGCTTTCGCATCTTTCACTTTCTTTAAAAAGTCAGATGCTTCTTTCGTAAGTTGATCCCCATTTGTTGCTTCTTTCCCAGGATTTTCACCCTTTTTGTTCTCTACATACTTTTCAACAGCTTTCTTTGTTTCTTTCTCTGAAGCTGAAGAATCAATTACCCCACGTTTTTTCAGTGCATCTGCTAAACGTTCTTCTGGAATTAAATGATCATCGACTGGGCTCGTAGCTGTCTTATTCACAGGTGTTTCAGCATATGCAGATTGAGTGCCAGCTCCGAATGAAAGGCCTAATACAGCTGTTAAAGCGATTGATGACAAAACTTTGAACGGTTTCTTGTTCATCCCATATTTCCTCCCCTAATAAATAATATGTATTACAAATTGAATTTTATTAAAAATTCAATATTTTTTCAATATTTAGTCATATTATGTAATGTTTTTAATATATTTGTAAAAATTTCATAGTTAGCATACGAATATATCACAATTCAACAATGTTTTCTGAAAATATTGAAAGTTTTTATCGAACAATTTATAATTTCCATAGAGGGAGTTTAATGGGGATTTTATCTTTGTTTCATCTACAAAATATTTGATAATTCACTATATAAAACACAAAATCCGATTGCATTATCATGTATTCTGTAGCAGCAATTATGACCGATAATTAGGGAGGAATTACATTTGTACAAAGATAAGACAGACGCACTGGATCAAGAATGGATTGATTTAATACTTGAAGCTCTAGATGCCGGTATCGCCATGCAAGACATTGAGCAATTTTTCCAACGTATGAAGCCATCCAGTCAGGCTCAATAGGTTTGTTCTTTTTAACGAAGTTTATGTTATAATAATGACATCATAAGACAACTACATATTGATAGAAAGGTGCGCAAATATGATTGGAGAACGTATAAAACGCCTTCGTTTACAAAAAGGGATTTCATTAACTGAACTTGCCGAAAAAGCTGGCGTTGCTAAATCTTACATTAGTTCTATAGAACGAAATTTACAAAAAAACCCTTCCATTCAGTTTCTTGAAAAAATCGCAGCAGTTCTACAAATTCCAGTTGATACTTTACTTCATGATGAAACAACAAAGGAAACTAACCTAGACTCCGAATGGACACAACTCGTTAAAGATGCAATGAACTCTGGTGTCTCCAAAGAACAATTTCGTGAATTTCTTGAATTTACAAAGTGGAAGCAAAATCAAAAATAATAATAGAAAGAAGTGCTTACAACCAGCACTTCTTTTTCTTTATAAAAAAAAGCGGGAATACCCGCTTTTTTATTATTTTTCTTCCCCAGCTTCTTGGTTAGCATTGAATGTCCATTCTAAATTCAATGTATCACCTTGGAAGATATTTTGGTCTTTTCCATCATCTACAAATTCAAATTGCACCCATAGATAATCCTCTGTACCAGCTGCTAATCCACCCTTTTCTCCCCACTCAGGAGCAAAGATGTCTTTAGCTAAAAGATCTGGATCCACATTTTGTAAGTCTGCTAAAGTTGTTTCGTATACAGGCTCACTTTGTTTATCCCAGTTCCAAAGGAATTTTACTTTAACGTGCTTACCAAAGTCTTCACCAGCATTATCACCTTTTGCATCTTTAACAGTATACTTTGTTGCTAATTTAACGTCTTTAATAGTTAACGAACCGCTGTTTTGTAATAAGAACTCTTTCTTAACAGAATCCCCTGGTTTTAAATCTTTAATATCTACAAGCGTCTTAGGGTTTAATGTAAGGTCTAACGTCCCAGCTGCAAATGTATTGTTTGATACTTCTTTATCGCTAAAGAATGCAAATGTTCCTCCACCAATTAAAGCTAACCCCAATGCTGCTGATGCAACTCCCATACCTAATTTCTTTTTCAGACTCACAATCAATTCCCCCTAGCTTTTTTTTATATTTTTATCACTTATTTTTCAATAAGAGATGTAAAGAAAACTATATTAGCTTAGCTAATATGTGTTCTTTTTTAAAAACCTTATGTTCATTATAACGAACAAACCTATATAAACACAACACATATTTATTAATATTTTCAGTTATTTTTATTTCTCAATATTATTTAGACTTTTCAGAAAAACGAATGATAATTTATATCTTTTTTCACACTCAAATCATTTAATACTATAAGAAAAAGCAAAACAAAGAGGTGAGGGCTAACTTTCCCTCACACTCGTATAAATATTACTAGTCTTGCTTATTCGTTCACACTCTCTTACACCACATTCTTGTTTTCCGGCTGTTTCACTAAAGCAGTTACTCCGCTTTCTTCTGCTCTTCTACTTTCTTTTGTTCTTCTGCTTTCTTCTGTTCTTCTGCTTTCTTCTGTTCTTCTACTTTCTTTTGTTCTTCTGCTTTCTTCTGTTCTTCTGCTTTCTTCTGTTCTTCTACTTTCTTTTGTCCTTCCGCTTCAATTGCAACGTTTAATTGTTGCTGAAGAGCCTGAATTTGCTCATCAATAGCTTTCAAGCTAATTTCTTTCTCAATATAGTCACGTTTCTCTTTGATACTGCGAAAGCCTTCATTTACATATACGGACACTTGCTGCATCGACTCATCTTTATTTACCTTTAATTCTTCTTGTATTTGATTGTAAGGAACTTCTATTTCAGTATATACATTTTGCAGAGCTTCCTTCTCAGCAACAATTTTCTCACGCCCTTGTTGCCATACAGAAATCGCCTGTTTTATTTCTTCAATAGAAGTTGCTTTCGATTTTCCCTTCATCGTTCCATACTCACGCTCAATAAACTGTTTATGTTTCTCAGATTGCTCTTTTAACGTATTAACTGTTTTCGGAAATATAATTGCTGTAGAAAACGTCGCTTCTACTTTCGTTTCATGAATGAACGCCGCTTCTGTATGCGTCATAATTTGAGATCCTAAATAAAACGTAATAGAACACATACACGGCAATATAAGCATCTTTTTAAAATTACGCGGTCTTTTCAGCATCTTAATCTCTCCCATCGAACATTACGTTCTTTATACAGAACATTATCTATATTATAGTAAAGAACTATTAAAATTGATAGACAAATACTAGAAAAATAGAAAAAGGGCTATCCATGTGATAGCCCTTTTTCTATTTTTCTTCACCTGCTGTTTGTTGTGCATCAAACGTCCAATTTAATTGTAACTTATCGCCTTGGAATTGATTTTGATCTTTTCCATTATCAACGAACTCAAATTTCACTTTGAATTTATCAGATTTACCTGCTGAAATACCTTTTTCATCCCAGAACCAAGCCGATAAATCATTATCTACAGCTGTAAGTGTGTCACCTTTTAATTTATCTAAAGTAGTTTGTTTCACAATTGTCTCATGCTTATCTACATTTTTTAAGAATGTTACTTTAATATGTTTACCAAAATCATCTTTATTATCTTTCTTTACATCTTCTACATTATAATCTGTTTTCAGTAGAACCTTTTTAATATCTAAAGAGCCTTTATTTTCTAGTTTAAATTCTTTTTCAATTGTATCCCCAGGTTTTAAATTCGATACGTTAACAACTGTTGATGGATTTAATGCTAAATCCAGTGTTCCAGCCGCAAATGTATTGTTTGACACTTCTTTATCACTGAAAAATGCAAATGTTCCTCCACCAACTAAAGCTGCTCCTAATACTGCTGATGTAATACCCATTCCTAATTTTTTCTTTAAAGTCATGTCCATATCCCCTTAATATATATTTGTTAACTTCCTAAACGGAAAGTATAACCAAACAAACTAGACGGATTGTTCTACTTTTTTATCTTTCTTTTCTCCGTCAATGCTACGAATAGCACCAAAAATAGAAATCGCGGAATAACCAAGTAAAAAGACTCCTGGAATAATAAGAAGTAATGCTGCTCCCGCTTTTGAATTCGCATAATTCAGTAAATAACCAACGTACGGAACTGTAATATCTGCATACTTTCCAACTACATTTTCTGCAAGTACTGGCTCTAAATCTGGTCCGTTGTTGTTATCCCCTTTTGTTTCATACATTACTTTTCCATTTGTATCTTTCACACCGATAATACGGTGAGTGATAATTTTTTGATCTTTCTCTTTAAAGGTAATAACATCACCTTTTTGATATTTAGAACCATCTTTGTTTGGTTCTATTGCAATGATTGATCCTGTTAAAAACGTCGGCTCCATTGATCCTGAAAGAACGCTCTTAAATTGATATCCCATCACTGTCGGATCACCACCGCTCGCTTTTGAAGAAATAACTACAAAAGCTAAAAAAACCATCAATGCAAATAAAACAAATGAGATCGCGTTGCTAATTACCTTCCAAATTAATTTCATCGTCTCTCTCCCTCTCCGTTGTTTTATATTATTTGAAGTATGCAATATCCATTACGTTCTTTAACAAGAACACAAGTAAATGATATAACGAACTTTAAGTTATTGCAATAAGAAAATTTACAATTATTAGTTAAATATCTTTTTAGCATATAAAAAAGACTGTGACAAAATCTCTCCACAGTCTTTTTACTACTACGTTATTTTTCTTCTGTTTTCATCCCTTTTGTATTACGGCGTAACACTACATATAAAATGGCTCCAAATAATACAATTGCGCCTATCCCAACACTTATTACTTTCACATTTGACTCTTTTTCCTCAGATGCAACTGTATCTTTCTTAGGCATCGCAAAAGTGACATCTTCTGTTGAAAGAACATTTACCGTCGCAATTGTTTGATTATTTTTCGTAATATCAACTGCACCAACTACCTCACCACGATGTATTCCTTTATGATACAAAGATTCTTTATCTAATGAAGCTGCCCGGAAAATAGTTTTCACATTTTTCCCTTCATCTTTCTTAAGCATCAGTTCTGCACTTTTTTCCAACTCAGAACTAACATCTTTATTTAAATATGTTGTTTTTTGATGCCAATTATGTTTATCGAGCACTGTTTGCTTCGTAAATTGACCGAAAGAATAGTCCGCCATCTGCTTCAAATCTTCATAAATTTCAGGTCTTTGAGAAGCCATTACTACACTTATAATACGATTTCCATCTTTCTCATTTAATAAAACAAGTGTATTACGCGCTTCATTCGTAAACCCTGTCTTACCGCCAATGCTATATGGATTTTCAAAAAAATTAGATTTATTAAAAATAGACACCGTCTGCCTAGACGTCGTAACTGTCGTTCTTTTCGTATTCATCGCTTGTAAAATTTCAGGATACTTTTGCACACCCTTCGTAATCATAGCCATATCATACGGCGTCGTATAATGGTTCGGATCATGCAGTCCATTCGGTGTTACAAAGTGGCTATCTTTCGCCCCTAATTGCTTCGCTTTCTCATTCATCATATTAGCGAAATTCTCAACACTCCCGCCAATCCGCTCCGCAATCGCATACGACACATCATTCGCACTCAGCACCATTAAAATCATAAGCGCAGTATTTCTATTAATTGTCTCTCCAGGTTGAAACTCAATTTGATAATTACTCTTCTCTTGATCTAATGCTAATTGTGAAAATGTAAATTGATCCTCTGGCTTTGTATGCTCCATGAGTAAAATCGCTGTTAACACCTTCGTCGTACTAGCAGGATATGCACGGTGATATGCATTTTTGTCATACAAAACATCTCCTGTTTTCGCATCAATTGTCGTTGCAAACTGACTAAAAACATTCGGTCCTTCTGCAGGTGGTGGTGCAACTTGTTCTGGATTTACTCCAATATTCGTCTCAGCACGCAATGTCATAGGTGTCAACAAAAACAAACAAATAACTGTAATAAAAACCAAAATTTTCTTAAAATTTACCATATGACTCTCCCTTTTCCATTTACTCCTCTAACAAAATAATAAATCTACCAATCATATGTAATTTGTATTAAACTGGAAGAATTTTCACTATTTTTTACTATATCATATTTTTACGATAAAGAACATAAATATACAATAAAAATAAGAAGGAATTACTCTTTCTTATCCTTCTCATCAATCAACGAATCTATTAACTTTTGACTAGCTTCCTCGGGCGTAATCTCATCCGTTATCCCCATAAACGACCAACCTTTAGAATCGACCCACTCAACAAACTCTTGTAAAAATTCATCATGTGTAACATCCACATCAAGAATCGAGCCATTAATCGAAATCGTTCTATTTTTAGACACGCGCATCTTGAACGTTTTTCTTACCATTACAACTTTTCTCCCTCTACTTCTGAATATTTATAAAGTGAAACTTTAATCAACCCTCACCAATCGGACTTTTACGGCCATCCCGACCCCAACCTAACTTCTTTACTTTTGCTAAATTTCGAGGTAAGGGATCTTACTGCCCGCAAATAGCGAGATAAAATAATCATGTATCTCTGTTATACATGATTTTCAGTAAATTGTAAAAAGGATATATTGGCCAATTTAAATAGCAAAAATGAAAATCTCTTACCTACGTAAACGTAATACGACATACAATCGCTCATAAATTATTAAATAAATCCATAAAAATATACACTTTAAAACATAATTGAGTAAGCCATTCTAGTCTTTTGGAAGATATTATCTAAAATAGTATACTAAACGGATAAAGGATATTTGAATAAAGAAACTGAGGCTTTCTATCTAGCTGGACTCTTAAATTGTAGACTTAGAGACTGATGCCGGAATTCATATTTAATTTCTATTTCTGTACATCATATCGTAAGAAAGAAGGTAGTACTGTGAAAACAACAGAAAATTTTACTGACAGGGCCGATATATATGCAAAATATCGCCCTAGTTATCCTAATGAATATATTGATTACTTGCTTTCAGCTAACCAACTGAAAGGGAATCGGATTGTGGCTGATATTGGTTCAGGTACGGGGATATTTAGTCGCCAGCTGCTTGAAAGTGGTTTACATGTTGTTGGAGTTGAACCAAATGATGATATGAGGAAGATCGCTGAGCAATCGTTAAAACTATATTCTCGTTTTCAATCCATAAAAGCAACTGCCGAAAATACCACTTTAAAAGAAAATAGTGTGGATTTAGTAACGGTTGCTCAAGCATTTCATTGGTTTGATAAAGAGGCTTTCAAAATCGAATGCCAACGAATTTTAAAACAAAAAGCAAACGTTGCTCTTGTTTGGAATAGTAGAGATTTAACTAGTCCACTTATTAAAGAGAACGCAGAAATTTGCCAGAAAACCTGTCCAAACTTTAAAGGATTTAGCGGTGGAATAGATGAAACTCCAGAAATATTTAATAGCTTTTTTAAGGATGGAAAGTATGAGTTTAAAGAATATCAAAATGATTTACTTTTTGATTATGAAGGGTTTTTGGGAAGGAATTTATCAGCATCTTATGCTCCGAAAGAAAATGATGAACAGTATAAAAATTTTATTTTTCTCCTATCAGAGCTATTTGAAAAACACAGTAAAAATAGAAAAATTATCCTCCCGAATTTAACGCGAAGTTATCTAGGCAATGTATAAACAGCCTGATACAAAGGGACTTTGATCGAAATTAAAACAAGCCTAGCCCCTTCCTGAATGTAGAATGGGGTTAGGCTTGTTTTGCATTTTACCACATCAAATTCAAATGACTTTCGTACAATAAAGTAGAATATATTAGAAAAAACCTTAAACTGAGGAGGAACTCAATGGCGCGTTGTACGTATTGTAAAACGAAATGGAAAGTAAAAGACGTATGGTCGATACTCTTGGCATTTGAAAAAGATTGTCCGTATTGTTTTGGGAGGCAATATCTATCAAAGAAAACAGTGAATGCTATGCCAGAACTTATAAGCTTACCTTTACACTTCTTGTTCCCTTTTCTTGTTGATTTGAGTGATGAAGGTCCTTTGGATTGGTATCGGAAATAATATAACCTCTACATCCAAAGACTACTTTCTACTAAATTCGCTTCTCATCATTATCCCTTTATACATTACTCTCATAATCGCTTATACTTTCCCTTTTGAAGATCCCGTAGCTCAGCAGGAAGGGCGTCCCCTGGACAAGGTTTATCAATTATGACTTTAATAAACGATGATATATGTATACTGTTAAACATAAAAAATAAGCATTAGGTTCCAATCAAATATTAATTGAAACTCAACACTGCTTGTATTCTGTAATTCAGAATACAAGCAGTGTTTTTTATTATGCATTTTTGCATACAGTATTATTTTCTCTTGTAAATAGATAATAATGGTATATAATAAAATCAACGTTTTACCAATAAAAGGTAATAAAAAATAGTGGGATAAGCAATTAACCAAAACGTATTAACAGATTTGTTCTATGTAAATCATGATACATATATGGAATCAAAACTATGAAATTTTATGTAGAGGTTAGATTACTACAAGATGAAAGATTCATAGCGAATACACTCGAGGAAAAAAGCGGTCGATTAGATTAATGTTATAAAACTACTTGATGTGATATCTATCGAACGAATTGAGAATATACTTAGGGGGAATTTTAAGTGAAAGCATTTAGTAAAGTATTATTAACAGGAGCTTTAGCTTTAGGCGGTTTAACAGCTATGAACATTGATACACCAAAGGCAAATGCTGACGGAGCAAGCGAGTTCTGTCGTTATATTTGTGGTCCTAGCGAAACGTTGAACGGTGTTACAGTTCAAGTACACGCTACAGAATATAGCTTTGGTCAAAACGTAATTGCAAGAATTACAAATGAACGAGCTGAAGATATTCATTACAATGTCAGCATCGAGAAAAAATATGGCGATAACTGGGGAGAATATGATACTTTCTTCCATTGGCAAAATCAATGGGTTCCAGCTGGAAGTAATGATGAAATTTCTACTTTCACAGGATATGGCGAAAACATTTCAGACAATGGAACATATCGCTATAAAGTTGAAGTTGTAAGTACTGACGGTTCTGTAGATACAATTTACACAGCAGGAATGACAGTTACAGGAAGATAGTTCATAAACAAACTCCATTATTTATGCTTATATTTTTGATAATATCATTGATAATTGCGGTGATATTATTATTAAAATAAGCTCTTCGGGGCTTATTTTTTTATATAAAAATTGGAATGATAATATTCAGAAAATTACATCTTTACACCATTAAAGTTTGTTGTTATTATAGGAATACATTAAATGTTAAAATATTCAATAAATTATACAAATCCTTCGATTACATGAATGAAATGAAAACACATTGCTGATCGTAATATTTATAGTTGGGATCCCGTAGCTCAGCAGGGAGAGCGCCACCTTGACAGGGTGGAGGTCGTGAGTTCGAGCCTCTCCGGGGTCATAAAACCTAATAGTATCAAGGCTTGAGAGAGTATTCTCAAAAGCTAAAACTGTGGAGGTCTCCATCAGACACCACAAGTTAAAAGAGGACTACTTCTAGTCAGCAAACCAGCTGACTCAGGGGTAGTCCTCTTTTTGTTTCCATAAAACTGAGAAAGGACTGAAAAGAAAATGCTACTTAAGTTTGCTATGAAGAATTTCAAGGAGGAAAAAGAGTTCGCTAATCTGTCCCCCTCGTACAATTGTAGTTAGCATACGAGCTGGAAAAATCTCTGAAACTCTTAGTTTTAATCTAGACGAATTAACTGAGGAGGTAAACAACGATACGTTTAATAGATAATACCTGCCGGGCCGACTCGAACATCCTAATTTAATGATACCCTAATTAGTACTTCTATACAAAAATCAAGCAGGGATTTCTCCCTGCTTCTGTTAATTGCTTTTATTGAGAAGATTAGCCACCAATATTCTTATCTGCCATTCTATACAATTTATATCTATTTCGCCCTCTTCTTTTTCCGATTTCTAAATATAATCTCTAACGCTACTACTGTGATGAATCCAACAGTTAGTTGTATGCTTGTAAATAGCAACTTATCATTTAGCGGAATATCAGGTGCACTCCACAGCAGCACTGGAGGAACAAGTATGCCAATGATTACAATAGCTCTCATTATCTTTCCCATTTTGTTTCCCCTATCGTATTTTTAAAATCTATATGTATTTTCCAACTAACCTATAATTCTACTAATTTCTCACGTAGAATCAATTCACTCTCAGTCATATACCCTCTATGCATTTCCTCTACAATCTTATCGTGATTAAAACATAATACTTTTTCATCCCCAAGATAGCCAACTGGGTAAGGAACACCTACGTAATCAAAATCACGTTTATCTGCTGATACAACCATTCTTCCAATAATCATTACAATTTGTTCTATATCTTCTAGCTTAACTACTGTTCCGATTGGTAAAAGTTTCATAGTTATTCTCCTTTTCTTTTCTTTTTAATAATGTAGTCTATTAAAGTAAGTCCACCTAACCCGATTGCACCATAAACAAGCATGCCGAATGTATGTACCATCTTTTCTTTTAATGAAAATGGAGCTATTAGCCCTGCAATGATTACAATTACAATTGCTATCATCATTACGATTCTCGCAATTTTTATCATCATACTACTCCTTTGTATTCTTCTCAAATTTAGCAAAAAAACCTCCGCCATGAGCTTTACCAAAGTATGCACCCATCTCTTGACCGAGGTGTATTTTAGCCCCTCCAGTACCAAACCCATATTCTAAACGAACTGTTAAATCATGATCCTTAAAAAATGGGATAAAGTCTGGAATATCAATTTTTTCAAATAAAACTTCATATTTCTGTGCTGTAACTTCCGCTCCTAACTGAAAAGTATACTCATCTATTCCAACAACAGCAGATGCATCTGCAAACTTTTGTGTAACTGTTGCTTTTTCTGCAAAACCGCTATTTATTTCTTTTTCTATTGAGTCCTCAAAAAGAGAAGCACCAACTTTAAAGCCTACTAACCCCCCTCCTGCAACATCACTAATAAATGTCTTTTCATCCATTGGAACACTGGTCTCTAAGGAGCCATTTCCCCCTTTAAAAGTAAGCTTTGTTCCTTTCGAAATCTCATATTCACCTTTTATCAATGAACCTTCTGCTTTCATTCCCACTCGATTTCCTTCTGCTAATTTAAAATCACCTGTTAAAGTTTCGTAATCCCCTTTAAAAGGTTTCCCAGTTAAAATACTGGAAGCCAACGCAATAGCAACATCCATGTTATCTACTTGTTCAAATTTATTAGCAGAATCAAGAAGAAACTTCTCAAGTGGCTCCAATATGATTATAAATTGTGCCATCTTAAAGGATGAATCACGGAAATCCGTATTAAATTTCATATAGGTTGAGCCCAACCAATTACTAGAAATCATATCAATATCTCGTTTTAGTCGCTCCTGTGTTGCAGTTGCATTCGTGATAGTTGATCTAATAGTCCCTGCCACTTTTCGCAACTGTTCAGGAGTAACTTTTATATCCCCCATAGCCATTCCCCTTTTAAATATTTATATAGAATATTTTACCACAATAGAGTTTTTGCAACTATGAATATTTTATATAATCTTAAAAATCAGAAGTCTTTTTTCTCCTCAGGGTTATCCTTATGGCACTTGAAATTATAACTTATGCATTTGTGCTAACTCTGTAATATAACCTACTTTTTTGTATCTTTTTAATGATAATTTCTGCCTGTCCAAATGTTCTTTGATTTATTTCTTCTCTTATTTACTTCAATGTTTCTCTCGTTCCATCTGGTCCTCTCACATCTATCACGACAGTCTGATGTGAACCTTCGGGCAAATATTTCAATCTATCTTCCAACTGTTTTACTACAATGTTTATTAATGAAAGTCTACCACTAGATTTCATTAATAAACATTGTAGTTTTTAACTTCTATTAAAACATTAAACATTTTTGGTTTTACTTCGTTAAATCTCTGTTAAAATTGTTCTCTACTCGCTCCATTCCATTGTATAGCGATATTCTTAATTTGATTGTATAAGTCATTATGTAAGTATTCTAAGAAGTGCCTGATGTTATTTACTGTCTTTGCAGTCTGTTCTAACCGTTCAGGCGTTACTTTTATCTATACCATTCCTTCTTTACATATTGATTTATTTGTTTCTTCATTATAAATAGCAAAATAAAAACCAGCAACTTTAAGGTTGCTGGCTTAGCTCTTATTCATATTCGAAAAAACAATAACAACTGCTCCAAACAAATAATGCCCTACTACCATCCACATACTCCAATCAAAAATCATAAGCAATAACCAAAGTGATATATTCATAGCAGCAAATAATAAATATAAAATGAAATCTCTCTTTTGTATTGCTCCTCTATTCATCAAAATGCAAGCGGCACCGATAGGGGACAAAATAAAACAAAGGAAAAAAGTTTTTCTTAACACCCACGGATACGAAATTACTGTCTACAAAAGATTCTCCTTTTCATCACAATACCTGCTTCAACATCGGCCTCACTACCCTATATTCATCACTATAAGTTTCCTTTATGATTAAAGGTGATTGAGGATCTTTTTCTTCCTCAATCATTGTGAATACTTCTGTTTTCTCTTGTAATGTATTAGATTCTCTATTTTTAATAGGTTTTTTACTTGTTTTAATTTTTTTTGTTACTTCACCAAGTTTTTGCCCAACTTCTTCTACTTTGGCAGGTTCATTCGTTACGTGGTACTCCTGATCCTCACATACTAATATAGGTGGCACTTGTTCTCGTTTGTTACATATTATAATAAGCAGTACTAGCTACAAGTAGTAGACAAGTTAATAAATAGAAGATAGTTTTTTATTCATATACTACACTCCTTATCTATCATTTCATTGGATTATATAATATAAGTTATTTATAATAAATGGATTTAGCGGTAATTTTCAGGTTGAACAATAAAGAAAAACCTTACCGAAGTAAGGTTCCTTTTTTACATTCTATAGTGACCGACTTATTAAAACAATCATTACAATAATCGCAATAAACATAACAACTAAACAGCCGATCATTTTATAAAATCCTCGTTTCGTTAACGTCCCGCCTTGAACGTCTTTACGAATAAATAAGAATACAGCTAAAAATAATACAAGCCCAATGCCAAAAGCATACATCATTTGCATATATTAATCTTCCTTTCTCTCTTCCATCTTAATATCTTTTTGCCAAAACAACAAATGAGATAAAGACGGTACTCATTGTAAGTGCCATAAGTATATTCAATAATTCAGTAGCAGATAGTGTAAGTATTTTTAAGTTTAAGCCGATAGAGAAAAGAAGATAATATGCTGTTAATGCAAAAAAGGTTACAAACATTCCTTTATAACGAATAAGTTTCATTCGCTCGTCTTTTTCTTTAAATTGCGGATGCAAGTAGCTTAGGCAGAAACTCATAATCATCATCCCAAGCAATGGATACGTTATAGCTGGTGGTGCAGAATGCGTCATTATACCTGTTAATATCATAAATCCACTCATAAATAGAAAAATAACACCCATAATTACAAAGTACTTTTGTGAATAATTCATCCCTATTCCCCCTCTTCTTTTCCTTCATAAATAAATACATGTTCTATCGTTGTTTGAAATGTTTTTGCTATTTCAAATGCTAACGGAAGTGACGGATCGTATTTTCCTTTTTCAATTGAGATAATGGTTTGTCTTGAAACGCCAAGTTTCTCAGCTAATTTTTCTTGAGATAGTCCAAATTTTTTTCGGTATTCGACCATTTTATTTTCCAAGGAAATTTCTCCCTCCTCCCATATATCGAGTATATATGTAAAGTAAACTTTACGTCAAGTTTCCTTTACATTCCTTTTAATCATTTTTCACTCTATTTATATAGAAGAAACTTGTTCGATTTCAACACGTCTATTTTGTAATAAAACCTGGAACACTGTATGTAATCGTTACTATATTTCCTCCTCACCTTTTTTAAAATTTAATATCTTCATATTTGTTTTATCCTTTTAAAATATTTCATTCTCTTCTTTATTAGATGAAATGCGTTATTGGTTTTACGGTGTTTTTTGGCATATTTATAGAAACTAACGGGTTATGAAGCAATTTTTATGTTTAGCCACTTTTTTTGTGGAAATCCTTCATTTTCCTTTCGATAGTTAACACTATCGAAATAAAGTTTACGCTAAATTCATAATTTTTTATTTTTTATACTATATTCCGTTATATTGTTGTATAATATCTATGAAAGCGCTTATTATTTCAATATACATAATTCTAATCAACTTTTATCAAAACATTCCAACGATTATACTTATATTTACATGTAACAATTCTAGTTTTTAATGTAGGTATACCAAATATATCCACCCCATTTTTCTGTAAAATTACTTTATAACATGAAAGATTAACTTGGGTGATAAGTTATTGTGAATGTTTTTTTACAAAACAGATAAGTAATAGTGTTTGGTATTATGTAAATTATTGTAATAACATAAGAGTAAAGAAAACATTTACATTGATTATTGATTCATTACTTAATTGAAAAAGAGCAAAATGCACCTTTGTATGGAAAAGGATTATATGCATTGGGAGGTTTAAACAAATGACGAGGAAGAATACAACGACAAACCCTTGGGCCAAGTTCCACGGTCCGAACCTTGGTTATGTTATTGAGCAGTATGATCTTTACGTAACTGGAGCAGGTTCTGTTGATCCGGAATTACAAGAGCTTTTTGAAATTTTTGGAGCTCCTTCGTTTCAAGATGATGTCGTAACAGGGGACAACACAGCAACACATTTTTCTCCTCAAAACACAGGTAACATTGAAAAAATTCTTAAAGTCGTTCAACTTGTTGAGCAGATTCGTTCTTTCGGGCACACGTTGGCTCACATCAACCCGATGGAAGATGCTGCAAATGGACAATCACTTCTTGAAAAAGCAATGAGTGAACTGAGCGACGCTGACTTGAAAGCGATTCCAGCGAAAACAGTATGGCAAGATGCACCAGAAGGTATTCACACTGCACTTGATGTAATTCATAGATTAAAAGACGTTTATACAAAATCTTTAGCTTATGAATTTTCTCATATACAAGATAGTGAAGAACGCGCGTGGTTGCATCAAATGGTGGAATCAAATTCATTGCGTCAACCACTATCAAATAAAAAACGAACTGCTCTTTTAAAACGTTTAACAGCTGTTGAAGGTTTCGAGCAATTCTTGCATAAAACATTCGTTGGGCAAAAACGTTTCTCTATCGAGGGCGTTGATATGCTTGTACCTGTTTTAGATGAAATTGTTCTAGAAGGTGCTAAGAACGGCGTAGAGGATGTCATGATTGGTATGGCTCACCGCGGTCGTCTAAGCGTACTTGCTCACGTATTAGAAAAACCATATAGTCACATGTTTGCTGAGTTCAAACATGCAAAAATAGAAGGCGCAGTAGCCAATTCTGGCTGGACTGGCGACGTAAAATACCACCTAGGTAGAGAACAAGTCGTGAGTAACGAAGAAGTTAGCACTCGCGTGACATTAGCAAATAACCCGAGTCATCTTGAGTTCGTGAATCCCGTAGTAGAAGGTTTCGCACGTGCTGCTCAAGAGAATCGTAAAAAATCTGGTCTTCCAGATCAAGATACTTCAAAATCATTCGTAATTTTAGTTCATGGTGATGCTGCATTCCCTGGTCAAGGTATTGTATCTGAGACACTCAACTTAAGCAGATTGAACGCGTATCAAACAGGCGGAACGATTCATGTTATCGCAAACAATGCAGTTGGTTTTACGACTGATAGCTATGATTCTCGTTCTACGAAATATTCAAGTGACCTTGCAAAAGGTTTCGATATTCCGATTGTTCACGTGAACGCTGATGATCCAGAAGCTTGTCTTGCAGCTGCTAACCTTGCGATTCAATATCGCATGTTGTTCAAAAAAGACTTCTTAATCGATTTAATTGGTTACCGTCGCTACGGTCATAACGAAATGGATGACCCAGCGGTTACGCAACCACAAGTGTACAAAAAAATTAAAAACCACCCTACTGTAAGAGCAATTTACGCAGAGCAATTACAAGCTGCTGGTGTTCTAAATGCAGATGAAATTGAAACAATTACACAGTTTATACAAGAGCAATTAAAATCCGACTATGCACAAGTACCACTAGCTGATACGAGCGATGCAACAATTCACGTTAAAGTGCCAGATGTTGTTGCAAAAGGTATTCAGCCAATTGATACTGGTGTTGAGCTTGACTCACTTCGTGCAATTAATGAAGGTCTATTATCTTGGCCAGAAGGCTTTAACGTATATCCGAAAGTGAAGAAAATTCTTGAGCGCCGTAAAGATGCTCTTGAAGAGAACGGTAAAATTGAATGGGCACTTGCTGAATCGTTAGCATTCGCTTCTATTTTACAAGAAGGTACGCCAATTCGTTTAACTGGTCAAGATTCACAGCGTGGTACATTCGCACACCGTCATATCGTACTGCACGATACAGAAACAAATGAAACATATTCACCGTTACACCGTTTACCAAACATTAATGCTTCATTCTCTGTTCATAACAGTCCGTTATCAGAGGCTGCTGTTGTTGGTTACGAGTATGGTTATAACGTATTCGCTCCAGAAACTCTTGTTATGTGGGAAGCGCAATATGGTGACTTCTCAAATACTGCGCAAGCATTATTTGATCAATATGTTTCAGCTGGAAGAGCAAAATGGGGTCAAAAATCTGGTTTAGTTCTTCTATTACCACACGGTTATGAAGGTCAAGGACCAGAGCACTCTAGTGCACGTCCTGAACGTTTCTTACAGTTAGCTGCTGAGAACAACTGGACAGTTGCAAACTTAACGAGCGCGGCACAATACTTCCATATTTTACGTCGTCAAGCATCTATCTTAGGAACCGAAGCTGTTCGACCATTAGTACTGATGACGCCAAAGAGTTTATTACGTCACCCACTTACGCTTTCAACTGCTAGTCAGTTAAGCGAAGGACGTTTCCAACCTGCTTTAGAACAAGAAAACCTTGGCACAAAACCAAACAAAGTAAAACGTCTTGTTTTAAGTACAGGTAAAATGGCGATTGACTTAGCAGCAGAAATTGAGTCTGGTAAACATGAGTACAACTTAGATGAGGTTCATGTCGTTCGCATTGAGCAGTTGTACCCATTCCCTGCTGAGAAAGTTCAATCTATTATTAAACGCTTTAAAAACTTAGAAGAAATTATTTGGGTTCAAGAAGAACCTCGTAATATGGGCGCATGGCATTACATGGCTCCAATTCTGTTCGAACTAGCTGGAGATAAAGTGAAAACGGGTTACATTGGACGCCCAGATCGCTCTAGCCCATCTGGCGGCGATCCATTCGCTCACAAAGCTGAGCAAGAACTAATTGTTGCACACGCTTTAGATGTGAAGTATAACTTCCGTCAAGATAAACTAGAAATTGAAGTTTACAGCAACTAAAAAGTAATAATGAAGATTTCTAGCTTGTTCCTTGGGCAGAATATCTGCCCAAGGCCAGGCTAACAAATGGAGATTACCGAAGACAAAAGAAGAAAAAACACACCGTTAGGCAAATAAGGGGAGGACATTTAAAATGATCGAAATTAAAGTACCTGAGCTTGCAGAATCTATTACCGAAGGAACTATTTCACAATGGCTTATCAACGTAGGCGACAAAGTTGAGAAAGGTGGCAGCGTTGTTGAGCTTGAAACTGATAAAGTCAATGTAGAAATCATTGCAGAAGATTCAGGTATTGTATCGAAGTTACTAGGCGAACCTGGGGATACAGTTGAAGTTGGCGCAACTATCGCAATTTTAGATGCTAATGGAGCACCAGTTGCAGTAAGTACACCTGCTCCAGCTGCTGAGCAACCAAAACAAGAAACAGCTGAAGCACCGAAAGCTGCAGCTCCAAATGCTGAACAAACTACGGGTCTACAAGGCTTACCAAATACGAACCGTCCTATTGCATCACCAGCTGCTAGAAAAATGGCTCGTGAATTAGGAATCGACTTAAACGACGTACGTAGCACAGATCCACTTGGACGCGTGAGACCACATGATGTACAAGCTCATGCTGCAGCACCAAAAGAAGCACCAGCTGCTCCAAAGAGTCCAGCTCCTGCTCCAGTTGCAAAAACTGAATTCGAAAAACCAGTTGAGCGTGTGAAAATGTCCCGCCGCCGTCAAACAATTGCAAAACGTCTTGTAGAAGTTCAACAAACATCTGCAATGTTAACAACATTTAACGAAGTTGATATGAGTGCGATCATGGAATTACGTAAAGAACGCAAAGATGCTTTCGAGAAAAAACATGATGTACGTCTTGGCTTCATGTCATTCTTCACAAAAGCAGTTGTTGCAGCATTAAAACAATTCCCATTATTAAATGCTGAAATTCAAGGTGACGAGCTTATCATCAAAAAATTCTATGATATCGGTATTGCAGTAGCAGCTCCAGATGGATTAGTTGTTCCAGTTGTACGCGATGCTAACCAATTAAACTTCGCTGAAATCGAAAGTGAAATTCGTAATTTAGGTATGAAAGCACGCGATAACAAACTTTCATTAAAAGAACTACAAGGTGGTACATTTACAATTACAAACGGTGGTGTATTCGGTTCTCTAATGTCAACACCAATCCTAAATAGCCCACAAGTAGGTATTTTAGGAATGCATAAAATTCAAGTACGCCCAGTTGCAATTGATGCAGAACGTATGGAAAACCGTCCGATGATGTACCTTGCACTATCTTACGATCACCGTATTGTTGATGGTAAAGAAGCAGTTAGCTTCCTTGTTGCTGTTAAAGATATGCTTGAAGATCCAAAATCATTATTATTAGAAGGTTGATAGATTTTTAACCTATTAAAGGCTGTAGAATGAATCATTCTACAGCCTTTTTTTATTTTGTTCATACGGGACAAATTTCATGACATAAAGTAATAATGTATGCCTAAACGTAAGGAGGATTAAAATGAATAACCTTCCAATTCATGCAAAACTTAAAGTAAATAAGGATACTTTCTTCCTCCCCGACTCAAACGGGGGTGTCTATTTTCGAAATAACGCCAGTTCATTTCGCATGGACGGTGCTGGAATTTATGACTGGATTGAAAAACTAATGCCAATGTTTAACGGGAATTATTCTTTAGCAGAAATAACCGATGGTCTCCCTCTCCCCTATCAAAATCGCGTATTTGAAATTGGAGAGATTTTATATGAAAATGGTTTCGTTCGCGATACAAATCAAGATGAACCTCATGAATTAAACAGTACATTACTCGACAGATATGCTTCACAAATTGAATTTTTAGAAGCTGATTCTCATTCGGGTGCTTTAAAATTCGAAACGTACCGTGGGGCAAATGTCCTTGTACTTGGTTCTGGGGATATGCTTACTTCCTTAGTTTCTTCTTTATTAGAATCTGGTTTACCTACATTTCATTACCTCGTTACAGATCGGGATGAAACAAACTATGACAGAATACATGAGCTAATAGAACGTGCATATGAAGTTGATAACACTGTACTCCTTCAAGAAATCGATACTACAATTGACCGTCCTTTGCATGAAGTATTCGAACCTTTTGATTGGATTTTATATGTTTCTCAAAATGGAGACATTGACGGTTTAAAGACAGTTCACACTATTTGTAGAGAAGCGAAAAAGAATTTCATACCAGCTATTTGTTTATCAACACTCGGTATAGCTGGACCTGTCGTAACGGAAAATCGTGATGAATGCTGGGAATCTGCATGGCATCGTCTACATGAAACGACTTTGCAAAATGAAAATTCATCTGATTCCTTCTCACCCATTACATCTGCAATGTTAGCAAATGTAATCGTTTTTGAATTATTTAAGCATGTCGCGGATGATTCACATCGGGAAAAAGGATCACAATTCTTTTTATTAAACTATGAAACACTCGAAGGAACGTGGCATCCTTTTATAAAACACCCTCTTGCAACTGATGAAAGTTTTACAATTGATACGATAGAGAATCTTTCTGAAAAACTTGAGCATCGGTCTAACCAACATACTTCAACTGATGTATTCCAATTTTTCGATTCATTAACTTCTAAAGAAGCCGGTATATTCCATGTATGGGATGAACAAGATTCATATCAATTACCGTTATCACAATGCTATATTCAAGTAGCCAATCCACTATCAGATGGCCCAGCTCCCCTCCTGCCTCTTATGACTTGCAGTGGATTGACCCATAATGAGGCACGCCGAGAAGCTGGTTTAACAGGAATTGAAACATATGTAGCAGAAATCATTCACCGCCTTATTCCTGAACATAACGATATCGGTATCGGTGCTGGAGAAACGATGACAGAAGGTTTTTACCGCGCACTACAACAACATTTAAACAATAAACTGTATGAACGGCAGTCACATACGCTAGAAGAACTTACAACAATTGATTTAACTGACATTCACGATAAGCATTGTAGATTTTATTACGATGCTCTCTCTACAATCCATGAAACACCTACAATAGCAATGAGTGAAGAGATTCTTAGTTTTCCTGTCGTTTGGATTGGTATAAATGATAGATGGTACGGTGCATCTAATATAAATATGACGTTAGCGTTACGAAACGCACTACAACTGGCACTCTTTCACATTCAAAATGAAGAGATTCCTTACAGAGCTAATATTTTGTATGACTCATCTATTATTTTATATGACACTGATTCTTTTAGAGTGGAAATACAACCAGAAGAAGAAATTCCAAATGTGCAATCTTTACAGCTTGCCTTACAGCATTTAGAAGAACATAATTTTTATCCTTTCGTGTTTGATTTAGCAATCGAACCATTTTTGAAAGAAAACTTAGACGGTGTGTATGGGGTATTAATTGCAAAGGAGGATGGTCTATGACTCGAAATATATTGCTTATAGGAGATGGCCTACTTGCAGACTATGTACATGATCAATTATGCGAACAATATTCCATCATTCGCCAACATACCATTACAGAAGAACTCCCTGAAAATATTCACCTCGCTCTCGTATTACATGACGGATCTCCTTCTACTATTCATCATGATGCTGAACTTATTTTTCGCTCAAATCATATTCCGTGGCTTCGCGGTTTCACTTCATTTGGCGAAGGTATTATCGGTCCTTACATTCATCCTCTTTCATCTGGCTGTTCTCATTGTTCTGATGGACGCCGATTTATCGCTGGCTTCGATCAACAAGAAATGTGGGAACTACAGCGGAAATACGCCTTTAAAGCCGACAATGTAACGAGGCGTGATGTACGCGCCACCCAAAATGGAATGTTACAAATGTGCCATCTTATTCGCGTAGAAACAGAGAAAATATTAACTCATAACCATTCTTCTTTAGAAAATGAACTTATTTTACTCAACTTACAAACATTACAATGTACGCGGCATTCTTTTCTTCCAGATCCTCTCTGTCCTATATGTAGTAATTTACCTGATGATACTGCGGATGCGGCGGAACTTTCTTTACAACCGAGTTTAAAAGTAAGCACCGAAACGTATCGCTGCCGTTCCATTCATGAATTAAACACATTTTTAACGCGAGACTATTTAGATTATCGGGTCGGTATGTTGAACGGCAAAATGCAGCATTCTTTATTGCCATTCGCTGACGTCATTATAAACATGCCATTAATGTTTGGAAATGAAGGTGTTGCAGGCCGAACTCATTCATTTGCAGTGAGTGAAGCAACTGCTATTTTAGAAGGTTTAGAACGATATTGCGGTATGTCACCTCGCGGGAAAAAGACAAATGTGCATGGTAGTTTTCATGATTTAGAGGAACATGCACTAAATCCCCTCACACTCGGTGTACATACAAATGAACATTACAATCGTGATAAATTTCCATTTAAGCCGTTTGATCCTGATTATGAGCAAAACTGGGTATGGGGATATTCTTTATCACAAAACAGACCGCTTTTAGTTCCTGAATCAATTGCTTATTATAGCCTCGGTCATCGAGATGCTTTCGTGTATGAAACATCAAATGGATGTGCAATTGGCGGTAGTTTAGAAGAAGCGATTTTTCACGGCATTTTAGAAATTGTAGAGCGTGATGCCTTCTTACTCACTTGGTATGCCGAATTACCTCTTCCCCGCCTTGATCTGAGTTCAGCAAATGATACAGAATTACAATTAATGATTCAGCGGTTACGTACGATTACCGGATATGAATTACACGCTTTTAATGCGACGATGGAACACGGCATCCCGAGCTTATGGGTAATTGCAAAAAATACACGTGAAAATGGAATGAACGTTGTTTGTGCGGGAGGCGCTCATTTAGATCCTATTCGAGCTTTAAAAAGTGCCATTCAAGAAATCGCAGGCATGTTACTTATAACAGACGATGAACTCGAGCACAAAAGAGAATACTATGAAAAATGCTTACAAGATCCTTATTTCGTTAATAAAATGGAAGACCACAGTATGCTGTACGGATTGAAAGAAACGGAAGAACGTCTTCACTTCCTTTTACGAGAAGATGCACCAGTGCAAACGTTCCAAGAAATGAATGTATCACAGTCATTTGATATGGATTTAACATCCGATCTCCACCAACTTTTAAATCGTTTGCATCAATCTAATCTTGAAATAATCGTTGTAGATCAAACCGTTCCCCTTATAGAAAAGAACGGACTACACTGTGTAAAAGTCATTATTCCAGGCATGTTACCGATGACATTCGGCCATCACCTTACTCGTGTTACAGGATTAGATAGAGTCTATACCGTACCGATGACACTTGGATATAGCACTGAACCGTTAACAAATGAACAATTAAATCCACATCCGCACCCGTTTCCATAGTAAAGGAGGGATTTCATGCAGCTAGATACTTTTTTACATCATCTCCATTTCTCTATTGATGAAATTATGCCGAATCATGAGGTGGACTGGAAAGACGCACCGCTTCCTTATAAATTATATCGAAATGTACCTACCATCCCGCTCTCCTTAGAAATCCCGTTATCTTTATCGAACTCTTCTACTACACCTACTCTAAATGAGATTGGTCACTACCTTTGGTATTCATTTGGTGTAACACAATTATGTCAGCTAAATAGCGAGAGAAATGTATTACGCAGATCCATTCCTTCAGGCGGTGCTTTATATCCGAATGAATTGTATATCTATTTAAAGATTGACGATTATCCAGATGGCATTTACCATTATGACGCCGCGCATCACCGACTTATTTTACTTCGCGAAGGAAATTTCGATTCTTATTTAGCAGACGCACTCGGTAATCGCTGTAATATACATGATTGTTTCGGTGCCGCATTCGTATCCACTATGTTTTGGAAAAACTTCTTTAAATACAATAACTTTTCATATCGCCTTCAAGGATTAGATAGCGGGGTTCTCATTGGACAATTACTAGAATGTGCAAAACAGTTCGGTTATACGAACGGCGTATACTTTCAATTTCTAGACCGTGCACTGAACCATTTACTCGGATTGTCAGAAGGTGAAGAAAGTGTGTATGCCGTTATTCCTTTAAGTACAGAGCCAGAAACTAATTGGTTTCACAATGATTACCGTGAAAATAAAACAGTTACTTCTCATGAGTTGTTGCAACAAATTCCGCCGTTAGCACATGAACATTTCGTTCGCTCAAAACATGTAAATGAACATCCGATGATAACAAAAATAAATGAAGCTTCTATGATTGAATCGACAGAACACTTCCAAACACTACATCATGAAGAGCACTATCAACATAATACGTACGCTGTACAGCTACCGAAAGTAGAACGGTTATCGTATGATTTCCTACAACTTTGTAAAAAACGATATTCTCCTGATGCGGACTTTATTTTAAGGAAATGGGATGCATCTGAGCTCGCTACTTTACTACAAGAAGCGAGCCTCTCCTTCCCTTATTACAGCGACCTTGATGGTAAGTATTTAAATGAAAATGCGCGCGTCTCCTTATATGGATGTTTTTATAACGTGAAAAATATTAAAAACGGGGCTTACGCTTATAACAGTAAAACACATTCCATACAACCAATTCGGTATGGAGACCTTCGCTACCCACTTCAGTCTAGTATGACGATGGATAACGTAAACCTTTTTCAAGTACCGCTTTGCTTACATGTAGTCGGAAAGAAAGGTTACTATACACATGCATTAGGCTATAGAGGATACCGTATTCACCAAATGGAAGCTGGTATCCTCGTTCATAAACTCGTTTTTGCTGCAACTGCTATGGGGATGGGCGGGCATCCTTTACTAAGTTTTGATACAAATTCATGTGATCAATTGTACGGAATTGATGCTGGGAATGAAACGTCTCTTATTCAAGTTCCAGTTGGGGCGTATCGGGCGCGGAATTGGTTAAAAGGGGCTTTGCATAATTAGAAGCACGCCGGTAGACGGCGTGCTTTTTTTAAAGGACTTAATTTATAAAAAGCGAAATGAGTATATATTCTTACATAAAAGGAGAATGTAACTTGAACATTTTACAACGATTAATTCAGCAAGCAAAAAACCCTCGCGGGACCATTGGTTCTTCCATGCTTTGTATTATGAACGCTGCACATATGAGACTAACAAATTGGGGATTACAAAAAATACATATACGTAAAGATGCAATTACTTTAGATATTGGTTGTGGCGGCGGCAAAACAATACATACTCTTTCAAAACGAATTCCATTTGGGAAAATATATGGAATTGATTATTCAGATCAAGCTGTTGAAAACTCAAAGAAAGCCAATATACAGGACGTAAAAAAAGGAAAAGTAATCATTCATCAGGCAAGTGTCTCCTCTATTCCTTACAATACAAACTTCTTCGATCTCATAACCGCTTTTCAAACACACTACTTTTGGCCCGATGTGGAACAAGATATAAAAGAAATATTTCGCGTCTTACAACCGAATGGATCTTTTTTATTAGTAGCTGAAACTTTCAAAATTCAATATCATATGGAGAAATGGAAAACGAATGAAGAATTAATAAACCTATTTTATAAAACAGGATTTACAAGTGTGAAATGCTATGAAGAAAGAGGTTGCCTTTGTGTAATAGGAATTAAGTAAAAAGCAGACCCTTTGAGGTCTGCTTTTTACTAGATTAACTTAAAAATACTCTTAATTTGTCTAGCAAATAACCAATTTTTCGTACCGTAGTTATCATTTAAACTATCTAAATTAATAGATTGTCCGTTAGCAAACTTTAATTCTAACGTTGTATTTTTGTCATTTGTTTTTAAATTACTATTTGTAATGGCATCATACTTTAATTTTTCAATCTCAATATATTCGTCTTTTTCTTGTCCGATCACGACATGGTCTTGGAAGAAGAAAAATACTTCTACTTTTTTACCGAAACAAAATACATTTTTCGTATAAATTAATGTCGCGTTATCAAGTCCGACACATACTTCTTTCATTTCTTCCACAACGTGTCCAAAGTCTTCTTCATGTCTTGTATTTGATTCAACAATCCATTCTTCGATTGTTTTCATATTAATTGCCATACTGCGCCCCCTGGTTCGTTCATTGCTTCGTTAAAAAAATAAATACTATATGAAAATATAAGCGATTAGTAATATGTTTTCAAGGGGGAACGGTATATTCAAAATAAAGTGAAACTTTAATCAATAGGGGTCTTCATCCCCACTGATTATTAGTTGAACCAATCGGGCTTTTACGGGCAGTTGATCACCCACCTAACTTCTTTGCTTTCGCTGGATTTTGAGATGGGGGTCTTACTGCCCGCAAATAGCGGGATAAAGTTAAATTTCAAATTAATATAAAAGGAACACCAATTCCATTAAAATTTAAACGTTTGAACGAGACATTCTTCATCATCAATTAGCTGCGCTCTCTCATCAAATTCAATGTTTAGTTCTTTATATACTTTCTTCCAAAACGACACTGCTGGTACATTTTTTAGAAGTTCGATAACGAAATATTGTCCTCTTTTCTCTTCTAGTAAATTCTCAACAGCTTGTTTACCGATTCCTTTTCCTTTATATTGATTCAATATGAAAATATCATTAATACCAAAATCATTTTCCTTCTTCAAAAACGGACGTTCCAGTAGTAATAAGAATCCTACAATACTATGATCAACTTTTATAAAATACGGCGTGATTCCGTCATTTTTCCAAAACATATGCAAATCTTCGTATTCAAAAAATCCGTTCGCTCCGATAGTTATATTCATAGTGAACTTAGAAAGATCATGAAGATATAATGCGTACAAATTGCGTAATATTTCTTTTTCTAATTCTTGAACTTTTTGAAGTGCTACAACCATTAAAAAAATCCCCTTCCCTATCTATAACTATTTCCCCCTTTTTTATTCGCCAAAAATAATTATTCCCCTTTAACGAAAAAAATAGCACTTTAAAAAGTGCTATTCCGCTCTCCTTGCCGCTTGCTGAATTGGATCCCAAACGCTGTTATATGGTGGGGCATAACTTAAGTCGACATCTTCTAAATCGTGAATGCTCATTTTATTGAAGAGTGCCATTGCGATTACATCAATACGTTTATCTACGCCTTCTTCTCCAATTACTTGTCCGCCTAATAATTGTTTCGTGTCAGAACGGTATAGTAATTTCAAGTAAAGTGGTTTCGCATTTGGATAATAGCCCGCCATATTAGTCGAATCTACTTTGACTGTTTTATACGGGATGTGTAGCCCTTTCGCTTCTTTTTCATTTAATCCTGTTCTTGCAAGCGTCAAATCCATAAATTTAATAATACCTGTACCTAACGTACCTTTAAAGGCTCTTCGTTTATCCAGCATATTCAGTCCAGCAAGTCGCCCTTGCTTATTGGCAGTCGTTCCGAGCGGGATATGATCATGAATTTCCTTTATAACGTGGTAATGTGTTGCGCAATCACCGGCTGCATATACGTCTTGCACATTTGTTTGCATATATGCATTTACTTCGATTGCTCCTTTATGATTCTTACGTATATTTGTCCCTTCAAGAAAATCAGTATTTGGCTTCACTCCAACCGACACTAAAACAAGATCTGCTTTATACGTACCTTTATCCGTTTCGATTGCTTCTACTCGTTCATTTCCTTTAAATGCTTTTACATTTTCATTCGTTAAAATTTCAATATGATGCTTATCTGCTTCTTTATGTATGTACTCTGCCATATCTGCATCATAAATCGTACCGATATGATCATTTCGCTCAATCATTCTTACTTTCTTACCAAGTTCGACGAATGTTTCTGCCATCTCTAGTCCGATTGCACCACCACCAATAATGGTTACATCTTCAACTTTATTCGTTTCTAACGTTTTTAATATGCGCTCAGCATCCGGAATTGTTTTTAAAAGATGAACGCCTTGTAATTCCCGTCCTTCCCATTCTGGCATAACAGGACGTACTCCAGTCGCAATTAATAATCGATCATATGGAAATTCAAAGACATCCTTCGTCTTCGTATGCTCTGCGTACACCATTTTCTTTTCCGTATCTACTTTCGTTACTTCATGACGCACTTTCGCATCAATTCCATATTTCTCACGAAACGTCTTTACATTGCGCGCGATTAACTTTTCAGTTGAAGCGATAACACCACTAATGACATACGGTAATCCACACTGAGCGTATGAATAAATTTCACCTTTTTCTAAAGTTACAACATTTGCATTTTCATCGTTTCTAACAATTTGCATAGCTGCACTCATACCAGCTGCATCTCCGCCAATAATGACATAGTTCACTTTACCACTCCTTCTTTTTTACATACTCTTTACGTTTTCCATATTTTATAGAAATAACACCTAACTCCATTGTAAAGAAAGAGAATTTTATCTTCAAATTTGTTGCACAAACTTATACGCGAATAGGTAACTGTCGTGTCTTATAAACAACATGTTTAATATGCTATAACAGTTACTATTGAAAGTAGGTGAAATGTATGTGCGCCGGCCTTCTCGCCCAGCTTCCAGATGAACCGCAAGAACCAAAAGAACCGAAACCCGCCGTCTCACTTGACCAAGAATTTTCCATTAATGCAACAATATATAGCGCTCGTGCTTGGTTATCTAACGATGATACGTTTGCGCAAGATATTTGGAAAGCTACCCAATTCGCTTCAGCATCACATGCTGGCAAGTCCATCTTTCCAGTCGGTTCTGTTAAAATTATAAACTTCTCTGATGATACAATTACTGTTACTGCTTCACCAGAATCAGATCATGCGCTCAAAATAGTCGTACCACCCCATTCCGAGGCTGCTCTAACGTCTGGTCCTTTATCACATATACAAGCTAGTACATCAGGAGGATCAAGTAAAGTCACATTTCTCTTTCATATCTTTTTCTCAAGGGATCCTGGTCCAGCTAAATAACGATAGAAAAGGTACAGCAATATACACTGTACCTTTTTCAAGTGCTCTATTCTCTTGATTTGATTAGTTCAATATTATAAGTTTCAATATCTGTTAACGTTCCTTTAAAATAAAGATTTTCTCTATACCAAGACTGTTTTGCAAAATACACTTGCATATCTTTCGTTTGAAAAATATGTCCATGCCTTGCATATATTTCATTTCTAGCAATTTTTAACTGCTCTTTCGATAAATATGTTAAATCTGCGCTCATTAATTTTCGAATATCACTATCAGGAAAGATGAAACCATTATATACATACCCAGTCGTAGGTGGCGGGGTAACATTATAAACAACTGTTTTTTCTGCACTTTTCGTTTGGAATGGAAGATTATAAGACGAAAGTGCCGTTACCGTCTCTACTTGTGTCGTTTCTCGTCCGCTTTCTCCATTTCGTTCTAAATAAATCGTCGCACTTCCATCAGTCGCTACTGGCCCCCATGTAATTTCTTCTCCTATCAGCGCTGTAACCGGTTTTTGATTTACGTACAATGTTGCACCAGGCGCGTTCGTTTGAACTGTAATATATTGACCTTGCAACGTTAAATCTATCGTTACGTTATTTTGGCTTTGTTTCATAAGTACAACCTTTTCCTCACGCGATAGTTTTACATAATCATTTTTATATTCTGATTGAAACACTTGATTCCCTGGAAGAAACGGCCCATATTGCTTCTCAAACTTTTTGTCATCTGTCTTATCAATTTCTTTTCCGTTCATTTTTAACGCTACGCCTTTTTCATTTGTAAGCAAAGTTGTATAGTACGTCTTCGCTTTCAATTTATACCGATCAAATATAAAGAAATACTTCCCGTCTTTCGTTAATGAAAAATCAGCTCTTTCTATTCCGTCCCGTTGTTTTTCACCTTGTCTCAAATATTCTTTTAATTCATTTACGTAAGATGGATTTTCTTTTATATATGAAAATAGAGGCGTTACACTCTCTCTCGTTATCATAACCGATGGATCATCTGCCGTAACGATCTCAGCTAATTTCTCTCCGTCCCGCTCTTGTAAAATCGTAATCATCCGGTCTACTTGTGCCACCTGCGTATAATACGATGATCCGTACAAATATAATCCAATAATCGCTATAACAAATAGTGCTAACAGTGTAATGCCAACTTTTGTACCACTGCTCATGTTCTTCTTTACTACAGGACTTCCCCTCTTCATCCCGCAGTTTTGACAAAATTGCACACCATCTTCAAACTGAACTCCGCACTTTGTACATACATTCATTCAGTCAACCACCTTTTCATTAGAAGCCAGTTATTCCCTGTGTTAAGGCTTGAATTATCGTGCTAATGTAAGACCAAAGTACAATGAATGTTGCAATTCCAATTAAAACATTTGCAATAATAAGTGTGTAAACGAGATCTAATCCGCCATTGTCTAGCTTTAATACGGCTACAGTTATACTAATGCCTATATAAGTTGCAACTACCGATAATAATATCGGTAAGAAAAAGATTAATAAGAAACTAAAAAGAAAAGAAAGGACTAATATGACAATAGCCGGCGTCGCTATCGTTCCCCATATACCAAATACTTCAAGAAATGAAAAAGATGATTTCATCATCTTACCACTTACAAAAATAATAAATCCGACAAATAAAGTTAAAATTAATAAAAAGAAAAAGACCGTTATAGATTCTCCCAAAAACGTGGGAGTAGATATATCTGGTGCAAATGTTCTCGTAACTGCTGATGCTGCACTCATCATTCTATAAAAAATACATGCTCCTAAAAAACAAATAAGAACAAGACTTACAATTCCATTTCGCACTTCAATAGCGCCGCTTTTCATAATCGCTGTCGGTGCTTGTAATGCATGTTTAAAAAATTGAAAATAGCCGCTCGCAAACCGCTTCGCTTGCTCTACCGTTTCATTTGGCCGAGCTTCCTTTGCTTGTGCCGCACGTGCTTGTTCCGGCCCTTCTTCTTGGCCACTACTTGCCACTACTTCTTCCGTTAACGAATGTCCACAATTCCCGCAAAACTTTGCCTCTACTGCATTTTCTGTATGACATGACGGACATTTCATTCTCTTATCCCTCCTTAAGCATATACCTTATAGGGTGTTACAAGTTCAATATATGAATTTGTACATAAAACATGACTACAAGAAAAAGATTCTGAAATCCTTCTTCCGAAAGAAAATATATGTGCTAGCAATCTTGAAAAAAAATGCTATTATGAAACAGAATAAATAATATTTTTAACAGATTGGATGAAAGAAAATGGAATTGGTAAACTCAATTTTTCAAATACTCCTTACAAGCGTAATCCAATTATTATCTTTAATTGGCGTTATCATTGTAATTGGATTTCTATTAGGCTATTTAGAATCTCTCACACGCATGTATTGGTCGAGAGCTTTTGGAAGAAAAGGATTCCTATTAACGGCTTGGATCGGTGTTCCGATTCACGAACTTGGACATGCCATTATGTGCGTACTGTTCCGTCATAAAATTGTGGCGACTCAGTTCTTCCCAACAGATACAAGTCAAGGGGCTTTAGGTTATATACAACATCAATACAATCAAAAAAGTGTGTATCAACGAATTGGGAATTTCTTTATCGGCATTGGGCCTATTATTTCTGGTATTACTGCATTAATCCTTTTAATGCGCTATTTCGTACCAGAATCATATTTTTTATTTAATACAACTCTCGAAAAAACGATTGCTTCTACTTCTATTAATGTAGAAATGATTCAAAACATGCTCTTGTCGACGTTTGTATTATTGAAAAGCTTATTTACAATCGGCAATTTATTGAATCCTTCCTTTTGGTTATTTTTATTTATCGCCATTTGCATTTCCGCACATATCGCTTTAAGTAAACCAGACATTAAAGGATCAATAGACGGTGTTGTCGTCATGTTTATCGTGTTATTTTTATTCAACATAATAGCAGGACTGTTTCAATACGACAGTAATCAGCTAATTGGACAGGTTATGAAATATAATATGTATCTCATTGCGTTTTCTAGTGTGGCATTGCTGTTCTCTTGTCTTTCAACACTCGTTAGTTTTTCGTTTTATAAAATAAGAAGAGGGCGTTCTTTTTGAACGCCCTCTTCTATCTTTAAATAATTATTTATCAGATTTAATAAGTTATTGAATGGGAATAGATGGTCCAATCACTTCGTTTTCTTTCCCCGAATACGGTACAAGTGAATATTTTCCCGCCGCTACATTAATTCCATCAAATCTACTAAAAGAAATGTCTCCGCCTTTATTCGATACAAATGCCTCTTTAAATATATATGTTTTTCCAGATTCTGATTCGATTTTAAAATAAATATCTTCATTTGCACTTTGTGGCACATCATAATAAATTGTTGTGGAAATCGGCGTAGAAACTACTTTTTTAACAATTACTTTATTGCCATCGTATAAAGCAATTGTTTCATTTAAATCAAACGTCTGCTTCTCTTTCATCAACTGAGCTTGTGATACTTCTATATCAAATATCCATGGTTGCTCAATTACAGTATCCTTGTTGAATGTATCATAAGTAATTTCGATTTGAAGTTCATCAGTTTGTGGCATTTCACTTAACTCAACACCACCGTAAATTGTAAACATAGAATCATTTACTCCAATTGATTGTGCATCCTTTGCATTAGAAAAGTCACGCCCATTTATTCGTACCTGTGGAATTAAATATGTTTGGTAATCAAATTTCACACCTTTCGCTGGCTCAAATGTTGAACTGATAAATAATTTATTTTCATCCACTAGTACCTCATTTAAAGTCAGTTTACCGTATTTATTTTCAGCGGTTTTCCCAATAGCCGTTTTATAGGGAGAATAGTCAAGTGGTTGCTGTTTATCAATATATTTTTCAATTAATCCCGCTATAAATGGCATATTTGCTAAAGATGTTTGTCCAAGCGGCACTGTAATGCTGACAATTAGCATGCAAGCTGCTGCGACTCCGAACCATTTTTTTGAATGTTTGTTTTTACGGAGCTTATTTTTCACACGTTTTTCCCACTGCTTTTCCTCTAGTTTGGTTAAGGGAGTCTCCTCAAACTCTGTGATATCCAACTGAATATCATTTAACTCTTTATAAATAGACATGCCCTCACACTCCATTTTTAAAAATAAAAATCTGTTTGAGCTTTTTTCGTCCGCGTGACAGTTTGTTATGAATCCATGACTCCTTCACGTTAAGATGGGATGCAATTTCACGAGACGGTACACCTTCTAAATAATACTTTTCAAAAATGTTACGATCTGTTGCTGACAACTCACTAAGCAGTTCCTGTACGTCTAAGAAGTCATTTTGTTTTCTTTGTTCTTGATACAGACGATCATTAATCTCCGTACAGACAGTTTGTTGCTGATTTCTCACATTTTTTCGCTGATAATCAATTGCCCGATATTTTGCAATGGCTGCTATCCATTGTTTAAACGTATTTTTACTTGAATCAAATGAATCGATATGAAACCAAATCGCTAATAATACATCATCTAAGCATTCTTCATAATCTTGCTGATTGCTCTGTACATATTTTTTAATAATAGCGCTGAGTAATCCTCCATATGTTTGAATAATAAACGTAATGCTTTTCTCATTACGTTTTTTAATTTGTTTTACAACATTTTCTTCCGTTATCTTCAAAGGTAGACCTCCTTGTACTGCTAATTGGTATCTACTTTCTAATACGAATGAAAAACAATAACCCTATCACTGTTTTTCATATTGCAAACACAATTTCACCATTAAACAACATATATCTTGTTCATAATGAGAAGAGCTAGTTCATTACGAACTAGCTCTTCCCTTTAATTACTTCTCTTATAATCACAATGCTCAACCGGAACACGAGCATGCCCCTCTTCATCGGTACACCATGACTGTGATTGGAATGCAAGAAAGATACCAATCCATTCTTCTTCCTTTTCAAAGTGAATAAGTATTCCTCCATCTTGCCATATACCATTATCTCCTTGCCATTTTTCTACATTCCCTTGATTCATGTGAATATCATGTATACCGTTTCCTGGTTTGAAATGAAAATAAGAATCTGGTGTGTTTTCTTCTGGTCCCCATCTTTCGCCAAACGCGTAAATAATTGCTTTTTCTTCCATCGCTCGCTTTATATAACGTTCTATTTTTTCGTTTAAATCATTATCTGCTCCTGCTTTTTCGGGAGGCAAAGGAATCATTTGTTTTGAGTCAAATAGATTTCCTCTTACATAATCTAAAGCTACTTTCGGTTCATTGTTTTTTATTTCTGTAAAACCGAATGGTAATGTCGGTAAAATATGAATCGCCTCTGACTTAATATTGTTACTCGCAAAATATAAAACTTCTGACGGATAACTTTGTGATTTTACGTTAATTGCAATACGATAATCTACTTCTGCTTCATCTTGTAAATGAACTTGATAATGAGGAGTTTTCCCTTTTCCCATCTTTGATTGTATAACTGTACCTTTTAACACGCCGTAATTTTTTAAGGGCATACATTTCATCTCCTATTCATCTAAAATCGGCAAGGATACCCCCTACTTCAATCGTGTGAAGGGCGATAGCCCAACGATAAGTGGGGGAGGAATTGCCGGCAGATACGGTATGGTACGTTAAAAATCCTAAGATTCTGTACCATATCAAGTATCTGAAACTTCCACCTTGCCTCCTACTTTCTCTACTTAAGTTGTTTGCTTTCACTAAAAATCTGTTACAATTTAATTAGTGAAAGGCGGTGAAAATAATGCCTACAATTACTGCAAAAATACAAATCCATGTTTCCGATAATCAAGCTGAAAGTCTAAAGATAACAACGAACGCTTACCGCAAGGCTTGTAATTGGTTATCAAAACACATATTTGAAACAAAGAACCTTAATCAAGTAAATCTCAATAACTTATATTATTCTGATTTGCGAAATCAATTTAGGTTAAAAAGTCAAATGGCTCAATCTGTGATGAAAACTGTAATTGCTCGTTACAAGTCGGCTAAATCAAATGGACATGAATGGTCTTTGATTGACTTCAAACTTGCAGAATATGATTTAGTCTGGAATCGAGATTATTCACTAACCAAAAACCAATTTAGTGTAAACACGCTTGAAGGTCGCCTAAAACTAAATTATGAGCGTAAGGCTATGAAGAAATACTTCAACAGCACTTGGAAATTTGGTACTGCTAAATTAGTGCATAAGTACAAAAAGTGGTTCTTACATATCCCGATGACAAAAGAGTACCAAACATTAGATTTCGCAGATGTAAACAACATCGTTGGTGTTGATTTAGGAATCAACTTCCTTGCAACCACTTATGATAGTCAGGGCAAAACAACCTTCTACAACGGAAATATTGTTAAACATAAGCGTGGTAAATTTAAAGCTACTCGTAAGCAATTACAAACACGACAAACACCATCTTCTCGTAAGAAAATAAAACAAATTGGATCAAGAGAAAACCGTTATGTAACTGATGTAAACCATCAAATTACAAAGGCACTCGTTGAGGCATACCCTAGAGGTACTATGTTTGTTTTAGAAGACTTAACAGGGGTTCGTTCTGCGACAGAGAAAGTACGAGTGAAAAACCGCTATGTTTCTGTATCTTGGGCTTTCTATCAGTTCCGTCAAATGCTTGAGTATAAAGCTGAATTGAATGGACAAAAGGTAATTGTGGTAGACCCCAAATATACTTCCCAAACTTGCCCTAAGTGCGGAAACATTGAAAAAGCGAATCGTAATAAAAAGCTACACACTTTTAAGTGTAAAAATTGCCAATACCAATCAAATGATGACCGTATTGGTGCGATGAATCTACACCGTAAGGGAATTAAGCATATCAGTGTAGTTACCACAGGAGTATAGCTCTTGTGGTAGGGGCGAAGTCAACCGTCCTTATGCTCCACCATACTAAGGTAGGAGAGCATTGCTCGTTCGTACTACTGGGTAGGAATAAGCGTAGTTGCTCTCTATGAGGGTAGAAGCACTGTCGAACTCCGACAGACGCAAGCCCCCACTTCAAACGACCCGTAAGGGTGTTAAGTGGCGGGTTGTTGACTTAGTAGAAGCTTTTCATATTTAAAACATTATCCATTCATAAAAAAAATCCTCCTATGTTAGGAGGATTTTTAATTTCTCAACATATACCAAACGATAACTTCTACCATTACAAGCAAAACCGCACCAAAGATCATTAACGTCGTCTTCTTTAACAGTTCATTTTCACGGTAAGGGATATTACATAAGTAAGCACCTAGTGTAATCCGTGACGGGCAAGCGATTGTCGCTACTGATGATGCGGTGTTTTGCAGTGTTGTGACGTATTGCCACGGGAGTGCTACGTTTTGTGCGGTTTGCATTTGTAGTTTTATAAACATTGCATTTGATCCTGCGTTACTACCTGTTAAAAATCCACCAATAGCACCAATAAACGGAGCAACGAAAACGAAAAAGGTTCCAAATGTTTCACCAGCTGTCTTTGCGAGTAATGAATGCATGCCTGATGCACCCATTAGTTCTGAAATGGCGATAAACATTGTCGTCGTAATCGCAAAAGGAATCCATTGTTTGATCGTTTGTGAGAGTGATTGTTTAATAATATTAGACGGGATGCGGAAGAAAATAATAGTAAATAAGCAAGTCATACCGAGCCAAAATCCTGGTGAATATAGTAACTCTAGTTTGTAAGAGTATGATTTCAAATCAAGAACCGCATATGATCTGAACAAATCATGTAATGCTGGAACGAGGCGAGAAAGTAAAATACAAACTGTTAGAAATATATAAGGGCTAATAATTTTTATAATGGATACTTCTCTCTCCGTTGCAGCCGCATGCTCTGTTATAAGATTTTGCCCACTTTTTCCTTTTAGTTTAATGATAAGAAAGCCAAAGGTAATCGTAACGATAGAACTTAATATCCCGGCTAGTTCAACACTTACGTATGCATTAGAAAGATAGATTCCGAGAGAAAATAATAGAAAGAATCCTACTCCTTCTTTCCACTTTTCTATAACCGCTTGCCAGCCGCCAACAACGTGTAAAGAAAGAATAACGAAGTAAGCAAACATCGGAATACTTAATAGCGCTGTATTTGTGCCAAGTGTTGTAAGAGGCATATTTATTAGCTGCGAACCGATAATCGTACCAGTTGCCATTGCGCCCCATGAACTAGCTAGTAAGCCGATGAATGAGAGTAGTACAGCTTGAAATGGTTTATATCCTAGTGAAAGAAAAATAGGTGCTGCAACCATGAAGCCGATACCGAATCCACTTACTGATTCAATAAGCGGGCAAATGCCAAAACACATAAGCAGCATTTGTAATAAGCGATCCTGAGTAACTGCTTCTAGAAAACGTGCCACTTGATCGATGTACCCCATTTTGTTCATGAGGTGAAATAAAAAAATACCGAAAAATAAAACGTACCCGACAATAAAACAAATTAACCATCCTTTAATCGTTGCGTGTACAGTTTCACTTATCCCTAATTGAAACGTTGGCGAGAGTAAAACGATTCCAACAGACACAGCATAAGAAATTAACGAAGACCTTAATGACGTTTGTTTAAATAAAAATAAACAAATGAAAATCATCATAATTGGGATAAGTGCCAACAATATGGCCATATTATCATCTCATTTCGTTTAAAATACAATTTTTAACTATTATATAACAGATTGCATTGTTTTTATTTAATTTATAACAGTTTTTTATTTTATCTAAAAAACAGATAAACGCATTCTAAAATTAGGAAGTTATTTTAAAGTCAAACAAAAAAGAGTCCCCTTTAAATAAGGAATCTCTTTTTGCTTTCAAAAACAGACTAGAAAATCTAAATACCTATGTCATGCTATCTTAAATGTCATACAATGAAAATACATGTTTATACAAGCTTTTATTCAATAAAAAGTGAATGCTTACTCCCAACAGGATTTCAGGATTTAAAAATTTATAAAGTTCTCTTCACATGACTCGTTCTTACCTTGGTTTTAAAAGGATTTTTTGTTCTAAATTTTACAACGACTTCAGTATTTTGTTGAAGTTGATTTCCTTATCTCAGCATGCTTTTCGTGTTACATTTGAATATATTTATTTCAATTAAAATTCTCGATGTTCCTCCTAAAATTATATAGTTTTATGGAATATTTCTCCTCCTTATATTTGAAAAATGTTTTATAATATATTTAGACCATTCTGGAGGGATTTATATTGGATAAAATAAGAATTAAAAATTTAAGATCACTACAAGATACTGGAGAAATAAATGTAAAACCACTAACAGTGTTAGTTGGAAAAAACAGTTCTGGTAAAAGTACATTCCTTAGATTTTTCCCATTAATGAAGCAAACCCTAGAAACTAGAACCAATGAACCTATTCTTTGGTATAGTAGTAGATTTGTAGATTTTGGGAGTTTTGAAGAAAGTATTAATTATAAACACAAAAAAGAAAAAATCTGCTTTGAATTTGAATTTACTGTACCTAAAGGTTACTTTATGTATGAATCCGCTACTTTTTCCATTCGTAGAAATAATTTTTTTAACAACATTGAGGATTCAGATTTAAATAAGCCATTTAACTTTAAAATACATATAGAATGTAGCGAAAAGTTTGTTAATAAAATCCAAATAAACTTTGAAGATCATCAAATTAAGATAGAAATGAGCAGTAAAGAAACCTTAAAAAGTTTAACCATTAACGATAATGAATATAGCAGAGGACAATTCTTTAAAGCAGCATACTCTCTGGAACCATCTAATATTCTTCCCCAAATTTCTTATAAAGAAGACGGTAATTATAGTACATTTTATACAGAAAGACATTTTATACAAAAGTTATTTAATAATATAGTAGAATTTGGTCATATTGATATCGATGATGATGACGATGAAATTGTTAGAAACAAAATAAAACAAGTAATCGAGACAATTCCTCTAGGAAGTTCTAAAGAAATTTTTGAAAATTTAATGACACAAGATATAATTATGGACTACTTTCTAAAAAACCCAAAAATTGCAATGATTGATCCTGATTTACAAAAAACGCTAATAGATAATCTCTTGGGACTATATCTTAATCAAATAATTGCTTTATGTAACAGATATCTTGAATTAAGTTTTTCATCAGTTAAATATATAGCACCTTTAAGAGCTAGCGCTGAAAGATACTATAGAATACAAGGCTTATCAGTTGACGAAATTGATTCACAAGGTACTAATATTCCAATGATGATACATAACATGAATTCACGTGATAAAACACATTTTAATAAATGGGTTAAAGATAATTTTGGATTTGGTGTAACAACTTCATTTGAAGGTGGACACACATCATTAAAAATCAAATACGACGAATATTCCGATGAAATAAATTTAGCAGATACTGGATTTGGTTACTCTCAAATTCTTCCTATAATTCTTGTTATGTGGCAAGCTACAAAAGTCCAAACCATTTCTCAAAAATCTGTATGGAAAAGCACCTTCTTTAAATTTAAAGAAGGATTCGAAAAATCCATGTTCACTATTGTAATTGAGCAACCTGAATTACATTTACATCCAGCCTTACAAGCTAAATTAATAGACACCTTTGTTCAACTAATAACCAAGGCACAAGAAATCAATATAAATTTAAAAATAATAATCGAAACACATAGTGAAACGATGCTTAACCGAATTGGGTATTTGATTGCAAAAAAGAAATTTGACTTCCAACATGATTTAGTTAATATATTGATTTTCAACAAGCTAGACGCTTATCATTCAACGGTAGAATCTACTGGATATTCAGAAAATGGACAACTTTTAAATTGGCCGATAGGGTTCTTTGGTTCGGAGGATTTTTAATGTTAATCAAAATAGACGACACAGTGATCCAGCAAATAAAAAGTAAGCTTCATTCAATAAATATTACAAGTCCCGAAGTTAAAGCTTTAAATAATATTGCTACTGCTATAAAAGAAGGATTTCATATAATCAGTGCTTCTCTTGATACATTAGAATTTTTATATAAATTCGATTTATTAGAGCATGATTCGAAACGCATGTATTTTAGCGTATTCTCGAAATTTACTTATCTGTCCTCTTATGAACAATTTTGTGAAGATTGTATACTTATAAAAGACAGCAGCTGTATATTCAATCGTACAAATACAGTTACTAACAAAACAGTTTTTGAAATTCCCATTGATTATTTTTCACATTTAGTATCAATTTTACCAACAATTCTATTATCTGAGGATATGAGTGATTGCGAATTCTATGAAAAGATTGCAAAAAAATACATTACAGAAAATCATCATAAGGTAAATGCTCATCTAAAATTTGACCTTAGGAGTGGCGGGGGGAGTGGCTCCTATAAAACATATCAATATGAAATCAATAAAGGTCACCTTGTACTAGCAATTTCAGATAGTGACAAAACGTATCCTACTGATAAAATAGGTTCCACTTTATTAATGCTGCGGAGAACTTATAACTCACACAGGCATAATAAAATCACTGAACTACTAGAGCTAGATGTTCGCGAAAAAGAAAACCTAATCCCTCCTTCCCTTTATTTACTTTGTCACAATGTGTACTCTAAAGAATTTTTACTTAAGCTCTGTAAAATTGAAAATTCTCATATTCATCAAGAAAAATTAAGATATATTGATTTAAAAGATGGAATAACTGCGAAATCTTTGAAAACAAATATTGAACGCAAGAGTTATCTTGAAGGTTTTTTCTATGATGCTTCAGATCTAATTGCCTGCACTTTTGAAGAAATAGATTCAAGAGATGATGAATTTCTCATAATGCAAGGAATAGGGGGAAATCTAGATAAATTTTCTACTGATGTACTTGACGATGGTCTAGAAAAAAAACTAGCACAGAAAAAGGGAGTCTCTCTACACACCCCGATTCCAGAATATGTAATCAAGGAATTGGAGGGAAATATATTAAAAAAACAAAAACTATTCGACGAATTGCCCGGGTATTTAAAAGCCGACTGGGAAAAACTTTCTAAAAAAATCATATCATGGGGATGTGCTAATGAACCTGTTGCATAATCCTAATATACAAAATGAGTCTGATATTAAAATCAGACTCATTTTGTATATGTTCTTTTTATTTCAATATTTAGCTTTGTGACAATCAAGATATAAAGGCTATCTCTCTCTAAGTTTCAAACATAATTCGTTCACTCACTTCTTAAGAGTACCCTTTTTATTTATCCTGAAAAACGCTCTGCTGTCCGACTATTTTATCTAACACAACAAACACAATGTAAGTACATATTGCTTGCAATACAATATTCCAAAATTTCATTAATGTAAATGAATGAATCCGTAGAAATAATTCGTTTAATAATACAATCGAAACGATACTAAATAATTCTATACTAATCGAAAATAGACATATTTCTAAAATAGACTGTTCTTGAATGCGATTTAAGTTGGAAAAGATAAATACATATCCTAAAAATAGAGCCATCAACTCTATTTTCGTCATGCTAATGAGCCAAGCGTATAGTGGTACAGTTAAAAGAAGATATAGTAATTTCCGTCTTAGCATGTCTTCTCACCCTCTAAATTATATGTATTTTCTGTATATTTTAACATTTATTACGCAAAACAAAAAGAAGAGACTACGCCTCTTCTTTTTGTTTTGTTGCCTGTATTAATTCACATATTTCTTCTCGTTTTTCATTTTCTAATAGCTCAATCACTTTACTTCCAACGACAACACCGTCGCATATTGTAACCATTTCTTCTACATGTTCTTTTGTTGAAATGCCGAATCCAGCGACTACTGGTAAGTTGACGTGTAATTTTACTTTTTCTAAGTAACTATGAATCTCCTCTTTAAAGTTTTGACGTACTCCCGTTACGCCCGCTACTGTAACAGCATAAACGAACCCTTCTGATTCACTCGTGATTTTTTCAATTCTTTCAATAGGGCTCGTTACGGTAACGAGTGGAATGAGCGCAATGTTTGCCTCTCGAAGTAACGGCGCAATAATATTTTGTTCTTCATACGGTAAGTCTGGAACGATAATACCATCCACACCGGCCTCTAAGCACTTCTCTACAAATCGTTCTTTTCCGAATGCGAGTACTGGATTTAAATATGTCATGAGTACAAACGGAATTTGCACTTCTTTCCTTACCTCTATTAATGCTTGAAAAATACCTTTTACTGTTACACCGCTATCTAGCGCTCGTTTCCCTGCTCTTTGAATCGTTGGACCGTCTGCGACTGGATCCGAAAACGGAATGCCGATTTCAACGATGCTCGCTCCTGCTTCATCTAAAAAACGAATTCTTTCTTTTAATTTTTCAAAGCCACCATCTCCGCCCATTACGTACGGAATAAATGCTTTCTTACCATTTTCAAACGCTGCTTTAATTTTTTCTACTCCCATTTTTTACACCTCTTCCATATAACGTTTTATACTCTCTACATCTTTATCCCCGCGGCCAGATAAACAAATGACGAGCCCTTCGTCTGTCTTCATTTGCGGCGCTAATTTTAATGCGTATGCGACAGCATGTGAACTTTCTAACGCCGGGATAATGCCTTCTTTTTTCGTTAATAATTGAAATGCTTCTAATGCTTCTTCGTCTGTTATCGACTGATAAGAAACGCGGCCAATATCTTTTAGCAAACTATGTTCTGGACCAACACCTGGATAATCAAGTCCTGCTGAAATAGAGTGTGCTTCTTGAATTTGCCCTTCTTCATTTTGCAGAAGATACATCATTGATCCGTGTAAAACACCGACGCTTCCTTTCGTTAAAGTTGCTGCATGCTTTTCTGTATGAACGCCTTTTCCAGCTGCTTCTACGCCGTAAAGAGCAACTTCTTCATCGTGTACGAACGGATAAAACATCCCCATCGCATTACTACCACCGCCAATACAAGCAACGACTGCTTCTGGTAACTTTCCTTCTAACGCCTCATATTGTTTTTTCGTTTCATTTCCAATTACACTTTGGAAATCACGGACAATTTGCGGGAATGGATGTGGTCCGAGAACAGATCCCATAATGTAGTGCGTATCATGCACATGTGAAACCCAGTAACGAAGCGCCTCGTTTACCGCATCTTTTAATGTACCGCTACCTGCCGCTACACTTTCTACTTTCGCTCCGAGTAATTCCATTCGGAACACATTTAATTTTTGACGTCTTACATCTTCTTCTCCCATAAAAATGACGCATTCTAATCCGAGAAGAGCACATACAGTAGCTGTTGCAACTCCGTGTTGTCCAGCTCCTGTTTCAGCGACAACTTTTTTCTTGCCCATTCGCACTGCAAGTAGTGCCTGACCGATTGTATTGTTGATTTTATGAGCTCCTGTATGATTCAAATCTTCACGTTTTAAATAAATCTTTGCACCACCGCAATACTTCGTCATATTTTCAGCATAATATAGCGGTGTTTCTCTTCCGACGTACGTTTTTAAATAATGATTTAATTCCTTTTGAAATGCTTCATCTTGCATCGCTTCTTTATATGCTTCTTCTAGTTCTAGTACAGATTGCATTAACGTTTCTGGAACGTATCGTCCTCCGTATATACCGTAATGTCCTTTTTCATCTGGATATGCGTAGTTCATTTGGAACACTCCTTCGCTTTTATAATAAATTGTTTTATTTTCTCTACATCTTTCTTTCCTTCTGTCTCTACTCCGCTGCTCACATCAACCATATAAGGCCGAACAGTTCGAATTGCTTCTTCTATATTAAGAGCGTTTAATCCACCAGCTAATATCATTTTCTTTCGCAATTCTTTTGGCATATCTCTAAGTAGCTCCCATGAAAATGTCTTTCCATTTCCTCCATAAAACTTTTCTTTCGGGCTATCAAATAATATATAATCCGCTTCATACCCTTGGGCGTTTTTCATATCACTCTCTGAAGTTACTCCTAGTGACTTTATAGACGGAATATTCAATCTTCTAATTTGATAATTGTCTTCATCCCCATGTAGTTGTACATGTGTTAACCCGCACTCATCTGCAATTTTCTGGATCACTTCTACTGATTCATTTACGAAAACACCGATTTTTAACACGTTGGCTGGAAGCTCCTGAATGATTTCTTCCGCTCTCTTTGGAGTGATTTCCCGCTTACTTTCTGCAAAAACAAATCCGAGTGCATCTGCGCCATATTCGCACGCACTTTTCGCTGTTTCCACATCAGTGATGCCGCAAATTTTCACTTTCATATATTCACCTTACAATCTTCAAAAAAACTACTAATAGAAGATGATGTCATAAGCGCCTCTCCAACTAATACACCTTTGGCTCCAGCTCTTTTAACACGAATAATATCTTCTTTTGAATGAATGCCACTTTCACTAATCCAAAGTAGTTTCTCCTCATTCAATCTTTTTCCAAGCTTTTCAGTTTGGCTTAAATCTACTTCGAACGTTTTTAAATTACGATTATTAATGCCAATAACGTGCGGATTTAATACAATCGCAGTTTCTAATTCCTGTTCATCATGAACTTCAACAATCGCTTCTAATCCTTTTTCTAACACGTAGCTATACAGCTCTTTTAACTTCTCTTTCGTTAACGCTGCTACGATTAGTAAAATAATATCTGCTCCCGCTTCATACGCTCTATCGATTTGAATCTTATCGATTATGAAATCTTTACATAAAAGCGGAATGTTACTTTCTTCTCTTGCTGTTTGTAAATCGTGAAACGATCCTTTAAAAAATTGACCATCTGTTAAAACAGATACTGCTCCTGCACCACATTTCTCATATGTTCCCACTTGTTTTCGTACGTCAACGTGTAAATTGATATCTCCTTTTGATGGTGATGCTCGCTTTACTTCTGCAATGACAGTAAACTGCTGTAACGCTTCTACAAGTGAATGTGTCTTTCTTTTTGTTTTTACTGGTGTATATATTTCATATAACTCCGCAACTTCCTTTTTCTTCTGTTCTACAATTTTATCTAAAATCGTCCCCACTTTAGTTCACCCTTTCTAATTTTTCGTTGCTTGCTACAATTAATAAGTTTAATTTGGCTAATGCTTTTCCAGAGTCAATGCTATGTGCCGCGAGTTTAATTCCTTCTTCAATCGTTTCCGTTTTTCCATTTGCGAAAAGAGCTAGACCTGCATTTAATAAAACTGTATCGCGATAAACACTCTTTTCTCCGCTCAATACGCCGACTGTAATCTTTGCATTTTCTTTTGAATTCCCCCCTCTAATTTCTTCATTTTTCACTCTTGAAAAACCATACTTTTCTGGATCAATAATCATTTCCACTATTTCATTATCTTTTAAAAGGACTACGTGATTTTCCCCTTGTAATGATGCTTCATCTAAAAAACCACTTCCATTTACGACAAGTGCTTGTTTCCGGCCTAACTTTTGTAATACTTGCGCAACTGGTAATAACATATCTCGTTTATAAATACCGACAAATTGTGTTTCTAAATTCACTGGATTTGTTAAAGGGCCAATTAAATTAAAGATCGTCGGCACGTTTAACTCTTTTCTTATTTTCATAATGCGCCTTAGTGCTGGATGCATCGCTGGTGCAAATAAAAATGCAATGCCCACATGCTCTAGTAAATAATCAATTTCGCTTGGCGTACTGCTAATATTTACACCTAATTCTTCTAATAAGTCCGCACTTCCTGTTTTACTAGAAACAGCACGATTACCATGTTTTGCAACCTTTACGCCAGCTCCTGCCAGTACGAATGCTGAAGTTGTGCTAATATTAAACGTTTGAGCACCGTCACCACCCGTTCCGCAATTGTCCATTGCTCCTTGTATATGGTTCGAAAACGGCAATGCCTTTTCGCGAAGAGCCCGAACGAGACCGTATATTTCTTCTGCAGTTTCACCTTTCGCTTTCAGTAAGACTAAGAAAGCTGCAATTTCACTTTCTAATATGTTTTCACTTAATAAAAGTAGTCCTGCTTTATACATTTCCTCTTCTGTTAAATGTTGACCCTCCACTAATTTACGAAGATAGCTATTCATACTCTTTCCTCCTCTTTTACTTCTGTTAAAAAGGCACGTATTAACTTTCCGCCTTCTTCTGTTGCGATTGATTCCGGATGAAACTGTAATCCGAAGAGCGGATAATAATTGTGACGGACTGCCATTATTTCTCCATCGTCCATCGCTGTCGCTAATATGTCAAAACACTTTGGCAAGCTCGTGTGCTCTGCAACAAGGGAATGATAGCGCATCGCCGTTAGCGGCTGTGTAGCGTATGAAAAAATTGACGTTCCATTATGTTTCACGCGTGATGTTTTCCCATGTTTAATACGCTCCGCTCGAACAATTCCTCCTCCAAATGCTGATATAATCGCCTGATGACCAAGGCAAATACCTAATATGGGAACGTTCTTATAAAAATGACGAATCACTTCGATACAAATACCAGCATCCTCTGGTTTTCCTGGTCCTGGTGAAAGCACAATTCCTGTTGGATTCATCTCTTCTAGCTGTTCTATCGTTATTTGATCATTTCTTACGACTACAATATCTTCTTCGTATTCACCTAACAGTTGATACAAGTTATAAGTAAATGAATCATAATTATCAATTAGTACAATCATTTCATTACCTCCAATAGTGCTCTCGCTTTATTTAACGTTTCTTCATATTCAGCTACTGGGTCTGAATCATAAACAATTCCCGCTCCTGCCTGAACGTATGCTTTTTCATCCTTTACGACCATCGTTCGAATAGCGAGCGCCATATCAAGATTTCCTGAAAAACTAACGTATCCAACTGCACCCGCGTATACATTTCTTTTTTCATTCTCTAGCTCATTTATAATTTCCATCGCTCTAATTTTCGGAGCTCCCGACACTGTTCCTGCTGGTAGACAATACGCTAATGCATCAAATCCACTCATTTGTTTTCGCAATGTTCCGTAAACTTCAGATACAATGTGCATAACGTGAGAGTATTTTTCTACTTTCATATATTTATCTATCGTAACCGAGCCGATTTCGCTCACTCTACCAATATCGTTTCGCCCAAGATCTACAAGCATCATATGCTCTGCTCGCTCTTTCTCATTGTCTAACAGTTCTTTTGCGATTTCCTCATCTTCCCTCTTCGTTTTCCCTCTCGGTCTTGTACCAGCAATTGGATTCGTCATTACTTTATCCTCCCTTACTGATAGCAAACTTTCCGGTGAAGAACCGAGTACAACATAATCTTGAAAATCGATATAGAACATATATGGTGATGGATTTGCAATTCGAAGTTTTCGGTATAACGCGAATGGATCACCAATACATTCACTTTGTAAACGCTGTGACAGTACGACTTGGAATATGTCTCCGGCTCTTATATGTTCTTTCGCCATTTCTACCATCTCACAAAACTCTTTTTCCGTTATAGAAGAAGTGAATGATAATGTGGATTGTATTGCATTTACTTCAGTTTCTTCTCCTTGTAGCACTTCCTCTTTGTATACTCGTAGCCTTTCGTATACTTCCTCATAATCTGCTGAATCATCTTCCCTGCATACATATACAAACGACAACCTTTGGCGTAAATGATCGTAAACGATAAACTCACGATATAGTAAGAGGTGTACTTCCGGAATATTTAATGGGTCGTGTAAATCCGCTCCAATGTTTTCATACTGCCGAATGACATCATATCCAATATAACCAACTGCTCCTCCGCAAAATGGAAATGGGCTGTCTACTTGTGATGGTGCGATTATTTCTTCTAACACTTGTAGTACGTTACCTTGTAACTTTTCTGTTTGCCCGAAAATCGTTCGTTCTACTTCCGTACCAACGCTTTTTACTTCTCCATAAGGATTACATCCTAAGTAAGAATAACGCCCTTTATCTTGATGAAGCTGTGAACTTTCTAATAAAAATTTCTTCTTTCCTTTCATACGTCTATATAAAGAAATTGGCGTAATGCTATCTCCTTCTTCTTCAGTGGTTACTAAAAATGTCTTTCTCTCTCTTTTTTGTTTTATAAATTCTTCTTTCGTCATCATGTCCTTCACCTCGCCCTGAAAAATAAAAAAGTCCTCTACATATCGAAAATATGTAGAGGACGATAAATATACCGCGGTACCACCTCGTGTTGGATGCAAAAGCATCCCGCTTTGTTCAGGTACAAAATTTATACCTTATCCTTGTAACGGCGGAACCCGGGTTGCCTACTGAAAATAATTGTTCAGCATACCTCTCGTAAGCCCATTCCGTATATGGCACCGTACCGGGCTCCCACCTATTCCCGGCTCTCTGTAACGTCTCCAATATACGTACTCTTCTTACTTAAACGATTTCATTTATTTAATTTTTTATACACAAAAAGGGAGTACTCATCCTATAGAAAGGACGGGTACTCCCGTGGTGCCACCTTAATTCGTTACAAATGTAACGCACTTTACCGTATCAAAAACAATACGTGTCTCTTGTATCGATGAGATCATGTCGCCAAAGCCTACTTCTTTCGTTTCGGTTTGGAAGCTCCGAAGCCCATTCCACATCAATTCCATACTGATTCGCACCAACCATCAGCTCTCTGACATGTTCATCATGTGTACTCTTCTTCATCAACGCTTGCATTTTTTTAAGTTGCACTCATTATAGACCTGACTTTTTTCACAAGTCAATACTTTTTTAAAAATTTTATTTTTCTTTCCTTTCAATATTATATTGACAAAACAACCTCTTTTTATGTAAATATAATAAATACTCTATTAAAAATAAGGTTTTTTGTATGAATATTATATATTAAAAAAGTAAAATGACATCAAAAAACGCTTACATTTCTGAAAATTCGTATTTCTATATGGATTTTTCAGAATAATCATGATAGATTATAAAGTGAAACTTTAATAAGTAGGGGTTTTGTTCATCCCCCACTTATTATTAGTTGAACTAATCGGGCATTTACGGGCAGTTGATCTCCCACCTAACTTCCTTGCCCATCCAATTTTAAGGTGGGAGTTTTACTGCCCGTAAATGCGGGATAAATATGCATAACGCATCAAAAGACATGACAAAAGAAAGGGGAACTACATGAGTACGCAGATGTTAATTTTAACTTCTATCTCTATTTACATGCTCGGGATGCTAATTATCGGCTATTTCGCTTATAAGCAAACATCCAACTTAACAGATTATATGCTTGGCGGGCGTACACTAGGCCCCGCAGTAACAGCATTAAGTGCTGGAGCAGCTGATATGAGTGGTTGGCTTTTAATGGGCTTACCCGGTGCAATGTTTAGCGTTGGATTAAGTAGTAGCTGGATTGCGATTGGCCTAACATTAGGCGCATATGCAAACTGGCTTTATGTCGCTCCTCGCTTACGTACCTACTCTGAAATTGCAAATAACTCTATTACTATCCCAGAATTTTTGGAACACCGTTTCCACGACAAATCCCATATGCTACGTTTAGTATCTGGACTTGTTATTATGATATTTTTCACGTTTTATGTAGCTTCAGGATTTGTCTCTGGTGCTGTATTATTCGAAAATTCATTTGGACTCAATTACCATGTTGGTCTTCTTATCGTTGGTGGAGTTGTCGTAGCTTACACATTATTTGGTGGATTTTTAGCTGTAAGTTGGACAGACTTCGTGCAAGGAATCATTATGGTAGTCGCTCTTATTCTTGTTCCAGTCGTAACAATTATGCACGTAAATGGACTTGGTCCAGCATTTGAAACAATTAAATCTATCGATCCGGCATTATTAGATATTTTTAAAGGTACTTCTGTATTAGGAATTATTTCATTATTCGCATGGGGCCTTGGTTATGTTGGACAACCACATATTATTGTACGCTTTATGGCGATTTCTTCTGTAAAAGAAATTAAAAGTGCACGACGTATTGGTATGAGCTGGATGATTTTCTCTGTTGCTGGAGCTATGTTTACTGGCCTTATCGGTATTGCATACTATTCAAAAGCAGGTTTAAAACTTTCTGATCCAGAAACGATTTTCGTTGAACTTGGCACTATTTTATTCCATCCACTTATTACTGGATTTTTATTAGCAGCTATTTTAGCAGCTATTATGAGTACAATTTCTTCCCAACTTCTCGTTACTTCGAGTGCAGTAACAGAAGACTTATATAGAACATTCTTTAAGCGTGATGCTTCTGATAAAGAACTTGTATTTGTCGGTCGTATGGCTGTTCTTGTTATCGCTTTAATTGGATGTGCATTAGCGCTTAAACAAAATGATACGATTTTAGCTCTTGTTGGATACGCTTGGGCTGGGTTCGGTTCTTCATTCGGACCTGCTATTTTATTAAGCTTATATTGGAAACGTATGACGAAATGGGGCGCGCTTGCTGGTATGATTTCTGGTGCCGCTACTGTTATTATATGGACTCAATTCAAATTCTTAAAAGATTTCTTATATGAAATGATTCCAGGTTTCGCTATTAGTTTACTAGCCATCGTAATTGTTAGTTTACTAACACAACCTTCAAAAGAAGTTGAAGAGCAATTTGAGGATTTCGAAAAACAACATCGTCATAATTTATAAAAAAATCTCTGCTGTTATCGTAACAGCAGAGATTTTTTACAGTTCGACAATCTTCTTATCAAATTTAACAAATTCTTTATGTTTCGTTAAATTTAACATAACACTACTCCTTTATAGTATGAGTATCAGCACTTATACAGAAAGGGGACTCCAACATGTTAGCAGCTTTCCAGCAACAACAAACACGAAAATTTTCACCTATCACAAATACTTCTGCGTCTTGTTTAAACATGCAACCTAACCCGCCTAAAATTTCAATTGCTCCTTCTGTTATTTCAGTCATCGGTGTTCATATGGAAAAACATAAATTAAAAATAAAAACGGGACAAAACATTGTGTTATCAGCTTCCATTTTGCCAATACAAGCAACGCATAAAGAGCTTATTTGGTCAAATATGAATTCTGATATCATCACCATATATCCAAAAGGTGACACCGTGACGATTACTGGAAAAAGTGCAGGTAAAGCAGTCGTAATTGTCACAACTGCTGAAGGCAAATTTCGTGACCTATGTGTCATTCATGTACAACCTTATATGACAAATCCAAAGTAAAAGAGTGGCTTCGTAGCCACTCTTTTACTTGATTTCAATATTTGAGTTTTTACTTTTTACAAGATTAATGAATTGTTCTTTATTTCTTGGAGAAATAATTTCTGTTTTATATGTATCGTAAACAATTTCAAGTCGGTCAAATGATAATGCATGGGCTGCTATTGGATTTTTCGTATTTGAAATTTGTTTTATATCTCGTATAAAAATACGTTTTTTAATAAAACCTGACCTAATGATAATCATTTCCTCTTCCACAATATATTTGGTTGAAAACCACCCAAAAATAAATACTATGGCTAACGGAATCGTAAAAAATAAAAGAAAATATTCTCTCTCTGCAAATATAGGAGCAAAACACGCTCCTATGACAACAAAAAAAATCGGATATAACCATACATCTTTTTTTGATGGAAATTCCACTAAACTTTCCCCCTCTTGATTTAAGTCAATGAATCTCCTTCTCTTCCCTATTACAATGAAAACAATATTAGAAAAGGAGGACGTATTATGACTGAACGAAAGTACGCCTTATTTGCTGGCACCTCTCTTCTTGTTATGGCATTCATTGCATTTTTTTCTTACGGTTTTGTTCATGAAAATCTCGTTGTACAAGGAGATGCGAGTACAACATTCCATAATATCCAAACTTCAAATTCACTTTTCAAAGCAGAAATCTTCGGGTGGATTACCATTTTTATTACTGATATTGTCGCCGCATGGGCTCTTTATTTCTTTCTAAAACCAATTCATACTAGCCTCTCATTACTAGCAGCTTGGCTTCGTCTTATGTATACAGCTATACTTGGGATTGCAATATTCAATCTAATATTGGCATTGTTGCTTTCAAAAAATACAATTGCGAATCCAGAAACATATACGATGTTGTTTCTTAGTGCATTCGAATACATTTGGTCTGTAGGATTGATCATTTTTGGATTGCATCTTTTCGTTTTAGGATATGTAGCTTTTCTCTCTAAACAGATACCAAAGTTTATTAGTATACTGCTGTTCATTGCTGCTACCGGTTATATGTTAATTCACGTCATGAATACAATGTTTACACAATACGATACAATGATTTCAATCATACAATCACTATTCCAATTACCTATGATTGCAGGTGAATTAGGACTTGCGATATGGCTACTATTGAAAGGTGGTAAACACTCTAATTAAGCCGTTTCTTAATTCTACTTAATGATTCTGGTGTCATGCCAAGATAGCTTGCTAGCTGATATTGTGGAACGCGATTAATTAAATACGGGCGTTTTTGTAACAATGTTTTATATCGCTCTTCTGGTGTCGATGAGATAAATACAGCAAGTTCATCTTGTACTTCACCGAAATTGTACTCGATCATTTTACGCGTCATTTCTTCTAATTGTGAATACTTATTATACATGTCCTTTTCACTATGTAGATCACCAACAACTACAGTACAATCTTCTAAACACGTTAACGTATATGATGAAGATTTATCTTGTTTATGATGGTTGAAATTAGAAATTGCCTGTTCTTCTGTATAAAAATTTGATGTAACTTCTTTCCCTGCTTCATCTATACTATGTTGCCTAACGCATCCTTTTAATACAAAATAACATTTTAACGGAACTTTTCCTTGTCTTAGGAGCACTGTTCCTTTTTTATATTCTTCAATTTGTAATTCACTGAGGATCATTTGCTGCTCTTCTTCACTTAATGTTGTAAGATTCTTCATATACTCCTTTAATATCTCTGCCATTTTCCTCCCCCTTCTACGCCCGTATTTCTATAAAACAAAAAGAGAAGTATCACAACTTCTCTTTTCTCCCCTAACACTATAATTCCTGTGTGTACACCGGCTCGTTTACGACATTTTTTGCTGTTCGCTTTTGTTGCTGCAGTAAGAAAACAGATACACCAAACAATACGAGCATGCTACCGATAATTTGCATTGCATTTAATTTTTCTCCAAGTAAGAAGAACGCAAGTATAGATGCTCCAACAGGTTCTCCTAAAATACTCATTGAAATTGTCGTTGCATTTACATAATTTAATAGCCAGTTATTAATTACATGTGACACTGTCGGCACAACCGCAAGTAAAAGAAAAACGGTCCAATCCCACTTCGTATAACCTGTAAAGGGTACTTGCAATATGACATTATAAATCCACATAAAAAGACCTGCGAATGCAAAGACTGTAAAGCTATAAATCCAGTGTGATACTTTCTTTACTGTCGTTTGCCCGATAAATAAATAACCGACAACTGCTATTACACTTAGAAAGGATAATATGTCTCCATAAATTGCTTGCTTACTTAAACCTAAATCTCCCCAACCAATGCACATTACGCCTAGAATAGCGATTCCCATCGTTGCAATGGCTGAATATGTTGTTCTTTCTTTAAACAGAAAAAAACCTCCAACTAAAGATACGATCGGTTGAAGTGCCAAAATAATTGTTGAACTAGCAACTGTTGTATGCTTTAAAGATTCAAACCATAAAAGAAAATGAAGTGCTAAAAAGAAACCAGATCCAATTAAAAAGCCCCAATCTTTCATTTGAATCCTATTAAATTCCTCTCTTTTTTTCCATACGATAGGCAGCATAATAAGTACGATAATCCATAAGCGGTACATACTTAATATTGAAGATGGTGCTGAGGACATCTTTACAAAAACTGCTGCAAAGGAAATAGCAATTATAGAAATAGCCAATGGTAGTGCGATTGATTTTTCTTGTTTCAAATCCTGTCTCCCCTCTCACCTGTCAAAAATCCCACTTCATTATATCCGTTTTCTTTCGTAACTTAAATACTAATTTTTTAGATTCTTCGTACCATTATGGTAAAATAGAAATTAAGGCACCAATTAGTGAATATTTATTTCCTTTTTCACTACAAGCGTCGCTCTTACAATCGTTACAGTAAATTTTTATTTAGGGGGATCTACATGAGTCAAACAATAGGGAGAATTGAAGAAATTTCATTTTATAGCGCATCACTTCAAGAAGACGTTACGCTTCTCGTTTATTTGCCAGTAAATTACACACCACTGCACAAACATACAGTTGTAATTGCACAAGATGGTAGAGATTATTTTCAGCTTGGTAAAGCGCACCGTGTAATTGAGCGCCTTCGTGAAACTGAAGAAATTGACCGTACAATTATTGTCGGTATTCCATATAAAAATGTACAGGATCGTAAAGAAAAATATTTCCCAAGTGAAGTGAAAAATGCTGCATATATTCGTTTCCTTGCTCATGAACTTGCACCATATATTGATGAAAATTATCCAACGTACCAAATGGGAAAAGGTCGTGTTTTAATTGGTGATTCTCTTGGCGGAACAGTTTCCTTTATGACTGCACTTATGTATCCGCATACATTCGGTAAAGTCGTTATGCAATCACCATTTGTGGATGAGACAGTGATGAACTTAGCAAAAGACTTCAAAGATCCACAAGCATTAGAACTGTATCACGTCATTGGTACAGAAGAAACGGCTGTAAAGCGTACTGATGGACAAGTATCTGATTTCGTAGAACCAAACCGTGAGTTAAATACACTTCTCACAGATAGAAATTTCATTACGCATTACGAGGAGTTTGAAGGTAATCATACTTGGAAATATTGGCAGACTGATTTACCGAAAGCCTTCTCTCATATTCTATCAATGAAATAATAGAGAGCAGTATTCAGAATAATTTGATATAATAGATAAAGAGATTTATTTATCTCAAAATCTAACTAGACTTACAAAGGGAGGAATTGGAACATGAAATTAGGCATTGTAATTTTTCCATCTAAAATGATTCAAGATAAAGCGAACGGATTGCGTAAACGTTATGACCCGCACTACGCATTAGTTCCGCCACATATTACATTGAAAACACCCTTTGAGGCGCAAGATGAACAATTAGAATCGATTGTAAACGAGCTACATACAATCGCAAGTAAAACGAACCCTTTCACCCTTCATGTTGGGAAAGTTGGTTCATTCGCACCTGTTAATAACGTCCTTTACTTTAAAGTAGAAAAAACACCTGAACTTACTTTCTTAAATGAAGAAATGCATGGCGGGTTATTCACGCAAGAACGCGAATATGCTTTCGTACCTCACTTAACAATCGGACAAGGCTTATCAGATGCAGAGCATGCTGATGTGTTGGGCCGATTACGTATGAAAGATTTCTATTACGAACAACCAATTGATCGTTTCCATCTTCTATATCAATTAGAAAATGGAACATGGACTGTACACGAAACATTCCGTCTTGGAAAGGGGAACAACTAATTTGCACGCACAGATTGTACAAACGGACGAACAACTAAGAGATGCATTCTCTGTACGTAAACAAGTGTTTGTAAATGAACAACGTGTCTCTGCTGAAGAAGAGTACGATGAGTTTGAAGAAACTTCAACACACGTTGTTATATATGACAATGATGTTCCAGTTGGTGCTGGACGTTTTCGCATCCTTGATGGTATAGGAAAAATGGAACGCATTTGCGTGCTAAATTCCCATCGCAAAAAAGGGATTGGAAAAATTGTTATGGATTCTCTTGAAGCGTATGCAAAAGAAAATTCGCTACAAAAATTGAAACTTCACGCTCAAACACATGCTGAAGATTTCTATAAAAAACTTGGATATGTAACAAGTTCTGATGTATTTATGGAAGCAAATATCCCGCACGTTGTAATGATAAAAGAATTGTAATTTGAAAACAGGAGGTGACCCCTCCTGTTTTTTACATTGCTATTTTCTTTTTCTTCCGCTAAAGTTAAATGTTGATGCTATAGTTTTGAAGGTGAACATATGACACAAGAAAAATTTTCACAAAAATCATTAACACACGCTGATATTCCGCGTGCGACATATCATATTCCGAAAACATCTACCCATTTAATTATGGAAGAAGATGTAGATGTGGCTTATTTCCGCGCTCTCGAACAACAAAATGTTTTTTTAAACGAAAAACAATTAGAAGCCGTGCGCACAACAGAAGGTCCTGTTCTCACACTAGCTGGTGCTGGAAGCGGGAAAACATCTGTTTTAACAACTCGCGTTGGTTATTTAGTAAATGTAAAACAAGTTCATCCACGAAATATTTTATTACTTACATTTACACAAAAAGCAGCTGAAGAAATCCGAAGTCGTGTTGCGAAGTTACCAGGTATGAATCATGCAGCAAGTAGCTATGTTGTTGCTGGTACATTCCACTCTGTTTTCTTAAAATTGCTTCGTAGTCAAGGGTATAATCAGCAAATTTTAGCAAATGAAAAACATAAACAAATTATGATAAAGAAAATCTTAAAAGAATTGCGTTTAAAAGACGATTATGATGCGGAAACGATACTCGCGATGATTTCACTTGAGAAAAACAAATTAAATCGTCCGAAAGATGTAAAAGCGAAAACACCAGTGGAACAAGAATTTAAAGAAGTATATGAACGTTTTGAAGAAGTAAAACAACGATACAATTATATTGATTTCGATGACATCTTATTGGAAACATATTATATGTTAGAAAATAATGCTCCTTTACTAACTCAATTACAACAACGTTTTCACTACATTGAAGTAGATGAGTTTCAAGATACATCGTATGCACAATATGAAATTGTAAAATTGTTAGCCACACCAAGAAATAATTTATTCATCGCAGGTGATGATGATCAAGCTATCTACGGCTGGCGAGGGGCAAGTCACCAAATTATTTTATCTTTTCCAAAAGAATTTGATAACACAACAATCATTGCACTAAATACGAATTATCGATCTAATCCCTTTATCGTCGGGCTTGGAAATGAAGTTATAAAATTAAATCAAGAACGTTTTGATAAAGAGCTATACTCCGTTCGTGAGGAAGGTGTACAACCTTTTTATGCAAGACCTGCTACGACTCTTGATGAAGCAAATCAAATTTTACAGCTCATTCAAGAAAAAGTAGATAGCGGTGACCGAAACTATAAAGATTTTTGTTTACTGTATCGCACACATTCTGTAAGTCGTTCGTTACTTGATCAACTTACCATTCATAAAGTCCCGTTTATTAAACACGGGGCGAGCCAATCATTTTATGAACATTCTTTAATCAAGCCTGTATTAGATCATTTAAGACTCGTGATTGAGCCGTTTCGACTAGAATCACTTTCAAACATATTGCCGACGATGTATATCGGACGTGATGATTGTATTTCATTTATTGAACGTGAACAATGGAAATATGGTGAGGGGCGCTTCCCTTCTCTTCTTCATTTCTTACTATTAAATCCAAGCTTAAAACCTTTTCAAGTGAAAAAGGTAAATGAGCGCATCGATTTTATTAAATTTATTAAAGAATTAGAACCGAAAAAAGCATTAAAAGAAATCATTCATGGTAAAGGAAAATATTTAGAGTACTTACAAAGTAACGATCGTTCTTCCTTTACGATGCATAAAGACATACAAGAAGAAATGTTGGAAGAATTAATGGAGTCTGCAACTCGTTTCACCGATATTCCAGCTTATTTACAATTTATTGACGAGGCGATTCAAGGTCAAAAAGAAATGGAAGCATTAAAAACAATGCCGCAAAAAGATGCCGTTTCACTTATGTCAATTCATAACGCAAAAGGCCTTGAATTTCCATGTGTCTTTTTACTTGGAGCGAGTGATGGGATCCTGCCTCATACTTCTTCTTTAAAAGATGCAAATGATCGTGTTACGGAAACTTCTGAAGCGTTAGAAGAAGAACGCCGATTACTTTATGTCGCCATTACACGTGCGAAAGAAGAACTTTACATTTCTTCTCCGCAATTTTTCAGAGGAAAGAAATTAGAAATATCTCGTTTTTTATATACTGTGCGAAAAGATTTACCTGAAAAGACATCCACTAAATAAGGGTGTCTTTTTTTATATCACGTTATGTACATCCCTCCTATATAAATTCCTTGTTTTTATCGTGAGAATTAACGTAATATCAGCCATATCCCACTCATATTGTAATAGTGTATGTCAGAACTCACGAGAAGGAGTGAACATAATGAGCTGCAATTGTGAAGATCATCAACATGAGTGTGATTTCAACTGTGTATCGAATGTCGTTCGTTTTATACATGAACTACAAGAATGTGCAACGACAACATGTGGATCTGGTTGCGAAGTTCCCTTTTTAGGTGCACATAACAATGCATCAGTAGCGAATACACGTCCTTTTATTTTATACACAAAAACTGGAGAACCTTTTGAAGCATTTGCACCATCTTCAAGCCTTACTAGCTGCCGATCTCCCATTTTCCGCGTAGAAAGTATAGATGATGATGACTGTGCTGTATTGCGTGTATTAACTGTAGTTTTAGGTGATGGTACCGCTGTACCACCTGGTGACGACCCAATCTGTACGTTTTTAGCTGTACCAAATGCAAGACTAATATCAACCTCCACTTGCATTACTGTTGATTTAAGTTGCTTCTGCGCTATTCAATGCTTACGAGATGTTTCTATTTAAAACTAAATAATGAGTTAAGCATGGATTGGGTGGCAGATAATTCTGCCACCCAATCCATGCTTAAAGAGTATTATTATGTAAATTTCTTAAAATTGGGAACTTGTCTAGAACATAGAACCTGTCCTTTTCATTAACTGAAAGTAGAAACAGATAAAGGAGTGAAAAACATGTTCTCTTCTGATTGCGAATTTACTAAAATTGATTGCGAGGCAAAACCAGCTAGTACACTACCTGCCTTCGGTTTTGCTTTCAACGCGTCTGCACCTCAGTTCGCTTCACTATTTACACCACTATTATTACCTAGCGTAAGTCCAAACCCAAATATTACTGTTCCTGTAATAAATGATACAGTAAGTGTTGGAGATGGCATTCGAATTCTACGAGCTGGTATTTATCAAATCAGTTATACATTAACGATTAGTCTTGATAACTCACCTGTAGCACCAGAAGCTGGTCGTTTCTTCTTATCATTAGGTACGCCAGCTAACATTATTCCTGGATCAGGTACAGCGGTTCGTTCTAACGTTATTGGTACTGGTGAAGTAGATGTATCTAGCGGTGTTATTCTTATTAACTTAAACCCTGGTGACTTAATTCAAATTGTACCAGTTGAACTGATTGGAACTGTAGACATCCGTGCAGCAGCATTAACAGTTGCACAAATTAGCTAGTAAAAAGCGGTATTTCTAATACAGAAATACCGCTTTTTATATATAATAAAAACACTCACAGTAACATGAGTGTTTCATTCTTCATAGTGTTTTATTGTGTTCTTCTTTTTCCCACAATTACATCCTTTTTTCTTCACAAATCCTTGTTGTTGCAATTGTTCTTGATATGCCTGTTGTTGTGCATGGTGCTGTTGCTGTATTTGATACCACTGCTGCAGGTCATATGAATTTTGCCTTGGATTATTGCTCACAGCAAACATCTCCTCTACTGTCAATTCTGTCTATTTACTATATGAACAACTCTTTATTTCCGTTCCCTCATTCTTTTAAACTCCGCTTTTTCTCTTATTATGAAAATATATTATTCTCCCATAAAATATCCTGTAACCGTTTCAATGATTGCTGCTGCACCTGCAATGGCTAATAATGCAAGTAACGGCTCCGCAACGATAGGAATCCAATTATATAAAACTAATAAAAAAGCACTAACCCATACACCTGTACACCAATAACAGCTTAACAATTCACCAATCCACTTTCTTAATCCTTTACCTTTTACTTTTGTAAATGTTGATACACTTCCATCCGGCTCCGTAATCTCTAATTCATCAATAAATGGTCTTCGCAAAAAAGCTGTTATTTTATCATATACAATTAAACGAGTGAGCCTAAAAGCAGCTAACGCAAAAATAAAAAATAAAAGCCAGCTTGTAAACAGCATAATTCCACCTTCCCTTATCCTCTTTCGCCTATTTAAAAAAAAAGGTCTTGAGATTGTGACCAAATCTCCTCGACTCCAATATCTTATTAATGTAAATACAAACAAGAAGATAAGGAGTGACATTAATGAGTTGTAACGAAAATAAACACCATGGCTCTTCTCATTGTGTAGTTGACGTTGTAAAATTCATCAATGAATTACAAGATTGTTCTACAACAACATGTGGATCTGGTTGTGAAATCCCATTCTTAGGTGCACACAATACTGCATCAGTAGCTAATACACGCCCTTTTATTTTATACACAAAAACTGGAGAACCTTTTGAAGCATTCGCACCATCTGCAAGCCTTACTAGCTGCCGATCTCCAATTTTCCGTGTGGAAAGTGTAGATGACGATAGCTGTGCTGTACTACGTGTATTAACTGTAGTTTTAGGTGACAGTTCTCCGGTACCACCTGGTGACGATCCAATTTGTACGTTTTTAGCTGTACCAAATGCAAGATTAATATCTACAACTACTTGCATTACTGTTGATTTAAGCTGTTTCTGTGCGATTCAATGCTTACGCGACGTTTCTATCGTTAAGTAAACTAAAAAACTATTGGGGTGGTAGAAGCTTTCTACCACCTTTACATATTTAAAAGCCAGCCATACTAATCGATTGGATATCATCTATAGACAACCTAATATCTCTCATACTATTTTGCGGCATAATAGATACAATGCCATTACGATACGATATGATCGATCCAACATAAGAAACTGTAGTTGTTTTTATTCTGCACCTTACTTTCGGAATATAATGAGGGCGGTTTAATAAAAAATGAATTTTTTCATCATTATTCATATCCTTAAATGATTTATTATACGGGACAGTTCTTACTGGTTCTTGTTGTTCTTGCTCTTCTTGTTCTGCGTGTTCTTCTTTTTCTTCTTCTATTTTTTCTTCCACTTGCTGCTCTTCTTGTTGTTCTTGTTCTGTTACCTCTTCCACAGCACTGCTTACAATATTTTCTTGTCTATCACTTTGCTCTTTTTGATCTTCATTTTCAAAGTTTGTCAGGATAATCCTTTTTATTTTCGGTGCAGTAAGTTCTAAACTTACTTGCGCAATATATAACAACGGTTTTCCAACTGTTGAACTTTTATTTTTATTCTTCACACTCGTCCCTCCCACTTCCATACGTAGCTGAATAAATCGTGTACTATTATAGTTATATTCATCACGTGGCAAGAACTTTCGTTAAAAATCGTTCTTTCTCAGAACAAATAAAAAGGACAATCTCAGCATTTAGAGATTGTCCTTTAAAAATTAATATTCTATTTATCCTAGGATATGATACCCTGAATCAACGTGAATGTTTTCTCCTGTTACTCCACGTGCTAAATCACTGAATAGGAATACTGCTGTATCGCCAACTTCTTCTGGAGTTGTTGTACGACGAAGTGGTGCGCGCTCCTCAATTTCTCTTAAGATTGAGTTGAAATCGCCTACACCTTTTGCAGACAACGTACGAATTGGTCCTGCAGAAATAGCGTTGACACGAATACCATGTTGCCCTAAATCGTTCGCTAAATATTTCACGCTCGCTTCTAATGAAGCTTTCGCAACACCCATAACGTTATAATTTTTCACAACGCGCTCGCCGCCAAGATATGTTAAAGTTAAAATATTTCCGCCTTCTGTCATTACTTTCTTCGCTTCTCTTGCTACAGCTGTTAAAGAGAATGCACTAATATTTTGTGCAAGTAAAAATCCATCGCGAGAAGTATCTACAAATTCACCTTTTAAGTCATCGCGATTTGCAAAAGCAATACAATGCGCTACACCGTGAATAGTACCTACTTCTTGTTTAATTGTTTCAAAGCAAGCTGTAAGTTCCTCATCATTCGTTACATCACAAGGTAATACAAGTGACTCTTGTCCTTCTAATGTGTCCGCTAATTCACGAACGTTTCTTTCTAAACGTTCTCCTGCATATGTGAATATTAATTTTGCACCTGCATTATGCAAAGAACGCGCAATTCCCCATGCAATACTTCTTTGGTTCGCAACGCCCATAACAACAAATGTTTTCCCTTGTAATAATTCCATGATATATCCTCCCAGAAATGCTTATACTTGTTATTAGTACCTGATACTATAATTATAGTAACATAAAACCTCTTAAAGGCAAACAAAAAAGTCATTAACAGAAATTTGTTAATGACTTTTTGTTTCTATAAAAAACCGCTCTAATCCTTCTTCCCAAGACGGCATTTGTGAAAAACCATTTAATCGTAGCATGTTATGTTGAAAGATAGAATATTTGGGCCTTGCAGCCGCAGCCCCGAATTCTTCCGTTGAAACAGGTAATACATTCACTTTCATATTGGCGTACGAAAATATCTTTTGTGCAAATTCAAACCAAGAGCATGAACCTCTGTTTGATACGTGGTATGTACCGTATAAAGAAGTATGAATGAGCTTATTAATAACCATATTCAAATCCGCCACATACGTAGGAGAGCCAATTTGATCCGCTACAACAGATATTTCATCTCTTTCTTTTCCTAATCGCATCATCGTTTTCACAAAATTATTTCCATATTTACCATATAGCCACGATGTGCGAACGATAAAATATTTATTATGTAACTCTTTGACGAACTGCTCCCCCGCATACTTAGACGCTCCATATATATTTATCGGCGCTGGACTATGAAATTCGTCGTATCCATCTGGTCTGGCACCTTGAAATACATAATCAGTACTAATATAAACTAGCTTCGCTCCTACTAATTGTGAAGCAACCGCTACATTTCGAGCTCCGATTGCATTTATTCTATATGCAAGATCCTGTTCTTTCTCCGCATGATCTACTTTCGTATAGGCAGCACAATGAATAATTATATGTGGTTTTATTTCTTGTACCACTTGTTGTATTCGGGATATATTTGTCACATCTAATAACTTTTTATCAAATGGATATATATCATATTCTTCAGAGTTTAACTCTTCAAATAGTTGCTTTCCTAATTGACCGTTTGCTCCTGTTATGATAACCCTCTCTTTCATGTAACATGCCCCTTACTGGTCTTTTAGTGGTTTCCACCATTCCTTATTCTTTTCATACCATTTCACCGTCTCTTGTAATCCTTGTTCAAACGTATATTTCGGTTCCCAATCAAATTCATTCTTCATTTTCTCTGCATCAATCGCATAACGACGATCGTGCCCTAAACGATCTGTAACATATTCAATGTCTTTTTTTGTTTTTCCTAAAAGAGTAATAATTTGTTCCACAACTTCTACATTTGTTTTTTCATTATTTCCACCTATATTATATACTTCTCCTACACGTCCCTTATGCAGAACAACGTCAATCGCACTGCAATGATCCGTTACATGTAACCAATCTCTTACATTTAAACCATCACCATATAACGGTAGTTTTTTTCCTTCCAGTGCATTCGTAATCATTAACGGAATTAATTTTTCGGGATATTGGTACGGCCCATAATTGTTAGAACAACGCGTTACTATAACCGGTAATTGATATGTTTTATAGTAAGATAAAGCTATCATGTCCGCGCTCGCCTTACTTGAAGAATATGGACTATTTGGAGCTAACGGTGTTGTCTCTGTGAACTTCCCTGTTTTCCCTAAAGAGCCATACACTTCATCCGTTGATACTTGCACAAGTTTTATATGCGAATACTTTTTAACTAGTTCTAATAAATTGACCGTCCCAATTACATTTGTATCATAAAAAGGAATCGGATTTTCAATACTACGGTCCACATGTGATTCAGCTGCAAAATTTACAATCACTTGTACATCTCGCTCTTTTATAACGTGTTCTAATAGCTCTCCATTTTGAATTTCTCCTTTTACAAAAGAGTAATTCGGATGATCCTGAAGAGATTTTACGTTATTTAAATTCCCGCTATATGTTAATGCATCGTAATTAATAATTTTATATGCTTCATAACTTTGTAGCATGTAATGAACGAAATTACTTCCAATAAATCCAGCCCCACCTGTTACTAATATATTCATAAACAACTCTCCTACTTAAAAACTATCTTCATATTCCTCTAGTAATGGTAATATCCGGTCCTTATCAGACAAGATAGGATCGGTTACTGGCCAAGGAATTGCTAACTCTTTATCTTCCCAAAGTAATCCTGAGTCATGCTCTGCGCTATAATATTCATCTACTTTATACATAACGATAGTATGCGGGACAAGCGTGCAAAATCCATGCGCAAACCCTTTTGGCACTAGTAATTGCCGATGGTTATCCGCACTTAAAATATACCCTTTCCATTGTTTAAATGTTGGTGATTTTTTTCGTAAATCTACGATAACATCATAAATTTCCCCTTGCATAACTTGAATGAGTTTCGTTTGTGCTTTCGGTTTTTTTTGAAAGTGTAGTCCCCGAATCGTTCCTGCCTTAGCCGAATAAGATACGTTATCCTGTACAAATGAATACGTAATCCCTAATGTTTCTAGCACCTGCTTATTATAGCTCTCTGAAAAAAAGCCACGCTCGTCTCCAAATAACCTCGGTTCTAACAATTTTGCATCGGTAAAATTTGTTTCTATAACTTTCATATTCTCACCTATTCTCCGTTAAACTGTTTCCCAAAGTTAATATCCCGTGCTAACGTATTCGCCTTTTGAAGAGAAGCATGAGTTCCCGCATCAGTCCACCAGCCGCTCATTTCATTATAAGTAAGTACCCCTCGTTTTAAATACCAATTATTTATATCTGTAATTTCAAGTTCTCCCCGTGCGGAAGGTCTTAATTCTTTTATATAAGAAAAGACTTTCGAATCATACAAATAAATTCCCGTAACAGCATAAGAACTTTTCGGCTCTTTCGGCTTTTCTTCAATTTCAACTATTTTTCGGTTTTGAATATGTGCTACGCCAAATCTTTCGGGATCTTCTACAGATTGCAAGAGTACTTTCGCACCTTCTTTTTGATTTGTAAACTCTTCAACATACGGAAGAATATCATCTGAAAAAATATTATCCCCTAATATAACTACCATACGATCATTCCCGACGAAATCTTCACAAAGCCCTAACGCCTGTGCAATCCCGCCCGCTTTATCTTGCACACGATACGTAAAGGACACGCCAAATTCATGACCACTCCCTAAAAAGCTAACAACATCCCCCATATGCTCTTTACCTGTAATAATCATAATATCTTTAATATCGCATTGTTTTAGCTTATATACCGCATGATAAATCATCGGATACCGACCAACAGGAAGTAAATGTTTATTCGTTACTTTCGTTATTGGATATAATCTCGATCCAGTACCACCTGCTAAAATAATACCTTTCACTTTGCATCTCTCCTTTATGATGGAGATAATATATCTTTGTAATGTTCTACAAACACTTTCCGGTACTTCTCATATGTATCCGCATCAAACTCATCCCCGTTGTAATGAATACACCATAAATTTGCTTGATTTGGGATACCGATTAAATAACCTGCTTTTTGAAACTCTAAAGACTGTGACACATCATAAAAGTGAAACCCTTGAAACAAATCTTCTCGCCACGGAATATCATACTGCGTTGCCATGAATAAACCATCAATTGCCTGAACTGACAAAAATGGTTGATTACCATAAAAAACCTGATCTAAATTTAATAATTGATAATTCTGTCTTCTATACTCAATCACTTTCCCTACTAGATTTTTCCCTTCCCACCATATCCCATTATTCGGTAAAAACTGAGCCCCAGCGACTCCTATTAAACCAAGCTTTTCATTTTCTTTAAAAAGAGATACAAGTGTAGAAAACATGTCTCGATTAATAAGATATGTATCTTGATGTATATATACTTTGTATTTCGCTGGATATGAAAGAGCTCGGTTATATGCACTTGCCATACTTTGCGCATCTCGTATCGGAAAAATTTGCACGACATAACCAGGGGGAACAAAAATGTTTCGTATTTGGCTCTCACATTGTTTGAAAAGCTCCTCATTATTTACACAAACAACGACCAATATTGTATGATCTTTCATTTTTGTCCCCCCTTTTATTCTTCCTTATTTACATCTGACATATAGTGTTCCACAAATATTTTTCGATACTTTTCATAGTTCGTCATATTCACATCAAAATGATAATGAATACACCAAGCATCGCGCTGTACAGGTACACCAACTGTATATCCTGCTTTTTTAAATTCAAACGATTGAGATACATCATAAAAATCAAATCCGTCAAATATGTCTTCTCGCCACGGAACATCATATTGTGTCGCCATTAATAAACCGTCAATACATTCTACAGGAATAAATGTTTTTGATTCATGATACGGTTGTTCTAAACTTGCCATATAAAACAAATCATTCATATAACCAATGACCTTCCCTACAATTCCACGCCCTTCGTTCCATACACCAGTCGGAGGAACATATTGCGCTCCAACCATCCCAATCATACCAAGGTGTTCATGTTCCTCGAATAATTGAAGTAATCCGTATAAAAAAGCTCTATTTATAATAAAAACATCTTGATGTAAATACACTTTATACTTCGCTGGATGTGAAATGGCTTGATTGTATCCACTTGTCATACTTTTCGCATTTCGAATCGGCATAAATTGGACAATATACCCTGGAGGTACTAATAATTGCAATATATGTCGCACGCAGTTTGCATACAATTTCCGATCATTTATACATGTAACAAATAATATTGTTTTGTCTGCAGCACTCATAATTGTGATTTTTCAGCTTCAATAATATACTGAAATACAACTGTCTCAGCCATGAAGCCACTTCCAAGACGATATTTTTTACAAATTCCATATAACTCCTCAATAAGCGGCTCATACATTTTATGATCAACATATACACGATCTACTTTACTAATAACATATCCTGCTTTTAAAAACATTCTTAGCATTTCATTAAATGTAAAGAAACGAATATGTGTTTTATCTAATAAACCATATTCTGTATACGTCCAATTTCCGGCAAGTAAGGGAGCTAATACTGAAATATGAGCAACATTCGGTATACTTGCTAAAATCACACCATTTTGCTTTATATATGGCTTAACCTTTTCAATCACAGCCCACGGGTCAAATAAATGCTCTAATACATCTCCAAATAGGATGCAATCAAATTGCCCCTCCTCATAAGGAAGATCTATTTTTTCTATATCCCCGAAAATAACATGATCTAGTCTTTCTTTCGCTTTTTCTGCAGCCTCTGGAAATGCCTCAATCCCTGATACACGTGTACCATTTTCTTTAATAGCTGCTCCCAATGCACCGCTCGAGCAACCAATATCAAGAACTTCTTTCCATTCCTTTTTTATATGCTTCAATAAATTCGGATTCGCTGCATTATAATAATGCTCGGATTTTTCTTCATATAAAGAACTTTTTTCGCGATTCATTTCACACACTCCTTATGCAAATTGAATTAGAAATATAAATCTCATATGAATTCTATAAAGTGCAGATTTTGTTCATCCCCCACTGATTATTAGCCCGCAAATAGCAGTATAAAATCTTTTATCTATATTGGTTACGTTACTGATACTCTAATATATAACCAATCTATTAGAGTTAGAATAACGATAAATCATTTCTAAAAAACAAAACTTATTACACTTTATATGGCTTATCAAAAACTCCACGAAAATATTTACGGTTATATTCAATTGCAGCATTATTCGGAACATAAGAAGCTGCTAATTCATTGTAATAATACGCTTTATCCTGCTCCCCTAACCTGCTATAACAAATACACATTTGTAAATAGGGTAGCCATGTGTAGCTAGCTGGACTATGGAAAGGACTTTCCGTTGCCATTGGTACTTCCGTTGCAAGTTTAAACCAAAATATCGCTTCATTATATTTTTCTTGTTCCATATATATATATCCTATTCTTGTACAATTCTCTCCTCTAGGGACATCATACCGAAACGACTTCACACAGGATTCGATTGCCTTCTCCCACATTCCGAGCTTCGCATAGCAATCTCCTAGCTTACCACATGCATAAATTTTCTCTTCATACCATCCTTCGTCTTGATTAAGAAATGTTTCATATAGAAGAACTGCATCATCATATTTTTGGTTATCCGTAGATTCATTTGCGTAATAAAATAAATCTCTCGGACTCAATTCTTCACCTGCAGCTACAGTATTTTGAAAAATTTTCAAATTACGATCTGTTACTTTTTTTTCTTTTTTATGTGTAATAGCAACATTACTACTAAAAACCTCACCAGAAATAGCTAAATACTCATGAACCTTTCCAAACCATTGAAATTGTTTTTCACGCTTTACAAGTCGATTTCTTTTTGTACAATATAAAGGTTTCCCGTTAGAATCCATTGCAAGGTGATAAAGCATCGAAACAGCATCAATTTTAGGATCTAATTCTCTTTTTAAAAGTTTCAATGCTTCTTGAGCATCTTCTAATAATACGTCATCTGCATCTAGCCACAATATATACTCTTGCGTCGCTTTTGAAAAAGAAAAATTTCTTGCTGCTGCAAAATCATCAATCCACTGGAAATCATATATGTTAGAAGTGTATTTCTCTACGATTTCTTTCGTTCGATCGACGGAACCTGTATCAACCACTATAATTTCATCCACAATTTTTTCAACTGTGTCTAAACAACGGGCTATTGTCTCCTCCTCATCTCGAACAATCATACATAGACTAATTGTAATTCCTTGCTTGTTCAACATAATCACCCTCTTCCAAATCAATCATATGTTATACATATACTAAACTTTCCATTTTTTTAAATTGTTCAAGTAGTTTAAGATTTCTTTTCAATAATTCAAATGTCCGTGTCATTTTCTTTCGGTTTTGCATCTACTATATAATGAACGCTTTATGGAGGTGAATTTATGTCAAATAATAATTATTCAAATGGATTAAATCCCGATGAATCTTTATCAGCTAGTGCATTTGACCCTAATCTTGTAGGACCTACATTACCACCGATACCACCGTTTACCCTTCCGACTGGGCCGACCGGGCCAACTGGACCTACGGGACCTACTGGGCCGACTGTACCTACCGGGCCAACTGGACCGACTGGGCCTACTGGGCCTACTGGGCCTACTGGACCTACGGGACCTACGGGACCGACTGGTGACACTGGGACTACTGGACCTACGGGGCCGACTGGTGACACTGGGCCAACTGGACCTACGGGGCCGACTGGTGACACTGGGGCTACTGGACCTACGGGGCCGACTGGTGACACTGGGGCTACTGGACCTACGGGGCCGACTGGTGACACTGGACCTACTGGACTTACAGGGCCGACTGGTGACACTGGACCTACTGGACCGACTGGACCTACTGGGGCTACTGGACCGACTGGACCGACTGGACCATCCGGACTAGGACTTCCAGCAGGACTATATGCATTTAACTCCGGTGGGATTTCTTTAGATTTAGGAATTAATGATCCAGTACCATTTAATACTGTTGGATCTCAGTTTGGTACAGCAATTTCTCAATTAGATGCTGATACTTTCGTAATTAGTGAAACTGGATTCTATAAAATTACTGTTATTGCTAATACTGCAACAGTAAGCCTATTAGGAGGTCTTACAATCCAAGTGAATGGATTACCTGTACCAGGTACTGGATCAAGTTTAATCTCACTTGGAGCACCTATCGTTATTCAAGCAATTACGCAAATCACGACAACTCCTTCATTGGTTGAAGTAATTGTTACAGGACTTGGGCTATCATTAGCTCTTGGTACGAGTGCATCCATTATTATTGAAAAAGTTGCTTAATTTTTTACTTAGCAGTAAAACTGATATCAGTTTTACTGCTTTTTCAATTTCAAATTCAATCATGAAACATTCGTTAGCTACATAATTATATTGTTGTATGACATTTTGCAGGAGGCACAAATATGGAAAGTAAATCTGCTGTTCAGCTTTATCTCGAATTGCTAAAGAAAACAATTTTATTTGAAATATGGTTAGAATATGAGGCATACTTACCCGCATCTCTACATATTTCGAAAGAACTAGAATTCGAACCAGTTACAGTTCCTCTCCCTTTATTCATTAAGCAATATGCCGAAAACCATAACTTAAAAATTGTAAAACCAAATGTTTCAAAAAGTGAACGTCATGATGGAATGGATTGGCCAAGAGCAGCACATAGCATGATTGGTCGAGAACGTATGAACCAATTACAAGAGGCAATGGAAACCGTTGTTCGTGAAAATATAGAGGGAGATTTTATTGAAACAGGTGTATGGCGCGGAGGATCATGCATTTTTATGAATGGTTTTTTACAAGCGAACAACATTACGAATCGTAATGTGTGGGTCGCAGATTCATTTGAAGGTTTGCCAGCACCGAATCTAGAACAATATCCAAAAGATTACGGTGATTATTTACACACATTCGATTACTTACGCGTCTCTTTAGAACAAGTACAAGAGAATTTCAAAAAATATGATTTACTAAATGATCAAGTAAAATTTTTAAAAGGTTGGTTTAAAGATACTTTACCAACAGCACCAATTGAAAAAATAGCAATTGCACGGCTTGATGGTGATATGTACGAATCCACCATGGATGGTCTCATGAACTTATATGATAAAGTTTCTAAAGGTGGCTATATAATTATTGATGACTACGGGCTACCGCCATGCGCTGAGGCTGTGACAGACTTTAGAAAGCAACGAAATTTAAAAGCCCCTATTACTAAAATTGATGTATTTGGCGTTTATTGGAGAAAAGAATAAACAAGATTTAATCTATAGGAGATTCCATTTTCACTCATCCTTCTCTCACTTCTAATCCAATTAAGTATTTCTTTTGTGGAATCTCCTTACATATAACAATTGTTTTCCTTTGTTCTCTCACTACAAATTGAAAATTTTATTAATAGAGTTACTGCATATTCTCACATAAGAAAGGGGTATACTCATGAGCGAACTTAACAAAGAAATGACTTTACTCCCCCCTCCTGAACTCGTCCAATATGTAGGTGGCGACTTCAAAAAAGTTGGAAAAGAGTTCCTAAAGCATTTTATTCAAATTGGTGCTTTAAAATCAAATGAAAAAGTATTAGATGTAGGCTGCGGCGTCGGTCGAATGGCTGTACCATTAATGAATTACTTAAATGATGATGGAGCGTATTATGGATTTGATTTATTTAAAGATGGAATTACTTGGTGTCAAAATAACATTTCAACTATGCGTAATAATTTTCACTTTGAACATGTTGACATATACAATCAATTCTATAATCCAGAAGGAAAAGAAGATGCCTCTCAATATCGTTTTCCCTATGAAGACGGAACATTCGATTTTATCTTTTTAACTTCTGTATTTACGCATCTTCTCCCAAAAGAATTAGAACATTACGTATCTGAAATTGTACGTGTATTAAAAAAAGATGGGAGATGTTTCATTACATTCTTTCTAATAAATCCTGAATCGTCCTATTATTTAAATGCAGGACAAAGTACATTAGGTTTTTATCATCGAATTGAAAATTGCTACGTTGTGAATAAAGATATTCCGAATTTTGCAGTTGCTTATCCTGAGACAGATATTTGCAATCTATTGAATAAGTACGGCCTAGAAATAATTAATAAGCCGCATTACGGTTTATGGTGCGGCAGAAATGAATATACAAGTTACCAAGATATTGTTCTTACAAAAAAAAGCTTCTGAAAGGAAGTTATGTATGATGAATGAAAAAAATCCACCTCTCGTTTCCATCCTTATTCCCACTTATAATCGGCCTCATTATTTTAAAATCGCTCTAGAAAGTGCATTGGCACAAACTTATTCAAATATTGAAATCATCATCGGAGATGACAGTACAAATGATGAAACAGAAACTTTAATACGCGAACAATACTTACCAAATTATAAAAATATAACATACATTCGAAATATCCCTACTCTAGGACAATTTCACAATGACCTTATGCTCATAGAAAAATCAAATGGTGAGTATATAAATTTTTTAATGGACGATGACGTGTTTTATAAGCATAAAATACAAAAAATGATGGCCTATTTTGAGCAAGATCCCAATAAAAATCTTGCTCTTGTTACTTCTTATCGAGTACGTATTGATGATCATGGAAATCTAATCGGTGATTCCCATCCAACACAAAGGTTATATAGTGAAGACACTCCATTAAACGGGATATTTTTAGGTAATTGGATGTTAAAGGGTGGGCACAACATTATCGGTGAGCCTACAACTACTTTGTTCCGAAAAGAATTGCTCACTGATCCTTTTGGTACCCTTAAAGAGCGACAATATTCTTGTAGTGTTGATATGGCCTCATGGATTTCTTTACTTTCTAAAGGAAATGCAATATACATTTCTGAGCCTTTAAGTCAATTTCGCTACCATGCTGGACAACAAATACACAATAAGCTCCTTCAAGGTTGTGAAGATTTCACACACCTCGTTATAACAGCAAAAGAATATGGCTTTTTACAAAATACTACGGACTATAGAGCAGCTCTACTTAGTGCTTACCAATGGTGTAAAAGTTCCTTAAAATACTATCTTCATCAACTAGATATTTTTCCTGACGCACATGTACGTCTTTCCCATTGTTTGGATATAATTATTAAAGAGTTAAACAATTAAACTACTCTGCAAAATCAAAAATGTATGGACTATATGTGAATCATTCTTATAGTTCATACATTCTTTCTCATACTATAAAATCCATTACTATAAAGAGCAGTAGAAAGGAATACCTACATTGAAAGATCCAAATTCTCAATATCAAATAGACTACGTATTACTATTTATTTTATTTGCCATTGGGATTGTTAGTTGTTGTGCTATTGCAAGTGCGCAAGCCTCTTTACCGCCATTTTTACAAAACGTCAATTTTGTACTAAAGCAAATCCAATGGTACTTCATTGGATTTATAGCCATTGGTGTTATTATGATTATCGATTTCGATCGTTATCAAAAAATTGCTTGGTATTTGTATAGCTTTGCAATGGTACTACTTATTGGACTAGAACTTCAAGTACCAGGTGCCGTTACAATTAAAGGCGCTACTGCTTGGTACAGGCTCCCAGGCATCGGAAATTTTCAGCCTTCTGAAATTATGAAATTGTTTTTAATTATCGTCATTGGAAGAATTATAGCAAATCATAATGAGAAATATTTTTCCCGAACAATGCGTGACGATTTTTTATTACTTGGAAAAATATTTGCAACAAGTTTGCCACCACTACTACTTATCGCAAAAGAACCAGATTTAGGAAACACAATGGTCATTTCAGCGATGCTTGCAGCAATGATACTAGTTTCTGGCATACGATGGCGTTTTATTTTCGGATTAGTTTCAGGTACTTTCGTCGCTGGATCTACATTAATATATATTTTTTTTACTCACACAGATTTCTTTAAAGCACACATTTTAAAAGAATATCAACTAAATCGCTTCTACGGATGGTTAGCACCTTACAAATATGATGCACAAGGCTATCAATTAAGACAAGCATTCTTAGCGACTGGATCCGGAGAAATGCAAGGAAAAGGGTGGGAAAATGGACAAGTATATTTTCCAGAACCACATACAGATTTTATTTTCACTAATGTCGCTGAACAATTTGGATTTCTAGGCGCAAGTGTCATTATTTCACTTTTTTTCTTACTCATTTTTCGAATGATTCATATCGCTTTAGAAAGTAATGATCCTTTCGGTAGTTACATTTGCGCTGGTACAATCGGAATGTTTACTTTCCAAGTATTCCAAAATATCGGGATGACAATCGGATTACTTCCCATTACAGGGATAACATTACCTCTTATGAGCTACGGAGGAAGTTCACTGCTTACATACATGATTGCGATTGGATTCATTTTAAATGTTCGCTCAAGAACGAAAATCTTTATGTTTAAATGAACAACAAAAAAACGCTATATTTTTATCTCTATCCTTTTTTAGATATACTAATGAAAAATACGATGGAGGTTTAAATATGAAATATGACATTATAGGAGATATTCATGGATGCTTCCAAGAGTTTCAAAATTTAACAGAGAAGCTAGGATATAACTGGAGTAGCGGTCTACCGGTTCACCCTGACCAACGTAAACTTGCATTCGTTGGCGATATTACAGACCGTGGTCCTCATTCATTACGTATGATCGAAATTGTATGGGAACTTGTCATACATAAAAAAGAAGCTTATTACGCTCCTGGAAATCACTGTAATAAACTATATCGATTTTTCCTTGGACGTAATGTAACAGTCGCTCACGGACTTGAAACAACTGTTGCTGAATATGAAGCACTTCCTTCTCATAAGCAAAACATTATAAAAGAAAAGTTTACCACTCTTTATGAACAATCACCACTCTACCACATACTAGATGAAAAAAGAGTAATCGTATGTCACGCCGGGATTCGGCAAGATTACATAGGAAGACGAGATAAAAAAGTACAAACCTTTGTATTATATGGCGATATTACAGGAGAAAAGCATGCCGATGGCTCACCTGTCCGTCGTGATTGGGCGCAAGAATACAAGGGGCAAGCTTGGATTGTATATGGACATACACCAGTAGCAGAACCTCGATTCGTCAATCAGACAGTCAATATTGATACTGGTGCTGTATTTGGTGGCAAATTAACCGGATTACGTTATCCTGAAATGGAGACTATCTCTGTCCCTTCTTCGTTACCTTTTGTCGCTGAGAAATTCCGTCCAATTTCATAACTACCTTACTTAGCATTATTTAGGCAGATCTCATATAAAACTAGGTAAAGTAATTAAAAAAAGATGCAATAAAGTGCATCTTTTTTTAATTACCCTACATATAATGTCGCAGGAGGTGACAGAATGAAGAAAAAATCTTCTAAACAAAAAAGAAAATTTCCCCCTTTATATCTGCCCATGTACGGAATTAACAACTGGTGTAGTATTCGAGCTGCAGCGATAGAAGAACTGGAAGAACAAGAGTCATCAAAAAAAAGCAAAGTAAAACCAACATATGTCTCTTTAGAAAATGCTGTGATGAGCCGCATAATCGATCGTAAAAAAATAAAGATGCAACAAAAAAATAAACAGCTCTCAAATCAAGATGAACAGGTACTACATTCTAACCAAACAGAAGAAAAGGCGGAAGAAAATATTTCTGTAGCAATAAATAAAAAAGTGGAACCAGAAATTCCAGCTGCTATTATAAACAAAGTAAAAAAAATAAAAGAAGCATTAGCTTCATCGAATGATATACAAACTGAAAAACCACTCATAATTGAGACACCTACACCTGAAAATACAAAAGTTAAAAGGGGCGGCCGATATGCATATGCGGAGGGGCTTCACTCTCATGCGGAAGGCATGGCAGCACATGCGGAAGGCTTATTAACGCACGCAAAAGGTTCTTTCTCTCATGCAGAAGGATCAAACTCAAAAGCAACTGGACATAGTTCGCATAGTGAGGGAAGTGAAACGACAGCAGGCGGTGCTTATTCTCATGCAGAGGGTAAACAGACGACTGCTTTAGGCGAAGCAGCACACGCAGAAGGAACCGCAACTATCGCTAACGGCTCCTCTTCTCATGCGGAAGGTCATCATACATCAACAGCTCATTTTGCAGGTAGCCATATTATGGGGCGCTTCGGCACTGCAGAAGAAGCTTATTCTTGGTTTATTGCAAATGGTGTAAACGACACCGACCATAATATCGGTGCTAAATGGCTTGCACATAATGGAGAAATGTACATTGAGGGCGCGTCTTACAATGCAAGCGGAACGGATTTTGCACAAATGTTTGAAACAGAAGGTCATAAACCTATTGATGTCGGTTATTTCGTTACATTTAGTAGCGAAGAAAAAATTCGGATAGCTACTTCACACGATTCGTTCATTTTAGGAATATCTAGTGCAACCCCTGCACTTATAGGAAATAGCGGGGCTTTAAGTTGGCAAAAACGCTATAAAACAGATAACTTTGGGAAACGCCAATATGTATGGACGGAAACAGAAGAAATACAACCTCTTTTAAATACAGAATGGGATCCAGCTTGCAAATATGTAGCAAGAAAAGATCGCGCCGAGTGGCTTCCTGTCGGATTAATTGGGCAAATGTTAGTACGTGATGACAGCACTTGCGAAACTCATGGATATTGTCGTCCAAATGACAATGGCATTGCTACAAAAGCCGAAAGTGGATTTTTCGTTATAAAGCGTACGGGTGAAAACCAAATTTTAATATTATTCCGCTAAGAAAAAAGGGAACAAAATTCTTTATAATATAAGAATTTTGTTCCCTTTTTAAGCATTCCTAAGTAGCTCTTGCATATCGCTTGGAATTTTTATAGTGAAAGACATTTCTTTCTCTAAAATAGGATGATAAAACGTCAAAGATTTACTATGAAGTGCTTGCCGTTTCATTTCATCCCTTCTTCCTCCATATAAGTTATCACCAAGTAATGGATGTCCTATATGAGCCATATGCACACGAATTTGATGCGTTCTTCCTGTCTCAAGCTCCAGCGCTACATGTGTCTTATCATATGTACTATCAATTACTTTAAAATGAGTAACCGCCCTTTGTCCATCCTCACAAACCGTTCGCTCAATAATGCTATCAGATTTCCGACCAATTGGTGCATCAATCATTCCTTCTCGTTCTACCATCTCACCGTGAACAATTGCTTCATACGTTCGTTTCACAGCTTTTTGTTGATGCTGCTTAGATAAAAGATGATGCACGAAACGATTTTTTGCAATAAGCATAAGCCCTGAAGTATCACGATCTAACCGTGTTACAATGTGCACTGTACTTGCCAGATGCTGCTTATCATAATGAGATAAAATCGCATTGGCAACACTCCCTGTCGGATGTTCTCTAGACGGAATCGTTGACATGTTCGCCTCTTTATCAATGATAAGAACCGCATCATCTTCATATACAATGCATAAAGGGATATCTTCTGCCATCATCCCTTCACTTCTTTCCTCCACTGGAAAAAAGACACTTAATTCTTCACCAGCGCGCAACTGATGACGAACACTCGCATGTTGACTATTTACTTCAATTGCCCCGCCGTGAAACTTTATATCCGTTAAAGCGGCTTTAGAAATACCTTTCGTTTTCAAAAATTCCCTAACTAAAGTTCCCTCTTCAGCCAGCCCTATATCCCATTTCAATGTAAATCTGTTCAAATATATAACCCTTTCTATTTATCTGCAACAAACGAGTCACGAACTCGTTTCCAGAACGGGAACGGGCGGAAACGAACAAATCGTACTTTCTCGTTTGCTACGCGATACTGGATTGATTTCACATCTTGATGGACCATTGTTAAATGATCCACTGTAATTTGTAAGTTCATTCCTGCAGCCGGCTTTAACACACATGTATGATGCTTCGGCAATACGAGTGGCGATCCTACAGTACGAAACACACGATTGTTAATGGACGCCATTTCTGCAATTTGAATCGCTTCAATAGATGGGTGAATAATTGCTCCGCCAAGCGCTTTATTATACGCAGTACTTCCTGAAGGAGTAGAAATACAAAGGCCGTCCCCGCGGAATGTTTCAAAATATTCTCCGCGTATTTCTACTTCTGTTACTAATGTACCTTCTGCACTTTTTACAGTCGCCTCATTCATCGCTAAATACTGTGACTCTTTACTTCCATTCACATAGCGAATAATAACTTCTAAAAGCGGATATTCCACCACTTGGAATGGTGTTTTTGCAATCGCAATTACTAATTTCTCTACTTCTGTCGGTAACCAATCTGCATAGAAACCTAAATGTCCTGTATGTACACCAACAAATGCTGTTTCATCCAATCGATTATAATAACGATGAAACGCATACAAAAGCGTTCCATCTCCCCCAACAGAAATTACAATATCGGGTTCCTTTTCATCCATTATAAATCCAAAATCTAGCAAGTACTCTTTCATCGTGCTTGCCAGTGTATCTGATGATTGATCTCCCTTTGACATAATTGTAAATTTCATCGCCCAACACCCTTTAGTTTATGATTCGGAATCTTTCGTTTCTTGCTTTCTTGAAAAAGCCTTTTGCGCTTCTTGAATTTCAAGACGAATAGAAGACATTTCTTCATCTAATAAAAACGCCGCTTCAGCTGCACGTTGCAAGCGTATTTTAATATCTTCAGGAAAACGTCCACTATATTTATAATTTAAAGAATGCTCAATTGTTGCCCAAAAGTTCATTGCTAGCGTGCGTATTTGGATTTCTACCAATACTTTTTGTTCACCCTGAATCGTTTGAACAGGATAACTAATGACAACATGATAAGAACGATAACCGCTATCTTTCTTTTGCGTGACATAATCACGTTCTTCCACGATTTCAAAGTCATTTCGTTTTCGAAGATATTCTACAACAGGCTTAATCTCATCAACAAATTGACACATCATTCTAAGCCCAGCAATATCCTGCATATCTTCTCTCAATCGGTCTAGCGGTACATTTCTCTTCTCCGCTTTATCAATAATACTTGCAACCGACTTTACCCTTCCTGTTACAAACTCAATTGGAGAATGCTCTGTTAACATTGCAAATTGAGTACGCATTCCTTTTAGTTTCACTTTCAGCTCTGCCACCGCTTGGTGGTAAGGTGCTAAAAATTCTTCCCAATTTCGATTCATTTCAACCACCACCAAAATCAATCCATTTGCTTATAGAAATACTTTTTCTACAGCAGTTACTAATTCTTCTCCGTAATTTGCATTACCTTCAATATTTTCAACTAAATATTCTACTTCTTCTTTTAATCCTTCTAATTCCATTTCAATGTCATTCACGCTAACGAACATAACCACATCGTTATTCATCGCTTCATGCATTGCTTCCCAGCATGTGTGCGGAATACTTACATAAATGAAAGATGATTCATTTTCTAAGATATATAAAAATGATAAATTGTCTGAGTCTACAAGTACATGATTACGTGCACTTAACTCCTTTACCTCTATTTCACTATTTTCCGCACAAAAAATAAGAGCATTCTCTCTCTTTTCTACGCTCTTAACTTGGATTTTATTTTGCATGCTCTAACTCCTCCATCTCAACTTCCTGTCTTACTTAACAGTATTATTGTATCATAACATGGACGCAAACAAATAAAACATTGAACCAAATTTATGAAAAAGCGATAATGTGTAAAGAATTATTTTTCAAAAGGAGATTATACAATGACACAAGAAATTGAAATTGAATTCAAAAATATCGTTACAAAAGAAGAATTCGATACATTATGTAAATCGTTTTCTATTGAAGCATTTACGAAACAAGTGAATCACTACTTTGAAACACCTGACTTCTCGTTAAAAGAAGCTGGCTCTGCACTTCGTATTCGTCATAAAGGAGAAACTTATACGTTAACGTTGAAACAACCTGCAGAAATCGGTTTATTAGAAACGCATCAAGTCGTAACAGAAGACGAAGCAAAAATGATGATGGAAACAAACACAATCATTCAAGGAGCAGTAGTAGATCAATTACACAAATTACAAATTCCTGTTTCTGCTTTAACATATATGGGTAGTTTAACAACAGAAAGAGCAGAAACATTATTTAAAGGCGGAACGCTTGTCTTTGATCATAGTTTCTATTACAATCACGATGATTATGAAATTGAATTTGAAGTACAAGATGAAGAAACAGGAAAAGCTGCATTTATTCATTTATTAACGCAACATAACATACCTGTTCGCCATACAAATAACAAAGTAAAACGCTTTTTCCTTGCCAAACAAAACAAAGCACGCTAAAGTGAAAATTCCACTAGTGAATATGTTTCACTAGTGGATACATCTGACTAAAAAAGTTTACACCCGTTGAATAAGCAAAGAATCTTTGAGAAGGCTGTTTATTTGCCCTCTCGAACATTCCATTGCTACAATAGATATACATTTCATGGAAAAAGGAGTTTATAAAGGATGAGCAAGCAACCGATGACACCATTTGAAGCAATTGGCGGTGAACAATGCATTGCAATATTAGTAGATACATTTTATTCCTATGTCAGTAAACACCCTGACTTATCTCCCATCTTCCCGGAAGATTTAACAGAAACCGCTAGGAAGCAGAAGCAATTTTTAACACAATATTTAGGTGGTCCTAATTTGTACACTGAAGAACATGGTCATCCTATGTTAAGAGCACGCCATCTTCCGTTTGAGATTACTCCAAAACGAGCAGAGGCTTGGCTATCATGCATGGAGCAAGCAATGGATGATACTGGAGTGCATGGTCATATAAGAGAGTTTGTCTTTGAACGTTTAGCATTAACCGCTCAGCATATGGTTAATACTCCAAACGAAACAGGTGAAGTGTAATGGATAAGCAGGAAGCAAAGCATATAAATATGCCATCTCCTTCCGCATGTGAGCATAAGTCTGTAGAAGCATATTTATTTATTGATCCACTTTGTAAAGATTGCTGGGAAATTGAGCCTTTTATTATTAAACTATGGCTTGAATACGGGAAATACTTCTCTATTCGTCATATCGTAACAGGAAAAGTGGATGGAACGAACGCTTCCTCACACAAATGGAATAAACCTGCTAATATTCGATTTGTGTGGGAAAAGACAACAAGTTTACAAGGTTTTTCATGTGATGGAAAGGTACATATGCAAGAAGCATCGTCAACACCATATTTAGTTTCGATGGCAATTAAGGCAGCGGAGTTGCAAGGCCGAAAAGCAGGTTCGAAGTTTTTGCGAAAACTCCAAGAATACATTTTCCTTGAAAATGTATCAAACCCTGACTGCGAACTATTACTTGCATGTGCGAAAGATAGCAATATTGATGTAGAAGAATTTAAAAAAGATCTACATTCTGCTAGTGCAAAAAAAGCTTTCCAATGTGACTTGAAATTCACGAATGAAATGCATATTACAGAAATACCCTCCCTCGTCTTTTTTCATGCGAACTCAGATGAAGAAGGTATTAAAATCGCTGGAAATTATTCCTACGATGTATACGTACAATTATTGAAAGAACTTGTAAAATGTGAAATTGAGCCAGAACCATTACCACCTTTAGAAGTACTACTAGAAGCAACACAATTTATATCTTCAAAAGAAGTAGCATTTATTTATGACTGTCCGCAACAAGAAATTGAGCGCGAACTTAAAAAATTACAACTGAAACGAAAAGTACAAATGATTGAAGTAAAATGCGAACGTTATTGGAAATGGATAGCAAAAGAAAAAGACCTGGTGTAAACACCAGGTCTTCTTCTTTACGGCTTATAAAAATATTAAAGGGGATGGGAGAAATTTTCACGTTCAAACAAAGGGGTATATGTTTGTATGTGAATTCGTTCACGCTTATTATATTACAAGATTCGACGTCAGATGACAACCCCTTTTGTCGAATTTCACACTTTTGTCACATTCTAAACGTTTTCATTTTTGAATAAGCTATAAAAAAGGTCATTTAGGGGGTTTATTTATGAAAAAATCTTATATTGCTCTTCTCTTTCTAGCTGTCATCGTTTCTTTTTTCTTGTACATCCTCTCTCTACTACAAGCTTTTCCTAAAATTATTGCCTTACCTCTTTTATTCGGAATCATTGTTATCACTCTCTCTTATTTCAATCATAAAAAACGATTCAAAGGGTTTTAATTTCAAAAATCAGCCGTAAAACTATCCTTTCAGTTAGAAAAACAAAGAAATCCACCTTGTTTTTTCGACATATATCGACATTTAATCTATTCAAAAAAAAGACGAGGATACAATCCCTCGTCTTTTTTCATTACTTTTCTTCAAATAATAATGCTTCTAATTCATTTAATTTCTCTTCAAATACTTGTAGCGCCTCTTTTACTGGTTCAGGAGATGCCATATCTACTCCTGCTTTTTTCAGCACTTCAATTGGATAATCAGAGCTTCCTGCTTTTAAGAACTCGTTAATATAACGTTCTACTGCTGGTTGTCCTTCTTCTAAAATCTGTTTAGATAGAGCTGTCGCTGCACTAAATCCTGTTGCGTATTGATATACGTAATAGTTGTAGTAGAAGTGTGGAATACGAGACCATTCTAAACCAATCTCTTCGTCGATTACTAAAGCGTCACCGAAATATTTCTTATTTAAATCATAGTAGATTTCCGTTAGCATATCTGGCGTAACAGCATGTCCTTCTTGTACTTTCTTATGAATAATATGTTCAAACTCTGCAAACATCGTTTGACGGAATACAGTACCACGGAATCCTTCTAAATAATGATTTAATAAATATAGACGCTCTTTCTTATCTTCTGTCGTTTTTAATAAATAATCATTTAGAAGCGCTTCATTACAAGTAGATGCCACTTCTGCTACGAAGATGGAATAATCACCATATACGTGTGGTTGTGTTTTTCTTGTATAGTAACTATGCACCGAATGACCAAACTCATGAGCAAGTGTAAATAAGTTATTTACATTATCATGCCAGTTCATTAAAATATACGGATTTGTTCCATATGCACCAGATGAGTATGCCCCGCTTCGTTTTCCTTTATTCTCATACACATCTACCCAGCGATTTTCATATGCCTCTTTCAAAATATCAACATATTCATCACCAAGTACGTTTAAAGATTTTAATAAAAGGTCTTGCGCTTCTTCGTATTTCACATTCATTTTCACTTCTGGTACAAGTGGTGTATATAAATCATACATATGAAGCTCATCAAGTCCTAGTGCACGCTTACGAATATCGATGTAACGGTGTAATAAATGTAAGTTATCATTTACCGTTTCAACGAGTTGATCGTATACTGCTTCCGGAATATTATTATTGCTCAGTGCAGCTTGGCGAGCAGAATCATATTTACGAACACGCGCATTGAAATTATTACGTTTTACTGCTCCACTTAACGTACTTGCGAATGTATTTTTAAATTTCCCATACGTTTCATATACAGCTTTAAATGCATCTTCGCGAACACGAGGATCATCACTTTCTAAAAACTGAATGTAACGACCATGTGTAATTTCTATTTCTTCTCCGTCTTCACCTTTAATAGATGGGAATTTTAAATCCGCGTTATTCAACATACCGAATGTATTGCTTGATGAACTCATTACTTCAGATGCTTCCGCTAATAAAGCCTCCTCAGCTTCTGATAATACGTGCGGGCGTTGACGTGTAATTTCTTCTAATGCATGTTCATATACACTTAAATCTCTATTTTCCTTCAAGAATGTTTGCAGTGTATCTTCTGAAATCGATAAAATTTCAGGCACAATATACGCTGTGCTACTAGATACTTGTGAATATAAATTTGTTGCACGATCATTTAATGCTTGATATACAGAGTTTGTTGTATCTTGATCGTAACGCATATGAGCATATGTATATAGCTTACCTAATCGCATTGAAATTTCATCTTCATATTGCAATGCCTCAAGTAAATTGTCCGCAGAGTCACCAAGTTTCCCTTTAAATTCAGTTAACTTCGGTAATAGCTCTTTAATAGCCTGGAATTCTTTTTCCCATTCTGCATCCGTTTGGAAAATATCTTCTAATCGCCACGTACTTGCTTCTTCAATCTCGTTGCGATCTGGTAATGCTTTCGCTTTGTTTTGTTCAGACATTCTTTAAGCCCTCCTTTAAATATCTCTACTTAAGTACAATTCGTTTTTTCTTATGTAATTCCTTCACAATCATTCTTTATTATATCCCCTTTTCCTCCTCTCATGTTAAAATTTGCCTCAAATAAAGATAGCGCATGTATTAAGCAAATCTCATCATGTTTCATAATTTCCTCCTCTGTTTTTAACATCACGGCATCCCTTATTTTTCGGTACGTATAACTTCCCACTTTATGCAATACACCTATATAGCATAAAAATGTCATATATTCAGTAACTGCCACTTTCCATGTGTGCTGTGAAAAGTACGGAAGTATCCGCCTTTTCGTATACCTTTTTACATAACTACACACATATTGAAGAGAAATACACTCTCCTACTGCAAGCCCCCCTATACACTTCATATATAGAAAAGCTTGCCATATAAATGGGTTTGTTTGAAAAGCAAATCCAGAAGGGAGTGGAACACCAATTTCAGAAGGAAAGCTCGCTGGGGTACATTTAAATTGATATAAGAGGCGTAATAATGACTTATAGTTATAATTCCAAATAGGCAGAGCGTTTTGCCGAAAATAATCCTTTCGCTTCTTCCATTCTCGTTCTAATATTTCCTTTTTGAAAGGAACAGGAGAAAAAAGCATTTCAAAAGTAGTCGTTTCAATTGGTAAATATATAATATGTGAGAAAGAGACGCTTGTAGAAAATGAAGTGATAAATGTACATTTCATAAATGATTTTTCTTTCGAACAGAAGAAAATAAGAAATGGTTGAGGATAAGATTGTAAGGAGAAAGCCATAAGTGAGGAGAATTTCATCCAATATGCCGATTGCTTTTTCAATTGATTTCCACCAACGATCCAAATGACCTGTATACCAGCTCGCCAATATGAATAGGTTCTTTTGTACAGCTGCTCTATAGCAAGGTTTGCACATTGGTATTCAATTGCAATTTTTCTGCCCGCCCTCTCTACAAAAACATCTGGTCGTTGCTTAATTTCTGGAAGGTAGTACTCTATATCTACCTGAAAGTTTTGACGTTTGAACCATCTATATAACAATTCTTTACCGTGCATATGATACGTTGATTCCGCTTCATAAAAGGCAAGACATGAATCCACTTTTTTATGAGCAAAATGCCAACTTTTTTGTTTCCCTAATTTCATTTGCACTTCCTTTCCACAAGCTACACAAAAGAATTGTTCCTGTTGGCGCATACGGCGCAAAAGCTCTTCATTACAATTATAGAGTAAATGAATTTTTTCTCCGTTTTCTCTTTTAGCGATAAATATCGGAATCACACCCTTTCAGCTCCTTATATTCTACAATTTATTACAAATTCCTTTTAAAAAAGAGATGTCCCAATTTCGGACATCTCTTTTTATAATAATGGCGATAATAACCGGTACGTTGATTCAACAATTCGTCTATGCAGACGCCTTTTATGAAAACGATCGACGTGAATTTCACTGGATTCTTCTAAATCGTCTTTAAAGTCTTGAACAAGTCTTTTAATGCTATCTGTATCATATAAAAAGGCATTTACTTCAAAATTCAAATGAAAACTTCTCATATCCATATTAGCTGTCCCAATTGAAGCTAAATCAGAATCAACGATGACAATTTTACTATGAAGAAAACCTTTTTCGTATTCATATATCTTTACTCCTGCGTCTAAAAGCTCTGGGAAGTACGATCTCGATGCGTAAAAGACAGTACGCTTATCAGGTTTACTCGGCATTAATAAACGAACATCAATACCAGCAAGTGCAGCAACCTTTAATGCGGATAAAATATCATCATCCGGAATAAAATACGGCGTTGCAATCCAAATAGATTTCCGAGCAGAAGCGATCATTGCGAAATATAAATGCTTAATCGTTTCCCACTTATTATCGGGGCCGCCTGCAACTAGCTGCACTCCTCCCCAATGATCACCCTCAACTGCTTTTGCTTGTAAATATTCAGGAGCTAGCACAGCCTCTCCAGTCATATAAAACCAATCTTGAAGGAAAATAAGCTGTAAACTTTGAACCGCTTCACCACGTAAATACAAATGAGTGTCTCGCCAAAAGCCAAAATATTTACTTTTCCCTAAATACTCATCACCGATATTTAATCCACCTACAAACCCTTCGTTCCCATCAATCACAACAATTTTCCTATGATTTCGATAATTAATCTTATCGTTTAAAATCGGAAAGCGCACAGGAAAGAACGGAATCATTTCTACACCTGCATCGTTTAATTCTTCAATATACGATTTCGATAACTTAAAACTTCCAACCGCATCATATAAAAAGCGAACAACAACGCCCTCTTTTGATTTTTGTATTAAAATATCTTTAATTTCTGTTCCTAATTTATCATCACGCACAATGTAATATTCCATATGAATGTGATGTTTCGCTCGTTTTAACCCATTTAAAATGGCCTGAAACGTTTCATCTCCATTTGTTAATGTCCTCGTTTCAGTTTGAAATGAAATATTTAAAGCACCTAATCGATCCGCTAAACGAAATAACAGTTCTTGATGCTTATGATTGCGTAAAATTCGTTCTTCGTAATCTTCATGCCCTTTATATTGTAAAAACGCCTGTTCATCAAGTAACGCCTTCTTTTGAAACATTCTTTTTCTCCGAAAATTTTGTCCAAATAATAAATAAGCAAAGAAGCCAAATACAGGAAAAATCCCTAACACAATTAACCATGTAAGTGTTTTAGATGGGTGGCGATTTTCTAAGAAAATAACGCAACCAATTAAAAACGCAGATACTGTAAATAAAATACTAATAATACCTAAAATCGAAACATCTTTTATCCCAATCACATCTGAATAAAATGCTACATCAATAAACATACGTAACGAAACAAATAATGCGAACAATAGCAAGATAAAGAAAATCAGCTTTAACGTATTTTTCATCTCTTACCTCCTAACTAAGAAAGCTTTCCTATTCTTCATATAAAAAGCCGATTTCATACTACAGAAATCGGCCTACGTTTTAGCAGGAAAATTATTGCGAATCGTTTCAAGCGCATGCTCTTTCACAATTTGTTTTCCATACTCACTTACACGATGAATTGTTAAAGTTGATTCTTCCCCATATTCTAAAACAATACTTAAAATACGATCGATTTCTTCTTCATCATGTAGCACTTCATCGAATTCCACATATACATAATAGCGGTCCTCAAATGAATACAGCTCATCTTTTATATCTTCAAAGATAAGACGATGACTTAATGAAATGACATCTTCAAAATCATTAAATTTAATTAAAAAGCCAAACGTACCATCTTCATTAAAGTTTGTTCCTGTTTGTTCTTCTACCTCTTCGACTAACTCTTGTTGGAATAATGATTCAATGCCTTCATCTAGAGGAATATCTATAATTTTGTCTACCCCTATCGGTAGTTCCAGCTTTTGCCCATCCTTTGAAAGCTCTGCTTTCGTGACAAGTACTTCAATCCCTTTATCGACTGCTTGCACTTGGATCCATAACGGCCCATCAATAAAGAAATCGTCATGATCACGAGCTTCGTCCATCATCTCCCAAAAGAGCTCTTCACTTCGTTCGCGATCATACCAAATTTCTTCACGATTAAATCCTCTATCCTCTATATCAATGTACGTAATAAAAAATTTCATCGTATGATCATTAATTCTTTCAATATCCAAAATACAACTCTCCCTTCCTGCTTAGAATTGTTATGAAGGGATTCCCCACTCATATGACAAATCAATAGATTCTTGTACTCTCATTTTATGATAAGATTCTCCAGAATGGAAATAAAATCGATTTATTTTACAAAAATAGTTATATGCCTATCTTTACTCGATCAACTACATAAATATATTATTATAGCGATTTCTTACTTACAAAAAATTTGGACATACATTTCCACATTCCCCCGTACACTGTAATAAGGTGAAACTTCTATTAGAAGAGATTATTTAACAACAACTTTCTTCATCACATACATACAGTTCGCTTATTAAAACATCATAAATGGAGGCAGACGAATGGACTTAGAGTTTTTAACATCCGTACTAATGATTGTCGGTATCGATGTTGTATTAGGTGGTGACAATGCAATCGTCATCGCACTAGCTAGCCGAAATTTACCTGAATCGAAACGAAATAAAGCTATTTTGATCGGTACTCTTTTAGCAATCGTACTAAGAATTGTCCTTACTATACTAGCTGTCTATTTACTCGACATTCCATTTCTACAATTGATTGGCGGGGTTTTACTTACATTAATTGCAGTCAATTTATTAACTGATGATAGCAACGATCTTTCTGCCATTCAAGGAAAAACAACTTTATTTCAAGCTGTGCGGACAATTGTTTTCGCGGATCTCGTTATGGGGTTTGATAATGTTATTGCCATTGCTGGTGCAGCTCACGGGAGATTTTTACTCGTCATAATCGGCTTACTCATTTCTATCCCTATTATTATTTGGGGCAGTAAACTTATTTTAATACTTATGGAACGATTTCCATTCCTCATTTATTGTGGTGCAGCGATTCTTGCTTATACTGCAGGGAAAATGGTTACACATGAAGACAGACTTGCAACCTTTTTTCATAACAACCCAAGTTTCACTTCAAGCATTCCTTATTTGTTCATTTTCACTATTTTATGCATCGGCTTTATCGTAAAACAAGTTCGATTACGCAATGTGAAACATTAAAAAAAACCTTCTACTATATAATAGGTAGAAGGTTTTCATATTATTATAATTAATTTACAAGACGTTGTGCTTCACGTAATTGGAACGTTCTTACTGTACGTGGTAAGAAACGGCGAATTTCGTCTTCGTTGTAACCAACTTGAAGGCGTTTCTCGTCAATCATAATTGGACGACGTAAAATCCCCGGATAGTCACGAATCATCTTATATAAATCTTGAAGTGGTAAAGATTCTAAGTTTACATTCAATTCTTGGAAAACTTTCGAACGAGTAGAAATAATCTCATCCGTTCCGCTTTCTGTCATACGTAAAATCTCTTTAATTTCCTCAATCGTTAATGGATCTGAGAAAATATTACGTTCTGTATAGGGAATATGATTTTCCTCTAGCCATAATTTCGCCTTTCTACAAGACGTACAGCTTGGAGAACTATATAATGTTACCATACAAAGCTCACTCTCCTTAAAGAGTACAAATTCTGTACTAAATACAGTTTTAATTTCTAACTTCAGCAATTTTTCGCGATAACTTGTCTTATTGAAAAGTACAAAAATCGCATTTCATGTAAGCAACAACTTATAATAAACAACAATTACTTTTAATAAGTAACTTCTATAATCATTATACAATAGATTTTGCAAGAAATATACAGCAAATTTCCTGCTAGTTGAGAAAACTCTTCCGTGTATTCCACTGCTATGTAACATGATTACGCTCAATTTAGCTGTACTTGAACAATAACTTTCAACCCCTTTAATACTCACTTCCTCTAAATTTTTCATATAATATATAGTTATTTATCTATAATCTTCCCTATGAAAAAGAGAACGTTTTCTTACTTTTTCTTGATAAATCAATTAAGAAATGTAAGACTATACAAATGAGAATAAAAAGGAACGTTTGTTCTTATTTTAACAAACATTCTCCCTCCTGTCTACACGATTTCTAAAGTAAATTAAATATTTTTCTGACATTTCTTTCTTTTTTATTTTTTATCTCATACAATAAACATACAGACAGGCAAAGGGGGAGTTTGCAAATGATTGCTTTTTTTATTGATTTTATTACGGTTGCTGCCCTCATCATCGGAATAACAGCATTGATTGGTGTCATTACAAATAGCATCGGTGAAAAGCTCTTTGGTGAAAAAGAAAAAATGAAGTTTGTTAACAAAAGTTTGGATGTACAATCCGGCTGGAACCAAGTTGGTGGAAAAGGCATTTATAAGAAACGAACGTATTAAAAAAAGCAGGTGGTTAGCCTGCTTTTTTTATTTTCCTAGGGATGCCCATTTGAAGCTCACATCGGGGCCATATTTATGGTTGTACATATCTTTAATTGTTTCTCTTTGTAAGTATGCTCTACCACGTTGGTATACTGGAACAATCGCAGCGTCATCAAGTAACATTTTTTCTGCCTCAAGTAAGTTTTTCCAGCGAGCATCTACATCGCTTCCATCTTTTTTCGCTTTCATAATGATTTCATCGTATTTCGGATTAGAGTACTTCATCTTATTTTGTGACCCATCTGTTACAAACATATCAAGATATGTAATCGGATCTGGGAAGTCTGCCCCCCATCCAGAGAATGACATGACATAATCACCCGCATCTTCTAATTTTAGTTTTTGTGCGAATGGTTGTTGTTTAATTTTCACTGTTAAACCTGGTAAATTTTTTTCTAATTCACCTTTTAAATATTCACCAGTTTTCTTTGATAACTCTACATCTTCATTTAATAATTCTAATTCGATTTCATTTTTGCCAAGTTCTTTTTTACCAGCTTCCCAATATTTCTTCGCTTCTTTTACGTTCGGTTTTACAATATCCCCATTTACAGCACGAAAATCTTTTTTATCTGGTCCTTTAATGAAGTTATCAGGAATTAATCCTGTTGCTGGCTTAGAACCGTTGTTTAATAACGTATCAACGAACGGCTTACGATCAAAAGCAAGTGAAATTGCTTTACGAATATTTTTATTTGCTAAAGCTGGATCTTTTTGATTTAAGCGTAGGAAAAATACAGATGTCTCTTCTACTGTTTTGAAATCTGGTTTTCCTTTATATTTATCGATGAACTCTGCTAATAACGTCGCTCGATCGATTGCATTTGTTTCATATAAGTTAATTGGCGTAGATGTATCTTTTACAATATTAAAGTTTACTTCTTCAAGCTTCACTTCTTTATTGTCCCAATATGATGAGCTCTTTGTCATTTTAAAACTGCGTTCATGCTGCCAATCGCTTAATGTAAACGGTCCGTTATAAAGTGTTGTATTTGCTTCTAAACCAAACTTCGCACCTTGCTCTTTCACAAATTTCTCATTCACAGGATAAAAGATTGGATATACCATTAAATCTACAAGATATGGAATAGAATTGTCTAATTCTACTTCTAATGTGTAATCATCAATTGCTTTTACACCTAATTGATCAGGACTCATCTCTTTTTTATTAATTTTCTCTGCATTTTTTATATCATACATAATGTATGCTGATTTCGCAGCTGTGTCTGGATTGATCGCTCTTTGCCATGCGTATACAAAATCTTTCGCCGTTAAAGGCTCACCGTTTGACCATTTCGCGTCTTCACGTAATTTAAATGTATATTTTTTACCGTCTTCTGACTTTTTAAATTCTTTTGCTACACCTGGAACTAACTTATCATCTTTTCCAAGGCGGTATAGACCTTCCATCGTGTTGTTCATTACTTTTGAAGAAACTGCGTCAGCTGATAATGCTGGGTCCATTGTTGGTATTTCTTGTGTTTCAATTAAATTAAGAACTTGCTTCGCACCGCTTTTCCCGCTATCCCCTTTTGCGTTTGCTTGCGGTTCATCTTTTTGATAGCTACATGCCCCTAACAACATGCTCATCGCTACTGTTGATGCTACAAAAACTGGTATCTTTTTTTTCATACTTCCACCCTCCAAAAAAATGTTAGCCCTTTCATTTTCAAACAGAAAGAAATATATATATGTTCTAATAATTCATATTATACACACAAATATATTTTTTGTATATTTATATTTCTATTTCATTAAAATTTTCTGTAAAAAAATATATCTTTGTAAACGTTTTATATTGCTGATTATCTTTACTAAAGTACCAAAAATAATTAATTTTATATTTTTCTAAATTATCAGAGAAAAATAAATTTTATATTTTATAATACTTTATGTATAATTATCCCAACCTTTTTAACATAAAATAGCAGTCCCTTCATATTAAAAATATGTAGGCTAAAATGAGTGCAAAGGATAAGAAAGTATGTTACGATACATTTTGCTAAAAATAGATATCGGTAAAGAGGGGACGGACATGACAGCAATTCAGGAAAAAAATGGGCCGACAGAGAAATTAAGTTTATTCTTATTAACATGGCCTATTTTTCTAGAAGTTTTTCTTTTTATGTTGATGGGGATCGCTGATACTTTCATGTTAAGTGCATTATCAGACGATGCTGTATCTGGGGTTGGTGCAGCGAATCAATATCTCCATATTGCGATTTTGGTATTAGAAGTCATCGGGAACGGCGCTGCTATCGTTGTATCTCAATACCTCGGTTCCAGACGCTTTATGGAAGCATCTAAAATATCAGCATTAGCCGTCACATTAAATTTAATAGTTGGGCTCGTTATAAGCGCTGGTTTTCTTTTATTTTCGAAACATATGATGCTCGCAATGAACTTACAAGGCGATGTACTAACGTATGCGCAAAACTACTTATCTATCGTCGGAGGGGCTATCTTCCTGCAAGCTATCATTAACTCATTAGCCGCAATCATCCGTGTACATGGTTTTACAAAGCAAGCGATGTTTATTTCACTCGGAATGAATATTATTCATATCGCTGGAAACTACGTACTCATTTTCGGGAAATTTGGTTTCCCTGAGCTCGGTGTACAAGGGGCTGCAATTTCTTCCGCTATCAGTCGATTGATCGCACTTATTGTTTTCTTCTGGTTACTATACCGCGTTATGGAATATCGCGTGAAATTACAATATTACTTCACTTTATCCAAAGAATACATTGGGAAAATTTTAAAAATCGGTATTCCATCTGCATTTGAACAAGTGATGTATCAAGCTTGTCAAATCGTCTTCCTTTATTACGCAACGTACTTAGGAACGGAATCATTAGCTGCTAGACAATACGCTACTAACATTTCCATGTTCACTTATTTATTTGCAATTGCGATTGGTATGGGAACAGCCATTATTATTGGCCGCCTTGTTGGTGGTGGCGAAAAGGATGAAGCATACGAACGCTTATGGAAAAGTGTAAAATGGGCGATTGGTGTAACTCTATGTATGGTCGCTCTCGTTATTACATTCCGTACACAATTAATGGGACTGTTTACAGATAATCCGCACATTATCGGGTTAGGCGCAAGTGTTCTTTTACTAAGTGTACTACTTGAAACGGGACGTACGATGAATATCGTCATCATTAATTCGCTTCGTGCAGCTGGTGATGCAAAATATCCTGTTTTAATCGGTGCATTCTCTATGGTGTTAATGAGTTTACCACTAGGTTACTTTTTCGCCTTTCATTTAGATATGGGGCTCGTTGGTATTTGGCTAGCGATCGCCATCGACGAATGGACGCGTGCCATTATTATGTTCTTCCGCTGGAAAAGCAGGGCGTGGGAACGTTACGCACTTGTGAAACCAGAAGAGCAAGACGAGATTGGTTCTGTTCAGGCACAGTAGTACTTGTTTGATCATGATGTAGTTATTAATAAATGCAATTTATATCGACTTACCGACAACTCATTTATATAGTATAGAAAAAAGCCATCCTTCCTTAATGGAAGAATGGCTTTTTTTATTATTGATAAATCTCTTTATATTTCTTATACTCTGCTTCAGAACATAGTACGAAATGTCCTGGGCGAATTTCACGCATTGTTGGCACTTCGCTACCGTAATCATGCTGCGATGGATCGTATACGATACGTTTACGATTGCGCTCATAATCTGGATCTGGTAGCGGAATTGCTGATAATAGTGATTTCGTATATGGATGAACTGGATTCGCATATAACTCTTCACTTGTTGTTAGCTCAACGATTTGACCACGGTACATTACACCGATGCGGTCACTAATGTATTTTACCATTGATAAATCATGGGCAATGAATAAGTATGTTAGACCTTTTTCTTTTTGTAGCTTTTTCAGTAAGTTTACAACTTGCGCCTGAATCGATACGTCAAGTGCTGAGATCGGCTCATCCGCAATGATAAATTCTGGTTCTACAGCAAGCGCTCGAGCGATACCGATACGCTGACGTTGTCCACCTGAGAATTCGTGCGGGAAACGGTTTGCGTGCTCTTTATTTAAACCAACTGTGTTTAATAATTCATGAACACGGTCCATGCGCTCTTTTTTACTTTTCGCTAATCCGTGAATATCAATACCTTCTGCGATAATATCCCCTACTGTCATACGAGGATTTAATGATGCGTATGGATCTTGGAAAATCATTTGCATTTTACGGTTGAATTTCTTCAATTCTGCGCGTGATTTCTTACCATGTACGTTTTCACCATCGAACAATACTTCACCAGCAGTTGCATCATATAAACGAATAATCGTTCTTCCAGTTGTTGATTTACCACAACCTGATTCTCCTACAAGACCAAATGTTTCTCCGCGGTAAATATCAAATGAAATATCATTAACCGCTTTGACAACACCACCACTCACGTCGAAGTGCTGCTTTACATTTTTTACTTCAATTAATTTCTCACGTTGTTTAGTCATGTTGTTCACCTGCTTTCATTTGAAGAATACGTTTTTCAACGACTGCCGGCGGTTTTACTTCTGGAGCTTGCTCGTGAAGTAACCAAGTTGCCGCATAGTGTGTATCACTTACTTTAAATAAAGGTGGGTCCATTTCAAAATCAATTTTTAGTGCCTGTGGGTTACGTGGTGCAAAAGCATCACCCTTTGGCGGCTTTAATAAATCCGGAGGCGTTCCAGGAATTGCATATAACTCTTCCTCTGAGCCATCTAAACTTGGCATAGATGCGATTAAGCCCCAAGTATATGGATGTTTCGGATTATAGAAAATTTCATCTACAGTTCCAATTTCAACAACTTTACCAGCGTACATAACTGCCACTCGGTCAGCAACGTTTGCTACTACACCTAAGTCATGCGTAATGAAAATAATTGCCGCTTCTGTTTTTTGCTGAATGTCTTTCATAAGTTCTAAAATTTGTGCCTGAATCGTAACGTCTAGCGCTGTTGTCGGCTCATCGGCAATTAATAATTTCGGGTTACAAGCTAACGCCATCGCAATAACTACACGCTGTCTCATACCACCTGAGAATTGGTGAGGATATTGTTTTAAACGAGCTTCTGGATTTGGAATACCTACAAGGTCGATTAATTCTAAAGCAACTTTACGTGCATCTGCTTTACTCATCCCTTGGTGTTTAATAAGGCCTTCCATAATTTGATTTCCAATTGTCATCGTTGGGTTTAATGATGTCATTGGATCTTGGAAAATCATCGCGATATCTTTACCACGTACTTGCTGCATTTCTTTTTCTGTTAATTTCGTTAAGTCACGACCTTCAAATACAATCTCACCATTTTTAATGCGTCCAGGAGGATTCGGAATTAATCCCATTAACGCTTTAGAAGTAACTGATTTCCCTGAACCAGATTCTCCTACAATCGCCAATGTCTCTCCTTTTTTCAAATCAAAAGTAACGCCGCGTACAGCTTGTACTTCACCTGCATGTGTATCAAAGGAGACTTGTAAATCTTTTACCTCTAACAATGTTTTCATCTTTGCCTCTCCCCTCTTTTACTTACGCATTTTTGGATCTAACGCGTCGCGTAATCCGTCTGCCATTAAGTTAAACGCTAAAATTAATATACTGATGACAACCGCAGGGATGAACATCATATGCGGATACGTTTGAATAGATTTATAACCGTCATTTACAAGAGAACCTAGTGACGCAAATGGTGGCTGAATTCCTAAACCGATGAAACTTAAGAACGCTTCACCAAACACCGCTGATGGAATTGTAAACATTGTCATTACGATAATAGGTCCCATTACGTTTGGAATTAAATGTTTCACAATTAATTGTGTATTTGTTGCACCTAATGTACGAGATGCTAATACATATTCTTGGTTTTTTAATTTCAGGATTTGTCCACGAACGATACGCGACATCCCTATCCAACCTGTAATTGCCATTGCGAGTGTAATTGACCATATACCAGATCCCATAATGATTACCATTAAGATAACGATGATTAAGTATGGAATACCGTTAATAATCTCCATAATACGTTGCATAATATTATCTACTCTGCCGCCATAAAAGGCTGAAATACCTCCGTATGCAACCCCAATTACTAAGTCAATTGCTGCTGCTAAAAGAGCGATATATAATGATACGCGTGTACCTTCCCATGTTCTTGTCCATAAATCACGACCAAGATCATCTGTACCAAACCAGAAGTACTCTTTAATATCACGTTTTTCATATTGGTCAACACCATATTGATCTGTACCGTCAAATGGTAACCAATGAACATTTTCAATAACAGGAATTTTCGGTGGCATTTTCGCACGACCTAAATCTTGCTCTTTATACGAGTGTTTACTTACCATCGGTCCAAAAATCGCTAGTAATATAATAAGGCTTAATAATACAAAACCAATCATCGCACCTTTATGTTGGAACAAACGTCTTCTTACATCTTGCCAAAACGTTAAGCTTGGGCGGGCAATGACTTCATTATCAACATTATTTTGATTGGCTTGTTGAAATAAATCTGGAGATAATTTTTGTACATCTTTCATCATTTTTTCCCTCCCGCTAAACGAATACGAGGATCAATAATTCCGTATAAAATATCGACAATGAAAATAACTAAAATGAAGATCGCACTATAGAAAATCGTAGTTCCCATAATAACTGTATAGTCATTCACTGTAATAGATTTAACGAACTGTTCCCCTAGTCCTGGTACAGCATAAATTTGCTCGATAACAAGTGTTCCTGTAATTAATGCCGCAACCATTGGTCCTAAAATTGTTACTACTGGAATTAATGCGTTACGAAGTGCGTGTTTGACAATGATAACGCCTTGGCTAATCCCTTTCGCTTTTGCTGTTAAAATGTAATCGGCTTGCATAACTTCAATTAATTCTGCACGAGAGAAACGTGCGATTGTTGCGATAACTGACATCGATAAAGCAATTGTAGGCATTACTGTAAACTCTGGTCCTTTCCAGAACGCTACTGGGAACCAACCAAGTTTTACCCCTACGAAATATTGTAGTAAAGCGGCGAATACGAATGATGGTACCGACATCCCGAGTACGGAAATAATTGTCGCTCCATAATCGACCCACGTATTGTTACGAAGTGCCGCAACGATTCCTAAAATTAAACCGATAAATGTTCCTAATATAATCGCTTGTAAACCAAGCTGTGCTGATGGTCCAATGCGATCCACAATCATATCTGTTACTGGACGGTTATCATATTGGAATGATACCCCTAAATCACCTTTTGCTAAGTTACCTAAATAACGTGCGTATTGAACTGGTACCGGATCATTCAATCCGTATTTTTCAAGAATGATTTCTTTTTGTGCCGGTGATAGCTTCTCCTGGTTTTTAAGCGGAGAACCCGGAAGTAATTTCATCAAAAAGAAAGTCAGCGTAGTAATTAAAAATAATGTCAAAGCCATGTACACGAAACGTTTTAATACATAACGTCCCATAGTCAAGCACCTCCCCGTTTTTCTCAAAAGCAATAAGATAGTTTAAAATATTCTTACTTTTATTTTTTTAAAATAAGAGCATATGCCCATCATAGGCATATACCCCTGTAAACGATGGAAAAAAAGATTATTTTTGTTCAACAGATGCCCATTTGTAAGTTAATCTACCACCATAGTTGATTGGTATAATATCTTTTACAGCATCTTTTACTATATATGCTGAACCTTTTTGGAAGATTGGAGTGATAACTGCATCCTCTTTAATTAACATCTTCTCTACTTCTAAAAGGTTGTTCCAGCGTGCTTGTAAATCTTTTGTATCTGTTTTAGCTTTTAGAATTAACTCATCATATTTCTGATTAGAATACCCTGTTTTATTTTGAGAACCATTTGTAACAAACATATCTAAATATGAGATTGGATCTGGGAAATCTGGGCCCCAAATACCAAACGCAATATCATATTGCTGAGAATCTTCTAATTTATTTTTTTGTGCAAATGGCTGCTGTTTAATTTTAATTGATAAACCAGGTAAGTTTTTTTCCATCTCACCTTTTAAGAATTCACCAACCTTTTTTGCATCTTCATTATCAAAGTTTAAGAATTCTAGTTCGATTTTATCAGTGCCAAGCTCTTTCTTCGCTGTTTCCCAAAGCTTTTTCGCTTCTTTTGGATTCGTTTCAACTAGCTTTCCATTTTCAGCTCGGAAATCTTTTTTATTCGGACCTTCAGCGAAATCTTTTCCAACAAATCCATAAGCTCCAATCGCACCATTATTTAAAATAACTTTCGCAATGTTATCACGATCAAAGGACATTGAAATTGCTTTTCTTAGGTTTTTATTACTTAAGTATTGATTACTTTGATTAAATCTTAGGTAAGCAACCCCTGCTTCTTTTCTTGTGTGGAATTCTGAGCTTTGTCTAAACTTATCAACAAATTCTGAAGTTAGAGCCGCACGATCAATCGAGTTTGTCTCATATAAATTTACATCAGTTGACGTATTTTTTACAATATTAAAGTTAATCTCTTCGATCTTAACCGTTTTATTATCCCAATATGATGGGTTCTTCTTAAACTGGAAGCTTTGCTCATGTTTCCAATCACTCATAACAAATGGCCCATTATATAATGTTGTATTTGCCTCTAACCCAAACTTATCACCTTGTGCTTTTACAAAGTTTTCATTTAGTGGGTAAAATACCGGATAAACTGTTAAATCAACAAAATAAGGAACGGGATTGTCTAATTCCACTTCTAATGTATAATCATCAATCGCTTTTACACCTAATTGGTCAGCAGGTAATTCTTTTTTATGAATTTTCTCTGCATTTTTAATATCAAACATAATGTACGAATACGTCGCTTTTGTATCTGGATTTACTGCTCTTTTCCATGAATACACAAAGTCTTTTGCTGTTACAGGCTCCCCATTCGACCATTTTGCATCTTTTCTTAATTTAAATATGTATTTCTTTCCGTCATCTAGCTTTTGAACATCTTCTGCAATTCCAGGCACTCTCTTTTGATCTTTGCCGATACGATATAAACCTTCCATCGTATTATTTAATGCTGTAGAAGATGCAGAGTCAGATGCTAGCGATGCATCCATTGACGGAATTTCAGATAACTCTGTTAAATTAAGAACCTGCTTTCCGTTACTACTACTCGTAGTGTTTTCTTTCCCTTTTGCTTTTGCGTCATCTTTTTGGTAGCTACACGCACCCAGCAACATACTTGCAGTTAAAGTCGATGCAAGTAATAACGGTATCTTTTTCTTCATGTTGTGTTGCCTCCCCTAATTGCACTTCCTGTACCCTCACTTGTTAAAAAGTAGAATTGAAAGAATAATCTCCAAGTTTCTACAATTTTCATTATACATATAATATAACAATTGTGAATATAGTTTTTTGTTTTTTTGTTAAAATTTTTAATAAAATGTTTATATTTTTATTTTTTTGTAAAGGGATACGTTAACATTGATACCATCATCTTGAAATCAGACCTTTAATTGCGTATAATTTTCAAAAAATTAATTCTAGTACATATTATAGCTTTTATAGTATAATAATTCTAGTAATATTTTGACGGGGGGGAACATTTTGAATAAAGTTTTTTTTCATACTTGTATACTAATTTTCATAGCGATAATCGCTTCTAGTATTGGCGCATTCCTCATTTCATCGCAATTTTTGTTGAATTTTGTCAACATCTTGTTTTATATTGCACTGTTTTTTATTCTTATCGGCGGTTTTTTATACATATTTCAAAATGGTTTTTTCAATGTAACCATTTACGCATTCCAAAGAGTATTTGGTACGAATAAAAAGATTGACTCTTTAATTGAAGAAGTCGAGGAACCTACAGATAAGAAAGAACGTATTTATAAAACATATTCATTCAAATGGACATATCCAATTTGTATTACAGGTATCGTTCTTGGGTTGTTCTCGACCCTTATTAGCTTTACTATTTTGATGTAGTTTGCAAACACTATCCCATATGATATAATAATCAGCAAAACATTTTGTTATAAAACTTTAGTTCTTTCATATTAAAAGAGCTCAAGTAACAATAAATAAATTTATATGTATGCGATGATAAAGAAGAGTACATATTGAGGCAATTTCAGAGAGCTTGTGGTCGGTGTGAACAAGTAATTGTACAGTATGGAATGGGCTTTTGAGCACCAAACCGAACCGAAAGTAGTAGGCTTTGGCGTTATATCCAAACGTTATTATGGATTAGAGAGATTTCACAGTGGTGAAATAATTAGGGTGGTACCGCGGTCCATTCGTCCCTATAGTTTTTGGGATGAATGGGCTTTTTTGTTTGCCTTCTCTTCCCCCATCACGCATTCAATTTTAGGAGGAATTACTTATGTCAGTTATCTTTTCTGGTATTCAGCCAAGTGGAACGATTACACTTGGAAACTATTTAGGAGCCATGAAGCAGTTTACAGAGCTTCAAAATGAACACGACTGTTATTTCTGTATTGTAAACCAACATGCGATTACAGTACCTCAAGATCCCGTACAACTTCGTAAAAACATCCGCAGTCTTGCTGCACTTTATGTGGCATGTGGCATTGACCCTGAAAAAGCTACTTTATTTGTACAATCAGAAGTACCAGCACACGCTCAACTAGGTTGGATCATGCAATCTGTTGCTTACGTTGGAGAATTAGAGCGTATGACGCAATATAAAGATAAAGCTTCTGGTAGAGATTCAGTTCCAGCTGGATTACTTACGTATCCACCATTAATGGCTGCTGATATTTTACTTTACAATACTGAAATCGTGCCGGTTGGTGATGATCAAAAGCAACATATCGAATTAACACGTGACCTAGCAGAGCGTTTCAACAAACGTTACCGTGAAATCTTTACAATGCCTGAAATTCGTATTCCAAAAGTAGGAGCTCGCGTTATGTCATTAACAGAACCTACGAAAAAAATGAGCAAATCTGATCCGAATCCAAAATCAATGATTAGTATGCTTGATGAGCCAAAAACAATTGAAAAGAAAATTAAGAGTGCTGTTACTGACTCTGAAGGTATTGTGAAATTTGATAAAGAAAACAAACCTGGTATCTCTAACTTATTAACAATCTACTCTTCATTCTCTGGAAAAACAGTTGAAGAAATTGAAGCAATGTACGAAGGAAAAGGATACGGCGACTTCAAAGGCGACCTAGCGCAAGTAGTCGTAGAAGCAATTCGTCCAATCCAAGACAAATATAACGAACTAATCAACTCACCAGAACTAGACGAAATTCTAGACAAAGGTGCAGAAAAAGCAAACCGCGTTGCATTCAAACAACTACGCAAAGTAGAAAATGCAATGGGGTTAAGTAGAAAACGTAGGTAACATATAAAGCGAAGGGCTAGGAGCCGGAGCTGGATTTCATATAAAGCAGAGGGCTTGCTGCCGGAGCTAGATTACTACAAAATTAAAAAACCGCCAATTGGCGGTTTTTTAATTTACCTTTTGCTCATTCTCCATTTCCCATAACTTTTCAAAAAATGGCTGTCCTTTTACGAGACGCTCGCATAATTGTTCATGTTTCTCAGACCAGCCAGCTTTCGCTTCATCATACAGTCTAGCCCAAATATCCTCGAACTCCATATGTTGAACCGTTCCATATGCTGATGGATCCCACTCTGTGTACCAATAGCGAATCTCTGCTGTATTTTTCGTTGTATGTAATTGATCTAACGCCATAAATAATAATTGTTTTAGCTGTCTTTCTTTACGAGTCAAGCCATTCATAATGAAAGGCGATGGTGATAAAATGTGATGTTCTTTTTCTGTTTCTTCTACTTGGAACTCATACTTTTCTGCTTGTACGTTTTCTACCATCTCATATACCATCTGCTCTTGGCGTGGTATAAGTCTGCTTTTGCGAATTGGTACATTGTAACCAATTGTGTCAATCGCAATAATTCCTTTTCCATCTGTAACAACAAAGCAATACTCTTGCTGCAAACGTTCATGATTTTTACGAATATAAGCCTTATGATGTACGTCTTCCAGCATTTTTTGCGGAAGCTCTAACAATTCGTTCTCGATGTAATGATATAATGTGGCATCTACTTTTAATAATGGCACTTGATCTAATAGCTCAATCGTATCATCTTTCCGCCATTCGTAAAAATGACAAACGTTATACCCATTCTCTTCACCTTCAAACCAATTTACCCATACATCATGTAGATATAACATTCACTACCCCTCACTTCACTACTGTTTGTACCAATCATTATGTTCATTTTTGCTTAACTTTATTCCACTTGAGGAAATATATTCTAATTATTATTTTTTCTTCTATTAATACTAAAAAAAACAGGAAATAGAGCCCCTGTTTTTTTATATATGAAATGTATTTGCTTTATTCAATATTTCTTTTGCATCTATAGATAATAAAGAAAGTGTATCTTCTCCTTCCAAAGTTACACAATCTTTGACAATATGAAATCCAAGCGCATAGCCAAGCATCTTCGGATAAGAGTGAAAGCCATTTAATAAGATGTCATGTTCCCTTGTTCCTCGTTTTATACTTATTCTTTCATGTACAACATTTTTCCAATAATAAATAGCCTCTTCTTTTGAAAGATACTCCGTCCACGGTGCATTATTTTTTTCTGTATACCTTTCTGTTACTGCTTGCTCAGCTAGCCCTTCCATAATCATTGTATCAAGTAATGTATATTCTGTTTCTTTCGTCTCAATTTGATGTAACCTGCATATGTGATGGTATTCATGCGCCAATAACACTTTTAATTCTTCTACCGAATTCCGTCCACATACGAATAAGAAAATAACATGACGCATAGATAATCCAGCCCTACCGTTATACTCTTCTTGCACAGTTCGATTATAGGAATCTGATAATAAAATAAAGACAGGGACATCCGGACCTTTCAACCAATTTTTCAATTTATCATACTCCAGGCTCAACTCTTTCCAAATTTCCTTTTCCTCTAATTCTTTAATTTCCTTTTCCCCGCGCATGATCGGGCGATACATCCCTTTTGAAATTAAAAAGCGATACAACCTTTCTTTTGGCAACGGAATATACTTCGTAAATTTCTCACAAAGTTTTTCTGGCCGTCCATAATATAAATGTAGCCATTCAGCTGTTTCAACAATCCCCATCTTTATCCCTCCTTTTTCTTATGTATATGCTACAGGAGAAAAAGACGTAAAAATAAATAAGGAGTTTTTTCGCAATATAATGCGGAAAAACTCCTTATTTTATCTATTATTTATACGATTTAAATACTAACACTGCGTTATGACCACCGAATCCTAATGAGTTACTTAATACTGCGTTTACTTCTTGGTGTCTCGCTTGATTCGGTACGTAATCTAAGTCACATTCTGGATCTGGTGTCTCATAGTTAATTGTTGGAGGAATTACTCCGTCTGTAATTGATTTAATAGAGAAAATCGCTTCAACAGCACCAGCTGCTCCTAATAAGTGACCTGTCATTGATTTTGTTGAGCTAATTGCTACTTTATACGCGTGCTCACCGAAAGTTTCTTTAATTGCCATCGTTTCATATTTTTCATTCGCATCCGTACTTGTACCATGCGCATTAATGTAATCAATATCTTCTGGCTGTAGGCCTGCATCAGCTAAAGCTTGACGCATTGCACGCACTCCGCCTTCACCACCAGGAGCAGGCATTGTAATATGGAATGCATCACCAGTTGCACCGTAACCAGCGATTTCCGCGTAAATGTGAGCACCACGAGCTAATGCGTGCTCTAATTCTTCAAGAATTAAAATACCTGAACCTTCACCCATTACGAAACCGCTACGGTTTTTATCAAACGGACGGCAAGCCGTTGCTGGGTCTTCATTAAATGTTAATGCTTTCGCTGAGCTAAATCCTGCGAATGCCATACTTGTTAGCGGCGCTTCTGCTCCGCCTGTAATCATTGCATCAGCATCACCACGCTGAATTGCTTTAAATGCATCACCAATTGAGTTTGCACCAGATGCACAAGCCGTTACAGAACAAGTGTTAATTCCTTTTGCTCCTGTTGCGATTGATACTTGACCTGCTGCCATATCTGGAATCATCATCGGCACGAAGAATGGGCTCACGCGGCGCGGGCCTTTCTCAGTAAAAATCTTAAATTGTTCTTCGTATGTTTCCATACCGCCAATACCAGATCCAATCCATACACCAATTCGAGGTCCATTTTCTTCTGTAATTTCAAGCTTTGCATCTGCAACTGCCATTTTCGCTGCTGCTACTGCATATTGTGTAAAGCGGTCCATACGGCGCGCTTCTTTTTTATCAATATATTTCTCGACTTCAAAGTCGTTAATTTCCGCTGCTACTTTTGCTGGAAATAGTTCTGGATCAATTCTTGTAAGTCGCCCGATTCCAGATACACCCTTTTTAATGTTTTCCCATGCTGTTTCAACATCTGTTCCGACCGGTGTAACAGCTCCTAGTCCTGTAATTACGACCCTCTTTTTTTCCATACAAAATACACTCCTTTTTTTCTCTCAGTCCTTATTTACCCCAACGAAGAGCGACTGCTCCCCATGTTAATCCGCCGCCAAAACCAACAAGTATAATTAAATCACCATCTTGAATACGTCCATTTTGCAATTCCTCTACCATTGCAATTGGAATTGAAGAAGCTGATGTATTACCAAACTTTTCAATTGTCATACTCATTTTTTCTTGTGGTAAATTTAACCTCTCTCTTGCAGATTCCATAATACGAATATTCGCTTGATGCGGTACTAAGAAATCCACATCCTCTTTTGTAAGACCAGCCTTATCCAGCACGCGAAGACAAGATTCACCAAGTTGACGAACGGCAAATTTAAAGACTTCTCTGCCATTCATCATAACATACTCGTCTTGATATAGATGCTTACCGCCGCTTCCGTCTGCTCCTAATTCGAAAGATAGAACGCCTCTTCCTTCTGAAACTGCTCCCATTACGATAGCACCGGCTCCGTCTCCAAATAATACCGCTGTATTTCGATCATTCCAGTCTACAATTTTAGATAGCTTATCACTACCAACTACTAATACGTTTTTATAAGTCCCCGTTTTAATAAATTGCTGCGCTGTAATCATTCCGTACATAAAACCAGCGCATGCTGCACCTACATCCATTGCAGCTGCATGTTTCGCTCCAATCGCTTCTTGAATGACACAAGCTACTGCTGGAAACGCACGATCTGGTGTTACTGTCGCCACTAAAATAAGATCGATATCTTCTCCGCTAACCCCTGCATCTTCAAGTGCTTTTTTTGCAGCCTCTACGGCCATATATGAAGTATCTATTGTATCATCGGCAATGCGTCTTTCTGCAATTCCCGTTCTCGTACGAATCCATTCATCGGATGTATCCATTATTTTTTCTAAATCGTGATTTGTGACTACTTTTTCTGGCACATATCTTCCGATCCCTAAAATGCCCACGTTCACATCGCAGCCCTCCGTTTTATATCAATTATTATGACTTGGTACTAATTTTAAAACATAAATGTATTTTTGTCTAGAATATATTTCGCATAAAACAGAAAGCTAACGCATTATCCACTTTATTTTTCATTAAAAGAAACAGAATCATACCTTTTCGTGTTTCATTCCAAATAAAAAGGCCCGAACCGCTTCTACTCACGATTCGAGCCTCTCCTCCATCAAAAAAGAAGGATTTTATTCTTTATCTGCTTTCCCAAGCTCATAAGCTTCGTTCATAACTTTCATTAACAACTCTAACACCGGCTGTGCTTTCTCCATATCAAGTGCAATTCCGTTATCATCTAAAATTGCCTTCGCTTCCGGTAAATGCTTCATTGCGATTTGTAAAAACTGCATGCTTTTTTCGTTCATATTATACTCTTCCTCTCCATTAAAACTTTCACATACAATAGTGTAACACGCGTGCTACTCTTCGTATAACTCTTTATATTTTTTCATGTGTGCCAGTTGCTTATTTAAACCGTATTCTAACGGAGTATTTCTTTTTATCGAAATGACTTCAATAGCCTCATCTCTTATTTCATTATTATTTTTATTTACTTTATCATCCGCGCGTAAAAGATTCATACCTTTTTCCCATAATGACTGTTTACCACTAAGTAAATTGTATATACCAAGATGCGCCCCGTTCGTTCCATTTTCCCATAAGTATTCACATACATCTTCAATGTAAAGCAAATCACTTCCTTTTTCCTCACTCGTACAACGGCACTCTTTCTCGTCTAATTCTGATAAAATGAGCTGATGATACATCATAAAGGATGGTTGCCACGGTCCATATAATGTAGGAACTCGAAATACACTATATTTTAAATTCCCTTTTTTCAATCCTTCTTCTACTTTCAAAAATAGGCGCTTATTTTCGGATTCACCTGTACTACTTACTTCAATAGAAGAAATTAAATTTAACTTCACTTTTTGTTCTTCACACATTCTTATAATTCGCTTTAAATATTGTAATATGACTCTTTCATTCCGAAATCCACATTGCTGATTTGGCTCATATAAGCAAAAGTAGACAGTATCGAATCTCTCTTCCTCTACCGATCTCCATCCATCTTCATCTCTTATCGAATAATACGTAAATAACGCATTTCGCCCAATTAACAATAACTTCTCTTCATTAATTTTGGTCATACTATCGAATTCATCAAAATCAAGACCATACACTTCTACTTCTTCTGCGATCATTTTATTCACAAGGTGATAACCTACAAACGTAAGTGCACCTATTATCAGCACGCGTTCCATACCACCAACCCTTTCCCTTTGAAACAAATAGCTCCTCATTTATGTATATGGGAGCTTCACAATTCTTCTTCATATTTTTTAAAGAAATCGGTCGTTTGCCTAACCATTTTATATTTCACATCTTGCAGATGGAATAAGACAGAAGTATCACATTGATTTAATTGCCTCATTTTCTCATATCTCCGCAACTGCTGTTTTCTTCCTCTTTTTTCTTGTGTTGATACGAAAATTTTAACAGGTACACAAGATGGAAGAAGCGTAAATGATTTCTTATTTATTTTTAAATCTAATTCTTCTTCTTTGGAATCATACGCCAAACTTAATTCCTTCACGAGTCTCTTGTAAAAAAACTTATGCTCTTTCTCAAAACCCACATATTCTGGTAAATCTAAACACGGATTTAACATAACAACAGAACGAATACATTCAGGATATTTGTTCATCATTTCAAGTGCCACAAGCGCTCCCATACCATCTGCCATAATGTGCATCTTCGCATTTAACGTCTCTTTTCTCAAAACAACATCATATAAACGTTTTGCCAGACGAACAGATTGATCGTTCCCCCAATGTCTTCCGTATAAATTAGAGGAAAAGACCGTGTAGCCTTGCTCAATAAGACCATGTAAGAAATAAGATTTACCCGCATGTTGTGTCCATAAACTTGTACCATTCTCAATAAAGTAGTTATAATCACCGAGGAGCATAACAGAAAATCCATTTGGCTTCTCCGGTAAATAAATGACACATGGTTCTTTTTCTAAGTAAAAAAAACGTTCCGTAATACTCATTTTTCCCCCGCCTTATTTTCTAAACATATAAAACCACTCTTTTATAATGTATGAACGGAATGCAAATTTGCGTTGAAAAATCTACAAATATTTTTCTATATTCTTTTTTCAATTGTGTTACAATAAGGACAGATTGAACGAATAGAGGTGTAAAATATGCGTTTCATTTGGGCATTAATTTGGTCGTTCTTACTTGTACATATGATGAGCTACGTAATTGGCTCTATGACTGGCGGTACATACGACTTTAACCAAGCGTCTATTTTCTCAGTTGTTCTTGCTGTATTAGTACTCGCAATTTCAGCTGCAATTCCAAACGAGCCAGTAGAACAACACTAAAAAAAGAGTCCGGATTTTATCCGAACTCTTTTTTATTTTCATTTCACATGAACGACTAATTCGTTATTTTCTACATCAACAACTACGTGACTATTGTCTGTAATTGTTCCTGCAATTAATTCTCTTGCTAATTTCGTTTCCACTTGACGTTGTACGTATCGTTTTAATGGACGAGCTCCGTACATTGGGTCGAAACCAGCTTCTACAACAAATTTTTTTGCTGCATCTGTTAATTCTACTGTAATGTGACGTTCAGCTAGACGGCCTTGTAGTTCTTTTACAATTTTATCAACAATGCCTTTAATTTCATTCGTTGTAAGAGGTTTGAATAAAATAATTTCATCAACACGGTTTAAAAATTCAGGGCGGAAATGTCCTCTTAATTGCCCCATTACAAGGTCTCTTGATTCCTCTTTAATCGAACCATCTTCTTCTAATCCCTCTAGTAAATGAGCAGATCCAATATTTGAAGTCATAATAATAACTGTGTTTTTAAAGTCTACTGTTCTTCCTTGTGAATCTGTAATGCGTCCATCATCTAACATTTGTAATAAAATGTTGAATACTTCTGGATGTGCTTTTTCGATTTCGTCTAACAAAATAACTGAATACGGTTTACGTCTTACCGCTTCTGTTAATTGACCGCCCTCTTCATACCCTACATATCCAGGAGGCGCACCAATTAAGCGTGACACAGCGTGTTTCTCCATATACTCAGACATGTCAATACGAATCATTTGCTCTTCACTATCAAATAAAGACTGCGCTAACGTTTTTGCAAGTTCTGTTTTACCAACACCCGTAGGGCCTAAGAAAATGAAGGAACCAATTGGACGATTCGGGTCTTTAATACCAGCGCGTGCACGAAGAACCGCGTCTGATACTAGGCTTACTGCTTCCTCTTGTCCGATGACACGCTCTGATAAGATTTGCTCTAAGCGTAGTAATTTCTCACGTTCGCCTTCAACAAGTTTAGCAACAGGAATACCAGTCCAGCGTGAAACAATATCTGCAATTTCTTCTTCACTTACTTCCTCACGTAATAAACGATTTTCTTGTTTATTATGCGCGCCCATTTCTTCCGCTTCTTTTAATTCTTTTTCGATTGCAGGAATTTTCCCGTGACGAAGTTCGGCTGCTTTATTTAAATCGTAATTACCTTCTGCTTCTTCTAATTCACGGCGCAGACGTTCTAAATGTTCACGTAAGTCACGAACTCTGTGAATGTCTTCTTTTTCTTTCTCCCATTTCGCTCTCATACCACTTGCAACTTCTTTTAAATCCGATAATTCACGTTGCAATGTTTTTAGACGCTCTTGGCTACCACGATCCGTTTCTTTTCCAAGAGCCGCTTCTTCAATTTCCAGCTGCATAATACGACGCGTTACTTCATCTAATTCTGTCGGCATAGAATCGATTTCTGTACGAATTGTTGCGCACGCTTCATCAACAAGGTCAATCGCTTTATCCGGTAAGAAGCGATCTGAAATATATCGATCTGATAAAACTGACGCTGCTACAATCGCACGGTCATGAATATTTACACCGTGATAAATTTCAAAGCGTTCTTTTAATCCACGTAATATGGAAATCGTATCTTCAACAGTTGGTTCTTCTGCTAATACTTGTTGGAAACGTCTTTCTAGTGCTGGATCTTTTTCAATATATTTACGATATTCATCTAATGTTGTCGCCCCGATACAATGCAGTTCACCACGAGCAAGCATCGGTTTTAACATATTTCCTGCATCCATCGCACCTTCTGTTTTACCAGCTCCAACGATTGTATGAAGTTCATCAATGAATAATAAAATGCGTCCTTCACTCTTTTTAATTTCATTTAATACAGCTTGCAGACGCTCTTCGAACTCACCACGGAATTTCGCACCTGCTACGAGCGCACTCATATCTAACGCAAAAATCGTTCTATCTTTCAATCCTTCAGGTACATCCTTTTTCACAATACGCTGTGCTAATCCTTCAACGATTGCTGTTTTACCAACACCTGGCTCACCAATTAAAACAGGATTGTTTTTCGTTTTACGTGAAAGAATGCGGATAACGCGTCGAATTTCACTATCTCGGCCGATAACAGGATCAATTTTCCCAGCTCTCACTTCTGCCACTAAATCACGGCCATATTTTTCTAACGCTTCATAAGTTGCTTCTGGATTTTGACTAGTCACTCTTTGATTCCCCCGAACTGTCATTAAAGACTGTAATAAGTTATCTTTCGTAATATGCAATCTTGCAAATAATTGATTTATATCGCCTTTTTCTTCGGAAAAAGCAAGCAATACATGTTCGACTGAAATGTAATCATCCTGCAGTTTTTCTGCTTCTTTCCCTGCTCTTACAAGCAATTGTTGCAGAGCGCTCGTTACATACAATTTTCCAACCTCTGCACCGCTCCCTGTTACAGAAGGTTTCTTTTTAATTAAGCTTTCAGCGCTTTGCTTTAATGCTTCTATATCAACATTCATTTTTTGAAATATACGTACTGCTAATCCATCTTGCTCTTCTAATAATGCAAGTAATAGATGAACAGTATCCACCTCTTGGTGATGATGAGATACCGCTAAAGATTGGGCACTCATAATCGCCTCTTGTGTTTTTGTTGTCATTTGATTTAAGTCCATCTTTACAGCCCTCCAAAAGTTTGACTTTCTTTGACCTTTGATTTGATTATACGCCAACTGACTTTTTTATACAATAATTTTGCCTATGTATTTTCAAACTTATTATTGGAAAAAGAAAAAGGAAGCATTCATTATACTGTTTTAAAAATATGGTAAATGAAATTATAATGTGTAATGACAAAAAAGCCGCAATAACGATTGCGGCTTCTGTTACGGTTTTCTTTTATATGTCCACTGACGGTTATGATTCGTGTTATCCGGAAACTTTTCACCGGCAGTTAATTGTACCATTTGCGGATTTTTCACCATACTTCCCGTTTCACCAATTTCTACATAAATACCATCATTCGGCGCTTTTTGTCCAGAACGAAACCTGCGATTTTGTCCCATTTTCATTCTCCTTCCATGACGTCTTTGCCTCATTAGTATATCCATTTTAAAAGAAAGGTTTTCTGTCATGTTTAGGAAACAGTACTACATCTCGTCCTTGTACATATATATGAATGATACAAGCGTAAGCAGGGATTTCTTTCCTACTTGTAGAAAAAAAAAGAAACCAACCTACTCTAGGCTAGTTTCAAAGGAGAGTCAAACATATACGAGAAGATTACATGTTCATTATAAGTCTCATCACACGAGCAATGTAACCCTTTTCACAATTTGTACATAATGAAAGAAACATTGTTTGAACTTTCTAAAAAGATGTTGACTTTTCTTAATTTCCAACGATAAATAGTAGACACCGCAGCACTTTGAGACGTAAGATGGATATATAGTGAAATTTCCATCTATGGTGATTTCACCGAGTCTAACCTCTTATTTCTGCATATTAAAAACGGAAATACAGATAGATACAAAAAAATTATTATAAGAGGTGAAATTATGAACAAACAACACTTAATCGCATTAGACTTAGACGGTACTTTATTAACAGACAACAAAATAATTTCCACTCGAACGAAACATACAATTGCAAAAGCAAAGGAACAGGGACATATTGTTATTATTTCAACAGGACGTCCATTCCGTGCTAGTTATGATTACTATAAAGAACTTGCTCTTAACACACCTATCGTAAACTTTAACGGTGCTTACGTACATCATCCTCTTGATTCAAGCTGGGGAACACACCACTCTCCTCTTGAGCTAGCAACAGCGCAAGAAATTGTACGAGCTTGCTTTGATTTCGGCGTAAAAAATATATACGCGGAAGTAATGGACGATGTGTATGTTCGTGAAATTGATGAAGATAAAAAACATATTTTTGAATTCGGCTCTCCTAAGATTTTTACGGGAGATTTATTAAATATTTTAAACGATCATCCAACTTGCTTATTAATTGATGCACATGACGAGCATTCCACTGCAATTCGTCAACATTTAACGGATATGCACGCGGAAGTAATCGATCATAGAAAATGGGGCGCACCTTGGCCGATTATTGAGATTGTGAAAAGCGGATTAAATAAAGCGGTTGGATTACAAAAAATTTCTAGTCATTACAACATTCCACAAGAGCGAATTATCGCTTTCGGTGACGAAGATAATGATTTTGAAATGATTGAATTTGCTGGTCACGGCATCGCAATGGGGAATGCCATCCCTGAATTAAAATCACTCGCAAACCATACGACGTTAACGAACGAAGAAGATGGTATTGCTTTATATTTAGAAGAGGTTCTTGGGTTGTAATCTAAAAATTCCCTACTTATAGTTTCCTGCCAAATGTCCATACTATAAGTAGACGCAAGAGACATCGCGTCGATTGTTTTCAGCTAAATAAAGGGGGTTTTTCGAATGGGTAAAAAGAACAAATCAAAGCGTTTTATCCAACAAGGAGCCGATGCTGTTATGAAGCATGATGCAAGATTCCCGTACAGAGGTACATTAGCTGAGGCAGAAAAGGCAAGAAGTAACTCTTCTTTTGGAGGGGTTTAAATGGGGAACTTACTATTCCAACAAGCTAGAGATGCTGTTGAAAATGCCGTATCTTGTTCAAGTGGTACTGAGCAACAAGATCTCGTCTATAGAGCAAAAAATGCTTTGCAATCCGCTTACGCAAACTCTTCAACTGCTGAAAAAGTTCAGCTCCGTGAAATGCAAGAGCAATTGCAAAACATTACGAATGTACATTAAAAAAGAGGACCAACTTTGGTCCTCTTTAATCTTTCCGAAACAATCCGAACACCCCAACTGTTTGCAGTATATTTGTAAATGCACTTGGGTCCACTTGTTTAATAATCCTCTCCAATTCGTATAACTCGTAACGGGTAATAACCATCATTAACATTTCTTTATTTTCATTCGTATAAGCACCTGTTGCTGGTATCGTTGTAATTCCTCTTACTAATCGCGAGTGAATCGCCTTTCTTACGTCCGCCCCATTCTTCGTAACAATTAATGCTGTAATCTTTACATGACGAGTATGAATTGCATCAATAATTCTCGTTGATACATATAAAGTCACTAACGTATATAACGCTTTTTCCCATCCATATACATAGCCAGCAGCGATAATGATAATTGCATTAAAAAAGAAAAAGTATGTACCGACAGGCTTATCTTTTATTTTTGATAAAATCATGGCGATAATATCTAATCCACCTGTAGAAGCACCCCACTTTAAAGCAATCCCTACTCCAATTGCCGAAATAATCCCGCCAAAAATCGCATTTAATATGATATCATTCGAAACCGCTCTAACAGGGATGATTTCTAGAAACAAAGTCATAAATATAACACAAAGAAAACTAAAAAAGGTGAAGGCCTTTCCAACCTTTTTCCACGCTAAAATAACGACAGGAATATTAAATAAGCTAAACAATACTCCCGTAGATATGTGAATCGATAAAAAATCACCTAATATTTGTGATAATAATTGAGACAATCCAGCAAAGCCGCTCGCATACACTTTCGCTGGCGTTAAAAATAAATTCATCCCAATCGCGTTTAATAAACCTGCGATGATTACAACGATTAACTTCTTTATAAGTTCAGTATAATTCAACTTCAAATCCATTTCGAATCCACCTTTACCCTTCATAAATGCACCGCTATACATAGTCTTTACGAAAAAGGAAATGATAAACGTACAACGTTTAGAAATGGAGTTGATACATATGCCACATACGAGTGATAACGACAAAAAAGCACGCGATAATAATGCAAAACGCACACAAAAAAATGAGCAAGAGCAAAAAAATATTCAGCAAGGTAAACGTGCATACTCTAAAAAGACCGATCACCTTTGATTCCATCGTACATCAACAATTATGTTGATGTACTTTTTTACATTTTAAAGGAAAAAAACATTAAAAATTCACTTCATGTTCACTTCTATATTCTACAATAGCGATAACATATTCGGATGAGGTGTTGGCATGAGAGGGAAACATATTTTCATTATTACTGCACTAATAAGTATATTGATGCTATCTGCTTGCGGACAAAAAAACGGATCAGCTACAGTCGCCACAGCAACAGACTCGACTGTTACGAAGGACGACTTCGAAAAACAATTGAAAGATCGTTACGGAAAAGACATGCTATACGAAATGATGGCACAAGACGTCATCACAAAAAAATATAAAGTACCTGATGAAGAGGTAAATAAAGAAGTAGAAAAAGTAAAAAAACAATATGGAGATCAATTCAAAAAAGTATTAGAAAACAATCGTTTAAAAGATGAAGAGGATTTCAAAAATCAAATTAAGTTCAAACTTGCTATGAATGAAGCGATTAAGAAAAGCATTACAGAAAAAGACGTAAAAGATCACTATAAGCCAGAAATTAAAGCGAGTCACATTTTAGTAAGTGACGAAAATGAAGCGAAAGAAATAAAGAGTAAATTAGATGCTGGTGCTTCATTTGAAGAATTAGCAAAACAAGAATCACAAGATCTACTATCAAAAGATAAAGGTGGAGACCTTGGATACTTCAATTCAGGTACAATGGCTCCTGAATTCGAAACCGCTGCGTACAAACTAAATGTTGGACAAATTAGCAATCCCGTAAAATCATCAAACGGTTATCACGTTATTAAATTAACTGATAAAAAAGATCTAAAACCTTACGATGAGGTAAAAAACTCTATTCGCAAAAACTTAGAGGAAGAACGTACTGCTGATCCTGCATTCAGCCAAAAATTATTACAAGAGGAATTAAAAAAGGCGAATATTAAAATAAACGATAGTGATTTGAAAGATACATTTACTCTTGTTTCACCGCAAGGAAATTAAAAAAGCACAACCTTATCTTTTTACATAAGGTTGTGCTTTTTAATCTTCTATCTTATTTCTTAAAGTAAGTCCAACCTTCTTCTTGGTAAACTTTTTCTTCTTTCATCAATTTACCAAGTGCGCGCTTAAATGCAGCTTTACTCATGTTAAAGCGTTCTTTAATATCTTCCGGATGGCTCTTATCCCAAAACGGCATTGCTCCGCCTCGTTCTTCCATATATGCATAAATTACTGCCGCATCGTCTTCCATTCCTTCTTCTTTACGAGGAAGAAGTGAAATGTTAATTGTACCATCATCTTTCACGTCAATAATACGGCCCGTTACACGCTCACCGATGCGGACTTGTTCTTTTCTTTCTGTATGGTGTAAGAAAGCACGGAAATGCTCATCAGTTAGTATGAATGAACCAACTTGAAGCGAACGATATACACGTCCATTTACGTTTTTATTACGCATAGATGGCGTTGCATCTACGATAATTTCTTGCATATCACTGTCTCTTGCCGGAAGAGCAATTAAACGATCACGATTCGTTAATTTTAACGTACAATATAATTCGTCGCCTACTTCTGGCCATACCGGCATATAAATTGGGAACTCATCAGCTGGAATTAGTATATCTTTTGACACACCAATATCAACAAACACACCTAAACTAGGAATAACTTCTACAACCTTTACCCAGTTCCAATCATACGTTGTAATAATCGGTTCCTTCATTGTTGCTGAAATACGATTTTGGTGATCAAGGTATAAAAATACATCAATCGTATCGCCTTCTTCAATTTCTCCAGCTACTTCGTTTTTATGTAGGAAAATTTCTTCTTCTTCATTCCCAACCATATATCCGATTTCCGTTTCGCGTAAAACAGTTACCTGTTCAATCGATCCTATTTGCAAATACATATTTTTTAATTCCCTTCTATATATATAAAATTATCTTTTTTATCATTCCAAACAAAAGTTAATTATAACATGATTTTTCCTGTATTTGTCCAACTGCCCAAAATTCACTATAATAAAATGAGGTTCCATGAATATAAGTACAAAAACACTTAAGTCTAGACTCGTTTTCAGCTATACTTTAGTATGTACAGTACATAACAAGATTAGAAATTTATTTGGAGGTGCTAACTATGGCAAAAGATAGTTCTTTTGACATCGTTTCGAAAGTAGAATTACCTGAAGTAACAAACGCAATTAATATCGCATTAAAAGAAATCCAAAACCGATATGACTTTAAAGGAAGTAAAAGTGATATTAAATTAGAAAAAGAAGTACTAGTTTTAACTTCTGACGACGAGTTCAAATTAGACCAAGTAAAAGACGTTTTAATTTCTAAACTTGTAAAACGTAACGTTCCAATTAAGAACTTAGATTACGGAAAAGTTGAAGCTGCAACTGGCAACACTGTTCGCCAACGTGCAACACTTCAACAAGGTATCGATAAAGATAACGCTAAAAAAATTAACAACATCATTAAAGAAATGAAATTAAAAGTAAAAACACAAGTACAAGACGATCAAGTACGTGTTACAGCGAAAAGCCGTGATGACTTACAAGCCGTAATCGCAGCTGTTCGTAGCGCTGATTTACCAATCGACGTACAGTTCATTAACTACCGCTAAAAAGAAAACTCCTCTTAATTAGAGGAGTTTTCTTTTTGTCTTGTAGAGACAATATTACAAGAACAAACCATAGAAAAAAGGGTATGTGCGGTAAAAATCGCTAAGTAAATTGAAAATAAGGAAAAGACACCTTAAGACGTTTTCCCTTCGATTTGAATTACTTTTCTTAGCAATTACATCCTAGGCCAAAGTCATCTTAAAAATTGCTATAACTCATAATTCCTCTCCTCGCCGAAACGTAACAATTTATGAGTATAAGAATATTTTCCAACCTTTAATGTAATGTAAAATTAATAAGTATTTTAAAAAATGTTAATTAAAAAAGAGTTAGAAGTGGTTATTTGAAGAAATTAATATTATGGTTTTTATTGGCCACATTCTCCCTAAATACTGTAGGATGTTCTAATAATACGAATACACTAACGGATAAGTCTAACTGTATCAACAAAGCTTGGTACAAAAAAAATATGTCATGTAATCATTTAAAAAAACATTAAATAGTTAATGATAAAGGTCATAAAAAAAAGACACCTCAAAGTGCCTTCCTCCGACTTGAATCATCTCAATCTTAACAATATTTGGATGTGATTAAAAAGAAGCATAAATTGTTAATAAAGATGCAGACTTCAAAATAAAAAGTACACTAAGTAAACTCTTATTCAAAAATTTATATTAAACACTAATATTTTAGAAGCAAGTTTATAAGTGTAAAACCTACAGGGATTTCCCCTGTAGGTTTTATTATATTTCAAGTGATTTCCAAATGTATTATGAGTGGCTTTTTTCAGTTTGGTTTTCAAAATATTTTTCTTTAACCATTTTTATCAGATTTTCTTTTTCTGTTAGTTCAAATATAAATAATGCTTTTTTCATGTTATTTGCAATATCTTCTTCATTCTGTTGTTTAAATCTTAATAAATTCCATCCTTTTAAATAGTAAAGTTCACCTAATAAGTATAGAGTATTTAGATTAATAGCTAATTTGATGCCCTTATCAATGTATTTTACCGCTTCTTCATATTGATAGGTCATACCTAAACATTTCGCTAAATTAAAAATGATTTTTAATTTAATCGCTTTATCTCTCGGAAAATCTAACTTATTAAAATTAGTTAAACATCTTCCTAATATAGTAATACTTTTATCATATTCTTTATTTTCCGCATAAAATATAGACATTGTCTGCATAATATCTATTTCTCTTTCTGATAAAAAATCAACATTGGTTAAAGTTAGTTTTAATGCATTATTTAAAAGCTTTAAAGCAGTTTTTATGGATCTGTTCACCTCAAATACAGCAATTGCTTCATGCCATAGGAGAAATTGTTTATCTTCTTTTGCCTGAAAATTTTTTTCATCTTTCTCTTTTTTCACGATTTCATAAAGTTCTTTATATTGTTTTTGCTTTAAGCAATCTTTTATTACACATTTTACATTTTCTACATATTTTAACTTTTTGTTTTGAGTTAATGCAAATATATTATTTGGGTCAATACCAAGTCTTTCTGATAATTGATATAACAATATACTAGATGGATAAATCATACCTTTTTCTATTTTGCTAATTTGACTTTGCGAACATATTCCATGACATAATTCGGATTGTGATATATTTTTTTTAATTCTAAGCTCTTTAATGGTAATACCCAAATCGTAAAATTCCATTTTCCCACCTACTATTTAGTACTATATTAGTATAAGAGTATTCTCTAACTTTTAATGTAATGTAAAATTAATATAGTTGCAATTATTGTTTGTTTCAAAGGTCTTTCTCTATCCGTATTGACACAAAAACAGGCTAGGAAGAAGACTTTCTCCCTAACCTGGCCCCACCGAACAAACTTACAAATCCAATAAGAAGACATGAATATAGAGTGCGTAACTTCTCATCTCATCTACGTTTCCTTTTAACTGCAATTAAAAACGCAATAAATAATACATTCACACCAACGATTAAGGAGATAAATAACCAATTCACACCTGTTTCTCCGTTAACTTTATACACGTTTGATTCTTCACGCTTTAAAACGAGATAAAATTCCCCATTTTCCTCTCTTATAATTTCATCCTCTAACAATCCTCTTAACTCTTGTTTTTCACCAATCGTACTTGCAGGTAAGGAGACTTTTTGTGTTTCTTTCGTATTATTAATTGCTACTAAAGTTACTTCATTTTTATATTTTCGTTTTAGTATGCTCATCCCGCTCTTATCATACAGTAGCTCAAACGTACCGCGTCGTAAAGACGGTCTAGCCTGTCTAAGTTCACCTAGTTTTGTTATGTGCTGCATAAATTTTTCGTCTGACTTAAAATCCATTAATCGTCTATTATCAGGTACACTTCCTCCATCTAATGCAATTTCAGTTCCGTAATAAAAATTCGGAATTCCAGGTGATGTTAACAAATATGTAAGCGCCAGTTTTAAACGTGATGGCGGATAATACATATTTTCTTTTGCAATACGCGCATATCTTTTTGTTTCTTGATCATCTAAAAACGTAACAAATTCCCCTTCTTTTTTACTCACATCGTATAACGATTTCACCGATACATCCGCTTTGGAAAACGATTCTACTATTTTTTCGTTGTATTCACTATCCTCCTTTGTCATAATACGAAAATCTTTCTTTATCACTTGCATATCTTTTTGCGCGTTATCCCAAAAGGAACGCGGCTTTTTTTCACTATGTATAACATAACTTCCATCTAAATCAACTTCTTTTATCCACCATTTCATTGCATCAATTACCTGTTGTTCGTTTTCTCCAAGCGGAAATTGAAATACAACTTTCATTCCTTTTGCATGAGCTTCTCTTACAAGTTCTTTCACATCATTGTCTGCCCCGAAATGTTCATTTACCTTTTTAAAATTTCGCACGTCTACTCCATCGTACTTTCCACTTTCAAAAAGCGGCGAAAGCATAACGGTAGTAAAACCCATTTCTTTTATGTAATCCAACCTTTTTATAATTCCTCTTATATCCCCACCTTGATACCCTTCTAAATTACCAACTTCTAACTGTTTGTCATTTTTCGGTTCTCCATTATTGAAGCGATCAATCATAATGGAATAGATAACTTCGTCTCGCCACTCTCTTTTTTCGTCTGCAAAAGTATGTATTGGTACAAACAAAACAACAGCTAAGCAAAAACAAATTAATAGTTTCCTAGTCCGTATTTTTCCCACACGCATCCCCCAAGTTTTTTAATTGTAAGAATATTATACCAATTTTCTGAATGAAACGCATATGTCGATTTCAACCCTCACAAAATAATACATGTTAGGTTTTCTAACATCATGTATATATTTTTCTGAATTTTTAGTTGATTTTTAGTTCAATTTCGAATATGATATGAAACATAACAAAATGATGTTATTTTTTCTAACATTACAGGAGGGAAAATCATGAATATGGGAGATACGGTTTTTATGTTTGTGACGACAGTAATGGTCATGTTGATGACACCAGGATTGGCACTTTTTTATGGAGGTATGGTTCGCAGCAAAAATGTACTCAGTACAACGATGCATAGTTATAGCGCAATGGCTATCGTTTCGATTCAGTGGATTGTTATCGGCTATTCTTTATCATTCGGACCAGATTGGCACGGGATTATCGGTACACTTGATTGGTTCGGTCTAAACGGAGTTACCTACGCACCAAATCCAGACTACTCATCTACTATTCCTCACAATTTATTCATGATGTTTCAACTCATGTTCGCCATTTTAACTCCAGCTTTAATTTCAGGTGCATTCGCTGAAAGAATGCGATTTTCTGCCTTTCTTATTTTTATCCTTCTATGGACAACGATCGTTTACAATCCTGTCGCTCATTGGGTATGGGGCGTCGGCGGGTGGCTAAGGGAACTTGGGGCACTAGACTTCGCTGGCGGAAACGTCGTTCACATCACTTCCGGAGTTGCTGGTCTTGTATTAGCTATTTTCCTTGGAAAACGAAAAAACATAAATGGTTCTTCTCCTCACCATTTGCCATTTACAATGTTAGGCGCAGGCTTATTATGGTTTGGCTGGTTCGGTTTTAACGTCGGCAGCGCATTATCCTTAAACGACGTAGCTTTAACTGCATTTATTAATACAAATATAGCCGCTGCTGCCTCCGCTCTAACTTGGATGCTTTCTGAATGGTTCTTCCAATCAAAACCGACTGCGATGGGAGCTGCTTGCGGAGTTGTTTCTGGTCTAGTCGCTATTACACCAGCTTGCGGGTTCGTTACACCTTTCTCCGCTCTTCTTATCGGAGCAATTGGTGGTATATTATGCTTTGGCGCCGTTTTCTTCTTAAAAACAAAATTCGGGTATGACGATACACTTGATGCCTTTGGATGCCACGGCATCGGAGGAACTTGGGGCGGTATTGCAACAGGACTATTTGCAACCACTACCATAAACGGAGATGGTGCAAACGGATTATTTTACGGAAATGCCACTTTACTGTTTAAACAACTGGTAGCAATTGGAGCAACATATGCATTCACAATAATAATGACTTATGCCATTATTAAAGTTATTAACTTCTTCCTCCCTGTTCGGGTAGATGAGCACGAGGAACATATGGGACTTGATATTTCGATGCATGGTGAGAAAGCTTATGAACATGCAGAGCGAGCAAACTAAAAAAGAGATGCAATCTATTAGTAATAGATTGCATCTCTTTTTTGCGCACCGGGCAACATACCCCACCTAGTATAACTGGAAATATATTAACGGTTTTTTGGATATATCAATGATTTTTCAAATATATCGATTGTTTCTTTCAATATATCAACGTTTCGACACAAGATATCGATTTACCAACAAATTCCGACATAACGAAACTGAAGAATACCCGCGTGTAACTTTACACATAAAAAAGACGACCGTTTCATAACAGTCGTCTTTTCCTATTTATTTCGGAGCATTTCCTACATATTGCGTAATATCAACATTTAATGCCTGCGCTAAACGCATACCGTATTCTTGATCTGCACGGAAGAAGTTACAAACAGCTAATAATTTTGTGCGTTCATTTACGTCTTTTAGATCATTTGTTAAGTTTGCAATTAAGTTATCTTGCTCTTCTTTAGAGAATGAACGGTAACGCTCGCCTGCTTGTTTGAAGTCATTTGGTTTCTCGATTTTTTCACGAGATACATAGCCTTCTACTTTCATAGTTGAATCGCGGTAAGCTTTGTCTTCAACCGGATTCTCTGCATGACGGCTCGGTTCGTAGTTGATTGTAGATGGGTTTTGATTTACTTGCATCGCACCATCACGTTGTTGATTATGAACAGCTGCGTATGGGCAGTTTACAGGAATTTGTAAGTAATTTGCACCAAGACGATAACGCTGTGTATCTGGGTAAGAGAATAAACGACCTTGTAATAATTTATCTTCCGATGGCTCAATACCATTTACAGTTGCACTTGGAGAGAACGCTACTTGTTCTACTTCTGCAAAGAAATTTTTCGGATTACGATTTAACGTCATCGTCCCTACTTCCATTAATGGGAAGCGATCTTCTGGCCATACTTTCGTTGGATCTAATGGATCAAAGTCTAAAGAGTCCATTTCATCTAATTGCATAACTTGTACGTGTAAATCCCATTTCGGGTGATTTCCTTTTTCGATTGCGTCGAACAAGTCACGAGTTGCATGATTGAAGTCTTTCCCTTGTACTTCTTGCACTTCTTTCGCATTTAAGTTACGTACACCTTGCTGTGGTTTCCAGTGGTATTTAATATAAACAATTTTACCTTCTTCATTAATCCATTTAAATGAATGGACGCCGAAACCTTCCATTTCACGATAACTTGCTGGTGTACCGTAATCAGAAAATACCCATGTCATCATGTGTGTAGATTCTGGAGTTAACGTCATGAAATCCCAGTAACGATCTGGCGTTTGAATATTCGTATCAGGTGCTGGTTTTAAAGAATGTACCATATCAGGGAATTTAATTGCATCACGAATGAAGAAAACCGGTAAATGATTACCTACGATATCGTAGTTTCCTTCTTCTGTATAAAATTTAACAGCGAACCCACGTGGGTCACGTGCTGTTTCAGGAGAACCTTGACCATGAATAACCGTTGAAAAACGAACAAATACAGGCGTTTCAGTTCCTTCATTTTGTAAAAATGCCGCTTTCGTATATTGCTTCATACTATTTTTCGTTACGAATACACCGTGAGCACCTGCACCACGCGCATGCACAACACGCTCCGGAATACGTTCACGATCAAAGTGCGCAAGTTTTTCTACTAAATGATAGTCTTCTAATAATACTGGTCCACGACGACCAGCTGTACGAGAATTTTGGTTATCTCCAACTGGAGCACCTTGGTTTGTTGTTAAGCGATTATTTGGATTCATCTAGGGGGATCCTCCTCTTTCTTTCGTAGTAATTATTATTTATTTAAAATCATTATAAAATAATTATTATTCAAAACTAAACCTTTGTCAACTATTTCCTTCACTTTTTTTGAAACAATTTCAGCCAAACAGTCGATAAATGCAGATTGTGCATTCGGCATACTTGGTCTAAAATATTTGGCATTTAATTCATCAGTTACAACTTTACATTCATAATCGTTGTCATATAAAACTTCTAAATGCTCCGCTACAAAACCAACTGGGCAATATATGAAAGATTCGTACCCATGCTCTGCATATAAATCTTTCGTTAAATCTTGCACATCTGGACCAATCCATGGATCAGGAGTATTCCCAGCACTTTGCCAACCGATTGTATAGTTTTGAATATTTGCAGCTTCTGCAATTAAATCTGCCGTATGCTTTAGTTGTTCTACATATGGGTCTCCTGCTGCAATAATCTTTTCTGGCAAACTATGCGCTGAGAAAATTACGACTGCTTTCTCTTTATCATCAATTTCTGTAAACGTTTCTTTTATTTGGTCTGCCCAATACGAAATAAATTTCGGTTCATCATACCATTGTTCAATTGGTTCAATAACAGGACCACCGATTTCTTTTGAAAGACGAATAGCACGATCATTATACGCTTTAATGCTAAATGTAGAATAGTGCGGTGCTAATACGATACTAATCGCCTGCTCAATTCCATCTCGCTTCATTTCCTCTACAGCATCTTCTATAAATGGCGCAGTATGTTTTAAACCTAAGTAACAAGTAAATTCATACTCTGTAAATATGTTATTCATTGAATCTGTTAATTTATGCGCCTGCTCTTTCGTAATTTTTGCAAGCGGCGAAATTCCACCAATCGCTTTATAGCGCTCAATTAAATCTTCAAGCGCTTCTTCTGACGGCTTACGCCCGTGACGGATATGTGTATAATATGCCTCTACATCGTCTAATGATTCTAGTGTTCCATACGCCATTACGAGTAAACCTATTTTTTTCTTTGTCATCTATATAGCACCTCAATTTTATAAATGAGAATCCTTTTCAGAACGTTTGTTTCCAATTATAACAAGCAATAATAAGTACGTCAAAATAATAATTCTAATTAAGTATTATTTATAAGGTGATTTTGAATTTTATATGACAATTTCTTTAATAAAAAGCGACTTACATAATTGTAAGCCGCTTTTCCCTTATTCCTTAATATTTACCCCATATTCTTTAAACCAAACATGAATTTGTGCTAAATGAGCTAAAAGCTGTGGCCCAGTCATCAATTGACCAAACCATGGTGTTTGAAATGCACTGCCACCAGACTGAATTAATCCGTTCAACTGCTCTTTATCAAACAATTCGTGTAAAATTGAACCTTTATCCGTTAATAGATTTTGAAGCCATACTGTTACTGCTTTTGTATAGTGTGGATTGTGCGTTTTCGGATAAGGACTCTTCTTTCTATATAAGATGTCATGTGGAAGTACATCTTCTAACGCTTTACGTAATAGACCTTTTTCGCGGTTTTTATACATTTTCATTTCCCAAGGAATATTCCACGCATATTCGACAAGGCGATGATCTGCAAATGGAACACGTACTTCTAAACTTGCCCCCATACTCATGCGGTCTTTTCTGTCTAATAATGTTGTCATAAACCATACCATATTTAAATAAAATAATTGGCGTCTTTTTGCTTCTAGCGGACTTTCTCCCTCTAAAATAGGAACTTCTTGAATCGACTCTTCATAGCGCCTTTGTACATATTGTTGTAAATTTAATTTATTTCTCCATTCTTTCTTTAGCAGTTGTTCACGTGCTTCTGTAGAGCGCATCCACGGAAAGGCACTCGATTGTAAATCATCTTCTCTATAAAACCACGGATATCCACCAAATATTTCATCTGCACATTCCCCAGATAAACCGACGACAAAATCTTGTTTAATTTCACGACAAAACCATAATAATGACGAATCGATATCTGCCATACCAGGCAAATCACGAACGAGTACTGCTTCAGTTAAATACTCTGCTAATTTTTCATTCGAAATGACGCAGCGATGATGGGTTGTTTGAAATGTCTCAGTCATTAAATTAATAAACGGAGCATCTGAATTTGGCTGGAACGCATTCGCTTTAAAGTATTTGTCATTATCTTCGTAATCAATAGAATACGTGTGTAATTGCCCTTTTCCTGATCTCTCGTATTCTTTCGCTGCGATAGCTGTAATAGCGCTCGAATCTACACCACCTGATAAAAAAGTACATAGTGGTACATCAGAAACAAGCTGTCTTGTAATGGCATCTTGTAATAAAAAGCGCGTTTTCTCTACTGTTTCTTCAAAAGAGTCTTCATGTTTTTTACTTTCTACATTCCAATATCTCCATATACATAAACCGTTCTTTGAAAATGTCATCGCATGACCTGGACGTAATTCTTTTATACCAGCATAAATACCATGGCCAGGCGTTCTTGACGGTCCGAGGCCGAATATTTCGGATAACCCTTCTAACGTTACTTCCGCCTTCACATCTGGATGAGCCAGTATCGCTTTTAACTCTGAACCAAATAGTAATCGCCCACTATCATATTTATAAAATAGCGGTTTTACACCTAGTCGATCTCGCGCAATAAATACTTGTTCTTTCTGTTCATCCCATACAGCAAACGCATATATACCGTTTAAATGATCGACACATTCTTCTTTCCATTCAATATAAGAAGCTAATAATACTTCTGTATCAGAATGACCTTTGAACGTATATCCTCTTCTTAATAATTCCTTTCGAATGTCTTCTGTGTTATAAAGTTCACCGTTATAGCAAATGGCGTAATTCGTTTCATCTTTTAAACAAGTCATCGGTTGTTTCCCGCCCTCAGGGTCCACAACGATTAAACGTTTATGCCCAAATGCGACATTGCCTTTAATCCAAACTTTATTATCATCCGGCCCACGTTTGGCTAACGTCTCAGCCATCTTCGTAACGACATCTCTTTCTCCTTCTAATGAGCGTTTATAATCCACCCATCCTGTAATCCCGCACATATAAATCATCCTTCCATCTTATTTCTTTTCTTGAACGTGCAGTAATCCCCACCCTAAGAGTGCGGATCAAAAAATGGAAAACTTGACGATAACCTACTATCCACATATGGAATAGCATTCTCACTCAGTAAAACGTGTTTTATTGTATGCCCACCTATGTCTAGATGTGTCTAGTTATAAAGAATGCACGAACTGTCTATAACAGGAATAACTACTTTTTATAAAGGAGAAATCATGTATGATACAACGTAACCATATTTTATATAACCAGCCCCGCGCTCATACAGTCGGTAATGTAGAATATATAAACAATGAATGGGTATTCTTTGATGATGAAAATGATGAAGCATTTTTATTAGAAGATATTGCCGAAGATGGTTTTGAGATTTTATATAACAACAACTGGCTACCAGCTCGTTTCTATGAACAAGATATATTACAAATCGCCAACGAACAGCACCACCTGCAAAACGGGGAAATGATACGTATTCGAAAAAAATTACTTCTTAGCTATAATGAATGGCTCGAGGAATTACCTGACTCTGTGTTCACATTATTAACCGAATCATTGCAATCACTTCACTACTCTTTATATGATTGCATGTATTGTCATAATTATTTATCTTTCTTACCGAAAGAGGAGTCACGCGAAGGAGTAAATATTCTTTTGTTTGATAACGAAGAGATGATCTGTACACTACAGCATCATTTCGTCCGTCACACTACATCCAATAAAAACATGTTCCGTTTTACGAAAGTAAATGGAGAAGAGTTACATATCGATGCGACATAAAAAGTAAAAACCACCTTAGCTCCCAAGTCTTTGAGATTATAAGGTGGTTTTATTTTCTTTATTAGAATACTTGCCAACCAATCGGTAATTTCAGTCCAAGGTAAAATACTGCTACTAATGCAACAATAAATAGCCCCCAAACTGCCCCTGTTGCTTTGTTCTTGCTCATTTTCACAAGAACCATTTCCATTCCACCGATAACTAAAATACCAGCTATCATTTTTAAACCATACCACATGTGCATGTTACTTGTTGCAGTCTTCATAATCCCCATGTACAACATGAAACCTGTCACAATAATGATAATGTACATAAGACGAAGCCCCATATGTACACCTTTACCTTTTCTTCCTGCTGAATAAAGTGAATACGCAACGAAGAATAAAATTAAACCTAACGCCCATGCTGTAATATGCATATGTACCATCGTATCCCTTACCTCCTCTTTTCACACTTTTTCACTCTATATGATAACATGTTCATTTATTTTCAGGAAATGTTTCGCTTTTTTACATTTAAATGCTATAATATTTAGAGTATTTACAAACTTCTTGTAATAACAAAAGGGGGAACAATCATGATTCAAACTAAGGATATTATCGAACTTACAGACACATATGGAGCAAATAACTATCACCCACTTCCAATCGTTATTTCTAAAGCAGAAGGTGTTTGGGTAGAAGATCCTGAAGGAAACCGCTATATGGACTTATTAAGTGCATATTCTGCAGTAAACCAAGGTCATCGTCACCCGAAAATTATTAACGCTTTAATTGACCAAGCTAATCGTGTTACGTTAACTTCTCGTGCTTTCCATAGCGACCAATTAGGTCCTTGGTACGAAAAAGTTGCGAAACTAACTAATAAAGAAATGGTACTTCCAATGAATACAGGTGCTGAAGCTGTTGAAACTGCAATTAAAACAGTTCGTCGCTGGGCTTATGATGTGAAGAAAGTAGAAGCAAACCGTGCTGAAATCATCGTTTGTGAAGATAACTTCCACGGACGTACAATGGGTTCTGTTTCTATGTCTTCAAATGAAGAGTACAAGCGTGGATTCGGTCCAATGCTTCCTGGCATCGTTGTAATTCCTTACGGTGATTTAGAAGCATTAAAAGCCGCAATTACACCAAACACAGCAGCATTCATTTTAGAGCCAATTCAAGGTGAAGCAGGAATTAACATCCCACCAGCTGGTTACTTAAAAGAAGCTCTTGAAGTATGTAAAAAAGAAAACGTTTTATTCGTAGCAGATGAAATCCAAACAGGCTTAGGCCGTACTGGTAAAGTATTCGCTTGTGACTGGGACGATGTAACTCCTGACATGTACATACTTGGTAAAGCCCTTGGTGGCGGTGTGTTCCCGATCTCTTGTGTTGCAGCAAACCGCGACATTTTAGGTGTATTTGAGCCAGGTTCTCATGGTTCTACATTCGGCGGTAACCCACTTGCATGTGCTGTTTCTATCGCAGCTCTTGAAGTTTTAGAAGAAGAAAAATTAACAGAGCGTTCTCTTCAATTAGGAGAAAAATTAGTTGGGCAATTAAAAGAAATTGATAACCCAATGATCACTGAAGTTCGCGGTAAAGGTTTATTCATCGGTATCGAATTAAACGAGCCAGCTCGTCCTTACTGTGAACAACTAAAAGCAGCTGGTCTACTATGTAAAGAAACACACGAAAACGTAATTCGTATCGCACCACCTCTAGTAATCTCTGAAGAAGATTTAGAGTGGGCATTCCAAAAAATTAAAGCTGTATTATCGTAATAATAGAGAGGTTGTCCAACATGTTGGGACAACCTCTTTCTTTTTATATTCAATTATATTAAGATAGAATTGTAATTTTCTGTATTTTAAATTCATAAAGGAGGTGCGATATGCTACTAAGATATGGTAAACATATTAACTATTTAGCTACAGCGTTTATTTTAGTTACATTCTTTAGTTTCCTACTTTCCACAACATGGCTTCATTACTCAACTCCTACTACACTCACACTACTGAAAGCATCATTTTGGACTGCTGTTATTCTTACTATTATTGGATTTGGACGAGAAAAAAGCGCACTTGCGGTTATATTATTTGGCATTTGTACACTTGCATTAATTGGTCTTTACACTTTTGCCGTTATCGATTATCTCTATAATCCGAGACCATAGAAAAGAGCTATCTTTATACAAGATAGCTCTTTTCTCATTTCACTACATTTCGCAAAGTACCAATTCTTTCCACTGTAATGACCACTTCATCACCAGCATGTAAAAACTTCGGTGGTGTAAAACCTTTTCCGACACCAGCCGGCGTTCCTGTTGCGATAATATCGCCTGGTTCTAAAGTCATTCCTTTGCTTATCGTTGAAATAATTTCTTCTATTGAAAAAATCATTTTATTTGTGTTGGAAGTTTGCCTTACTTCTCCATTTACTACCGTTTCAATGTGTAATGCATTCGGCGTTTCAACCACCGATTTATGAATTAAATACGGTCCCATCGGACAAAATGTATCGAAGCTTTTCCCAAGGAAAAACTGTTTATGTTTTCTTTGAATGTCTCGAGCTGTTACATCATTTATAATCGTATAACCAAAAACATGCTCAAGCGCTTTTTCTTTTTTAATTTGCTTCCCTCGCTTACCAATAATGATAGCTAGTTCTCCTTCGTAATCTAGTTCGTCCGTTGCGTGAGGGTGACCATTAATTTGCTCATTTATGCCAATAACTGTTGTTGGTGCTTTCGTAAAGATCATTATATTTTCTGGAATAGACTCTACTCCGCCCATTTCTACCGCATGCTCACGATAGTTTTTTCCAACGCACAAAATATTCTTTCTTGGCCTTGGAATCGGCGCTAATATTCTCACCTCTGTTAACGGATAATACGCCGCTTCCCCGTTCTCTTTTGCCCAATTTACAATTTCACATACTTTCTCAAAACATTCAGTCCCTCTTTCAATACACTCTAACATTGTAATAGGGATTGTAACCTTTTCCCCTTTTTGTCTTTGCGCTTCTCTTAAGTGTAATACCTTTTCTTCTTCTTCATCCACAATACCTACAAATACCTTTTCTTCTTTCTTCGCCGTTACAAAACGCAATATTTCCACTCTCCATCCTAAAACTCATGCCCTTTAATTGTATTCGCATCCGCAAGAAAAAAACCTTCTCATGCACGCTAATTTTTACAATATTCTTCTCGCATCTTATTCGTTACTTATTCATTATTTAGCATAAAATGTAGAAATTTTACTTTTTTTAGCGAAGGCATTTCTTTTTTATGATTTTTTTGTATAATATGTACTACATATATACTAAAAATTTCATTTAGAGATGGAGCCGATTTCAATGTTTGAGCAAGCTATTGAAAAAAAACGTGAAAAAATGATCTATTTTGCTGAACGCTATGGAATGACTTCTCAAAGAACAGTGGATTGTAGCCAAGAACTGGACAGGCTCTTAAATGTAATTTGTCATGTACATACGGATTTACACCCTACTCAAACGTTCAACACACACACGCAATAACGCGTGTGTTTCTTTTATTTCAAAAAAACACACATTTTATTGGAAACGCCCATACAATAGTAGAAAAGAAAATTTTAAAAACGAAGGGTGTTTTGTATGCCAGCTATGGTCGGACATATTCGTATCGTCAATATTGGATCAAGTGGTATTTTTCATATTGGAGATGTATTTGCGATTAGGCCTATTAGTTACTCACGTGCTTTCGCCGGGGCCGGTTCTTTCAACGTTGGAGATAATGTTTCTGTCTACAATTATCAAAGTGCAACGACTGTCAACGATTCAGATGTAATCGATCAAGCGATAATTGGCTCAACTTAAAGGAGGCAATTGAATTGAATTTTTATGTAAACCAAAGTATCATCATCAACAGTATTAAAATTGATAGCATTACAACCTCTTCTGTATTCCAAATCGGTACTGCCGGAAGTATTAAAGCACTATCTAAATTTTCAAATACGGGCGGATTTACGGAGCCACTTCGCCCATTACAGGCAAAAGGACAAATTATTTCTATCAAACCATCAACTAGTTCTTCTTAAGACATCCTTGTCATAAATATATAGCAGGAATATTTTTACCCTCCCTATTGAAAAGGAGGTTTCACAAATGAATCAAGATATATATACTTACTTACACCAACTTCAACAAGCTCTTCAAACACAACAAGCAGCCATCCTGAATTTAGAAGATCAAGTGCGCCAACTCCAAGAAGAGCTTAACGAATTAAAAAATCGCCCCTCCTCTTCTGTAGGAAAAGTGGAATACAAATTCGATCAATTAAAAGTCGAAAATTTAAATGGTACTTTAAATATTGGTTTAAACCCATTTTCAGCAAAAGGACAACAAATTGAAGATTTTCAAGTGGATACAGAAACATTGAAGGTAAATCCTGAAACCGAAACAAATCCAGACTTTTATCAAGGTATCCTCCAAGAAATGCATCGATACTTAGATGAAGAAGCATATAATCGTATTCTCCATTTTGAACAAGAAGAGAGAACACCGCTTGATGAAATGTATCGACAAATGATGGTGGATGACATAAAAAAACAGATGGAGCATCGACTCCCTTATTATTTATCACAAGTTCAATCACATGAAGGTATTTCAACAGATCCAGATTATTTACGAGATATCATTATTCAGGCAATGAAACAAGATATTGACAAAGCCTTTCTCTCCTTTATTCAGCACATACCGGGAAATTTCCGAAAGGAGTAAGTATGTATGAACCTTAACGTTGTAAACCGTGAGTTAAAAGTCGGGCAGATTAAAATGAACGGTGTATCGTCGTCTGCACTCTTTTTAATTGGAGATGCAAATCTCCTCATTCTATCTTCTATTCTCGATACACCATTTGAAACAGTTACAGAGGGTCCATTTGTACCATTAGTAACAGATGTCCCTCCTACTCCAGGTTAAGGAGACTGAAAAATTATGTTGCATCATGTGTCTATTGTCCAAAATGTTTCTATTGTTTCGTTAGGGATTGCTGCCGTATTTCAAGTTGGAGATGCAAACCAAATGGAATTAAAAAGTAGAGCCATTGCCGTCCACCGTGAAATTCCTTGTTATATACGGGGAGAAGGTCGCTTTGATGCTTTTGAAATCTTTACAGATGAACACATTACAATTCCAAAACGAACGACAGATGTAAAATTAAACATTGTAAATGAATGCCCTTTTATTGAAGTTAATAACGTTGAATTACGGACACTTTTAAATTCTGGTTGCTTTCAAATTGGAAATGTTGATTATGTTTTTAATAACTCTCGTATTATGCAAATCCGCCAATATATTACGGATGAACCTTCCGCACAATAATTCATATAGTAATTAAAAAGCTTAGTAAAGTAGGTGGATGGTATGCCTTCGGTTGTAGGAAATCTCGTCGTTCAAAACAGTAACGGCTCTTTCAACTTAGGAGATTTTTATAACGTGTCTCCGAAAGAAAACACGAAAGCCTATAATGGATCTGGAGCTTCCAATGTTGGGTTTGTTGTGAATACTTTTAGCGGTGTTAGTGCAACAAATACGTTTGATTCTGATGTGGCAGATCAAGATCAGATTGGAACAGCGTAAAAAAAGTAGGAGATATTCTCCTACTTTTTTCTTTTATCTAATTCAAAATTATTAAAATGAAATTTTAATAAGCAAGAGCTTTACTGTCCACAAATAGTAGTATAAACAAGTAAGTAGTGAAGAGACACTATTTCGTTTTATTTAAATGATAACCCGCTCTCCTCCAAAGCCTTTCTAAGCTTCGGCAAAGACGCAGGTCCCATACCATGCAATTTTAAAATTTCTTTTTCACTATATTTTGAGAGTTCTTCTACAGTTTGAATTCCATGGTGTTCTAATGCCCTTCTTGCTGGTGCTGAAAGAAGAGAGAGAAAACCTTCTTTTGGTTTTCTCTCTTTCTCACAGGTTGGGCAAGTTGGACAATCGCTACTTTTATAATACTCGTGTCCCTGTTCACAAGTTCTTAACGTTTTTTCCGTTACCATTTTCAAGCCCCTCTATTCTTCAATATTTACAACGTGATTCCCATCAAAGAAATATAAACATTTCTCTTTCACAGGATGTTGTAAGCTTTTTTCGAGTGCTTTTGCATATAACGAAAGTTGCACTTTATATCGATCTTCTAAAATTGGTTTTGCTTGTTCGAATCCGCCTGGGAATTTCCCTTCAATCGTATCTGTTTTGAAGTCGATTAACGTAATGCCATCTTCCTCTTCAATCATGCAGTCGATAACCCCTTGAACAAGAATCGTTTCTTCACTCTTCCCTTGCCAATCTTGATATGCTTCTTCTGCTGCAAGCATCATCGTAAATGGTACTTCACGCTCTACACTTTTTGCCGCTAATACCCTTTTACCTAAGTCACTGTCAAAGAATGAAATTACTTTTTCAATTGCTATTTCTTCCGCCTGCTCGAATGTTAATAATTCCTTATTTACCATTCCCGCGATTTGTTCTTGTAGCGTTTCGGCCGTAATCGGTTTCTTCAAATCTACATGCTGCATAACGGCATGGACTGCTGTTCCACGCTCTGCGTACGTTAACCCTTTTTTCTCCATAAAGCGCGGACGTGTTTTAATTGGTGCACGTAGTTTTTTAATAAAGGCGTTATCGCTACCTTCTTCAGATTGATAATTTCTCTTTATTTCTGTAACAGATTGCTTCGCACGATGAGATGTCGCATCCTCATATCCGTACTTCCACATTAATCTGTCGTACACTTCTTCTTTCCGTTCACTTTGCAGGGGAACAGCCTTTTTCTCACGAAGCGCTTCTAACAATTCTTGTTTCTCTTCTTGAACTGGCTCTGGTGCAAGTAGCGTGTTACCGTCCACAACTTCTACTTTCCAGCTAGTGTCATACCCGTAAATTTCATCTGGAATACTTCCTTGTCCTAATTCAAGAAGCATTTCACTATCACGGTGTCTATATAATGAAGGTGCAATCCAGTCTAAATAACAAGACGCTCCAGCACGTATGTGATCTGGTAATAACCATTCACTATGTTCCCTCGCATCAAGCCATTTTTCCATTTCCTTATTTGCATCCTTAACTGTGCCGATTAAAATTAACTTCTCTTTCGCACGCGTCAATGCTACGTATAGTACGCGCATTTCTTCCGCAATTAATTCCATTTTCATTTTACGCTTAATCGCAAGCTGTGATAATGTTGTATATTTAATTCGTTTACGCGGATCGATAAATTGCGAACCGAAACCGAAATCTTTATGCAATAAGAAACGTTTCATTAAGTCTTGTGTATTAAAACGACGACCGAGTCCAGCTACAAATACAACTGGGAACTCTAACCCTTTACTTTTATGAATCGTCATAATGCGAACAACGTCTTCTTGTTCACCGAGAGCCCTCGCCGTACCCATATCATCACCGCGTTCTAAAATACGTTCAATAAAACGTAAGAAGCGGAATAATCCTCTAAATGATGTTGCTTCATATTGTCTTGCACGGTCATATAGTACGCGTAAGTTTGCTTGTCTTTGCTTTCCTGCTGGTAAACCGCCAACGAAGTCGTAATAACCTGTCTCACCGTACACTTTCCAAATTAAATCAGAAAGGGATTGTTGACGGGCAAATTCACGCCATCCTTGCAGTAAATTATAAAACCACTCTAATTTATCATGAAGTTCTTGCTCTTCTTCAAGCGGTGCTCCTTTTAAGAACGAGCTCATTACTTCATAAAATGACCCTTTCTTCCCATGAGCACGAAGCGTCGCAAGGTCTTCATCATTTAGTCCCACAATCGGTGAACGAAGTACAGCTGCAAGCGGAATATCTTGCATCGGATTATCAATAACGCGGAATACGTTCATCATAATATTTACTTCTGTCGCTTCAAAATAACCCGTCGCAAGGTCAGCATATACTGGAATTCCTTGCAATTTTAACTCTTCCATAATTTGCGGCGCCCACGGCATCGAGCGGAGTAAAATAACGAAATCACGGTATTGTACAGGGCGCATACTATCCGTTTTACGATCATACACTTCATAACCTGAATCAACCATCGCTTTAATACGCTGCGCCATAAGACGAGCTTCTAGCTGTGCTTTTTCGACTTCTGCACCTTCTTCACCGTCTATTACTTCTTCTTCCGTTTGCTGAATACATAATAGCTCTGCCGCTACATCTTCACCTTCTGGATAGCTAGCACCTAGCTTTAATTCAGCGTCAGCATCGTAATCGATTTCCCCAACTTCTTCGCCCATAATTTGTTTGAAGATGAAGTTCGTTCCTGCTAGCACTTCATGACGACTACGGAAATTTTTCGCTAAGTCAATCTTCATTCCGCCGCCCGATCCTTCTTGCGTAAAGCGTTTATACTTTCCTAGGAATAAGCCTGGTTCGGCTAGTCGGAAACGATAAATTGACTGCTTTACGTCGCCAACCATGAACAAGTTTCCTTCACTCTCAGAATCTTTCGTTACAAATTTAATAATGGATTCCTGTACAAAGTTCGTATCTTGATATTCATCGACTAACACTTCAGCAAATTTATTACGATATTGAAGCGCTACTGCTGAAGGATTCATTTCACCATTTTCACTTTGTTCACTTAAAATTTGTAAACAGAAATGCTCTAAATCTGTGAAATCGACCATTCCTTTATCTCGCTTCATCGCTTGGAAACGCTCTGTAAATACTTTTACAAGTTGAACAAGCTTTTCTAATACTGGGTGCATATCTTGAAAATCTCGTAAGAAACTTTCAGGTTTGCGGCTAAATAACTCTTCTTGTAATTTCTTCACTTCATCTTTCGCTTTATTACGAAGAGAGTCTACTTGTTTTACAACATCTTCATTGTAATCACTTTTCTTAATACGCTTTAACGTTTGCCACGATACGTTTTGCATCGCTTCATACAAACTTGTCCACGACTCACGAGCAGCTGATGATAGCGTTCCAAGTAATGCTACATCTGCTTGCAGGGTTTCAATGCGAGGCGCTGGACCGTCAGGAAGCATCGCGAGTTCAGTTGCCTTACGAATATGCTGTTCCGCTGTTTCAAGCTGGAATTTCACATCTTCTAATAAATAAGAAGCATATACTAAATCTTCAATTGTCTTTCCTTCTACGTCATATGCTTCTACTAATTTATCAAGCCATTTTTCCGGATTTGGATGCGCTCTTGACTCTGTATGAAGCGCTAAAATCATACGTTGTAAGTCATCATCACTACGGTCACTCGTATAACGATCAACAAGTTCAAAGAAAATTGTATTATCTTCGATTCCGTACTCTTCTTCTAATATGTCATCTAGCACTTCTTCTTTTAACAATTCATTTTCTGTTTGGTTCGCAATACGGAAACGAGGATCAACATCAAGCATGTAGTAATATCCTCTAATTACTTGTAAACAGAATGAGTGAATTGTTGAAATGGAAGCTTTATTTAATAGGCTCAGCTGCTTTCTTACGTGTTGAGAGCCTGGTTCATCAATTAATACTTTTTCTAACGCTTCCCCGATTCGGTTTTTCATCTCTTGCGCTGCTGCATTCGTAAATGTTACAACGAGCAGGCGGTCGACATCGACTGGATTCTCTTCATTAATAATCTTTTTAATAATACGTTCAACTAATACTGCTGTTTTACCTGATCCAGCTGCAGCCGCAACTAAAATATCACGCCCGCTCGCTACAACAGCTTTCCACTGGTCATCTGTCCATTGACTACCTTCTGGTTTTTTAGGCCAATTTTCTATCATTCTCCGCCAACCTCCTCTCTTATTTTCTCCATCGCTTCGCTATCTTTCATATCTTTTAACGATCGGAACTGATTATCTTCAAGTGACTCATCAAATTGACAAACAGACTTGAAGTTACAGAACGTACATGCTGCTTTATTTCCCATTTTATAAGGAGCAATATCGATAACACCTTCTGTAATATCTTTTCCGATATTTTCAAACGTATGGTGTACATATTTTTGCAGTACGTTAAACTCTTGCTCACTTGCAATACTTGAACGCGCACTAAAGCTACCGTCTTTTTTCAGGCCAGCAGAAATAATATCTGAGCTCCCTGTTGAAAGTTTGTTATCCATTAAACGAACAACGTCAGCATCTCCTAATACGAGTCCTTTCATTTTAAATTTCTTTAAAATTTCTTTTTCAATTTCAGCTTCAGATGCGTCACCTTTCATCTCAACGATTGGGTTATGAATATGGAAATACAATACACCAGCTGGTGATGCTGCGTGGCCTTTTTTCATCCACGTCTGTGCATTCGAAGTAACGACATCTAAATACGTTAACATTTGAAGTGCTAATCCGTAATACACTTCCGTTAAATCTAACGCTTTTGAACTTGATTTATAATCAATAATACGTAAGAACGTCCCGTTTTCATCTTCTGCCTTATCAACACGGTCAATACGGCCGACCACTTCCATCTTCACACCATTTGGTAATGAGAATTCCATCGGCGGAAGTGATCCTGTACCACCCATACCGAACGGCACTTCTAAATCAACTGGTACGAATCCGCTTGACTTCGCATGTTCACGAAGAATGATTGAAGTACGGAAAATGATTTGTTGTAGTTTTTGTTTTAAATAGAAATGACGGTTTGAACTTAATAAAATTTGTCGTTGTAATAACGGTGCGATTTCTTCTATTACTAAAACAGAAAGATGCTCACACTCTTTTATGGATAAATCCGCCCAAGTACGGTTTTCACGCAATAACTTGTCCGCAATTTTCTTTAATGCCGCATGGAATAATTCGCCGATGTCTGGCGCATCAAGCTTGAAAATATCACGCTCTCTAAGCGATAAACCGTGCTGCGCAAAATGAGCGTATGCACAACGATTAAATAGTTCCATACGAGAGACGCTTCCTTTAATTATATCTCCGTATAAATCTCTACTTACTGCTGTACTTAGTTTCTTCGCACGATTTCGATAGAATAAACTTGATAAGACGCGGCTACTTTTTTGTTTCCATTCATCTGAAGTTACGTAGAAATTATATACGTCCCACCAAAAGTCTAAATTTCCTTCAAATCCGTATCGCTTCCACGTTTGTAGTTGCTGCATAACGTAAGATAACGTTACTTCTGGCGTTGCTACATATGAAATTTGTTCTGAACGTGATAAATCATTTACATCATTCGTAATAAATGAATCTTTCACATTAGGGAACATTCTTTTTATTTTCTTAATAAAGCTAGACGCAAGTAACGTCTTTCCTTCTTCATCTGCAAGCGGGCATGAAATGTATAACTTCTCAGATGCTCTCGTTACCATTTGATACATAACGAACTGTTCTTCTAACAAAGTTTGTCTCGTCGTTGGCGCTAATTCAATCCCTGCCGCACCAAGAACTTCTCTTTCCTCATCAGAAAGCATACCTTCATCCATAGGTGCTGCTGGAATGACACCCTCATTTACACCTATAATAAACGTTGCTTTCACGTCAGATAACCTGGAGTGATCAATATTAGCAATTAACACTTGGTCTAATGACGGCGGAATGTTAGCAAATTGAAGTGCCTCAAGACCTGTCGACATAACGTCAGTAAACATAGAAAGAGACATTTTCTCTTCCCCAAGCATCTCTACAAATGTATCAAGAAGGCTCATTACTTCTTCCCATACTTGTTCATGATCTGTCGCAAATAAGAAATCTCCACTTTCTTCTGCACGTATACGTAATTCTTCTAGTTTCTTCGGAACATCCAGTTCTTCTAAAAACAAGTAAACTGCTTCACACATTTGCATAACTGTTCCTGCACGCTTTAACCTTTTTTGCATGCGAATAACAGGTATTCTTACAACGTCACGTAGTCTATTTATTTTCTCTTCCATTTCACGTTCACTGTCTGTAATCATCCCGTTCGTATCATCAAGAGAACGATAACGACGATACATCCATGGATCCTCTGAAGTCCATCTCTTTCCTTGTACACCGTACGCTAAACAGTAATTTTCAAATTCATCCATTTCTTCACGCATCGTTTCTTTTCTTACGTCTAATGGATATAAAAGCTCTGTTTTCACGCAGCGGAACACCGCATCATAACGCCAATTCCCACTAATAATCTCGAGTGCAGAACGAATACATTCTACCAATGGGTGGTGTGACATCGGGCGCTTTTCATCGATGAAGTGCGGGATATTGTAATCTGTAAATAACGTTCGCATCACATCGTAATAACTTTCCCCATTACGAAGAAGCACTGCAATATCTCGGTAACGATATTTTTCGTCCGCAACAAGTTTACGAATTTCACGAGCAACACCTTCTACCTCCGCTCGTAAATTCGCAGCTGTACTAATCGTTACACTCGCTTCACCGTTAAATTTTTCATTCGGACGCGCTTCATAATGAGCTTCTAAATGCGCTAATGCTGGAGAATGAAAACGCGGCTGTTCCATAAGTGGAATTGTTTTTTCAATTTCTATTTTCTCTTCACGCGCTACTTGTTTTATTTTTTCATACGTTAACGTCGTTTCATAAAATAAATCGAGTTCATTTACTGGCTGTGCTAACGTTTTTTCATCTATCGTTAACGTGATCGTAACTTTCGCTCCGCAAATCATAAGCTGTCTTACAATCTCTAACTCTTGCGGGGAGAATGAATGAAATCCATCTATATAAATTTCCGCACCATTTACATATTCAGACTGCGGAAGCTTTTCCACTAGCAATTGCAGGTAGTCTTCTGAATCTAAGTATTTTCCAATTAAAGCACGTTCAAAATCATCGTATAGTAACTGTAAATCATACACTTTATTCGCTAGTAACTTTTGTTCGGCACTGCTACTATGCGCATCTAATTGTTGCCACATTTCATATACGTTAGATGGCGTTACATTGTAACGTTTAAACTCCGCGATCATACTGCCAAGATGTTCAAAGAAACCATTTTGCTCCGCTGCTTTTTGGAACACCGATAATCCATCTTTACGAGACTCTACAATTTTACGGAGTAACATATGTACACCAGCTTCATCAATATGAAGACGACTCGCTCCGCCAACTTCTTGCAGCACCTTCCACGCTAATCGTGAAAAACTAAAAACTTGTGCCCGAATAGAACCTCTTACATCCTCACTTCCAATTAACGCCTGCTGCGTCTGGAATGTCATCTGTTCTGGCACAAGATATAATATTGTTTTCCCTCTCGGGCGCTGTTTTAACTCTTCTTGCACTTCACGTAAACAAAGTGTACTTTTTCCACTTCCCGCTCTACCAATCACAAATCGAAGTGACATGTAACCCCACCTTTCACTTACATAACGAACGTTAGTTTGCTACTATAATTGTATTATAGTACACGAAAAAAGACAAACTGAGTTGTTTGTCTTTTCTATACTTCTACTTCATTATATCAACCTTTTGAAAAATTCGTTTGTACCTCTTGAATTGGCCAATATCGCAAATCAACTTTACCGACGACTGTATCAGCTTTTACAAAGCCAAAGTGTCTACTATCCCAGCTCCCGAGCCGGTTATCACCTACTACAAAAATAAACCCGGGTGGCACCAGCTTTTCTTTCGTTAACTCTTCTAATGTAAAGTCGCCTGTTAGTTGCCTTCCATTTATCTCTTTCTTATACTTCTCTAGATACGGCTCATCAATAAATTGTCCATTTATATATAACTTATCATGCTTATATTCAATATGATCTCCAGGTAAACCGATAATTCGCTTTACATAGTCCTCTTTTTTATTCGCATGAAACACCACAACATCAAATCTGTTCAAGTCCCCAACTTGATAACTCACCTTATTTACAACGAGCATATTGCCATCTTGCAATGTCGGCATCATTGACTTCCCCTCTACAACATACGTTGAAAAGAAAAACGTTCGAAAAAATACAGCTAATAATACACCAATTAAAATTGTTCGTATCCACTCTATGCCTTCTTTTTTCAAAGTTTTCTTCATCTGCTTCTCCCCTTATCCTTTAATACTGAAGCTTTCCTTTACAAAGAAGACTATTCTTAATGTAGTTCTAACTTTACTTCGATTTTCTTACCGACATACCATAAAATAAAAATACCAATCGCTACAATGACTGATTTCACCGGGTTATGAATAAATGACATTAAATCATGACCGATATACGTTAAAATAAAAATCATCACAAGTTTTCCGAATGCTAACGCTAGACCAAACTGTTTTACACTAATTCGGGATAAACCAGCGACAACATTTATGAGCGCTGACGGTGTAAACGGAAAACAAAATATAACAAAAATCGGTGCGAATCCTTTCCTTTCAATCCACCCCATTGCTTTTCGTACTCTCTCATGCTTATTTACAAACGAAAAGAAACGACTGCGACCAAAATGGCGGATGATGAAAAAGACAAGTAATGCACCCATTACTGATCCAAGCCATGAATAAAGAAAACCGATCCAAAAGCCAAATGCAACAGCATTCGCCAGTACAAATACGATAAGCGGTAATGCTGGAATCAACGCCTCTATCATCGGTAAACCAATACCAAGAAGTGGTCCGAACGCTTTATAACTCTCAACAATATGATCCATATTTTCTGGTGAAAAATACTCTTTGATTGTCTGAAAATCCATTCTACACTTTACCCCTTTACTCTAAATACTATCCCTACTGTATCATCGCTTATATGAAAGAGGAAATGGTAGATACGACATATGGAGATGCATTTATTAAAGTTTCCATATCTTTCATAAGAATTCCTTCATTATTTAGCTATGATAATCTATCAATATTCGACAGGACATGTCGTTCGTTTTGTTATTTAGATGGTTTTCCGATTTTTTATCGGTAAATGAAATTACACTGGTGATTTTCTAAATATATCGCTTTATCTATACAGCCCGACCCCCACCTAACTTTTTTGCTTTCGCTGAATTTTGAGGTGGGGGTCTTACTGCCCACAAATAACGGGATAAACAAAAAAAGAATGGGGATTCCCCCATTCTTTCACACCTCGCCTTCTTTCACAAAATACACACTCTCATAAGCGGGTCTTAATGTTGATTCCTCTTTTTTATCAACCTCTTTAAAACAAGGGCTCCCTTGTTTTTTCCTACGATCTTCATATTCAGTACGTAATTTCGCTGTACGATTTTGTTGATTTTCAAAACTAGTTTTTGATATTTCTAATTTCACAGCAAAGCCATTTATAAATCTAATAATAAGATTTCCATCTTTTAATTCTTTATTACTTTCAATATAAAAATGAGACAACCAAGCGCACTCTTTTCTAGAGTAAGAATAGGTAGGGAAAAAATAAAGTTGATCTGCTGGACTAATCGCAATCGGTGCTTTATGTGTAATATGAGTTAACTCTTTCGTTCCTTCTTTTCTGCCTAAGAAACTAGAGCCATGCTTGCGGCAACTTCTTTCTATAATATCTAGAGGTTTTTGAAATACGAAAAAAGAATCATTCATTTCAACGACTCGCGTAACAATTTTCTTTTCACTTAGAATAACAGGAAGTAAGGCCATCGTATTTTTCGTTACAACATAATTTTCGACATAGCGTTCCACTTTACTTTCCATACTCCATTATCTCCTTTTTTCCATTTATATTAGCAGCTGCATATACAATTTTAGCATCTATGAAAAGGAAATAGCTTACAAGTTCCGCTTTTTTACAATTTTTTATCATTTATCAAACATTTGTTAAATAAAAAAATCACGATATAGTAATGATTTAATTTTAAAGTTATAAAAACAGCATTTATACTACCTATAAATATTTATTATCCCTTCCTATTTTCACATCATGAAAACAATTAACTTTGCTATAATTAAAATGTAAATCCAATATATGGAGGGCCACTATGAAGGAAAAAGAGATCCAACCATCGATTCAAATGAAAAATAGCAGCGTCATTATCGTGAAAAACTCAGCTAGTATTATATTCGGTTTATTTTTCATTCTGCTATTCTTTGCTAAACCGTTTCGTAAATCAAAATGTCCAGAATGTAAAAAACGTGAGAAGAAAAAATCAGGGCAAGAACAATAAAAGGCCTTCCTTTATGGAATGCCTTTTTACATTTGTAGTATCATTTTATTTATTCTTCTTCACCCTAAAAAAACTATATTTTCTTTCAAGGTTCTCTACATCTTTTTTGATTTGTAATATGATCCTTATATAAAACATGAGAAAGAGTATTTGTACTTGTTACCCGCTTTTAATTTTTATTAAACACTTCAAATTTGTACATCTTTATCCATCACTAACAATTCGTTAATTAGTTAACTTTGTAATATAAGTTTTGTATATAATTTCATTCAAAAACACAATATATATAAGTGGCTATTTATAATTATATTGCTTTTTATCGAATTCCAAAAAGGAGCTGTATACTATGGATAAAGAAAATCTATTAAGTCAGCAGGTTAATAGCATTCCCTCAGATGCTCTGAATACCCCTAGTAAGGAACAAGAACAACTGTTAGAAACATCATCTCAAAACGTACAAAATTCCAACAACAATGCTAACAAAAAAGATGTTACTCAAGGTCTATCTAGAAAAGATTTCCCCATTTCAACAGAGAAAACAAATTTATAGTTATTTACTATCATACGCAGCAAATACTCTTGCTGAACTAACTCTTCTACAGAAACTAATACGCATTTCCGATAATTTTTTACCAGTTTTAACATAAAAAAAGAGATTTACATATAAAAACAGGCTCTGGAAAAATTTTCTCCACAACCTAAAAAAAGGATGGCATTAGCCATCCTTTTTTTTATCATCAACTATAAAATTATAGTTTGATTACGTTTTTAGCTTGAGGTCCACGGTTACCGTCTTCGATTTCGAAGCTAACTTTTTGACCTTCTTCTAGAGATTTGAAACCGTCAGTTTCGATTGCAGAGAAATGTACGAATACGTCGTTTCCACCTGGAACTTCGATGAAACCGAAGCCTTTTTCGTTGTTAAACCATTTTACTTGTCCTGTTACTGCCATAATTATTTCCTCCTAAGAAAATACAAATTTTAAATTTTTTAGTCTTCCTGTCTAAAAAAAGAATCCACACATTATCAAATACGAAACATAAACTAGTTCTCACATACTTTTTCTCGTTCGTTTTCAGCACTTGATAACATATGGATTGCTTAATTTAACTATTCAACTGACATCATCATAGCACATTAAAATAAAATGTACAATCTTTTTCTAAAATGGAATTTCTAATTTTTAGTATTTCTTATAAAATATAATTATCTCTATTCCAAATAAGGAGGAATTTATGAACAATAAAATTCCTAGAAAAACATTAAAAAGAATCGAAGAGGATATTGAAAATAATAATCTTGGAAAAGCAAGAGACAGATTGCACGGCCTCATCTTTACATACCCAAATGAATTACATCTTCGAAAACAACTCGGAGATATTTATTATACATTACAATATCCAGAAATGGCTGGACGTTACTGGTATCTAGAGGAGCATAAAACAGACATAATGCATGAATCATGTTTATTATTTGAAAAATCAATGGGAAATAGTCCTCATCATATTGCACGTGCTTTAAAGTTTAAAGGCGATTCTAACCATATAAAAAGTTTGTATAAAGAGCAACCTTTATCTTCAGTGCAGAAGAAAGTAGCAGAGGAGTTAATTTATGAGTATAAAGAAACATGGCAAGATAAGCTAGTCCCTTTTGGCTGTCTAGCATTGCTTGCTTCCCTTCTCTTTTCTGCCATTGTTGGTCTATTCACTATTTGGAATTGGATTTTTTAATTATAGGGGGAATTTTCACATGTCAAACTACGCTAAAGAAGAAAGGCTAACAGGGGGAAACGTCTCAAGCGTATATCGTTCTGAAAATACTGTTCGGCGAGAGTTAAAGCCAGGCAGTGAAAAGATTCATAAGCTATTACAACATTTAGAAAACAAAGGATTTCATTATGCTCCAAAGTTTTTAGGTGTAGATGAAAAGGATAGAGAGATTTTATCCTTTATTGAAGGAGAAGCTGGCAATTATCCTTTAAAAGAATATATGCGATCTAATGATGTATTAAAAGAAATCGCAAAGATGCTCCGCCTTTACCATGATGCTGTAAGTGATTTTCCGTTATTAGATGATTGGAAACCGATGGATCATACTCCAAATAACATTGAGGTTTTATGTCACAATGATTTTGCCATATATAACATTATTTTTAATAATGAGAAGCCAGTAGGGATTATTGATTTCGATGTTGCTGCTCCTGGTCCAAGACTATGGGATATCGCTTATACACTCTATACTTGTGTGCCTTTAAGTAGAGTGTATTATACAGAATCCGGTGAAGCCGTTCATTATGACTCATCGCAACATGCAGATTGTATTAAAGAGAGAATGAATTTGTTCGTTCAGTCCTATGATAAAAATATGGATGAAGATTACTTAGGAATGGTGTTGCTTCGATTAGAAGGGTTATGTACATATATGAAACGAAAAGCACAAGAAGGCGACTTGAATTTCCAAAGAATGATTGATGAAGGACATCTAGAGCATTACGAGAAAGATATGAAGTTTATTCGCGATCATGGAGCTGAGTGGAGTTGATTTAGTAATAAAGAAAAGTTAGTATCGTTTTTTGCCGGTAAATCGATATTTCTTTTCGAATCTTTTAGAAAATAACAAGGGGCACCTTTCAAAAAGGTGCCCCTTCCTTTTATTTCGTAAACTGTGCTTCTTCTGTAGATCCTTTTAACGCTGTCGTTGATGAAGTTCCGCCTGTAATCACTTGTGCCACTTCATCAAAGTAACCTGTTCCTACTTCGCGTTGATGACGTGTTGCAGAGTAGCCGTGTTTTTCAGCTGCGAATTCTGCTTGTTGTAGTTCAGAGTATGCTGCCATGCCGCGCTCTTTATAGCCACGTGCTAGTTCAAACATACCGTAATTTAATGAATGGAATCCAGCAAGCGTTACGAATTGGAACTTATAACCGTAAGATGCGATTTCCTTTTGGAAGCTCGCAATTGTTTTTTCATCTAGTTTTTGTTTCCAGTTGAATGAAGGTGAACAGTTATATGCAAGTAGCTTTCCTGGATGCTCCTTATGAATTGCGTCCGCAAATCGTTTTGCATCTTCTAAATTTGGTTCCGACGTTTCACACCAAACGAGGTCTGCATACGGTGCATACGCTAAACCACGCGCAATTGCTTGATCAAGACCTGCATTCGTACGGTAAAATCCTTCTGGTGTTCTTTCTCCTGTAATAAATGCTTTATCAACAGGATCGATATCGCTCGTAATTAAATCAGCTGCATCCGCATCTGTTCTTGCAACGATAATTGTCGGCACTCCCATTACATCTGCTGCAAGACGTGCAGAAATTAAATTGCGTACTGCTGTTTGCGTTGGTAGTAGTACTTTTCCGCCTAAATGGCCACATTTTTTTTCTGAAGATAATTGATCTTCAAAATGCACACCTGATGCACCTGCTTCAATCATACCTTTCATCAGTTCGAATACATTTAATTGCCCACCAAATCCAGCTTCTGCATCTGCTACAATCGGTACGAAATAGTCTGTATCATCGCTTCCTTCCATATGCTGAATTTGATCCGCACGTTGAAGCGTTTGATTAATTCGTTTTACTACAGCAGGTACGCTGTTCGCTGGATATAAACTTTGGTCTGGATACATATGTCCAGAAAGGTTTGCATCAGCTGCTACTTGCCAACCACTTAAGTAAATCGCTTTTAACCCAGCTTTTACTTGTTGCATCGCTTGGTTTCCTGTTAATGCGCCAAGTGCGTTAATATAGTCTTCTGTATGAAGCGATGTCCAAAGCTTCTCAGCACCACGACGCGCTAACGTATGTTCAATATCAATTGACCCGCGCAGGCGAATTACATCTTCTGCCGAATATGGACGTGTGATCCCTTTCCAACGCTCATCTAATTCCCAGCTTTCTTGTAACTTCTCGATTCTTTCGTTTTTCATTTGTTCCATCCCCTTTTCATTTTTTATAAAATTTCATAACCCGGTAATGTTAAAAATGGTACGAATTCATCATTTCGAACGAGATTTGTAAACAACGTTGTCGCCTCTTGGAATCTCCCTTTCTTAAAGGCTTCCTTACCAATCTCTCTTTCTATTTTTGCTAATTCTTCTTCTTTTAGCTCTTCCATTAATTCAAGCGTAATATTACGACCATCATTTAGTTTTCCACCTTCATGACGAATCCATTGCCATACTTGTGCTCTTGAAATTTCAGCAGTTGCCGCATCTTCCATTAAGTTATAAATGGGTGCTGCTCCCCGTCCGCTTAACCAAGATGCAATATATTGAATACCTACACTAATATTCATGCGAAGGCCCTCTTCTGTAATCGTTCCCACCGGTACCTCTAGTAAATCGTTTTCTGTTACACATATTTCTTCACGTTTTCTAAAAATTTGATTCGGTGTTTTCATAATGTGATTAAATACTTCCATTGCAACCGGTACAAGTCCAGGGTGGGCAACCCAAGTCCCGTCATGACCGTCTAAAGCTTCGCGCTCCTTATCAGCACGCACTTTTTCAAAAGCTGCTTCATTTGCTTCTGGATTATTTTTAATCGGAATTTGTGCCGCCATTCCTCCAATTGCTGGTGCATTACGGCGGTGACATGTTTGAATTACTTTCAAAGAATACGAACGCATAAATGGCGCCGTCATCGTGACTTGTGCTCTATCTGGTAGTAAGAATTTATTATGATTACGGAAACTCTTTAAAAAGCTAAAAATATAATCCCATCTTCCGCAGTTTAAGCCAGCAGAATGATCTTTTAGCTCATATAAAATTTCATCCATTTCAAACGAAGCGTGAATCGTTTCCAGTAACACAGTTGCTTTAATCGTTCCATTTGGAATGCCGATATATTTTTGAGCAAATACGAATACATCATTCCATAATCTCGCTTCTAAATAACTTTCCATTTTTGGTAAGTAAAAGTATGGGCCGCTTCCTTTTGCTAAAAGAGCTTTCGCATTATGGAAAAAGTACAAGCCGAAATCTACTAAGCTACCCGACATATTCTTCCCATCAACTTGCATATGCTTTTCCTCTAAATGCCATCCTCTTGGACGTACAATGAGTACAGCTGTTTTCTCATTTAATCTATATTCTTTCCCTTTATCATTTTTATGTGAAATCGTTCCCTTTACTGCATCTCGTAAATTGATTTGACCTTCAACTGCGTTTTCCCAAGTTGGTGCATTCGAATCTTCAAAATCCGCCATAAAAAGATGCGCTCCTGAATTTAAAGCGTTAATGACCATCTTTCTATCTACCGGTCCAGTAATCTCTACGCGGCGATCCTCTAAGTCTTTTGGCAGCTTGGCAATTGTCCAATCCGCTTCACGTATGTGTTTTGTTTCTTCTAGAAACTTCGGAAACTCCCCTGCATCAATTCTCTTTTGTTTTTCTACACGTTTTTGTAAAAGTTCTATGCGGCGCTCATTGAAATTCTCATGTAGTTCCTTCAAAAAACTAAGCACCTCAGGTGTCAATATTTCGTTGTACGCTGGTAACATTTCTCCAACGAGTGTAACCCGTGAAGTTTGCGTCGACATATTAGCATCCCCTTCTTAAACTGTTTTATAACAGATTTGATTTCATGTTTTATATTATATAACAAATCTTCAGAAAAGGAAGTTTTTTTTGAAAATTCATTTCATTTTTTTTCAAAACGCCATTCTTTCGTGCTTTATTTCATACAAAAAAGGCCGCTGTTATACAACAACGACCTTTTTGTATTATTTTTAAATTTCACTTTGACTAGTTAAACTTTATTACTGCCCTTGTTCCATATCATGCAATATTGCTCTATGTAAAAACTGTGCGTATTGTTCTCTTGTTACCTTCATAGACGGACCGAATTTACCTTCTCCGATTCCCATTGTAATACCATTTGTTTGTACTGCACTAATTGCATTCGTTGCCCATGAATTTGCTGAAACATCATTAAAGTTATGAGATCCCTTGGCCTGTAAGTCAAAAGCATTCGTAAGAACTTGTGCCATTTCCGCACGCGTTAACGTCGCCTTCGGTCTAAAGTTTCCATTCTCGTCTCCCTGGAAAATTCCCATTTCCGTTAAAGCCAATATCTCCTCGATAAAGCTTGTTGAATTTTCATCAATATCTCCATATGGGTTTTCATATTCATCTTGTTCTTCCATATCAAACACACGGTAAATTAAAGCTGCAACTTGCTCACGTGTTACATTATCCCCAAAACCGAATATTCCATCGCCATATCCCAAAATAATTTCTTGTTCCGCTAATTCATGAATTGCCTCATATGCCCAATGTCCTTTTGGTACATCTTTAAATACAATTGTATTTGTTTTTTGCAACGGTGCACTTTCCGCTTTTACACTGTTACTCTCTGCTGAGAATAACACCCCACCCATAATTGTTAATGCTGTAGCTGTTTTTAATAATTTTTTGCTCATCAAATTATCTCCCCAATATGTATATGTTTTTTTAAAAATATACAGAATAAATGGTATAGTGACAATATATTTTTCGACACATTTCGTGACGGTTTTGTGAATCATATTACACATCATGTCTTTTTTATGGGGTTGATTATAAAGCTTATGTATAACATTAAAAATACAAATAAACGAATAATAATTCTTTTTTAAACAAACAAAAAAGCACAAATATTTCTATTTGTGCTTTCATATTTCACTCTATTTCCAATCCTCTTTCAAATGATAATTAATAATCGCATTATTAATAAACTGAGCATATTGTTCTCTAGGTACAGGGCGATTTAATTCATACATGCCATTCCCAGTTCCTCTTACAACATTATTAGATTGTAGCGCACTAATTGCATCTTCTGCCCAGTGGCCTTTTGGAATATCTTTAAATGTATGTTTTTGTTTCGTTTCAAAATTAAATGCTCGTTTTAAAATGACAGCCATTTCCGCTCTAGAGATTGGTGCTTTCGGCCTAAAATTCCCTTGGCCATCCCCTGTAAAAACACCACGTTTTGTTAACGCCAAAATTTCCTTTTTAAAAGTTGTTGTACTATCAGAAACATCTTTATATGGATTCGCTACTGATCCTTCTTCTTTTATCTCAAGTGTTCTGTAAATAGTCCCAGCTACTTGTTCACGTGTTATAAGATCACCAACACCATACTTCCCGTTTCCATACCCTAATATAATTTTATGATATGCTAAATCCATAATAGCATCATATGCCCAAAATCCGTATGGAACATCTTCAAACACAATCATTTGTGGATACTCTTCCGCTTTTACAGGCGTCACATTCGTCCCTGCAAATATACCTCCTGCCATTGTCGCAATCATCATTACACCCAATATTTTTTTCTTCATTATCCTCTCTCCCTATTTCATTCAAATAAAATGAATTTCATTGTTTCAGGAGTACTCTTTTTTGGTGAATGTAAGATAAAATGCAAATCTTCTAGAAGAAATATTTCCACTACCTTTCTGCTTTATGCCTCCTTCTTTCTTTTTCAAAAAGGAAGTTGTCACCTCTAAGGTGTTATGTACTAAAACATTCTACAATCTCTTTATAAACTCCTTTTCACTTTACAACTTCCCTTTATTGGCGCGTAAAGGAAATACCTAATGGAGGTTACTATATTCATGATTTATATTTCAGAGTTAGCATTCCCCTTCACTGATAACTCGCCTTCTCTTCCCTTGCGAAAAGTTAGTGCCATCCCTACAAATATAAGGATAATCCTTATTACTTGCATCTAAATCCGGTCTAATAGTTTGGCAACAGCAGGATCTAAAAACACTAATACAGAAATAATTCTCGTCGATAAACCTCTTACACTGTCAAAAAACAAGTAATATACAAATCTAGTATGTATAAATCATCGCCTTGAAAATGCCCGAAGTCTATGAATAGTAGCAATAAAAAAAGCATCCTTTTTTTATTAAAAGAGGATGCTTTTTTTATATTTATTAACACTCAAATATGCTACTACTTTTGAAGAGTAAATTGGGCAACTATTTGTTTTAATTTTCCTGCTGCGTTATGCATATGTTCAATTGAAACCGAAATCTCTTGAACAGATTTTTCTTGCTGTTGAATAGACTCTTTTACCCTATCAGTTCGGTCAGATGATCTTTGGGAAATTTGAGCCATGTCTTCTGCAGAAGCCGAGATTTCCTCACTACTCGCTGCAATTTCATCTGTAGACATAGATACCGTTTGAATTTGCTCAGATACTTGTTGTACTTTTTCTGTAATTGTTCCAAATACTTTTTCTGTGTGCATTACTACTTGTGTACCTGCCTGTACCTCATTATCTACTTTCCCCATCATATGTACCGTATGGTTCGTTGTTCCCATAACTTGAGTAATAAGATTCTCAATTTGTTTTGCAGAATCACTAGATTGTTCTGCTAATTTCCGCACTTCATCTGCCACAATTGCAAATCCTCTACCACTTTCACCAGCACGTGCAGCCTCAATTGCGGCGTTTAATGCTAATAAGTTAATCTGAGAGGTAATACCTTGCATTACATCAATGATTTTAACAATTTCTTCTGATTGTTCTTTCATAGTCTCTACTTGTTTCACACCGCTATGTACCGAATTTTGGATTGTATCCATCTGTTGAATCATTTGTTTCATTAATTTGTTACCACTCTCTGCATCTAATGCTGATTGAGCAGATAATTCATTTACAGAGGATGATGTATTGACTATACTCTGCATTCCTTGTGTCAACTCTTCCATCGCACCCGCAGTTTGTTCCATTGCTTGCATTTGACTCTCTGCACCATTTGCGACTTCTTCAATATCCATAGTGATTTTTTTTGCTGCACTACTAGATACTTCTGACGCAGATGCTACTCCGTCTGCATATTGGAATAGAAGCTGAATATTATTCTCTACTTCTTGCATATTTGTTCTTAGCCCTGCAATCATCTCATTAAAATTACTTACTAATACACCTAATTCATCCTTAGCAGTATAATCACCATGTACAGTTAAATCTCCTTCTTTCGCTCTTTCCATCATACGACTAACCGTTTGTAAAGGAGCAACTATAAGCTTGCTAATAATATAACTTACTATACATATAACGATTGTAGTAACTACTACAAGAATGATAAAGGTAATAACGGAACGATCAATCATTTTTTGCGAATCTTTAAATACTTGGTCAGCTAAATTTGAAACATACGATTCTAGATCCACTGCATAACCAGCTAACTCTATTCCCTTCGGTTTTAATTCCTTCTGAAATTCATTTACCATTTGCGGCTCGTTTGTTGCCTTCGCCTTTTCAAATAATTTCTTATATGTATCTTTATAACTTGGTAAAGATTTCTTCATCTTCTGAAACAGTTCATCCTCTTGCTTACTTAAATTAAAACCATCATCATATTCTTTTAATAAAGAATCATATTTTTTAAGATCCTTTTCAATATTATTAATTATTCCCTCTTTATTTGCCACTTCATTTTGTGATGCCGTAATTAACTCTAATAAGTTATATTCTAGTGAATTTTGTGTGCGAAGCATTCCTTCTAATAAAATTGCAGAATATTGATAATCATCTACTACAACCTCTGTATCGTGCTTAATCTTATTAATAGAATTAATTGCTACACTGCTTATAATTACCATACCTAAAACTGCTAATGAAATAAGCGCTAATAATTTATATTTCACTTTTAAATTTTGTAAAAAATACATTTTTTCACCTTTATTCCTTTATATATAGATTTTTAGAATTTTATAGCTTATTATTTACAAAATCGCAATAAAAAGCAATGATAAATATTCCCAATATGAAACTTATATCTCTATAAAAAAAAGTAGCATAATAGCTACTCCTTTTTTCTTTGTTTCTCATATTGTTCAAACGTATGAATTCTTTCAAAAATTGGTGGGTGCGTGTATAAGAAAAATTTCACTAACGCAGGCGGATTCACTTGGCTTAAACTTGTTTTTGATAAATATTGAAAAGTTTTCACACCAGATTTTCCGTCCTTCGTCATATTTAAAGCATATTGATCTGCCGCTCTTTCTTCTATACGTGAAACATAGTTTGTTGCTGGTTGTACTGCAAATGAGAGTATAGAAGAAATTAAGAAAAATAAAGGTAAAATGGAGAAACATGCCACTTTTGAAATTTGCAATGTATCTCCCCATTTGCGAATACACATATTTATAATACGACTAATTAAAAACATACCTATAAACGATAGCAATACATAACTTGCAACGCCAAAATATATATGCTTCATAACATAATGCCCCATTTCATGGGCCATGATAAATAAAATCTCTTTATCTTTTAACTGCTTAAGCGTTGTATCCCACATTACAATACGGGCGTTAGGGCCAATTCCTGTTACGTAAGCATTTAATGCATTCGTTTTTTCTGACATATTTACTTCATATACGTGTTTAGCAGGAATATCCGCTTTGTCTGCTATCGCTAAAATTTTCGTTTCTAATTCTTTATTTTTCAGCGTCGAGAAGTCGTTATAAAGCGGATCAATAACGACAGGCTGTATGAATGTTAAAAAGATTGTAAATGGAACAGAGAGCGCCCATCCTGCGAGCCACCATCTCTTCGGAAATTTACGGATAAGCCATAATAGAACGGTAACTACAATTAACATAGTCGCATAACTTTCCCAAAAACCGATAACATGATCTTTTATCCAGCTTTGTGTGCTTTGCGTTGAAATGCCGTAATCAACGGACACTTTCCGGCCAATCCATTGCATCGGTAAGGCAAGCACTGTTGTCAATAATGATAAATAAAAGAAATAAATCGCAACTTGCAAAACACTTATTTTAGTCGTTTCCTTCGACCATTTCTCAAACTTTCTTGAAATACCTAGCACAAGTACAAATAATAAAATAATCCATTCAAGAGGCGTCGCTAAAAAGTATAGTAAATTTTTCACGCGCGAATAATCTTGGCTTAGCGTAAGCTCTCTCGTACTCATAAACGTTTCTGGATCTGCACTCGTTCCCTTATACATGTCCGGAATAAGTTCATGATTCCATCCAAATAAATACCAATATATAAGTAACGCAAATCCAACGTACAAAAAAAGCGACCAACCGATAACCTTCCTCACGCTATTCCCTCCTCTATGCTGCCTGTCTATTATTATTGTAAGTTCGTACACGCTAAATTAGAACAAGCTTATTATGTGAATTGCTCGAGATCCTTTTATTTACATAAAAAAACTCTTCTACACAAGAAGAGTTTTACCTATCTTTAAACACTTTCTTTAGTTCATAATCCGGAATAAGGATCGCACGTACAAACCAACACACGTACCCTACTTGCTTTTTAGATAACATAAAAAGCCTCTTTAAGGAAGTACATCTATTAATAAATTAAAATCTTGTAAAGAGAAAGAACTATATTTCATAATACCCTGTACAGCTAAAAGTAAAACAAGACCGATCACACACATATAATTAACGCTTTCTTCATTCTTTTTTTCAGTAACCACTCCACCACTTATACATAAAATCCCTAGCAAATGAAGCGCTAAATACATGAAAAAGTAAGCTTCCTCCCAGCGCAAAATAACATTTACTGTCGTTATTAACACTAGACTAAGTAAAATCAAATAAAAAAACTTATTTGATGATATCGTTTCATTCATATAATTTTATACATCCCTTTCAAATTTCGAATTAATGATGTTTCAAAGCTATAAAGTAAATGATTATTTTCATACCATAAAACAAAAGGAAAGCCACCATTACTTTCTCGAATACTTTATGAATCCACATATACTTCTCTTCATTCTTTCTGAAGATGCGCTTCATCATTTCTTCTACAATTAGACCAAATATTAGTAAAACCCCGAACACAATAAGAAGAGAAATAATATTTTCTTTTAAATGAGTACTAGAAAATAAGTACTACTCTGGAAACACAATCGTATCTACTACAGGTTGAAGCCAATGACAAACGCTTTTATCACACATATCTGTAATAGACGTAGCATCTATAATCTCTTTTAATATTTTTTCAACCGTCTTCTTCATCTCATTTACTCCCCACTATATCTGAAAAGCTCTTTTCCTGCTCTGCATATATAACTGGCACTTCTTTACTCCAATATTTACGATTAACAAATAAAAAGATAAGTACTAAGTTTAATCCTGTTATAAAAATAATAAGTCCAGGAAAGAATGTCGTATAATTTGAGAAATCGGCAAAACTCATAATTTTTTCTCTACTTATAAAAAAAGACGCACCCATTATAAATGCATTGTTTAACATATGTATTGCAATTGGCATGAGTAAACTTTTCGTACGAATATATACGATTGATAATACGATGCTGAATATGGCTGCACCGAGGAAATCAACATGTAACAACGCAAACAATATTGCTACAACGATGGTCGCTATGCTCGTTCCCCATTTTGTTGCAAAACGTTGAAGTAAAAATCCGCGAAAAACAAACTCCCCGATAATTGGTGCGATGAATACGACCCTAATGACTTGATATACATATCCCCCAGTACTATCTATAATCGGTTCATGCAATGCATTCATAATAAAGTCCGGTGTAATCCATGCAAAACTATACATATACAAAATAAGATACCCGTAACTAAACATGCACAACATAACCGTAATGTATAAAACTTGCACCAAGTTAAATGTTTCATTTTTATTAACAAACAATGAAAATGAAATGCGATGCTTTCTATACTCATAAAAAATCCATACGATCGGAAGGATATAGAATATAAGGATATTTATAAAAGAAGAATTTTGTATATGAAATATACTTGTTAGCAAATCGCCACTACTTCTCGCTATTAAAATTAATAGTGCAAATACAATTAAAAAATATCTAGCTCGCATCACTTGAAACGGATTCACACTCATCTCCTCCCCTATGTTACTTTTATCATATCATTTGATTCTTAATTTTTTGCGAAAGAAAACCTTAAAATTTCCTTAAAAATTCCATAAGTTACAAAATGATGATATGATATTCGAGAAAATTAGGAGGGATTTTTATGTACCAAGCAAATATTTTACTTGTTGATGATGAAACAGCAATTTTACAATTACTAACTACCATTCTTGAAAAAGAAGGTTTTTCTCATATTACAACTGCAACATCAGCTGAAATAGCTTTATCTCTAACTAAGCAAAACAATTACGATTTAATTATTTTAGATGTAATGCTTCCTGGACAATCCGGTTTTGATATTTGTCCAATCATTCGCCAACAAACAGATTGTCCAATTTTCTTCCTATCAGCAAAAGCATCTGATTTAGATAAAATATCCGGATTTTCATACGGTGCGGATGATTATATTACGAAGCCCTTTAATCCATTAGAAGTAGTAGCACGTATGAAAGCACAGCTTCGGAGACATATGAAACAAACCGTACCACACGAACAAAAATCACACTCGATTTCATTTGGCAGATTTGAAATTGATCAGCACTCTGCAGAACTGACAGTGGATGGTCACATTGTCGAATGTTCCGCTCAACTCTTTCAACTACTACTCTTCTTTTGCGAGAATCCGAACTACGTATTTTCGAAAGAGGAAATATACGAAAAAGTTTGGGGAGCACCTGCCTATAATGGCGATGACAACACTGTTATGGTCCACATTCGAAAACTACGTGAAAAAATTGAACACGATCCAAGTAAACCAGAATATATAAAAACCGTTCGCGGGCTTGGTTATAAGTTCGTTACAAAGTAGGGTGACGATATGAATTTTAATAAACGACTTATTATTCAATTTATCATGCAACACGTTTTTGTTTTAGTTACATTACTTATCGCTGTAGTTGCTGCTTTTACTTATTTAATTTTTCTTCTTACTAGTACTTTATACGAACCTAATATTCCAGATTCTGATAGTTTTACAATTTCAAGATACATCTCTTCAGAAGATGGGCATATTTCGTTACAATCTGAAGTGCAAGATTTAATAAAGGAGAAAAATGATTGGCTCCAAGTTGTAGATGAAAACGGAAAAATCCTCTACCACTTTAATACACCAAATGATGTTCCGAATGCTTATACGAAGACATCTTTAGTCGCATATATACAACATCATATCGAAAGTAATTATAAATTTACATATTGGGAAATTGAATTAGAAGAAAAGAAAGTACTTGTTATTTATGGTGGTATGTTAAAAAGCAATGCGTTACTGACAGCAATTCAAAAGGATCACTCCTCTTTAACGATGGATTCGTTCACATTAACAGATCAAGAAAAACAGTTACTGTCTAAAGAAAAAGCAGCACTTCAAATATTTAATCAAAATGGCGAAGAGGTTTTTGCCTATCCAGCTGGAAAGAAAAAAACATTTTCAGCAATACAAATCGCCCTTAATGAAAAAGAACCGTGGAATCATAAAGAAAACACGTCTAGCTTTTACGATGCAAATAGTGGCAACCTTCTCGTTGTGACTGCGAAAAATGATCACTACTATCCAGATGACGAAATTGAAGATGTATTTACTAAGAAGTTTCTCATCGGATGCGGATTAATCCTTCTTATCGTATTTGTTTATTTAGTCATTCTTTCTATTTGGTACGGTAATAAATTCGGGAAACCGTTATTACATGCGATGCGCTGGCTTAAAAATATCGCTGGTGGAAAGTATGAAGAACCCATTAGTAAAAAAGGAAAACCTGTCAGGTTCCGGCGATCTGGTAAAGAAAAATGGTCATTCCGTTTGTTTAGAGATGTAACAAGTTCACTAGAACACCTTTCTATTACACTCAAAAAAAACGATGCGATGAGGCAAGTACTTCAGCAAACACGAGAAGAATGGATTACCGGTCTAACGCATGATTTAAAAACACCACTTAGCTCTATATATGGCTACGCATTATTACTCGAATCGAATCAATATAACTGGACTGATCGTGATATTCAGCAATTTGGTAGTGTTATGAAAGAGAAATCTCAATATATGACGACATTAATTGATGATTTAAGCTTAACGTATCAATTAAAAAATAACAGCCTTCCTGCCCAACACGTAAACGTTGAAATCAATCAGTTCGTTCAAAAAGTGTTATTGCAATTTATTAACAATCCAACACTCCAAAATCAAAATATTGAATTCGTACCGAGCTCAAATAAAATTCAATATTTCATTGAAGAAAAATGGTTCCAGCGTATTATCGAAAACTTACTAGTAAATGCTGTAAAACATAATAATGAAACAACTACTGTCATCGTAAAACTATCACAAAACGCTAATTCCTTTACACTCTCCATTTCAGATGATGGAAAAGGAATGGATGAAAAAACGAAAGAACTTCTATTTGAACGATATTACCGCGGAACAAACACAGAAGAAAGCAACATCGGAACTGGACTTGGCCTAGCCATTACAAAACAGCTCGTTCATGCTCATAACGGAACAATTTCCGTTGATAGCGCACTCGGAAAAGGAACGACGATTATTCTTGTATTTCCGTTTCGTTCGTAGGAAAGACGCTATGTGGCGTCTTTTTTCTTTCCTGGGATAATTTTACAGTAATTGAAATTATGTGGATCGTTTTTTTGAGGTGTTTTAGAGGTATATGAAATTATATCGGCGATTTTTTGAATATATCGGCGCAACTCGAATTATATCAGCGATTTTCTAGATATATCGACTTACCGACAAAAACCGACAATACTAACCTGCTTCCTCTACTACTATACAAATTAAAAATAACCCTTCATAACTCACTATGAAAGGTCACTCCGTATTTCAGCTATTTCCCTACTAACACAAACACATTCTCATCAGGTGCTTCCATTACTGCAACATGTCCTGATTCTGTTGGAAATGGTTCGCGAATCCATTTTACATCTTTATTATCTTTTAAACTTTCATAAGTTTGTTGCACATCTTCTACTAATACTTCGACTTCCGTAAAATTAATATCCGGATGATTGCTTATTACTAACTCCGAACTTTTCTCATCTGGAAACTTCAATCCTATTAACGTCCAAATAACCCCTTCTTCTAATTCTCTTTCTATCATCCAGTTTTGCTTCATTCCCATTTCTTTATAAAAAGAAACTGATCTTTCTATATCCTTCGTATGTATAGATACACATTCTAGTTTTTTGAACATTTTCCTATTTCCCCTTTATGAAAAAGCGAACCATCTCCCAATGATTCGCTCTTACCCTATTATTTTTTCTTCACCGGTATCCAAAGCTCTACTTGTGCAAACTCACTCTTATCTTCGTGGCAACGCTCATCGTATAATTCAAACTCTGTAACGCCGCAATGTTCATAGCCTGAATGCGGGAACCATTCTGAGAATACTGCATTCCAAGTTTGGTGAATAGACGATACCATTTCTTCATGAGGAACTTTCGGCGTTGTAAATACTGCATATGTTGCTGCCGGGAAAGTACGCTTCGCAATTTCATTTGGTACATTTTCAAAGTCTGTAACTTCCATTCCGATAATGTAAGTGAAGTCCCCTGTTTCTAAATTAAAATCAGTACATAATCCAAGCTCTACCCATTGGCTCGTATCTTTACGATTGGGAATTGTTGTCCCAAGATCTTTTTGTAAATATTCTTGCCAAAATACTGGAATGTCTTGATGGTTTTTCCCTTCTTTACTTGTCGTCTTCAATTCATAACCCGCCACTAAAAATTCTGGTTTATTTACAATACGATATTCCATTTGTATGCCCCCTAAATACGGATTTAATTTTCTTTGCTTTACATTCACTCTGTAATACATCGGTGTTTCGATTTCTTGTTTTCGATATTCACTCGGTGTCATTTGAAATAATTTTTTAAAGGCTCTCGTGAACGTTTCGTGAGATTGAAAGCCATGTTCAAACGCGATATCAATAACTTTTTCATCCGTATGAGAAAGTTGATAAGCTGCCCGGGCTAACCTCCTCTTTCGAACATACTCCATTACTGTATCACCTACTAATGCCTGAAATACACGGTGAAAATGCGACTCAGAAAAACCTGCAATGCGAGCTAAATTACGCAGCGTTTGTTTTTCCATTACATCTTCCTCAATATAATCAATTGACCTTTGAATTTGTGTTTCATAGCTTTCCATCTCTGTTCACCCGCCTTATATGTATTATGATAAAAGAGAACGCAATCCAATTCTTGACGTTTTTTACTATAATTCCATAAAAAATTGTAACTTTTTTATATGTATTTCGTTGTTATGTATGAAGGGAGGGAAATTAGTGAAACGCAAACAATCATTAGAAGACATTTATTCAGATCATATGCATGATTTATTTCGCTATCTTCTCTCCCTAACCGGAGATTCTCATTTTGCTGAAGATCTCATGCAGGAAACCTTTTACCGCATGCTCGTCCATATTGACTATTATAAAGGAGAAGAAATTAGGCCGTGGTTATTTACAATTGCCTACAATGCCTTTATCGATTGGTATCGTAAAGAAAAGAAATATAAAACAACAGAAGTTGCAGAATTCCATTTACCAAACGTTCCAAGTACAGAACATGAATATTTCGTAAAATTTGAGATTGCTAGTTGGTTAGAAAGTTTATCTTCTCTTCCGCTCGAAAGACGAAATGTCCTGCTACTACGAGATTACTATGGATTCTCCTATAAGGAAATAGCAGAAATGACTGGTCTCTCATTAGCGAAAGTAAAAATTGAATTACACCGCGGACGAAAAGAAGCGAGAAACATAGAGGAGTGATACAGATGGGTTGTGCAGCATTTAAAAAACTATGGGAGAAGTACGAAAACGGAACGCTCACGCATGATGAACAAGAACTGTTAGAAAGTCATATTGAGTCATGTGAAGAGTGTGAAGCTTACTTAGATGAGCTGTTAATAAAAACAGAACCAATTAAGAAAAAGTTACCTCCAAAAGATCTTAAAGTTCCTTTTTGGAGGATTAAGTGGAAACATCGTTTACAAACGTTTGGTTTTATATTATCAATTTGCATCGTTATCTATATAATCGGCGGGGTATTATCAGCCTTTTATTTTCAAGCTAATAATGATAAAAGGCTAGAAGAAATTAGAGAGGTTCCTTCCCTTGCACTTGAAGCAACGATCCCAAATAGCCGTGTTATGGGGGGCGGAACAAGTGTAGAAGCTTTTTTCCGTACGAATAGCCAATTTGATTTAGTACGAACCGTCGGTAAAAAAGAAATGCCCCTCGGTACAATAGAAACAAAAAGCTTCTTATCATCTGTAGATGTTACGAAGCGAACTTGGATGAATCCGTTCTATCAACCAAAACTCTTCTTTGTTCATCCAAAAACAGAGCAGGGTGATTATTTAAAGGATTCATCAAAAAAAGTATGGGATACACTTGCAAAAGTACATGATGGAACCGTTGCAGAAGTAGCAATTTCTTTTGATAAATCTTATACTTTAAAAGAATTAGAACCGCTTTTATATAGCATATTCGAGGCACAAGAACTCCCTCCAACTCCTTTATGGTACGCTTTAGATACAGGACAAGAAAGAAAAAATGTAGATGACTATATCCTACATGGCGGAGAAGCTATAGGGTTTCCAGAACATGTAAGATTCCTCGATAATGAAACTGACGGGCAGAAAACGCAAGAAGACAAAGTAACCGAAATGATGCGCGTCCTTTCTATCCATAAAAAAACGGTAAGCAAAATAGCAGCGCTTTCTGAGAAAGAATTAAACTTAGATAAACGTTATCAATATGTAAAGGATAACGGTGTAAAAGTATACGGAATTGTTATTACTGGCCCGTCGAAAGAGTTATTAAAATTACAAAACTCCCCGCACGTACGTTATGCGACTCTTGGAGATATTGAGATTTGGAATTGGTTTGATAATTAATAAAAAAGAAGTAGCGCTCTAAAAACGATGCGCTACTTCTTTTTTAATTCGAAATCACTTTCACATACATCCCTCTCACCGCTTTTTCATAAGCAATATCACTTATCTGTCTTATTTTTTCTGATACAACAGACGACTGAACAATTTTCCCTTCACGAAGTAACGGCGGATCAATAAGACGTACTTTATTTTTCTGATGTAGATCATAATCGTTTCTATCTTCTTTTACTTTTATATTTGAATGAACTTTGCTTAATAAAACTTCTACTTCGAGGTCATTACATTGCTGCAATTTCGAAATAAGCTCCTCATCTTCAAGAAGAAAATCATCTGCATGAATAATCCTTTTATGAAGAGCTACCTTTAACATTTTCGCTAACATATCATTTCCGTAAATATTCATTGGTTTCATAAAGAAATCGATTACTTCTTTGTAATACGTTTCTGTAAACCACTCTGCCATTTCGATACTTTGAAGGACCATTTTCCCCTCTACTGCGATGACATCCTCTAAAAAACTATGGACTTCTTCTAAAGAAATATACCCATATGTATACATATCTCGTAACGTATAATCTACTCGATCTGCGCATAATTCGGGCGCTGACCTTTCTAGTAATGTCCACTTCGAATCATCTAATAAAATATCTTCATAGTTATAACCATGCTTCGCAAGGATCGCTGGAATTTCTGAGTTTTTCACAACAGAACTAAATATCTCTTCATGGTAACTTTCATCTTCATTATCAAAAACGTAATCAATCACGTGGGAAAAAGCAGTATGCGATACGTCATGCAGTAAACCAGCGATCTGTTCTTCTACTGAACCACCTAGTTTTTTAACTAATAACATAACACCAACTGAATGATCAAAGCGCGTTACATTCCATTTCTCGTTCATTAAGTAACTTGCGCCTGCTTGATGAATTCCCTTTAGTCTTTGCGTAGGCTTACTTAAAATTAATTCTTCTAGCACTACATCCACTTCAAATTCTCCGTATAGTACATCTGATATGATCACTTACAATCCCCCTTTATTTTAATCGAGTCTTATAATCGTATCTCTTTTATGAAATTAGCACCAACATAAATATTTATTGTTATTTGTTTTTATTGAAAAAAATAGAGAGCCATCAGCTCTCTATTTCATAACCCCTATTCAAACGTAACTTCTACCTGCACAATCTCCGACCTACTACCAAGTCTAAGCGGGGGTCCCCAAAATCCAAATCCAGAAGAAACAATTGCGTGGAACGCGCCTTTTTGTGCGTATCCCCAGTCTAGCTCGTACATTCTTCTCGTTACAATATGATTGGGCGCCATTTGTCCGCGGTGCGTATGACCGGATAATAATAAATCTACACCTGCCGCTGCTGCTTGTTTCAACTCAAATGGCTGGTGATCCATTGCGATAACAGGCATCGATTTATCTACCGTACTCATTAATTGTTCAAAGCTTTGGCGATCTCGCTCTGTTTTATCTCTTCTTCCAACGAGATAAAAGTCATCTTTAATTGTAATCACTTCATCTAAAAGAATACGAATATCAATCTTATCCATCTCTTGTAAAAACTCTGGAACTGCTCTGCCGTAGTATTCATGGTTTCCTAATACGCCATATACGCCTAATGGTGCTTTCATTTGTTTCATGATTGGTCCCATATTCTTTTGAATGAACACACCTGGATGATCATCGATAATATCACCTGGCAGCAAAATAATATCAGGTTCCATCTCATTTACATGACGAACAAGTCTTTTTAAATGCGAAACGCCAGACAGTTTACCGAAATGCATATCAGAAGCCATCGCAATGCGTAAACTTTTACGCCCCTCTACCTTTTTCGGTATGTGCACTTCGTACTTTCTTACTACCGGACTATACGCATTAAATACTCCGTACGCAAAGATAAAGATAAATGCAGCTATCACAGCCGCCCCTGTCCAAATAATTGCTGCTTCTTTCTCCACTGAAAACTGTAAAAGAAAGACCATAATATCAGCTAATGGCAACAACATAAGTGCATATTGTATAACCGCAAACCAAATCGAACCTATCGTTCGCAGAAATGGCAGAAACTTAAACACTTGCACGAGAATGTACGCATATGAAATAAATGCGACTATGAAAGCATAATATCCCCAAGATTCCCAGCCAAATACCGCATGAAGCCAAACCCATCCGTTCCAGCCGATGTAAAACATAAGTAGTGTGTATATAATTAATATGGTAAATATATTGAGATAACGAAGATTCTTCACAGCCAGCCTCCTTATTGATTTCTTCTATTATAACTTGTTATGCACTTATAACGTAAATATTAAGCACTTCAATCTTCCCAATAAAAACATTGGTAAACATATCGTCTTAAAATTTTTAGGAACGGCTGTAATGGGCATTTTAGAGTCTTAAGTGTTGGATGAAATTCTATTATCTTTATCCTTCAAAACTCACCTATGCAATTATGCATATACATCTATTCCGTTTTATTTTTATGTTACGATATGAATGAAATACGACATATATCGACAAAGATAAAAGGAAGTGATTGTATGAAACGTTCTAAAACATATTTAAAATGTTTAGCATTATCCGCTGTTTTTGCTAGTAGCGCTGTAACTCTTTCAACACCTGCTGCTTACGCTCAAACGACGTCACAAGTTGTAACAGATATCGGGCAAAATGCGAAAACACATACGAGCTATAATACATTTAATAATGATCAAGCTGATAATATGACAATGTCTTTAAAGGTAACTTTTATCGATGACCCAAGCGCTGATAAACAGATTGCCGTTATTAATACGACTGGTAGTTTTTTAAAAGCAAATCCTACTATAAGTGATGCACCTATTGATAACTACCCAATCCCTGGCGCTAGTGCAACATTGCGTTATCCTTCACAATATGATGTTGCATTTAACCTTCAAGATAACAGCGCTCGTTTCTTTAACGTAGCACCTACAAATGCTGTAGAAGAAACGACTGTAACATCTAGCGTATCTTATCAACTTGGTGGCTCTGTTAAGGCTTCTGTAACGCCTAATGGACCTAGCGGTGAAGCTGGTGCAACTGGTCAAGTCACTTGGTCGGACTCTGTAAGCTATAAACAAACTAGTTATAAAACAAATTTAATTGACCAAACAAACAAAAACGTAAAGTGGAACGTATTCTTTAACGGATATAACAATCAAAACTGGGGTATTTACACACGTGATTCTTATCATTCTTTATATGGAAACCAACTGTTCATGTACTCTCGCACATACCTATATGAATCTGATGCAAAAGGTAATTTAATACCGATGGATCAACTTCCAGCATTAACAAATAGCGGTTTCTCTCCTGGTATGATTGCTGTTGTTATCTCTGAAAAAAATACAGATCAATCTAACTTACAAGTCGCTTATACAAAACACGCCGATGATTACCAACTTCGTCCAGGCTTCACATTCGGAACTGCAAACTGGGTTGGAACCAACGTAAAAGACGTTGATCAAAAAACATTTAATAAATTGTTCACACTAGATTGGAAGAATAAGAAATTAGTAGAGAAAAAATAAAGAAAACCGAACCGCCACTTAGATGACGGTTCGGTTTTTATTTAAATTACAAAATCCTCCGGAATAAACACCTTCACTTCTTTCGGCTGTACGTATACAACATCACCCGCTTGAATGCTGAGATGCTTGAACTGTTCTTTACTTATTTCTGCTTCTAAGTACTCATCTGTTCCATCTCGTTTTAATTCTACATATACGACAGGTCCGACTGCGTGAAAATAAGATACTTTTGCCGGGATTGCATCTACGCTTTGTTTCGTACGAGAGATTGATAAGTCATGCGGCCTTACGTAGGCTATTCCGTCTACGTTGGAAACGTGCTTATGCTCTGGTGCTTCTAGTTCGACCGACCCTACATTTAGCTTTCCTTTATGAACGCGGCCGTGAAATAAATTTACATTTCCTAAAAAGTCATATACAAACGGACTTGCTGGGTTTTCATATACTTCTTCCGGTGTTCCCATTTGTTCAATGCAGCCTTCATTCATTACAACGATGCGGTCTGCAACGTCTAATGCTTCCTCCTGATCATGCGTTACGAATACGCTCGTAATTTGAAATTCGTCATGTAATTTCCGGAGCCATCTTCGTAATTCTTTTCTCACTTTTGCATCAAGTGCACCGAACGGTTCATCAAGTAATAAAATTTTCGGTTCGACTGCAAGTGCCCGGGCTAGTGCAATACGTTGACGTTGTCCACCAGATAATTGCGCTGGATAACGTTTAGCAAAGCCATCCATTTTTACGAGCTTTAATAATTCTGTTACCTTTTCTTCTATCGCTTCTGCTGACGGTCTTAAGCTTTTCTTTCTTACTTTTAAACCGAAAGCGACATTCTCAAATACATTCATATGTTTAAAGAGCGCATAGTGCTGAAAGACGAAACCGACTTGCCTGTTTTTCACGTGAATGTCTGTTAGATCTTCCCCATCAAATGAAACAGAGCCTCCATCCGCTTCTTCTAATCCTGCAATAATGCGTAATAACGTCGTTTTCCCAGAACCTGACGGGCCTAATAAGGCAACAAGTTCACCTTTTGGAATATCCAAATGAATGTCTGTTAGTGCTTGAAATGTACCATATTGCTTCGATACACCTTGAATTTGAATACTCACCGTAATCCCCCTCTTATTGTCGTTTTTCCATTCGCCATTCAATCCAGTTTTTTATAACGAGTGTAAACACTGCAATTAATGACATTAACGTCGCTACTGCAAATGCTGCTGAAAATTGATATTCATTGTACAAAATTTCAATATGAAGCGGCATCGTATTCGTAATACCGCGCACGTGACCTGATACGACAGAAACGGCTCCAAACTCACCGATAGCACGGGCATTACATAGAATCATGCCGTATAAAAGACCCCATTTTATATTTGGAAGCGTAACGCGCCAAAACATTTTCCAGCCACTTGCGCCAAGTGATAAAGCTGCCTCTTCTTCACTTTTCCCTTGCGCCTGCATAATCGGAATTAATTCACGTGCAACGAACGGGAAGGTTACAAAGATTGTTGCGATAATAATGCCTGGTACAGAGAAAATGAGTTTCACTCCATGTTCAAGTAGCCATTCGCCAAGAGCACCCCTCGGTGTGAAAAGTAAAACGAATACTAATCCTGCGATAACTGGTGACACAGCAAACGGCAGTTCAATAAGAGAGAGTAATACTTGTTTTCCTTTAAACTGAAACTTTGTAATAAGCCATGCGGCCGCTACCCCAAATATCGTATTAAGCGGCACAACGATTAACGCAACGAGAAGCGTTAATCTAATTGCTGAAAATGCTTCTTGATCTGTAATAGCGGCAATGTATACATCCATCCCTCTTTCAAAGGCTTTTAGAAAAATAGTTATGAGTGGCAGTAATAGAAAGAGAGATAAAAATAAAACTGTAATCGTAATTAATATGCCTGGTACAAGCTTAGATTCTTTTTTAGCTGATACGCTTTTTACTATTTTCTTTTCTAATAATGTTGGTTCCATTTTCTCTCCTCCTATTCATTTTTTAGTTCATGCCTTCTACTCCAGCTTTGAATCATATTAATAAGAAGAAGGAAAAGGAGAGAAATAATAAGCATCACGGTCGCTACAGCTGTTGCCCCCGCATAATCATATTGTTCTAGTTTCGTCATAATCATCAGTGGCGCAATTTCTGTTTTCATCGGCATATTACCTGCGATGAAAACGACAGATCCGTATTCTCCTAATGCTCTTGCAAATGCGAGTGAAAAACCTGCAAGAAGAGCGGGAAAGATCTCTGGTAAAATGATTTTCACAAATATTTGTAAGCGGGATGCACCTAAACTCGAAGCTGCCTCTTCTACTTCTTTATCAATATTTTGCAGCACTGGTTGCACCATTCGAACGACAAATGGTAAACCGATAAAAGTAAGCGCAACGATAATTCCGAGTGGTGTAAAAGCTACTTTTATATGAAACAGACTAAATATTTTCCCAATCCATCCATTTTCCGCATAAAGCGTTGTAAGTGTAATACCAGCTACAGCTGTCGGAAGTGCAAACGGTAAATCAATAAGTCCATCTAATAGACGTTTCCCTGGAAATTTGTAGCGTACGAGCACCCAAGCTATTAATAAACCGAAAATGGCATTTACAATAGCAGCTGCAAATGAAGTTGTAAAACTAACTTGATAGGAATGCAACACACGCTCGTTCGTTATAACCCCAGCGAACTTCTTCCAACCTAACTGTGAAGTTTGAATAAATACGATAGAAAGTGGTATAAGTACGAATAAACTCATGTACAACATTGTAAATCCAAGCGATAATCCAAACCCTGGTAAAACACGTTTCTTCCTCATCCTCTTTCACCTCATCCCCCTTTAGCAGTACGCATTATTTTTGATAAATTTTATCGAATACGCCGCCGTCATTAAAGTGTTTCTCCTGTGCTTTTTTCCAACCACCAAATAGTTCATCTACAGTAAATAATTGAACTTTCGGAAATTGGGATGCATATTTTTCTGCTACTTTTTCATTGCGCGGACGATAAAAGTTTTTCGCCGCAATTTCCTGTCCTTTTTCTGAGTACAAATATTCAAGATACCCTTCTGCTACTTTTTTCGTTCCTTTTTTATCAACGACTTTATCTACAACCGCTACTGGTGGTTCTGCAAGTACACTAATAGAAGGGGTTACAATTTCAAATTTATCTTTTCCAAGCTCTTTTTGAGATAATAACGCTTCATTTTCCCATGCGATTAATACGTCACCAATTCCTTTTTCAACAAATGTTGTCGTTGCTCCGCGCGCTCCTGAATCTAATACTTCTACGTTTTTATAAATTTGGCTAACAAACTCTTTCGCCTTATCTTCACTATTATTATATTTTTTCAGTGCGTATCCCCACGCCGCTAAATAGTTCCAACGTGCCCCGCCTGATGTTTTTGGGTTTGGTGTAATGACAGACACACCTTTTTTCGTTAAATCATCCCAGTCTTTAATTCCTTTCGGGTTTCCTTTTCGAACAAGAAATACAATTGTTGACGTGTACGGAGTGGAATTATTCGCAAGTCGCTTCTGCCAATCTTCTGCTAATTGTTTTTTCTTGCTAATGGCATCAATATCATAAGCAAGTGCTAGTGTAACAACGTCTGCTTCTAAGCCATCAATAACAGAGCGTGCTTGACTTCCAGATCCCCCGTGTGATTGTTTTACATTTACTGTTTGCCCATGCTTCTCTTTCCAATACTTCGCAAAATCTTTATTGAAATCTTGATATAACTCCCTCGTTGGATCATAAGAAACATTTAAAAGCTCAACTGTTTTTTTATCTCCACTTCCTTCAGAATTACTAGTGGATGTTGCCGAACCACACCCTGATAAAAGTACAACTGCTGATAATAAAACACCTGTACTTTTCATAAACGCTGTCTTACCCCACTTTTTCATCGTTAAGCCCCCTTAGTTTATACAATAGAAAAAGGCACACAATATATTCACAAATGTGAACATTGTGCGCCTTCAGTTTATCTGATTAGCTTCTAATGTATTGTATTCGATTTCTTTTCATTTTAATTCTGTAATTCATATGTGTCAACTTGGAATTTGAATTTTCTTACTAAACTAAAATATTGGCATACTTCGAGCCCAATGATTTTTCAAATCAGCAAATTCTTTTGGTAACTTACTATTTTCATTCCATTCTAATTTATATGCATTTACTAACACCGTAGCCATTGATTCACGGTTCATTACTCCATTTTGATTAAAATTACCGTTCTTATCATTTTCAGAGTTCATCCATAATTTCACAAATAAGATATTGCACTCGCCGTAAGCGTTAATCCCTTCTGTTCTATGTATATCTCCTCCTTGTTGGTCATATGAAGCTTTAAATATATGGCACCACAGCTTAATCAATGCACAAAAAAATGAGGCAACCACCTTCAAAGATGGTTGCCTCATTTTTACACTTGCATCGCTTTCTCTCTCAATGCTCTTCTTAACAACTTACCAGTCGTATTCTTCGGTAATTCTATTAAAAACTCAATGCTTTTCGGCACTTTATATTTCGCTAAATGTAACGTACAGTAATGCATTAGTTCTTCTTCTGTTACGTTCGTTTGTTTCAGAACGACGTAAGCTCGCACTGCTTCTCCTAAGTTTTCATCAGGAACACCGATTACAACAACTTCCGCTACTGATTCGTGCGTATATAATACTTCTTCTACTTCACGAGGGTATACGTTATAACCGCCAACTAAGACGATATCTTTTTTACGATCAACGATATAGAAGTAACCTTCTTCATCCATTTTCGCTAAGTCACCTGTATATAGCCAGCCGTCTTTCAATGTCGCAGCTGTATCTTCTGGTGCATTATAGTATCCTTTCATAACGTTAGGTCCGCGAACGATTAATTCGCCGACTGCGCCGACAGGTACTTCTTCCCCAAGTTCATTTACAATTTTATTTTCTACATGCCAAATATTTGTGCCAATTGATCCTGGTTTACGAGGACGATCTAGCGGGTTGAAACAAGTAACTGGTGATGCCTCTGATAAACCGTATCCTTCTGAAACAATAACGTTAAAACGTTTTTCAAAGTTTTGCAGAAGAGCAACAGGCATCGATGCACCACCGGAAATACAAAGACGAAGCGTCTTCACATCTTCTGCGCTTGCTTCTTCAAATAAATATAAATAATTGTACATCGTCGGTACGCCAGCAAAAATCGTTGGTTCGTACGTGCGACAAATACGGAATACTTCTTTCGGACTAAATTTCGGTAACATTAAAATTGTTGCCCCGTTCACAATCGGTGCATTTACCGCAACTGTTAAACAGAACACATGGAACATTGGCAGTGCCGCAACGACGCGATCGTCAGCAGTAAATTGTAAATAAGACGCAACATCATTCGCATTACTATATAAATTTTTATGTGTTAACATAGCGCCTTTCGGTTTTCCAGTTGTACCTGAAGTGTATAGGATAACCGCTACATCTTCTTCATCTAGTTCAGGGCCTTCGTATTGTAAGTCTCCAGCCCCCACAAAACTAGTAAACGTTTTCATTTTTTCGGTTTCTGTATGGTTAAAATCTGATGAGGTTTCGCATATGATGATGTTTTCTAATGAAGGAAGTCTTGTTGTAAGAGATTGTATAACAGGTAGAAGGACGTCGAGTACGATGATTGTTTTTACATCTCCATTTTGTAAAATGTAATGCATTTCGTCTGCTGTATAAATTGGATTAACTGGAATAACAGTTGCTCCGGCTTTCATTGTTCCGTATAAACCGACCAAAAAATGTGGTGAGTTCCCAACAACTAATGCGACATTGTCCCCTTTTCCAATGCCCATTTCTGCTAAATTGCTAGAAAACCTTGTGACCATTTTGTTTAATTGGTCATAAGAGACCGACTGATCCATAAATATATAAGCCGGTTTATCCCCCTTCTTTTTTGCCGTTTCAGCCAAAGATTGAACGAGATTCACAAAAACCCCACCTTTATAAAATTTAGAATATTTAAAAATTCTAAATTAATTATATTAAAAGAAAATTAAAGTAGCAAGTGATATTCTATTAACTGCATATAGACAGATCACCTTCTCTTAGTTTGCTTTGGAAAGATAAGGGAATTTTATTCGCAAGTAATTTATGAAACTAGACCAGAAATCATTTTAGGATAATATGCATTCATCTTTTCTCTAAGTTTATTAAGTTCCTCTTTATTTAACGTCGTATGCTCTCCAAACAAGTTGATCGCGTCCGCTCCATCTGCATGAAAATACACCGTAACATATAATGTCGGTAACCCTGTATTGTCTTCATCTATTGAAAAGACGACATCTGGTGTTTTATTAACAGTGCTGAATGTTTCATTTCTTTTCCACTTCTTATTTTGAAACATGTCTTGTATATTATGTATCTTTCGTTTGTTATCTGTATGCGTAAAATATATAACATTATCCTCCGCTGGCTTTCCGATAGATAAAAGGGTACGACTTGAGGAAGTTTCACTGTTACACGCTGCAATCCCAATGACGAATCCGAGCAATATTACAATGTGTATGACCCTTTTCATATCGATCCGCCTCCTTTTCATATATATATTCCTTTATAAGAGGCAGATGTCCTGTAAGTATACATTTTGTGGTAAATGGAATTATATCGACAAAACTATAAAAAGAAAGAGGCTGCCTTTATGGCAGCCTCCCTCATTTTTAGAAGAATAAATGTAAGAAATCTTCTGTTGTAATGTTACCGAAGTAGCGTGCGATATCTACGCCTTCTAAAGCTGCAGTGAATGCATCTTTATCGAACTGAACGCCTGTTAGACGCTCTTCAATATCATGAACATCTAGTGAACCGAAGAAGTCGCCGTAAATTTTACATTCTGTTACTGTTCCTTTTTTCACTTCAAGACGAACATCAACTTGTCCAACTGGGAAGCGGTGTGAATGTTGTAAGTTGAACTTCGGTGATTTTCCATAGTTCCAATCCCAATTTTGGTAACGTTCTTCAGAAAGTTTATGGATTTCTTTCCAATCATTTTCTGTTAATTCGTACGTTGGGATTTCTGTTTCTCCTTCGAAAATTGTTTCTAGAAGAAGTTGTCTGAACTCTTCTGTCGTCATTTCTTCGTTTAGAAACTCTGTAATGTTCGCAACGCGGCTACGGATTGATTTAATTCCTTTTGATTGAATCTTATCCATTTTTACTTTTAATGCTGATACGACGTGATCGATTTCAGAGTCAAATAGTAACGTACCGTGGCTGAACATACGACCTTTCGTTGAGAACTGCGCGTTACCTGAAATTTTTCTGCCTTCAGCTAAAATGTCGTTACGACCACTTAGTTCTGCATTTACACCTAATTTACCAAGCGCTTTCGTTACAGGCTCAGTAAATTTTTTGAAGTTGCTGAAACTGTCTCCATCATCTTTTGTAATAAAACTGAAGTTTAAGTTTCCTAAATCATGATATACTGCGCCTCCACCTGATAGACGACGAACGACATGAATACCTTTTTCTTTTACGTAATCTGCATTAATTTCTTCTACTGTGTTTTGGTTTTTACCAATGATTATCGAAGGCTCATTAATGTAAAACAGTAAATATGTTTCGTTAATATCTAAATTCTTCACACAATATTCTTCAATTGCTAAGTTTATTCTAGGATCTGTAATTCCTTTATTATCAATAAATAACATCGTATCACCTCATGAGTTCCATACGTAACCACTATGCGCTAACGTAATATGGCCACTGAAAATTTGTTTTGCTTCTGTTACTAAATCAGATGGGTTGCCTGTATGCGGTAAGTGCGTTAATAAAAGTTCTTTTACATTTGCATCTTTCGCAATACTTGCTACTTCTGTACTATTCATATGCCCTGCTTTTGCAGCCTCTTGATGTGCATACATATTACACTCACAAATGAAAAGATTAGCATCTTTTGTGAATGGAATGAATTCAGGAATATAACTTGAATCAGCGCTGTATACTACAGCATCATCTCCAGCTGTAATACGCATCGCAAAGCATGTAACAGGATGAACAGTTTTTAAGAACGAAATCGAGAACGGTCCAACTTGAAGTGTTTCTTCTGGATTGTACGCGATTCCTTTCGTATGTCGTTCATGTGTTAAAGAATGGAATCCATTCTCGTCAAACGTATGACCGTATATTGGTAATTCCGGTAGTTGCCTTGTTGTCGCACTCGTAATTAATCTCGCATATTGCAATACCCCAATGTCCGCAACATGATCGTGATGATAGTGTGACAGTACAACTGCATCTATATCAGATGGTGTTATATATTTTTGAAGCTGTGCTAGTACACCACTACCACAGTCTACAAGTAAACGAAAACCATCGTGTTCAAACAAATACCCCGACGTTGCTTCTCCCGCTTCTGGAAAGCCGCCCCAAAAGCCGACAACAGTCATTTTCATATGTATCCATCCTTTCTAAAACCGAGTAGGAATGCAGTTTTTCTCCGTACTTGAGAAAGTTTTTTACTTACATCCTACATTGTTAACTATAATCCATTTCCTAAACTTTTTCATTAATTTTCAATTTTGTTATAAAACAGTTGTTGACTTTTATTTTTTGTACTAATACAATAATAGTAAGAAATGGAAATGGAGGGATTGACATGATCGATCAACCAATGGAGTTTTTCAGAAATTTACCGACGAAAACTTGTGCGCACTGTGGGAAAGAAATTGATGAGCAACACGAAGCATACCATAACAAATGTGACGATTGCGTTCACGAAGAATAGTAGTTTGTGAACATAAAAAAACCTAGCAGACATAGTCTACTAGGCTAATAACATCTTATCCTTCATCGTTGAACCTTTCACCAAGAGCTCCAGTTCAAACTCATACAATTCTTTTTTTCGATAATTTTTCGTATGGATTTTATCCATCATCAGGTCGACAACTTTTCGGGCCATTTCATCAATTGGCTGTTCAATTGTCGTAATACCTGGTTCTGTAATCTGCGATAATATTTGATTATCAAAACCGATAACAGCGAGATCATCTGGAATGCTCCAGTTATGGCGTTTCGCCTCTGAGATAATTCCAGCTGCTACCTCATCGCCTCCTGCCAAAATCGCGGTAGGATTTTTTTTGTCCTTCAATACTTCATGGAATATTCGTTTTCCATCTTCCCAGGAGAAAGCGTTTTCAAGAAAGTCAATCGCTTCTACTTGGCGGCTCTTCTCAGTTATTGCACGTAAAAAGCCCATTTTTCGCTGCTGGCTAACGACTTTGGTTTCGTTACCACGGCAAAAAATAAGATTACGATATCCTTGATCTAACACATGCTTCGCAGCTATGTATGCTCCTTGCGCATGATCAAACTTCACTGTTGGAATATTTGCTTCCTCAATATATTCATTACACAACACGATTGGACCGTGCTGTAAGTATGGCTCTACATCTTCCCACGGATTTTCTAGTGAACATAGAATAATCCCATCTACTTGTTTCGTAGATAATAATTGTAAATACTCCATCTCTTTTTCCGGTAAATATCTTGTTTGACAAATAATCAGTTTATATTTATGTTCAGAAGCAGCAATCTCGATTGCCTCAATAAATCTACTGAAGAAAGGATTTGTAATCCTTGGAACTAGCACCGCAATTGTTTCCGTTTTTTGTTTACGAAGCCTTCTCGCCGCAGAATTAGGAACGAAGCCTAAATGCTTCATTGCTAATTGAACCCTTTTTTTCTTCTCATCTGAAACATATGGATGATTATTAATCACCCTAGAAACCGTTGTCCTTGATAACCCCGCTAATTTCGCCACGTCCTCTATAGTCGACACGAAATTCTCCCCCTTTGCATGAAAACGTTTTCTTAAATTGATTATATAGTATATTATTGGAAACTGCAATATCGGTTGTTATGATTTTACTATATTAATATTATACATAGGAAAAAGTCTGTTAATGCAGGGGCAATATACTACTTTTAGAAATTTACGTTTTGTACATTCCTTTTCTTAATACCATATATCCTTTATTCAATATAAAACCCCATCAATACGTCATCTCCATATGATCCATCTTCATACTTTATTTGCTTTCGTTGTCTCCCTTCTTCTACAAAACCCATACGTTTGTACACTTTAATTGCCCGATCATTAACAGAAACTACACCTAAGCAAATTTTCTCTAAACCTTTCTGCCCTTTCGCCCAACTAATAAGAAATTCAATTAATTTCGTGCCGATGCCTTGATTACAATACGCCTCTTTAATCCCCATTCCCATTGTGCCTGCGTGTTGTAACCGTTCTAGTTCATATCGGTTGAAAAGTAAAAAGCCAACTACCTTCCCATCTACTTCATACACGATATAAAGATTACCTTTCTCATTGCTTTTCCGTATCTTTTCTCTTTCTGCATTACTATCATTCGGTAACTTCTTTGGGGATACTATGAAAAATTTTGTAGTAGTTTCCGATAATATAATTTCTTTTCTAATATTCATAATTGCTTCTGCATCAGTCTCTTTTACTAACCGTATCATTGAATCACCTCGTACTTTTTCTTTTTAAAAATAATATTAAAACTATAAAACGTCCAATATGCAATATTACATATTGAGAATCTTTTTACTCTTGATACAATATTCATACATCAAAATAAAAGGAATGTATGGAATGAACCCAATCTTAACAGCTGCAAAACAACTATTACATAAAGAAGAAAAAATTTTATCTACTTTAAAATGTTCACTTACTGGCTATATGATTACGCATAAAGTCCCGTATCCTGGCATGTTACTTGCTACTAATAGAAGACTGCTCTTTTTTAGCCAATATAAAAACACATTCATTGCCGAATTTGATTATGAAAAAATTCTATCCATAGAAACGAAGAGAAGAATCTTTGACAAAAAAATAATATTTTATTATGAAGATGAATATATAACGCTTGGATACATTACAAGTTCGAATGTTGAAGCTTTCATAGACTTACTACAAAGAAACAGCAAGACTAGCACAGGCTTATAATCAGCGGGGATCCCCTCGCTGATTCATTATTTTAACTCCTCCCACTTCGTCCAAACTTCTCTCCCGTTTATACGGTACATATTATCCTCTCTATCCATAAACCCCTGTACAATAAATTCACGTCTAATTGTACAAAAATCATCATGATATTGTTTTATAAATGTATTAATTTCTTTTTCTGTATATTGATTTTCAGCATTTAACTTGCTTATTAAATGCTCCAACAATACTAGTTTTTTCTTCTTTTGACCTGGAATCGATTTTAAACGATCCTCTTTATCGAAAAAGTTACGAATGGTCGTATCGCGGAATTTCATTTCACTTTCAGTCATTTTTTATCCTCCATCACTTTTTTTCTTTATCTTTTCACTTAAAATATCAATAAAGTAATATCCACCCATTAACACATAGTAGAACGTAAGTATTCCAAATGCATCTTTCATACTTGTATATACTTCTTTATCAAACAATATAGGTGAAAGGGCATAAACAAGAAAGATGATTAGCGGATTTACGATAAAATAATAAGTAAGATTGCCTCTCATCATATCAACTCCTCTACCCTATGTTTCTCTGTAAATTGTTGTAATTCCTTTTCTTTCGTTTCTATAGCTTTTAGAAAGATTTATAGATGAACTAAGGAAAAAATGCCCTCTATTAAAATAAAAAAGCACCAAAAAGGTGCTTTTTTTACGCTTCAACCGATTGATTTTCAGCAACATTTTTAAATTGTCGTTTGTGCATCAAAGTTAAGGAGGCGATTGTTCCAAGTGATAATACAACGATAAAGATCATGAGCATTCCTATGTTTTGCCACATGAAGTCAAAGTCTCCACTTGATACGACTGCTTTTAATCCTGATACAGAGTATGTCATCGGTAACCAAGCATGAAATGGTTGTAAAAACTTCGGAATCAACTCTAGTGGGAATGTTCCAGCACTTGTTGTAAGCTGCATAATTAATGTAATGATGGCGATAAAACGACCTGCATCACCAAAAGCTGTTACTAAACATTGAATTAATGCGATAAACGCTAAACTTGTAATGATACTAAAGAGTATGAAGTATGGAATGCTTTGTACTTCTACACCCAATCCGAACAGTAATATAACATCTGCTACTATCGCTTGAATAATACCGACTGATAGTAACACGCCGAACTTACTAATAAACCAACTAAATCCTGATTTCGGAACGCCAACTGTATCGCGTAATGGGTATACGATAGATAATAATAATGCCCCAACAAATAAACCGAGTGATAAGAAATACGGCGTAAATCCAGTTCCGTAGTTAGGAACTTCCGCCATTTTCTCTGTCTTCACTTTTACAGGACTTGCAAACATATCATACGTTTTATCTGTCCCTTTTACTTCCCCAGTTTTCTCTGCCCCTTCCCCAAGTTTCTCAGCAAGTTCACCTGAACCATCGTTTACTTTCACTAGTCCATCAGTTACTTTTCCTGAGCCGTCTGCTAGTTTATTTACGCCGTCGATTAGCTGGGTCGAGCCCGTTGACATTTTATTTAAGCCACCATTTAAAGTACCTAAGCCAGTTGTTACTTGGCTTGAACCGTCTGCCAACTGCGTTATGCCACCTGTCATTTGGCTTGTTCCTACAGATAATGTACCCAAACCGCCGGTTACTTGGCTTGAGCCATCTACTAATTGATTTACTCCTGCAGATAATTGACCTAATCCTGCTGTCACCTTTCCTGATCCGCTTTGTAATTGCGTTATCCCATCAATTAATTGAACTGATCCATCTTTTAATTTATCGGCACCTATTTTTGCATTATCTAATCCCTCACCAAATCCATAAAACTTACTAACAAATTCATTTTGAGCATTTGTTAGTTTCTCAATACCATCTGCTAGAGTTTTTACTCCTTCTGAATTTGGTAATTTATTTTGCAATCCACTTGTTTTTTGATCTATTTCGCCTTTTAATTGTTTTACTTCTTCATTTAATTTATTTGTTCCACCTGCTACTCCAGTAGCTTTTTGCTGAACTGTCGCTGTGCTTTTTACGGCACTTGTTATGAATGGTTGTAACTGTTCTTGATATTCTTTCGGTAAACTCTCAATTTTCTTTTGTAAATTCGCTACCTCTTGCGCTGCATTTTTGGCATCTCCTGCTGTTGATTGCGTAAGTTCATTTAACTGATTTACATTCTCTCCAGCTCCATCTATTTTCTCATTTACTGCATTCAATATAGAAGGAACTTTCGACTGCATTTCCTCTAATCCTGCAGCAGAATTTTGTACGTTACTATTTAAATCCTGCAATCCCTTTTGAATCGCTTGAGAACCTTTCTCTAATTGACTTTGCCCTTCAACAAGTTTTCCCATACCATTTGATAGATTAGTTGTTCCTGTTTGTAATTCGCCGGATTTACTTACTAGTTTGTTCAAGCCACCAGTCACTTTCTCAGATCCATCACGCAATTCACCCGTTTTGCTATTTAACGTATTTAAACCGCCTGTTACTTTTCCGGAGCCATCTTGCAATTTCCCTATACCCGTCTGCATCTCACCTGTTTTGCTATTTAACGTATTTAAACCATTTGTTACTTTGCCTGATCCATCTACTAATTTATTAGATCCATCTGCTAATTTCTGAACTCCATCCTTCATCTCCCCAGATTTCCCTTGAAGTGTATGAAGGCCATCCGTCACTTTACTTGAACCATCATGCAATTCACTTGATCCGTCATGTAGTTCATTTGCCCCTTCCGCTCCATCTACTAATCCTTTTGAGACGTCTTTAATAGAATCAAACATTTTCTCTGCATATGTTTTCGTTAACGTGCTTGATACTTCAGTTTTAATCTTTTCAATAGCTGTTCCTCCAATTTGTGAAGATAAGAAGTTTAAGCTTTCGTTTGGAATGTACTCTAAGTTTAATGGCTTTGGATTGTCTTTTAGTAACGTTGTAGCGTTACTTGAGAAGTCATCTGGAATGCGCACTAACATGTAATACTTTCTACCTTCCATTCCTTTCTTTGCTTCTTTTTCACTTACGAACTCCCATTTAAAACTTTTATTATCTTTTAAATTATCAACGAGCCCTTTTCCGACCTCAATTGGTTTCCCATCAAATACTGCGCCTTTATCTAAATTGACTACTGCAACTGGTAAGTCATCTAACTGTTTATACGGATCCCAAAAGGCCCACAAAAACATCCCCGCATATAAAATCGGTACGAATAAAACCGCGATAATTGGAATTAATATTTTTTTACTTTTTATAATTTCCGTGAACTCTTTACGAAGTAACTGATTCCCTTTCATAATTTCTCCCCCTTTTATAAAATGACCAAAACGTTCATATGGTCATTTTCACCCAAACAAAAAGGCTATACTTGTTCATACATATGCCTTATCCCCGAATTTATTACTATGCAACTTTTTCTCATTTTGATTATAGTTTTTCTATATCCCCCCTTAACTCAAATATATGACCGCATTGTTCAATTGGTCATTTTTTATAAAATTAAAAGGATTATCTTAGTTTGACAATCCTTTTAGTAAATAAAGTTCAAATAACTCTGCAATTTTTTCTTTTTCTAGCGGTTCATGATTTTTTTCCCAATCAAAGATAAGCGATACGTATAGGCGAAGCATAATAAATGCTGTAATTTCTGGATCACATTTGCTAATTTCACCTTTTTCAATCGCAATCTTTAAATACGATTGAATAACAGAAACGATTTCCACATCAACTTGTTGCATAACTTCTTGTACTTCTTTCGTTCCCATATCGCGCTCTTCTTGAATTAATTTAATCATGAGCTGATGTTCTTTTCTAAATTCCAAGATGCTATATAATGCTCTATGTACATTTTCAAAAAATGAAACATCTGAACGAATTGCACTTTCTGCAACTTGCTTCATTTCTGTAATTAAATTAGAAATAATTTCACCAAATAGCTCTTCTTTATTTTTGAAAAAAGTATAAATCGTTCCTTTTCCTACATTCGCTAACTTCGCTACTTGATCCATCGTTGTTGCTTTATAACCGAACGCTGAAAAAGACTTTGTTGCAGCTTCAATAATAGAACGTTTTCGATCTATCGCCACATTGTCACCTCCAAAAATGACCAATTGGATAATATAGTCAATCAGTACATCTTTGATATTACCACACGCTTACATTCTATACAAGTTCTCTTTTTATTATTTCCAGTATAAAAGATTTCAGTCAAGTTATATCATACTGTCCATAGTGTATCAAAAAGTATACTTGTATGGAAAGCTAGAATATATTCATAATAATTGCTGGCTAGATCCCACTAGAAATTTAATAAAATAGACAGTGTTCTTAAAACTAAAAGTTTAAGAACACTGCCTTTTATTTTGACATAGAAAGTAATATTTTCTCCATTTCTTTCTTAGTTAGCTCATCATCGATTATCTCTTCGTATATCTTTGTATCTCTTGTAAAAATATCATTCACTATGACAATTTGATACTCACTATTCTTACCTTGTGCTGGTACAAACATTTTAAGGCCTCTTAACTTCCCCTCTCCATGAGAAGATTTATTATATACCATTCCTTTCCCATCTAAACTATAACTTTCTAGATTCTCTACTCCAGGCATCATATAGTGTAGCGGATCCTTACCACCATTAACATTACCATCCATATACATCCTTGACTGGTAAATTGTAAAACCATATTTTCCTTTTGTATATTCTGATTTAATAACTAATTCTACATCTCTTCCAAAATATGAGTCAGCCCATTCTCTCTTTAATTCATAACCTTCAGGTATATAAGTCGGCTGCTTAATTTGATACGGTACATGTTCTTTCGCTTCTTCTATAGTATATGTTAAAGACTTCTCCAGCTTATCTCCAAGCGGTTTTAATGTCTTCTCAATAGTAGCTAGTCTTTCTTGATCAGCTTTCTTCAAGCGTTCAGGTTTATATTCCTTTGTATCTCCATCATAATTCTCAGGCACATTTTTCTTAACCATTGCTTTTTTATGAATTTCTTGCGCTTCCTTAAATAATCGAACATACTGCTCAAATTCTTCTTTTGTAAAATTCTTTTCTGCCAAATACAAAAAATCTGTATTCTTTTTATATGACGTTATTGACATACCCCATTCTCTACTTGCATTCTCCGGTGTACCTAATACTGTTTCTATCGCTTTTTCAAATGCCGCTTTAGATTGCTTTTTTTCTACAACTTTTTCTTTCTGTCTTTCATCTCCCTCAGTTATCCTTGCATTTAATAAAAATCCGCCCGCTATAGCTGCTATAGCAATCACTCCGAGTAAAGAAAGACGATACGATTTCTTTTGGAATTTTTTAATCATAATGATTCTCCTTTTTAGTGTTCGTTTATTTCTACTTAAATTTACTAGGCTTGGTACTTGATAGGAATAATGTTCTAGAAGGGTAATAATTGTATGTCCGTATGCAATTTGCTCCTCTTTATCTATGAAAGTAAGCGCATATGCATCACATGCCAATTCTTGATCTTCTCGCATACAAAAATAGGCGTACCAAAGAATCGGATTGAACCAATTTAATAGGATTAAACTGTACATAATCCAATTTACAGCTACATCTTTTCTCTTAATATGAGCTAACTCATGGTAAAAGACATATTGTAATTGTTGCTCATTTAATACTTTCATATGTTTTTTTGATAGTAATACTTTCGGACGAAAGAAACTAAACACAGTTGGGCTCGCAATCTTTCCTGCTAGACGTAATGAAACTGCCTTCTTCATTTTCATAGACTGCTTACAGCGATCAAACACTGTAATGACCTGTTCATCCGTAATATCCGGTTGTTTCTTTATGTACGAATATAACCGTCTATTTGTAAGAAACGTGATGGCTGCTAATACAATTACCCCAGCTAGCCACACATACAAAGCAAGTTTGTATAAAGAAAATGTAGTCTGTTTTTCCGAACTGACTTCTACTTCCGGTTCGCTAGTTTTTGTTACCATTTTAGGATTTGATTCCAATTCCACTTTACGGTCGCTTTCTATGTTCACTATATTCTCAGTAGCCGGCATATTTTTTGGAATAACTTCCGATACACTAGAACTATAGGAAAGTAATGAGTAAATGCTATAAGAGCTATCTGGCGACCATGGTAAAAGGAGTCTTATCATTAATACGATCCACAACATATATTGCCACCGGGGTGTTAATTTATTTCTAAATAGAACTTTTATACATAAAATAAATCCAACTAATATGCTGGCCATAAGTGACGTTTCTATAAGCCAATCAAAAAAATGAGGAAGGTATACATTTATAAGCGTGTTTATCATTTTTATCGATCCTTCCTCTTATTCTCCTCTGTCTTCTCATCTAAAATGCGTTTCAGTTCATTAATATCTTCTGAAGACAATTTTTCCTCTTTTAAAAAATTAACAAGTAACGGTTTAAACGCTGCACCGCAAAAACGCTTTAGTAAAGATTTCGTTTCCACTTGCAAATAATTATCTTGTGATACTAACGGATAATAAGCATACATTCGCCCTTTATCTTGATGATAAGAAACGGCTTCTTTTTGTACTAATCGATTAATTAATGTGCGGATTGTTTTCGGTTTCCAGTCCATTGCATCTTCCAGTTCTTCTATAATTTCATTCGCTGTTTGCGGAGAACTCGACCAAAGTACTTTCATAATTTCTAATTCCGCTTCAGATATTTTAGGTAATTGATTTGTCATCGTATGTTTCACTCCTAAGTATTACATTTGTAATCTATAATTAAGATTACAAATGTAATACTTAATTGTCAACCATATTTTAGAAAAATCCCTTTCAGCTAAACCTTACTTCACAACAACAAAATTCCTCTTTTTCAAATAATCAAATAAAAAAACAAGAAAATCTTTACAATTAATAGTAATATAGAAAATAGACAAGTTTATCAAAATAGTGGAGGCTTTTTCAGTCATGATGCGTGCGCTTCGTTTAAATATAAAGCAAGCTTTTTGTAATCGTGTTTCTTTAATTATTATGTTTAGTGGACTAGCTCTTATTTTTATTTACCATTATTATTATGTAATTCGTTACATTGGGGATGGAACGGATGCCTTTGTAACAACAGCTGTTAAATGGATTGGATTTCGCGACAATGAAATGGATGTTTATTTATTATTAATGCCCGTTATTGCTAGTTTCCCCTTTAGTACAAGTTACAATTCGGATAAATCAGATGGTTTTAAACCGTTTGTAAGTAAAGGGATTTCTTTGTTCCCTTATTCAGTAACGAAATATATCGTTACATTCTTTTGTGGCGGATTTCTTTATACATTTCCATTCATCTTATCGTTATTATTTTGCAAATTAACCATTCCAGACGGAGAACCGACTGCTGGTTCAGGCATTATAAATGATAATGGGATGTTTGCAAACTTATATTACGAATCTCCCCTCACTTACATTGCTGTATATATCGGAATTAATTTTTTATTTGCAGGTTTAATGGCCCTTTTAGGACTTGCAGCATCTGCGTGGTCACAAAAGGACTATATGGCGATTCTTTTCCCATTTGCAGTTGCCTCCATTCCATACGTCCTGCTAAATACGATATTCCCTACAATAGGCGGAGCGCCTTTTCATTTATATGACCCAAAACAACCGTTGCATGGCATGTCGCCGTATATTTTAACGATGCAATGCACTTTCTTCCTTCTCGTTAGCTTAATTATGTATATACAAGGAGTAAAACGTGATAGAAAAAAATATAGAAGAAGGTTGCAAAGAAGAGAGCGGTGTAGAAAAGCGTTTCAAGTATAATAAAACCCTAATTTCCTTACTATATTGGAAATTAGGGTTTTATTTACTATTCACTTACGGTGTACCAGCCAATCCCCATAAAATAACAACCGCTACAAAATAAATCGCTTTAATCGCTACTACTAAACATAATGAAACAATTGCATATTTACTTAATTCTCTTCTTGCACCTATTAAAGTAAAAATAACCGCCAAACTAAATGTTATATAAGAAGCTGTTATATTAATTAAGTTATACGTAATATCTAGATTGCTTGTAAGTCCTGTTACATCAGCTACGAACTGAAGCATGACGATCGTACTAAAAAAAATTGCAAGCTGATTCATTAACTTTCCATTTATTTGTAACTGCATTGATGTCCCCCTTCAAAAAAACTAAATATTCAACCAATTTTATCATTAGATTACAAAAAAAGGAATCATCTCTTTATACTATTCTATAACAATGAAAAAAAAGAACGCTTAGTCACCTAAGCGTTCCTTTCTTTAAGAAGCTTTCTTCAAATCAATTTGAGCAAGTACTGGGTCATGGTCGCTTACACGTCCGTGCTCTTTCATTATGTTTGAGTTTAAGTGCACTGGATCTACAATTGTGTGCGGTGCGATATTATTTGTTACTAAAATATGATCTAACACTTGTGCATTTCCTTCGTGAATGTACGTGTAACGATTCTCTTTTGGCACTGTGTTTAACATATCTTTTAAGATTGTTCCCTCTAGTGTTTTTAGTGGTTTAGAGAATTCGAAATCGTTCATATCACCTAACACGACAACTGGTGCATTCGTATTCTTTTTCTGAATTCCTTGCACGAAATGATTTACTTCTTGTGCTAACTGAATTCGTTTGTCTTCACTTTTTAATACGAGCGGCTGCACTTTTCCAAATGGCGTTGCATCTCCTAGTTTTGAGTTTAAGTGATTTGCAACGACAACAATGTTTTGTCCTTGGAACGTAAATTCTGCCGCTAACGGTTTACGTGTACTTTCAAATAATGGATTTTCGTCTCCAATACGAACAACATTTTTATCAAGTAACTTTGGTACCGTCGCTAATTTCACGCGTGATGGATTATAGAAGAAGCCGACGCGAATATTCGCTCCTGGTGCTCCTCCGTCTTGATTATTGTTTGGAGCGATTTCTACATACTCATACTTCGGTCCACGAATTTCTAGAACTGCATCAATGATACGTTTTGCGCTTAATGACGCATCTGTTGTACCGTCATTAATTGATCCGTTATTATCTTGCATTTCCTCTACACCGATAATATCTGGCATTTTTAAGTTGTATTTAATAGAATACGCTAACGCTTTTACCTTTTCATCTGTTGTTTCTTTTTTATTCGCTGAGAAGTTTTCAATGTTATATGTAGCAACCGTTAACTTATCAAGACGTGGCTGAATATTTGCCCCTACTTGCTTAAATCCACCATCCACTACAGCTGGCAGTTCTGTTATTGGCGAAATACGGAAAGAACCGTAATCATATCCTACTACCCCTGTTATATCTCCAGTAAAAGTATCTCCTACTTTTGCTACATAATCGCGAGGTACTTTTACAGAAAGACGCTCTGGGTTTAATTGATTTTCATCTAATAGAGGTGTGCCATATTGTGTTACTATTTTATCTCCACCATTTTTTACTGTTACATATAAATTCCCGTTTTTCTGAGGTGTAATAATTTTTGGTGTTGGCATCGTAACACGCATACCTTCTATACTTTCATAGAAGTCGATTGCATCTTCATTTGGATCAAATAAACCAAATGCATCATTATCAATAATCTGGTCCGGGATTTTCACACCGTTTTCCCCAAGTACAATCGGTGCCGGCAAAGATTGATCTTTTGCGATTACAGCAACGCGACTCGCCTTAATTTCTGTCGTCGTTAAGTCTGTTTCAAATCGCTCTGCATATCCTGGTCCTACATATTCTTCTACTACTCCATCAACTTGAATAAGATCTCCTACTGCTACATTCGCATCTTTTTTATATACGTACATACCTTCTGAAGTAGCTGGATCATTATCTGGCTGATTATCTTCTATATAAAAGCCGTTTTTATCAAGCGCTGTGACAACGCCTTCCACATTGTTTACTTTCTTACCGTTGTAAGGAGACATATGTGATTTTCCTTGAATGTCATGAATACGAACTGGTTCATTATTTACGATAATAAATGAAAATGTCGAAATTGCTGAAGAAGTAAGCCCTTCTTTTTCCGCGATTGCTTTCACTACACTATTTTCAGTCATTACAATTTGTCCATTATAACGAACACTTTTATTAGTAGGATTAGAGCCATCTAACGTATAGTAGATTGTTGCGCCTTCTGTATTCGTCGTTAATGTTACCGCTGTTCCTTTAGCAACTTCTCCGCCGTTCGGTGAAGCTACTACATCGCTAACACGGTTTTGTCCTTCACCTTGAAACTTATAAGCTGTTACTGATTTTAGACCTGGGTTACTAAAATATAATTCAAGAGTCCCAGTCAAACTAACTTTCTTCCCGATATTTTCAGGGTGATCTTTTACATTCACTGCCGTTCTCACATCACCTTTTGGCAACTGAACGGGCATGATTTTGTCTGGATTCGTTTCGTTTGGCGAATCTGCAATTGCTACGTTTGTATCATCAAACTTAGCTGGATCCTTCGTATATTTAGAAGAACTTTGCGTATATCCGACAATATAGCCTTCCACAATCCCCTTCGTTTTCCCTTGCTGCTTAAATACTTGAATTGCTTTTTCTACTGACATAGAAGCAGTTTCTTCTGCTTGCGCTAAAGTTCCAGTAAATGAAAGCAATAGCAAGAATGATAAAAAGACGCTTAACAATTTCTTCACAGCCATTTTCCTCTCCCTATTTCATATTTTCTCAGCATTTCTATCATAACAAATGATTCGTTATATAGAACTATATTTCGACAAATTTTACAAAAGATTTATTTAATTTACAAGCTTTCAAACTATAATACAAAATAATAATTTTACACCTTCTACAAATGCACTCTATAATGTTAGGGAGAGAAAACAGAAAATATCGACATTTGATTGGCATGTAAAATGGATTCATTTGAATAGGAGTGATTGGATGGAAGTGCAAACAGAAACATACCGCGCAGCTATGAATGGAACATTAGAACGTCATTTTTCAGATATGATTGCTGTTATACCAACTAGAATTACAATTGAGCAGTTAAAACACCGACTAGAAACTATTGCTACTAAAGTTGATGAGTTAAAAATTGTTTATGGTGATAAGACAAGCCTTATTGTTGAATTACATATGGGTGAAACAGTCCTACCGTATGAACTGCATATTGATGAGGCGAACGCCCCAGAAGAATATAAAATGTACAATAGACAAGATTCTACAATTGTAGATCGTAATTTTGAAGATGCGGCTTTCGGCACTGAAATTTTCACTCGTACGCTATTTGTAGGCGATGTACTGGACTGCTTTTTCCAGCAGTTACAGTTTTTATGGAATCTCGCCCCAGATTTGTTATTTGTAATCGATTCAAGTGCAGCAATGAAAGTGATATCTAGAAGCTATATTGAATATCACGTTGAAAATGAATTATTACCTGACATTCCTGACTTGTACGTTATTCATTCTGTTTATGAAGACGATAAAGATGATGAGCCTACGCAATATTGGTTTCATACACATGGTCTTTTAAGAGCAGGCGTAACTGAAATAGAGTTAATTATTCCAAATCGCATTTCTTCCTACTACGGCATTGGCGATCTCTTTCAAACATTTGCTAATAATGCCGTTGAGAATGGACAAGTCCCTATGAATGAGCCTATCGTTATCGCGCATAGTCAGCAAGGTTCTATACATACAGTCGCTGTTCCGTGGGAAAAAGGATTATCTTATATAGGGCATAAAACGAGTATGGACCAATTATCTTCAATCGAGGATGAAGAAGTGAAACTACAACCAATAGATGCACAAAATACATTCTTAGGCGGAATGGATGCCCGAGATGAATACCATCAATCTCCATCCGTTCTCTTATTCAAATTTAATACTTCAGAAGAATATATTGAAAGTTTTTTCAAAGAACACGAGGAAGCTACAGGGCTCATGTTCTATAAAACAAATAGTGAAACCGATCGTATGGCTTACAATGCGAAAAATACTTTCGGGTATTTCAGCAACATTTTTCACATTGAACAATCAAATGAAGATTTTCGTTTCCTTGCTAAGTTTGGTGTCTCCTACGAAGAAGGAAAAAGTGAACATATGTGGTTTGAAATGCAAAACATTACGGAAGATTTCATTCAAGGAATACTCATTAATGAACCATATTTTATAGAAGATATGAGTGAAGGAAACAGTTATCATTTAGATTTTGATAACTTAACAGAATGGGTTATTTATGCAGGAGATGCTGTTATAAAGCCAAATACCTTATATATGTTTATTGGCGAATAAGTATTTTATATAATAAACGAAACGCCTTCAATATGATTGAAGGCGTTTCTTATAATTTATTGTGCGATTAATTCAGCATCTATTACTTTCTCCAAATGAGATAATACACGCTTTGAAGCTTCCTCACCTTGATTAATACAATCTGGAAGTCCAGCACCAGCATAGGAGCTACCTGCCAAGTATATACCAGGCAACTCTTTCTCCATAAATGTTGTGAGCTTTTTCATTCGCTCGTTATGGCCTACTGTATATTGAGGCATCGCTTCTTTCCAGCGGCTTACGATTGTAAACTCTGGATCCTCTGTAATATCCATCGTCTTTCTTAAATCTTCTAGTACGAGCTGAACGAGCTCTTCTTCAGTTTGTTCTACAACCGCTTCATCACCAGCACGTCCAACGTAACAGCGAAGGAGTGTTTTTCCTTCTGGCGTTGTATGTGGCCATTTTTTATGCGTCCACGTACATGCTGTAATCGTGTAATCGCTATTTCGTGATACGACAAATCCTGTACCATTAATATCGCGCTGGATTGCGGACTTTTGGAAAGCAAGTGCGACATTGGCAACGGATGTGGATGGAATATTACGGAAGAAACGAAACTGCTTGTACTGAGCAAACATGGACGGCAATACTTTATGCGAAGTTGCCACTACGATGGCGTCCGCTTCTATTTCTTTTCCGTTACTAAGAGTAATCGTATAACCATCACCCTGTTTTGCAATTTTTTCAATGCGAGTTCCCTTTATTATCGTACCTTCATGCATCTTTGCTTCGAGAGATTTTACGATAGATTCTAAACCTGTTTTCACTGTTTGGAACATTCCCTTTTTCGGTTCAGCTTTCTCTTCTTTCGGAGCGAGCGTACGCATACCGAGTGAAATACTGCGATGTTTCTGCTCAATTTGATACATTTGCGGGAATGTTGACATTAAGCTCATTTCATCAATATCCCCTGCATAAATACCCGATAGTAACGGTTCTATTAAGTTTTCAACCACTTCGTTTCCAAGACGATGTCTGAAAAATTGTCCGAGTGATTGGTCAGATACTGGCTTTGACCTCGGCATTAATAGATCAAAGCCAGCTCTTAGTTTACCAATTGGGGAGAACAGCCCGGAAAATAGAAACGGCGTAATTTGCGTTGGAATTCCCATCACTGATCCATTCGGCATTTTATGTAACCGATTGTTTACAAGGATAAATGATTGACCGGCTTGATTATTTACAAGTTCATCGCCGAGACCTAATTCTTTCACTAATCTAGCTGCACTTTCTTTTCGTGCTAAGAAAGAATCCGGTCCGCGCTCAATTGTAAATCCATCTTTTCGAACGGTTTGAATTTTTCCGCCTAGTTTACCCGATGCTTCTATAAGTAATGTATCAATCGGCAAGTTTTTTTCATGAATATTTTTTTGTAAGTTATACATTGCTGTTAATCCAGTGATGCCTCCGCCGACGATCACAACTTTTTTCCTCAAGCAGGCTCCCCCTTTCTTCTTACAGTACAGATTCTTTTTTCTTTAATACAACATCTGTTAAACAATCAATAAATGCGTCCGATGCATTTGGCATTTCTGGACGATAATATTTCGCACCAATTTCATCCGTTACAACTTTACACTCAAAGTCGTTGTCATATAAAACTTCTAAATGTTCCGCAACAAATCCAACTGGTGCATATACGAATGAAGTATAACCGTGCTTTTCATTTAGTTCTCTCGTTAAATCTTGTACATCTGGACCAATCCAAGGATCTGGTGTGTTTCCTGCACTTTGCCAGCCTACTGCATAGTTTGCTACTTCAGCTCCGCGCGCGATATAGTCCGCTGTTTCATTTAATTGATCTGGATATGGATCGCCCATTCCAATAATTTTCTCTGGTAAGCTATGTGCAGATACGATTAATACTGCTTTTTCACGCTCTGCATCTGACATACCGTTATATATAACTTTCACTGCATCGACCCAGTACTGGATGAATTTCGGCTCTTTATACCAGCTATCAATACCGTGAATTGTTAAGTTTCCAAGTTTCTCAGCTTCTTCTTGTGCTCGTCCAACGTATGATTTCACGCTAAAAGTAGAATAGTGAGGTGCAAGAACAAGTGCGATTGCATCTTGTATTCCGTCGTTATGCATATCTTTCACCGCATCTTCAATAAACGGTTCAATATGTTTTAAGCCAAGATACATATGGTACTCTACTTCATCTTGTACTTCATTTAAACGCTTCTCTAACTTCTTAGCTTGCTCTAATGTAATAGTAGCTAAAGGAGAAATACCACCAATTGCACGGTAACGCTCTGTTAAATCTTCCAGCATTTCAGGACTTGGCTTTCTTCCTCTGCGAATATGTGTATAGTAACGTTCAATATCTTCTTCTTTATATGGCGTTCCGTATGCCATCACAAGCAAACCAATTTTCTTTTTCATACAGCAATTCTCCTTTACTTCGCTAACTGCCCTTTAGAGTATTCATGAATAAATGTAGTTAAACGTTTTAATGTATCCGGATTTACTTCTGGGAATACACCGTGACCTAAGTTAAAGATATAACCCGGCTGTTTCATCCCTTGATCTAAAATACCTTTTACATGTTCTTCAATAACAGACCATGGTGCAAGTAAGAATGAAGGGTCCATATTACCTTGTACCGCCTTATGAACGCCACGTGCACGTGCTTCTTCAATCGGTAAGCGCCAGTCTAAGCCGACTACATCAAGCGGTAAGTCGTGCCACTCATTCACTAAGTGTGCAGCTCCTACGCCGTGCATAATCATCGGTACACCCATCTTACGAACTTCTGCAAAAATACGCTCCATTGCTGGTTTAATAAATACGCGATAATCTGCTACATTTACTGTTCCAACCCAAGAATCGAAAATTTGAACTGCTTTTGCTCCTGCGTTAATTTGCGCTTTTAAATATGTAATAACCATATCTGCTAGTTTATCCATTAAAGCGAACCAAGCTTTTGGCTCTGCATACATGAACGCTTTCGTATTATGGTAGTTACGAGATGGACCGCCTTCAATCATATAGCTCGCTAATGTAAATGGAGCTCCTGAAAAACCGATTAACGGTACGTCTAACATTTCTGTCGTTAATAAACGAATTGTATCTAGTATGTACGGTACGTCATCTTCTGGATTGATTTCCCCTAGTTTTTCTACGTCTTGTAAAGAACGGATTGGATTATCGATAACTGGGCCAATACCTGATTTAATTTCTACGTCCACACCAATTGCAGGTAGTGGTGACATAATATCTTTATAAAGAATTGCTGCGTCTACGTTATATTGATCAACCGGCAATTTTGTAACGTAAGCACATAACTCTGGATTGTGTGTAATTTCAAATAAAGAATACTTTTCTTTAATCTTTCTATATTCCGGTTGTGAACGACCTGCTTGACGCATATACCATGCTGGTACATAATCGGTACGTTCCCCCCTACATGCTTTTAAAAATGTCTCATTTATAGTTCTTACCAAGACCGTTGCTCCCTTCCTTACCAATGCTTCGAATACGCTCGATATTTATCTTTTTTTACTATACAGCTTGTAAAAACAAAATGCATAATATTATGTACGTTGTTCATTAAATTGACACAAACATTCTTAAAAACGCTTACTATTTTCACAACATTCTTATTATAACACAGAGAAAAACTATGGTTTAGCTACTTTTGACTTTTCTCCTTCGCGATTCGTTTGTGTATTATATGGTACAACGTAAAAGCTCGGTTTTGAAAATATGTTAACGAACTTTTCCTCATATTCTCCAGCACCGTTTACAGTGCTAACATGCGTATGAATTCCATTCTCCACTCTATAGATTCGGTACATAATTCTGTTATCTGGAAGTGGCGTCCAGCTTAATTTTGCTTTAAATAAACCGAAAGGACTAAATGATAGTTTCATTTTTACATCTTCAATTCTTCGCAGCCGAATCGGAGCACCGATTGTTTCCACACCTTCAGGCTTCATAAACTTCTCTTTATGTTCTACATTAGCCTTCGTTAAAATTTTCTTAAATAATTTTGTCGCAGATGCACTTTCTCCTTGCAACTGATGCTCCTTATCCGTGCGGTCATAACCAATCCAAACAGCGCCTACTAAGTTCGGTGTATAGCCGACGAACCACATATCTCTTGCTCCCTTATCGTCATTTGGCAATGAAGTTGTACCCGTTTTTCCAGCTAACGCACCGTTATATACACCAACTCTCGCTGTTCCTTCCTTCACAACTCCTTCTAACATTTTCGTCATATACCATGCTGTCTGCTTCGAAAAGATTTTCGTCTCTACTTTTGGAGATTCCCCAATGACTGCACCGTGTCTGTTTAATACTTTATCAATAACGTGCGGCTCGATAATATTTCCATTTGCTAAAAATGAACGATACATTTTTACAAGATCAAATGTTGAAACGCCATTTTTCAATCCGCCAAGCGCTGTACTTAAACCAGCATCTGCAATATGAACATTCCCTTTTTCTAAATATTGCTTTCCTTCTTCTACCCCTAACTCATTTAATAAAGAAACTGCCGGTACATTTGCCGACTCTAAAATCGCATCATACATCGTCATTTCTTTTGAATACTCATGATTATAATTTCGAGGTTCATACCCTTCAAAAGAATTTCTTTCATTTGTTAATAAAGAATACGGATTATACTTTTTCGTTTCTAGTGCTGGTGCATAAACGATAAGTGGTTTTAAAACAGATCCGGGCTGCCTTTTGGCAAAAACACGATTAAATCCTCTCGGGACGTACTTTCTTCCCCCAATCGCCGCTTTAATCCCTCCCGTACGATTATCCATTAATAAGAACGCACCTTGCGCCCCTTCTTCTTTCCCAGGAAAATTCCTTGCATCTTGAAACTGGTTATATGCTACCTTTTGAATCTTTTCATCCATAGGTACGACAAACGTATATCCTCCGCGAAGTACTTCTTGATGAGACAATCCGTATAAACGAGCGGCTTCATCTATGACCATATCAATATACGGCATATATGCAAGCTCATTCTCATCTAAATTTTTATATAGAGCAATTGTCTTCCCTTGATAACGAACGCTTTCTTCTGCAGTCAAATAGCCTTGTTTATGCATAAGTGACAACACTAGATCGCGGCGTTCCTTACTCTTCTCTGCAGAGTAGTACGGTGAATATCCGTTTGGTGACTTTGGAAGGCCTGCAAGCATTGCCCCTTCCTCTACTGTTAAATCCTCAACATTTTTATTAAAATACAACTTTGCTGCCGCTTGAATACCGTAAGCCCCATGACCAAAATAAATATGATTCATATACATTTCAAGAATTTGTTGCTTCGTATATTTTTGCTCTAATTGAAGAGAAATTGCGACTTCCTTCAATTTGCGCGTAAATGTTTTTTCACGAGTTAAAAAGACATTTTTAGCGAGTTGCTGCGTAATAGTACTACCGCCCTCTACCTTTTCTCTAGCTAACGTATCTTTATACAGAGCACGGAATATAGACGGATAATCAATTCCTTGATGCTCATAAAAACGAGAATCTTCCACCGCAACAAACGCTTGCTGCACATACTTCGGAATTTGCTCGACTGGTACGAGTTCCCTATTTTCTACGTATAATTTCGTAATTTCTTTTCCTTTCTGGTCAACAATACGTGATGAAGAGTGGAAAACGAGCTGCTTTTCATCCATCATATAGCCACCAGCTAACACGATAAGTTTATAGAGTACAATTGCTACTACAAACGTTGCGACGCCGCCTAATAAAGTCCACTTTACTTTCTTCATACATCGTCCTTCTTTCCAAATGATGGTACATTTATTATTTGAAAAAGAAGTATCTTTATGTATATAATCTTCGAAGTTTTTTAAGAGAGTTGATATAATAGAAACAAACTATTAAGGGGGCATTAAAATGAAGGCGATTATTTCATACGAAACACCTCTAGAACAATCACATTTCACTGCAAAAAATGATGAAAAAAATATGTTTTATAAAGAAAATACAGAAGAATCTGTAGAAGGCTCACTTCAGTATGACGTACTAGATGCTGTCGGTGAATTTAAAGGACAATCTGGCTATATCGTTTGTAACAACATTTCTGTCACAGACGAAGGTCGCCCAGTATTTGAAAACCGCTTTAAAAACCGCGCAGGCCTTATTGAAAACGAACCAGGATTCCAAGCGATCCGTGTTTTACGCCCATTAAGTAACGATACATATGTCATCTTAACGATGTGGGAAACAGAGCAAAACTTTAAAGACTGGACAGAATCACGTTCATTCGAAAATGCTCATAAAAAACGTCCCACACAAGCAGAAGGACAAGCTCCAGCGCATCCACATGCGGAACAGCAAAAGAGTATTTTCTCTCGTCCTTCTTTTGTGACTACTTTTGATGTGTTAGTTTAATTAAAAAGTAATACAACACTAGCAGAACGTGAAATTATATTAACGATTTTTCGAATATATCTATCACATCTTTGAATATATCAACGATTTTTCGAATATATCTATCACATCTTGAAATATATCAACGATTCGACTAAAGATATCCATTTAATAACAAAAAGGAAACACCATTACACACCGGTGTTTCCTTTTTCTTTGTACCAATTATATATACTAAGTGAATCTTTTTTTCTCATATGCTTTACTTCATAACCGCGCCCGGCTACCGCTACAAGAGTTGTACATAATTCATCTTTTCTTTGAAAATACGATTGATCATAACCTACTACTTGAACATGTCTTCTTCGCATTATTCCTGTATATTTCGAAAAATTACGATATACAACCGTTAGTTGATTTTCTCTTAATTCATAACCGCCACTTTTATATCTAGCATACGCAAGTAACGAAAACACGATAAATAACGGTAAAATAACAAACAACGCAATATATTGTTTAAAATATATACTCACGCTGGCAATTAGAACTGTGAGTATGATACTTATTGACCAGCCCATAATGAAATAACGATGCAACGCTGTTTTTGGTAAGTGAACGATCTCCGCTTCGATTTCATAAGGTAACTCTAAATATGTGAGCAGGTGCTGTACATCTTTTTTCTTCATAAATGGATGCAACATTACTTCGTTACTTGCTGCTCCAATACTTTGAATTGCTTCCACTTCAACAGCACAATAACCAAACGGCTGGCGAAGCATACCTTCTTTTACAGTAATCGCTTGAATGCGGTGCAATTTTAAGACAAACTCTTTCTTTTCAAATAATCCTTGAACGATACGAATCTCTTCCCCTTTTCGCTCAATTTTAAAGTTTGCATATTTCAACACATATCCAGCCGTGGAAATAATCCATGAAATTACCATTAAAATTAATGCAATTACAATTAGTTTATAAACACCGTTTCCCATCACATACGCTTCTACTTTACTTGTGAATCCTTCAGGAAGAACAAAATCAAACTTTGTGTAAAGAAGTACTAGTCCAGAGAACACTAGTCCGAACCGACCAGATGTAATCGCTGCGGCTAAAACCTCTTTCGTTGTTAACTGATAAACCGTCTTGCTTTCTTCCTCTTCTATTTCTTCTTTTACAGTAGTTTCTTTCTTATGTAATAAAGAGATTAAATGTTTTGCCTCGTCTTCTTTAATACCAGCCAACATCACTTCTGGCTCACTACTGCCGCCTGCTACTTCTATATTTAGCTTCATAAGTCCGAGCATTTGATAAATGGCGTTAGAAGATGTACTAATATTTTGTACACGCTCTTTATTTAAATAGCTTTCCTTCTTTACAAAAACACCGTGCTTTATATGTAAAATATTATTCTCAATCCAGTACACTTTAAAATACCATTTAATTGCTGAAAAAATAGCCATGATGAATAAAACAACCAGAAGGAAAAGATAAAATAAATACCAAGGTTCCACTTGTTCATCAGGTTTAAATAAAACAAGAATAATAAGTGGCAACAAACTCGCAACCCTAATACCTAACAATATCGTGATCGGATGTTGCCTCCTATACATCCTCATCACTCACTTTCGCAAGTTCTCCAATTTGTCTTTTCAGCTGTTCTGCTTCTTCTTTCGTTAAACCTGGAATACTATGAGACGTTGCGGCTGTTGAAATGTGTAATTCTGCTAAATTATACTTTCTCATAATCGGACCTTGCTCAATCGTTACGTGCTGCACACGGATCATCGGAATAAGTACGCGTTTTACAACGAACATTCCCTTTTGAATCTCAATCTCTTCTTCATTTAATCTGTAACTATAATAGCGCTGACGTAAATTTGGAAACACAAAATAATCAAGTGGAATAAATATAATGGCTCCTGTTACTAATAGTCCAAACAACCAGCCCCACCAGTTAAAGTTAATCATAAAAAAGAAATACGCAATTACGACTGTTAGTATAACTGCCGCCCCAATTAAAGCGTGAATCCTCCACACTTTCAGCATATTAGAATGAATCTCCCTTTCTAACGGCTGCATCTCATCACTCCAATTCTATGAATTTATTACTTATATATTATCAAAAAATAAGGTTTTATATACAATTTTGTAAATTTATAGTCAAATAAAAATAGTTGAATCAAAAGCATGTTAAAAAACATACCTCAGTTTTTAAAATTACATATTATAAATATGAATTATATTGAACCAAATAAACCCTGCATGATTCATGCAAGGTTTATCGTTTTATACACAATATATTTCATTATTGTTGAGATATACTAGCATCGCTTTCAATTCGCTTTTCTTTTTGGCTCAGTTTTTTATCTTTAGATTTTTTTAATGTTAAAGTCATGCCAATAAAAATAAAAAGAATTCCTGTTATTTGCATTAAAGTTGGACGGAATCCAGTAAGTACAGTATCTAATAATATTGCCACTGCCGGATCTAAAAAAACTAATATTGAGATTGTTTTTGTAGATAAATGGCGTAAACTATCAAAAAACAGATAATACACTATCCCAGTGTGAATAAAACCAGTAGCTATAATATATGTCCAATTACTTTGAGTGAGGCCACTAAAAGCATCTAAATCTATAAATGGTATTAAAAGAAATATCCCCAAGAATGTTTGTAAAAATGTCATTGCATACGCACTCATTTTGTTAATCCCTTTACCAAATAAAGTTGTAAATGCATAAAAGAGAGCTGCAAGAAATCCCCATATCATACCTGAAGACATTAATGAACCGAAAGAGAAGCTTCCATCAATACCAGCAATTAATAAAGCTCCCACAAAACACACAACTATTGAAATAATAGATATTAATGTTAATTTTTCTTTAAAGACGATACTTCCAATTAACAGTACAATTACTGGTGCAAGATGATAAACTGAGATAGCAATTGTAACTGACATATTTTCAAAGGCTTTAAATAAGAAAACCCAATTAAATACTAAGAAAAACCCACATATTAAAACTTGAATAACTTCTTTTCGTTCCCATTTATCTTGTTTATATTGCCCTGTAAGCAACCAGCATACACTTAAAAATATTGTCGCAAAAATACACCTTACAAACACTAATTCAAACGAAGGTAAGTTTGTTTGAACAGAAAAAAATCCAACTGATCCAAAGATAACCATTGATGCTATCATCTTTAAGGCCGGTACCGTTTTCTCTTGCTTAAAACTTTTTTGAAGCAAATTAATTCCCCTCCAATAAAAACTCGGTTTATAGTGAGAAAAACACCAGCCTAAAAAAGGACAGGTGCTTTTCCTCAAAAACACTCAATTACAAATTTTTCCCTGCAGTCCAACCACCATCAATTACAAAATTAGAACCAGTAATAAAGCGGGCCTGATCAGAAATCAAGTACTCAATACATGAAACAATATCCTGCGGCAACCCCCAAGTATCTAAAGATTGATTACTTTTTATCATAGACATCAAGGCTTTATTACTAAAGTATTCTTCTGTAAGTTCAGTTCTAATAACACCGGGAGAAATGCTATTTACTCTTATATTTTGCTTCCCAAATTCCATAGCCATCTGTTTAGTCAATCCGATTAAGGCATGCTTTGATGCCACATAAGCAGCTCGCTCTGGTTCAGCCATTAATCCAGAAACCGATGCTATATTCACAATACAACCTTTTATTTTCGATTCACACCATCGCTTAGCTACTTCCCTAGAAAGAATAAATGGGGCTACTAAATTTACATCAATTACTTTTTTAAACATATCATCGGATAAATGTAAAACAGGTGTTATCTCTCGAATACCAGCTGCATTTATTAATATATCAGGAGAAAGCTTTTCTAAATCTAATTGAGTAAAAAGATTATGAATCGCTTCGCTATTACTTAAATCAATTTGCACTACTTTCAAAGGCATATCTGTTTTCATATAATCTATTAAGTTATTATTATTAATATCAAGCGCTATTACATGAAATGATTTTTCTAAAAAGTATTTTATACAAGCATGACCTATACCACTATTGGCTCCAGAAATCATAATTATTTTATTTTCTCTCATTTTGTCTCCTTATAAGAAAATGTTACTAATAAAATATCACGAAAAGCTTCAGTACTACATTCTGTTCCAAGTGGCGTTACGGCATGGAAGACCTTTTGTCCAAATACTAAAGTTTCTAAAGGCTCCTTCAAACTTATAAACTGATTAATTTCCCGTGGAGAATTAGCTATTAAATTATCTCCGCCAATAGCTGTATTACTTAAATTCATAAGGTGTAAAAACACTACTGGTTCATCATCTTTATGTAACCAAATAGGCGAACTAAAAGATGGTCTTTCTTTAGTAGCTTTATATCTTACTTGATGTAACCCTATAATTAAATCTTTACTTGTATCTATTATATTTGTTTTAAATGCAAATTCAGTATCGAAACGCACGATATTTTGAATTAAAGGATTATATAAAAAGCTATCATTTATGCTATTAAACTGTCTAACTTTCCCGCCATCATCATAGTTATATTCTTTAGATTGGAAGTAATCATTACTATTATCTAAAATATAATCTGGTGAATCAACATACTTTATATACCTTGAATAAGATCTAGCACGGCATTCACCGTACGCATCATCTTCCAAATTATAATAATCTAACTGTGCTTGTGTTAATAAGCGATGATTCTCTTCCTCTTGTAAAAAGATTTCATTTGAGATTTCAAGAAACCCTTTAGATTCAAATTCATGTACCTTTTCTTCTATGCTAAAGCCACTCATTTTACTAAGAACAAACGTCATTATAAAAACCTCCACACTATTGTATTTTTCTTTCTCACCCTATGTTAGAAATGCAATAAGTAACCGAGATTCTTGCTTAATAAAATTAAAAATTATGATATTCAATTAATACACCAAATGAAATATATGTAATCCATTAAAACTATTTCTTAAGCAATATTATATATCCTTTTGGACATTATTTCTAATTATCTGAAGATTTATCAACATTAGTCTTAATATTCGGAACTAAAGAAATAACTTTTTCAGGAAGATAAAACTGCGAGTATTGCAATTATTTATGTATATAACTTTTTTTAAAATTATATTTTAAATATAGCTAGTTTTTTATAATTTTTTTGATATAATTACATACGGGAAACGGGAAGAATTTTGTCTTCCCATGTGTTTTTATTTGCATCTAGTTCTTTTGCTAGATGCTTTTTTTATGCTAAAAAAGGTATCCTCAAATACTTTGAGGATACCTTTTCACCTTTATTATCTCTGCTGTTTTCTACCTAATACGAGTAACCCAAAACTCATCATTACAAGAAGTGCTCCCATATATGGTTCCACAGGCATTTTCTGCCCTGTCTTCGGTAATTCTTTTTCAGGCTTTTCTGGATTCGGTGTTCCAGGTATCTCTGGATCTGGTGTTCCAGGCTTTTCTGGATTCGGTGTTCCAGGTATCTCTGGATCTGGTGTTCCAGGCTTTTCTGGATTCGGTGTTCCAGGCTTTTCTGGATCTGGTGTTCCAGGCTTTTCTGGATCTGGTGTTCCAGGTTTTTCTGGATCTGGTGTTCCAGGTTTCTCCGGATCTGGTGTTCCAGGCTTTTCTGGATCTGGTGTTTCTGGACCTGGTGGTGCTAAATGATTCAATTTGTTTAATACTTCTAATTGAACTGCATTTATCATTCCATTTGTAATTTCAAATGGAATTGGATTAGTTAATTTTTCATATCCTTTTGGTGCTTCTACTTCTACTAGTGTGTAGTTACCTACAGATAGATCTGCGATTTTTGCCTTTCCATCTTTATCTGTTGTTACTTTCACTACTACTTTTCCCTTGTCATCATGAACTTCAAACACAGCTCCTGATAAGACTTCCTTGCTTTCAGCGGCCATTTTTGTAATCTCCACTGAACCTTTGTCTAACTTTTCATTCTCTACTTTCAATGATAAGACTTTTGTCATACCTTTTTTAATTTCGAATGATACTGGTTCCGTTAACTTCTTGTAACCTGGTAAGCTCTTCGTCTCTACTAATTTGTATTTTCCTACTGATAGATCTGAAACGTTTGCTTTTCCTTCTTTATCTGTCGTTACTTCTGTTACTACTTTGCCTTGCTCATCTTGCACTTCGAAGACTACGCCTTCTAATACTTTTTGGCTATCTTTATCTACTTTTGTTACTTCTACATTTCCCTTGTCTAACATTTCATTTTCTACTGTTAAAGCAAGAGATTTTGTCATGCCTTTTTCAATTTGGAAAGTAATCGGATCTACCAATTGCTTATATCCTTTTGGTGCTTTTACTTCTACTAACTTGTATGTGCCAACTGATAAATTAGTAACTTGTGCTTGTCCTTTTTTATCTGTCGTTATTTTAGCGACTACTTGTCCTGCTGCATCTTGAATTTCAAAGACTGCATCAGCTAAAGCATCTTTATTTTCTTTATCTACTTTTGTAATTTCTATATTTCCTGTATCCACTAATTCATTTTCTACAGTCAATTGTAATGCTGTAACTCTACCTTTTTCAATTTCGAATGAAACTGGCTTTTCTAGTGGCTTGTATCCTGCCGGTGTTTCTACTTCTACTAACTCATACTTTCCAATAGATAAATCTGAAACGTTTGCTTTTCCTTCTTTATCCGTTGTTACTTTTGCAACTACTCTTCCTTTTGAGTCACGTACTTCAAATACAACATTTTCTAATGGTGCTTTACTGTCTTTATCTATTTTTGTGATTTCTACATTCCCCGTATCTACCATTTCATTTTCTACAGTGAACGTTAAAGATTTTGTCATACCTTTTTTAATTTCAAATGGTACAGGCTTTTCTAATTTTTTGTAGCCTGGTAAACTCTCTACTTCTACTAACTTGTACTTTCCTACTGATAAATCTGAAACTGTTGCTTTTCCAGCTTTATCTGTCGTTACTTTCGTTACCACCTTGCCTTTGTCGTCTTGAACTTCAAAGACTACACCTGCTAACGGTGCCTTATTATCTTTATCTATTTTTGTAATTTCTACATTTCCCGTATCTACCATTTCATTTTCTATTTTTAATGATAGAACTTCTGTCATTCCTTTTTTGATTTCAAACGATACTGGTTCTGTTAATTGTTTGTAACCTGGTAAGTTTTCTTTCTCTACTAATTTGTACTTTCCTACAGATAAGTCTGAGATTTTTGCTTTACCATTTTTATCTGTTTTTACTTCCGTTACTACTTTGCCTTGCTCATCTTGTACTTCGAAGACTACGCCTTCTAATACTTTTTGACTATCTTTATCTACTTTTGTGATTTCTACTGAACCTTTGTCTAACTGTTCATTCTCTACTTTTAATGATAAGACTTCTGTCATACCCTTTTTAATTTCGAATGATACTGGCTCTGTTAATTTTTTGTAGCCTGGTAAATTCTCTACTTCTACTAGTTTGTAACTTCCTACAGATAGATCTGAAATTTTCGCTTTTCCTTCTTTATCTGTTGTTACTTTCGTTACTACTTTGCCTTTTTCATCTTGCACTTCGAATGTTACGCCTTCTAATGCCTTCTGGCTGTCTTTGTCCACTTTTGTAATTTCTACTGAACCTTTATCTAACTGTTCATTCTCTACTTTTAGTGATAAGACTTCTGTCATGCCTTTTTTAATTTCAAACGATACTGGTTTTGCTAATTTTTTATATCCTGGTAAGCTTTCTACCTCTACTAGCTTATATTTCCCTACTGATAAATCGGAAACGTTTGCTTTTCCTTCTTTATCTGTCGTTACTTTTGTTACTACTTTATCTTTTTCATCTCGCACTTCGAATGTTACGCCCGCTAATACTGCGCCACTTTCTTTGTCTACTTTTGTAATCTCTACTGAACCTTTATCTAACAGTTCGTTCTCTACTTTCAATGATAAGACTTTCGTCATACCTTTTGTAATTTCGAATGATACTGGTTCTATTAATTTTTTGTAACCCGGTAAGCTTTCTTTCTCTACTAATTTGTACTTTCCTACAGATAAGTCTGAGATTTTTGCTTTACCATTTTTATCTGTTTTTACTTCCGTTACTACTTTGCCTTGCTCATCTTGTACTTCGAAGACTACGCCTTCTAATACTTTTTGACTATCTTTATCTACTTTTGTGATTTCTACTGAACCTTTGTCTAACTGTTCATTCTCTACTTTTAATGATAAGACTTCTGTCATACCCTTTTTAATTTCGAATGATACTGGCTCTGTTAGCTTTTTGTAGCCTGGTAAGCTTTCTACTTCTACTAGTTTGTAATTTCCTACAGATAGATCTGAAATTTTCGCTTTTCCTTCTTTATCTGTTGTTACTTTCGTTACTACTTTGCCTTTTTCATCTTGCACTTCGAATGTTACGCCTTTTAATAACACGCCACTTTCTTTGTCCACTTTTGTAATTTCTACTGAGCCTTTATCTACTAATTCGTTCTCTACTTTTAGTGATAAAACTTCTGTCATACCCTTTTTGATTTCGAATGATACTGGCTTCGCTAGTTTTTTATATCCTGGTAAGCTTTCTACCTCTACTAGCTTATATTTTCCTACTGGTAAATCTGAAATTGTTGCTTGTCCTTCTTTATCTGTCGTTACTTTTGTTACTACTTTATCTTTTTCATCTTGCACTTCGAATGTTACGCCCGCTAATACTGCGCCACTTTCTTTGTCTACTTTTGTAATCTCTACTGAACCTTTATCTAACAGTTCGTTCTCTACTTTCAATGATAAGACTTTCGTCATACCTTTTTTGATTTCGAATGATACTGGTTCTATTAATTTTTTGTAACCTGGTAAGCTCTTCGTCTCTACTAATTTGTATTTTCCTACAGATAAGTCTGAGATTTTTGCTTTACCATTTTTATCTGTTTTTACTTCCGTTACTACTTTGTCTTGCTCATCTTGTACTTCGAAGACTACGCCTTCTAATACTTTTTGACTATCTTTATCTACTTTTGTTACTTCCACATTTCCCTTGTCTAACATTTCGTTTTCTACTGTTAAAGCAAGAGATTTTGTCATGCCTTTTTCAATTTGGAAAGTAATCGGATCTACTAATTGTTTATACCCTTTTGGTGCCTTTACTTCTACTAACTTGTATGTGCCGACGGATAAATTAGTAACTTGTGCTTGTCCTTTTTTATCTGTCGTTATTTTAGCGACTACTTGTCCTGCTTCATCTTGAATCTCAAATACTGCATCAGCTAAAGCATCTTTATTTTCTTTATCTACTTTTGTAATTTCTACATTTCCTGTATCCACTAATTCATTTTCTACTGTTAGCTTTAGCGCTGTTACTCTACCCTTTTCAATTTCGAATGAAATTGGCTTTTCTAGCGGTTTGTATCCTGCCGGTGTTTCTACTTCCACCAACTCATACTTCCCAATAGGTAAATCTGAAACTTTTGCTTTTCCTTCTTTATCCGTCGTTACTTTCGCAACTACTTTTCCTTTTAAATCACGTACTTCAAATACAACATTTTCTAATGGAGCTTTACTATCTTTATCTATTTTTGTTATCTCTACATTCCCTGTATCCACCATTTCATTTTCTACTTTTAATGATAGAACCTCGGTCATGCCTTTTTTGATTTCAAATGATACTGGTTTTTCTAGTTTTTTATAACCAGGCAAACTTTCTACCTCTACTAATTCATACTTTCCTACAGGTAAATCTGAAACATTTGCTTTTCCATCTTTATCTGTCGTTACTTTTGTAACTTCATTACCCTTTTCATCTTGGACGATGAATGTTACTCCCGCTAACGGTGCTTTATTATCTTTATCTATCTTTGTTATCTCTACATTTCCCGTATCTACCATTTCATTTTCTATTTTTAATGATAGAACTTCAGTCATGCCTTTTTTGATTTCAAATAATACTGGATCTGTTAGTTTCTTATAGCCTGGTAAACTTTCTTTCTCTACTAATTTGTACTTTCCTACTAATAGATCTGAGATTTTTGCTTTACCATCTTTATCTGTTTTTACTTCCTTTACTACTGTTCCAGCTTCATCTTGCACTTCAAAGACTACGCCTTTTAATGCTTTTTTGTTGTCTTTATCTACTTTTGTAATTTCTACTGAACCTTTATCTAACTGTTCATTTTCTACTTTCAATGATAGGACTGTTGTCATACCTTTTGTAATTTCGAATGATACTGGTTCTGTTAGCTTTTTGTAGCCAGGTAAACTTTTCGTCTCTACTAATTTGTACTTTCCTACTGATAAATCTGAGATTTTTGCTTTACCATCTTTATCTGTTTTTACTTCTGTTACTACTTTTCCTTGCTCATCTTGCACTTCGAAGACTACGCCTTCTAATACTTTTTGACTATCTTTATCTATTTTTGTAATTTCTACTGAGCCTTTGTCTAACTGCTCATTTTCTACTTTTATTACTAAAGCTTTTGTCATACCTTTTGTAATTTCAAATAGTACTGGTTCTGCTAGATTTTTGTAACCTGGTAAGCTTTTCGTCTCTACTAATTTGTACTTTCCTACTGATAGATCTGAAACGTTTGCTTTTCCTTCTTTATCTGTTACTACTTTTCTTACTACGCCATCTTTCTCATCTTGAACTTCAAATTCGACACCGGCTAATACTGCCCCGTTTTCTTTGTCCACTTTTGTAATTTCTATATTACCTTTGTCTACCATTGCATTTTCCACTTGTATTGGGAATATGCCGTCCCCTGTTACATTTACTTCGAACTCTGTTTCTTTTAATTGGTAGCCTTCAGGTGCTTTTGTTTCTTTTAAAATATATTTTCCTGGTGCTAACGGTTTAGAGATTGCCTTACCATCTTTATCTGTAACAATATGTTCGACTACTACACCGTCTTTTACTATATCAAACTCTGCATTTGCTAATGGTTTCTCACCATTTTCCGAATCAATTTTCTTTACTTCAATTTGACCCTTTTGCATAGTATTTTTAATTTCAATTGTTTTTGTTTCTCCAGCTTGAAGTGTAACCTCTACTGGACTTGTTAATTTTTGATATCCTTCTGGTGCTACTGTTTCATATACTTTATACGTCCCAGGAGCTAAAGTTTGAGGTACTGAAAAACCTTTTTCGTCCGTTTTCAGTTTTGCAACAACTTCATTTGCACTATTTCGGACTTCAAATTCGGCAGCTTTTAACCCTTTGTTCGGATTCTCAGAATCTATTTTATGAAGCGATACTGTACCATCTTTTGGAGCTTCAGGCGGCGTAATAGTTACTTCTTTTGATGTTAAAGTTTTATCATCAAAATGTAATTCCGCTTTATTAGGAATCTTCTTATCTACGTAAGAAGATAAGTCTGCATTATTTTTGATTTTCGCCTTGATACTGAGATTAATTATCTGGTCTTCATATGACTTATAGTCAAAACTCTCACCAAACGTAAATGTTACTTCACTTCTTTGTTTATCTATATTTAACGTTCCTTTAGAAGTAATATCTTGGCCATTTTGATCATACACTTTTGCCTCTAATACTTCTAAAACATCTTCTAAATCATCACTAATTACCATAGAAGTGTATTTAGGAGGATCGTTCGGTATATGTGTACCAACTTGGTATTGAATAACTTGATCCATTTTTGTTAACTGCTCATTCTCTACAAGCTTGCCATTCTCATCAACTATATTTTTTTCAATGCTAGGTGGATTATTGTCACCTGAACCGGATCCTCCCCCACCACTTACGAATACTTGTCCTACTTTTTCTTCAGTTTTAATATTTTTACCTTCTAATTTCACAGTATTTTTATGAGGCTTCGCAGCAGGATTTGTAACCTTTGTTTTATATCTTAAAATATAGCCTTTTGAACTGTCTGGAAACTCAATTATAAATCCAGTCTTCGTTGCATTTATTTTAATGTTAGATAAATCTGCTGGCTTAATATTTGTTGGTGCATAACCATCTTCAAATACAGCCTCTTCTAATACTACGCTGTCTGTAATTAACTCATGTCCAGGTCCTAATGTATCTGTTAATTTAAGATCTTGCATTTCTGTTCCAGTTGCATTTACATATACAAGCCAATCAGCAATCGAAGGATCTTCTTGATTATAAGAACCCCATTTCAATAGATTATCTGTATTGGGCTGTGGCTTCGGTCTCTCTGTCGTATTACTTACATTTACTTCTTTATTAACGATTTGACCATCAACGTTAAATTCTAATGGAATTTCTTTAACACCATCATATGCTTCTAAACCAAAGTAGAATTCTACGAATAAAGAACCTTTAATGTTATTCTTTCCTTCTACGTAATCACCCATAGTACACGTTAATAGACCCTTTTTCATCTCACATGTACCAACTGTTTTTCCTTCAGCATCTTTTAAAGGAAAACTCATATTCATAAGGTCTTTTCGAAACTCTTTTGGCATATCAATTGTGAATTGATCTCCACTTTTTATTTTTTCTTTAGCTGACCACTTCACTTCTACTTTCATACCATCTGAGGCTTGATACGGTTCAGATGTCGTGCCATCAGTACGGGAAATATTAATTTCGTCCACTGGACTTTTCATCACAGCAGCTTGAATAACTGGAGCCCACACATTCAGCACTGAAAATAATACTAGAAAAACTAATGAAACCATTGAAATATGTCTTTTAGTACTTTTCATTTGCATAGTTCCCTCCTATTTTTTATATTTATATAACAAAAAAAGACCGTCCGGTTGCATCAAAAATGTGCAACCAGACGATCTTAGTAACCAATATGTATTACCGTAGACTCTAAGCTTTGCGGCCTATCCTTTCGAATAGTGTGCTAAAAATATCTTTTATTCTTTTTTGTTTCATTTTCCTCTTAAACCAAATATTACTATACCGTCTGGACGGTTATAATTCAATACTCTATAAAATTGTTCTATTTTTCTAATAAAAAAAATAATTCACGACTGCATTAAAGAAGCAATGGTGAATTATTTTTGCATTATATAGTTCGTATATTCTATTTATATGAATTACCAATAAGAGCTTGAATCACTTTTTCTCTTAACTCGGGGCTTAGTCTTCCAACCCCTAAATATTCCGAATACCATAATCCATCTGCTGCTAATCTAATAATTGTTGCACAAACTGAATCTATCTCATCATTTTCTATATTCTTTTGCAGTTGCTGAAATGATTGTTGTAATGGCTCAAGTAATTCAGGTTTTAACATGAATGCTGCCATCATACTACTAGATAACTCTTCTGTTCTTCTCTCATTATTTAATCTTTCCTCTACAAAAGAGCGAACCCATCTCCCTTTCTTCTCTACGTCTTCCGCTACTTTATTGTAAATGGCTCCCTCATAATCCTCTACCCCTCTGACTATCATACCTTCTATTAAAGCTTCTTTATTTGAAAAGTGATACAATAATCCACCTTTACTTACACCCGCCTCTTTTGCCACTGCTTCTAAGGTTAATTTAGCAACCCCTTTACATTGCACAATTTGAGAAGCGGCCGCCAAAATCTTTTGCCGCGTTATGCTTATACTCATTCCTTTTTAAAACCCCATTTCTACTAAATTTATATAAATACGAATCTTATTTTTAATATTGTTGATTACTACTAAGTATTTTCTTTATACAACAAAAGCTTCATTACCTTTGAATTTTTAGTTACTTATTCTATTAAAAATTTCCATATCATTCAATATGATAACATTAAACACACAAAGCTGACTATACATCTATACTTTTGTATTTATTGAAAATATATCCATAAACACGAAATGTATAAAAATTGATTATCCTTATACATCTAATCTATAATTTAAAGAGGTTTATATTTTCATAAAAATAAAGTGAAATTTTATAAGGATGATTCCATTGAAAAAATTTTCTATTAGTTATTTAATATGCTTATTGTTTTTTTCTATCATTGTGAATGTTTTACAGTATACAAGCGTTCCAAATTATGCGGATTCATGGGGGCCGATTTGGGTATCTATTATTATGCTTTCAATTCTTGGAAGTATTCCTGTTTTTATCGGTTGTTTAATAGGCGAATTTTGTTATAGAAAAATAAGAGGAAGTCACGAATTAAAAATCGGTATTCCTTTATTTATAGTGTTAGGTATTTCCTACAATCATTTCTTCTTTATGTTGTTTAACGACCGATATTTTCTATCCTTTAATTTAGAAGCCTTTTTGGAAACAGGCCTACCTATTACGTTATCATCTTTATTATTTTACCTTATAAGACGCCGTTAATTCTTTCATCATTACATAAAAAAATGTTATTACTCTTGTTACATCGAGTAATAACATTTTTATTTAAATCTATTTAACTAATTTGCTTCCAACTAGCATCCTTCACATCTTCACTAGTCGGTTTTCTAACTAATCCAACAAAACATTCCTCGCAAGCACCAAATGCAATAAAATTTTTCTGTGCTTGTCTTAACGAGACTTCATTCGCCCCGCCTTCATAGTCAGGATCGTTAAACTGAACCCCATCATCTTCCCAGTAACATATATTACAAATTTCATATGTATCTGGTGGTTCTTCTTCCATTGTTCTATACCCGCAGCACGGACATGTATATTTCATTCTGTTACTCCATTATTCATTTCTTTTTTCTCCCATATATTCCGACTCACAAAGAATGTCACAGCACAAATCATAGTTATCCCCATGAAAAATGTATTAGAATCTTCATATGTAGTTGGAATGCCTACCGTTACGAAAACAATACTAAAAGCTAAAAGTAGATATAATAATAAAGATATAATATAGCTGAGTTTAAATCGTAAAATGATACCTCTAAACAATAGCTCACCAAGTAGACAGCCACCTAAAATAATAGGTACTCCGAAATACAATGTAAGGACTCCCATTTGCGCAGTAGATTGAATTATCTTTCCAATTATGTTCGGCGAAACCAGCTCACTATTGTTTCCCAACCTATCATATAAATCAAGTGCTGTTGCTGAAATAAAGAAACTTAATATAGAAAATGAATACGGTATTAAAAATTTGCTCACTCTCATTCACCTCACTTTTTTTGTTTCACATATATTATTCATTACTTTCACAAAAAAAATAGCCCTCTATGCTAAAACATAGAGGGCATAATTTTTATATAAAAACCTATACCTTATCCTGAAATCCCCCCTAAACAGAACATCTAAACTATCTGTGCCCTATATTCTTTAGGGGATAGGTGGTTATTAGAAAGTAGTGCCTTCTTTTTTATAATATTCTTTTGAAATCTCTTCATAAAATGCGGCTGATGTCGCGTAGAAATACGGTGCTAACCATAAGAAACCGATTCCTATAGTAAGAATACTTAATATGAACCAGCCTAAGAAACTTAAGCATAGTAAAAAGTAATCCATTTTATGTCCATTCATCATATGACGACTCTCAGTAATCGCTTGATTCGCTGTATATTCTGGATGATCATTCAAAATAAAATATGTCATAGAATAAGAAAATGATTTAATAATACCTGGAATAATAAGAAGTAATGTCCATAGAGTCAAGTATACATACATTAGTAAATATGTTAAAAACGACTTCATCAACTTACTTCCATCGCTAAACCATCTAAATATATGACCAATGCGAGCATCAGTCCCACGAATTGCATTTAAAACAAGATAATAGGCACCTATTGTTAATGGACCAATAACAAGCATTACTATAATACTTACTGTAAGTGAATCACTTGCCTCTTCCCAACCCCAAAATATCGAGAAAATACCTGTTGTTAGCATTTCAACAGCTCCAATAAGGATTCCAATTAATAAAGTTGCCCCTACCGCTAATCCCCATCTTCCTTTTAATGCATCAAGTGCTTCTCTTTTCAACTGACTTATCATATATAACCTCCTAATACTATTTGTATTTTAGTATACCATTTATATCAAAAATTCCACATATTTTCCTAAAACAGAAGCATACTCCTTTTTGCATACGTATTGATACATGTGTGCTGTAGTTGTACTAATATATGGATTAAACGACTCTTTTCCCTATAACAAAAAAGCTTGCCCTTCATAATAGGCAAGCTTTCTCAAGTTATTTCTCACTTAACTTCTTCTTATACCAATTCTGCATTCTCTCCGCATCTTCTACTCTCGTATGCTCTATTTTATAACTAGATGATGCACTCGAAAACTTATACGTACATAAATCCGCACGGCGCTGGAAATATGATTGTGTCTTCTCCATTGATTGGACATGTCTTCTTCTAATAAGTCCTGTATATTTTCCGACGCTACGATAGACAAGTGTAATTTGTTCTCCGTTAACACTGTAACCATTTGTTTTAAATGTTGCGTATCCAAGTGTAAAGATAAGGATTGCGAGCGGAATTAATGCCCACATGATGAAGTGCTTTTCAGAGTATATACTTATTCCAAGAAGCGGGATTGCTAGCATTGCGAAGAAAATGAAACTATCAATGAGATAGCGGCGTAATGCTGCTTTTGGTAATGCAATAATGTTTGCATTCAGTTCGTATGGTAATTGTAAATGGGCGAGTAACTGTTGTACTCGATCTTTTCGAATGATTGGGTGCAGTGTAACCTTTTCTTTTTCGTCACCCATTCCTTTACTTTGAATGACTTCTACTTGCACAGCACAATAACCGAATGGTTGGCGTAAAATACTTTCTTTTATCGTAATACCTTGAATACGATGCAATTTTAGTACGAGCTCTTTTTTCTCAAGCAATCCTTGCGAAATGCGGACTTCGTCATTTCTTCGATTCACTGTGAAATCGCCATGTTTTAACGCGTAACCGATTGTAGATATAATCCAAGAAAGAACGAGTAACATGGCTACCATGAAAATCCAGCCATATATATCATGTTCCATTACATACGACTTTACGCCATTCTCTATCCATTTCGGAATGTACTCATCTACTTGGTGATAAACGAAAAAGATTAAAGAGAATAATAGTCCAAATTGACCAGATGTAACAGATGCTAATAAAATCTCTTTCCAAGTTAATTTATACTCTGTCGCTTGTTTTTCTTCTGTAACAATTTCTTTTTCTACTACATTTTCTGTTGCTTCGTCTAACGTTCCTTCTGCTTTCACTTCTGGAATTGGCTCATTTAGCAAAGTAATAAGCTCCGCCGCTTCTTCTGCCGTAATACCAGCTAAGCTAACTTCTGCTTCATCGCCCCCACCAGCTGTTTCAATCTGAATTTTTTTTAAACCGAGCATTTGATATAGTACGTTAGAACTTGTATTAATCGTTTGAACACGTTCTTTATTTAAGTAGCTCTCCTTTTTCACGAAGAGACCTTTTTTCACATGTAATACGTTATTTTCAACCCAATATGTTGTGTAATACCATTTTTCAAATGCTGAAAAAACGGTGAGTAAACCAAATGCTGCGGGAATTAAATACCAAAACGGGAATTTTCCGTTTAAGCTAAACATGAAAATAATGAGTGGTATAAAATCTGTTATTTTTAATTCTAATAACATCGTGATTGGATGCTGCCTCTTATACATCCTCATCACTCACTTTCGCTAATTCTGCGATTTTCGTTTTCAACATTTCTGCTTCATACATTGTTAAGCCTGGGATGCTATGAGAAGTTGCTGCTGTTGAAATGTGTAATTCTGCTAAGCCATATTTTCTCATAATTGGTCCTTGTTCAATCGTTACGTGCTGCACACGAATCATCGGTACTAATACGCGCTTTACGACAAAAAGACCATGCTGAATTTCAAGCTCTTCTTCATTTAGTTGGTAGCTGTAATAACGTTGACGTAGTTTCGGGAATAAGAAGTACGAAAATGGTGCGAACACAACTGTCAGCCCAATCATTACATACAAAATCCACGCCCACCAATCAAACTTTATCATGAGGAAAAGGTAAGCTAAAATGACGAGTATACCGATCCCTTCTTCCATTACAGCACGAACTTTCCACACCTTGACCATGTCAGGGTGAATTTCATTTTTCAATGGATCCATGTAACCACTCCAAATCTAGTAATCTAATATATGAATACTCTTAATCTACATTTTACATAACTTTACAGAAAATTGAAATTTAATCTTCTTTCTTCTCAGGAATAAAATATCCGAACCAAAGTAACCAAATGAAACCGATTAACTTCATCCAACTTCCATCCGCTTGAAAAACTTCAATCATACCTGGAATTTTATACACTCCAATGAATCCAAGAAAACCGAGCCACCAGTTTTTTTTCATTTTCACTTTTATTCCTCCTTCATGACGTTTTTCACATTTCGAATCCAAATTTCTTTATACTTTAAATGGAATCCCATGAGCATATAGTTGCTCATATTATCGATCACAAGCGCTAGCGTATGAGCATTTTCTTCCGTTTCATGCTGTGACACGACGCCCAGTCTCGCGCCTTTCTTCAATAAATCGTGGAAACCATGTAAGAAATCCTCTTGTATTTCAAATAAACGTTTCTGGTACTTTTCATTTCGCGATGCAGTTACGATAAATTCATTGATAACGCGTAGTATTCCTTCTTGCCCTTCATACTCAGAGAGCATATGTAAACCATCTGCGATTAGCTTTTCGGCAAAGTTTTCTTTCGTATACTGCTCTTTATCGAAGTAATTTGCAAAATGATAATCAGAAAAAATCTCTTCAAATAAAAAATCAACTAACGCTTCTTTAGAAGAAAAATGATAGTAAATAGCCGGTTTTGAAATACCTACCTCTTTCGCAATCATGGAAAGACTCATCTTCTCAATGCCGTGTTCTGCCATAAGTTTAAATGATGCCTCTACAATGTTCTGCGATGTTTGTAAATTCTTCGTCATACTGTACCTCACTTATTTTTACTTACCGGTCGGTAAGTAAATTGTAAAATAAAAAATTATCGTTTGCAAGTTTGATTCAAAACTATATATTACTTTTTCAATCTATATTATGAATCTGGATCATATTCCTTAATAATTACTACAATAATCTTTAATCCAGTTAAATCACAAAAAGCACCGTTGTGAGTGCTTCTTGTAATCTAATATTTAGGCCCCATGTAATCATAACTTTGATCTAGCGCTTTTAATAAATCAATCGCACCCTTTAACTCTCTTTTATCAGACTCTAATTCTTCCATTCTTCTTTCAATATCTTTTTTAAAAGATTCTAAATCGCTAATGGCTTTTTTCCCTACTCCAAGTTGAGACCAGCTTGATAAGAGTAAATCATGTACAGTACTTACCACTCTTTTATTATGGTTTAAATCTTGAATCATATGGTCAAATTGTTGTAAAGCTTGGCTCAATACTTCTTCATTTAAGTAAATTCTCGGCATCTTAATCTTCTCCCTTAATATTGTTGATCCGTCTTCTTATAATCATCGGCTTTCTTCTCAATAAAATCTGAAATTTCCGTTGCTGTTCGTATGTACCAAAAACTTAAATGCTCTACATGTGCACGTATATTATTTACTTTAGCTTCTACCCGTCTACTTTCAGCCGTTTCTAATAATGTCATCATATTAGAAATTAACCTCGGTACTCTATCTTGAAATTCTTGCGCGTTTCGCTTCATATCTCTTACAGCTTGTTCTAAATTCTCTACCACTACACGAATCTCTCCCCCGCCTAATAACGCGCCTGGTGAATCATAAACTCTTTCATTCGTGTCTACATTTAACAAGTATTTATTTGATAAAGACCCATTCTCTCCAAATTGGAAGTTTTGATCTGTTTGATAATGATAACCAGGGCCACTTATCGAATTTAAAAATCGAGTAACATCCATCCCAAGCTTTTGCTGTAATGATAGCTTTGACATTTCTTCTTTCGAAATTGGTGGGGTTACCGCATAAGTAGAGCCTATATGACTTTCATATGCACCAAATGGTCCATAGCCAATTGAATCATTTCCGTGAACAACACTTACAATTCTATTATTAAACTCACCATTATTTGCTCTTTCTTGTAAATCAGGCGGTAACAAATGTTTTGCACTCGGCGCATTCCATGACATACATCTTACATTATCATTAGATGCCGCTGCATACTCCGCTAAAGCTCCCCCTAACGAATGACCCGTCGTATATATCTCTACATCATCCCTGTCCTTGTATGTATCCGTTACTTGTTTCATGACCCTTTCAGCTTGTTCGAATTGATTATGTGTTTCCCAGCGCTGATTCTCTTCATTCCAATATTTCTTTGAACCTTCATTCTCAGTCCCTGCTACAGGAGGTGCTGCTGGTTCATGAACACCTTCTCGTAATACAAAATGATTAGTATCTGTTTTTAAATCCTTCATACCTTCCCCTGGCTTCATCGGAATGCCTAAAGAGTTTTTCTCTATAATTTTATCCCCTTCTGTTCCTCGGAAAGCTACCATAACTTGCTTTTTCCCATCGACATCTCGTTCAAAGGCTACTGCATCCATTCCGGTTTGTTTGTCGTGGAATGTTTCACGGACCTTCCATGTTTGTAAAGTATCATCATTCGCATTATTCACTGTAATTTCATTTCTTAACTCTTTATCTGATTTATACGCATCTTTAGCCATTCGATAAAAGCTTAAATCTAACACTTCTTGTGTATTTTTGCTATCCAAAGTATTCCCTCCTCGGGATATTTAGTATATTCTAAATTATAGAACAACATTAACGGAGGGTAAACATGAGAATTAAAATCCGAAAATTTACCTTTTTTGTCTTTTTTATCTTTGTAAGTACAATAATTGGGGGATGTAATATGCAGGAAAATAATAAAGAAAAACAAATAGTAGATAAAGCAACAGAAAAAACAATTAATTACTTTAAAGAGAAACAAAATTTAGATGTAACTATTACTGATTACAGGTTCCCTTCTAATGATCTAGAATCAGTCTTCATAACTGGGCATATCAAAGATGATGAAAGCAAGGAATTCACTGCTACAATAGATTACAATAATAATTATAATGTTGGTTCTGTTTCAACGAATTTTTCTCTAAAAAAATAATACAATATGGATAAAAAAATGAGGAAATAGCATTAAAAGAAAAAGCAAAAAAAATCGCAATCCAACATTTTAAAGAAGATAAAAAGCTAGGTGTCACAGTGACAAGAGTGGAATTCGTCCCCTCAGATTTTTGGGTGATTTTTGTATCAGGTCATGTAACAAATAATCCAAACCGTAAAATAACTGCAGATATAAATTATAAAAATAAGGTTGAAAGTATTAGTTATGATGACTGAAATTAATATGAAAATAAAGTATATTTTTGTTGGCCCTTTATATTAATTCCAATTATTTCATATGTATATAAAGGATGATATCAATATTCAATAAGCTCAACTTCTAACGTTAAAAATTTAGAAGCAATGTATCAAACTTTTGGGCACCTAACAATAAGGTGTCTATTTTTATTTTCAAAAGGAGCCCCTCAAATAATTCTTAAAAACCTAGATTGATTTGAACCTATTAAAACATTTTAAAGTTTCTCTTCTGCAACATTTGATATATCCCTAATTTAGGAACCAATGATTGGAGGAGAATTATGTTGCATAAAAGATTGTTTTTTTATTTAGTTTTCATTATTACTACCTTAGGAGGCTGTAATAATGAAAATAATACCGAGGAAGAAATCATTAATAAAGCAAAAGAAGAAACCATTCAATATTTCAAAAAAACAGAGGGCTTAGATGTAACAATTACTGATCATGAATTTGGACCAAAAGACTTTCAAACTATCTCTATATCAGGCTATGTGACTAATGATAAAACGAAAGAATTTACCGCTTCAGTTGAATACGCAAATAATTATCATATCGGCGCTATTTCAACCACCCAAAATTTAGAGCTTAAAAACTAATAATCGGGGCACTTTAGAGTGCCTTTTCTTTATGCTTCACCACACAATGTTCAGTGAATATAAAATTTATTGCAGAGGAATATAACGCACTATTAACGGAGTGATTATTCGTGAAAAAATATAGTATAAGGTTATTCATTATTTTTACACTTATCCTTTTAGGAGGATGTACTATAGATCAAAAGAATGAGGAACAACAAATTGTTAATAAAGCAAAAGAAACAACCATTCAATATTTTAAAGAAAAACATAATTTAGATGTAGTAATTACAGGGCATAGCTTTCCTCCAAATGATTTTCAAACTGTATTTATAGATGGTTATGTTAAAGATGATAAAAGTAAAGAATTCTCAGTAGATGTAGAATTTGGTAATGGGGACTATAGGGTCGGTTCTATATCTCGTTCTGAAAACTTTAAATTAAATTATTAATAATAAATCTAAAAAACTTTAATAATACTTAAGATTAATATAATATATAGAGTTTGGTTACCAAGTCTATTGAAGACACCTTAAGGTGTCTTTTTTGCGTAAAATACTTTAGCATATGAAATTTTTTCTTAACAAAATGATTAGTATCTGTTTTTAAATCCTTCATACCTTCCCCTGGTTTCATCGGAATGCCTAAAGAGTTTTTCTCTATAATTTTATTCCCTTCTGTCCCTCGGAAAGATACCATAACTTGCTTTTTCCCATTTATATCTCATTCAAAGACCACTGGGTCCATTCCGATTTATCGTGGAATGTTCCTCCCTTTTCCTATACTTGTAAACTTCGACCATCTTTATTGGTAATAACAACTTCTTCAATATATTTATCAGATTCCTACGTAGTTTCTGCTAATTGATAAAAAGTAGAATCTAAAACTTCATTTTTATTACTCAAAACATTTTTCTCCTACAACATTTGATATATTCTTATAATTAAGATAACATTTTCGGAGGATACATATGGATATTATTATTAAAAAATTTAGTTTTTGTTTATTATTTATACTTATTTTAAGTACTTTAGAGGGATGTACCATGGATCAAAAAAACAATGAAGAACAAGTAGTAAGAGAAGCAAAAGCGACAACCATTACATACTTTAAGGAAAAGCAAAATTTGGATGTAGTAATTACTGGGCATGAGTTTGGTCCTAAAGACTTACAATCCATTTATATTTCTGGACATGTCAAAGATGATAAAGACAAAACATTTAATATAACTATTAAATATAGCGGAGAGAAATACACGATAGGTTCAATTTCTAAAAGTAAAAGTTTAAAATTAAAATACTAACACTTCCCATAATTTTTATCTAAGGCATTCCTATATGCTCCCAATGATGTTCAAATAGTTTTTATAAACGGACATGTTAAAGATAACAAAAATAAGGTTTTTTCTATGGACGAAGAATATGATGTAGGAGATTAGCATATAAGCTGTATGTCTCATTCAAAAAATTTAGAGCTTAAAAACTAATAATCCGGGCACTTTAGATTGCCTTTCCTTTATGCTTCACCACACAATGTCCAGTGAATATAAAATTTATTGAAGAGGAATATAACGCACTATTAACGGAGTGATTATTCGTGAAAAAATATGCTATAAGATTATTCTTTATTTTTACACTTATCCTTTTAGGAGGTTGTACTATAGATCAAAAGAATGAGGAACAACAAATTGTTAATAAAGCAACAGAAGAAACCATTCAGTATTTCAAAGAAAAAGAGAATTTAGAAGTGACTATTACGAATCATCGATTTCCTTCTAATGATATCGAAACTATTTTTATAACTGGTCATATCAAAGATGATATAAATAAGAAATTTACTACTTCAATTGATTATAAGGATGATTATAATATCGGTTCTATCTCTACTACTAATTTCAGCCTAAAACACTGAAAAGACAATCTGAATTATACCTTCTTTTGAAGTATTAATCATTAAAACAAAAAAGCATCCTAAATCACAATTTTAGGATGCTTTCTTGTTAATCCTTATTCAGCAATCGCATACGATAACAATTCATCGTTACTTCTCCAAGTCGTTGCAGTAATTGATAGTTTGCATATGCGCCGACCGGGGCACCGATTATTGGAACGAGCTGAAGCATTTTTGCTAAATCGATATAGTCTCGGTACTCTGTTTGGAACTTTTCCCAATCCATATGGTTTTCTTCTTCTGTGTCCCACGTTTCGATTGCTTTCCATATTTCTTTTCGGTGGTCGTCACTTGAAAAGGCAAGCTGAAAGACGTGAAGGATAAAAAGGCGCTCTTCTTTGTTACTCGTATCAAATCCGTACAATGTTGCTGCATCGAATAAAAATTTAATTTTAATGCCGAGTAAAAGCGGAAAGTCAGCAAGGCCAAGGAGAATACCGCCTGCTCCCGTCCCTGCTCCTTCTGCCGCTGCTATTTTTTTGTACTCATCCATTTTTTTACGTACTTCGTCGTCTCTTCTTTGCAATGACCAGTTCGTCTCTTTTAATTTCGGCTTTATGAAGTTTGATCCGGCACTAATCGTTTGCACCATCATCCGAATCGTTTCTGTTAATACTTTTTGCACTTTCGCCGGAATAAGCTGCTGTACTTTCGTCTGCACTTTCTTTGAGAACCGTGTCATCATAGAAGAATCTTTCATGAATGTAGCTTTCCACTGCTCCAATTCTTTTATAACCTTCTCTTCGTATGTAATCATAGGTTCATTCCCTTCAATTTAAACGCTCAATACGTTTCGCCCCGTATTGATAAACGAAACCGATACTAAATATTATGCTTACGACTAATAAAATTCCCGTCATCATGAAATCTTTCGTCGCAAGGGCAAATATAACTGTAAATACAACGCTGCCAGTAAGAAGAATTGCATTTAATAAAGTAAGAAAATCTTTCTTCTTCTCTTCTCCCCCGACCGGATACAAATCAAGCCAAATCTTCATGCGATGATGCTTCCATAAAGTTAATAGCTGATAACCGATCAAGTATAGGAAAATAAGGCTTACGATAAATCGGCCATATAAAAACGGAATGAAGTAAAGAATAACTCCGCCAAGTGCAAGCAGACGCACATATAAACCGAAATAGGTACCAGATCGTAAAAACGTTCTCGTATATAAATATAAATAGGTACGCTTTTCACCAATCATCGAAAGAATGAAATCAAGCCATTTTCTACGTGCTACTCTTTCTTTTAATGCTGGTACATCAACGAACATATTCGCGATGCGGTACAGCAGCATCATCTTCTTACCTTCTTCAGAAATTAAATACTCCCAGTTTAGCGGCTTTCCATTCACCATTTGATGCAGCAGCCCAAGGTATAACACCATGAGAAGTATGATTCCGCCAATAAACATAACGGAAGTACGTTCTACAAGGAAGTATACAAATAAGCCGTTTAAAATAAAACGAATGAACCAATCTGCTCTTTGTATATTTTGATCGGTTAAAAATGACTTTTCCCACGCGACGAATAAGTTCCACGCCTTTACAATGACAAACGCGAGCACAATCCATATGTAAGCCGCTCCTGTTTGCTTCATTTGTTGGAAGTATAACGGAGCAAGCGCAGCTGCTACGATTGCGATTATGTATAACTGAATCATAAATGTAAAGAGAAATGCCTTTGTGAAATAAGGTTTTAACTTTTCTTCTACTGGCAGTAAGTAAACAAGATCTGCTTCTTTTAATAACGTTTGTATCGATCCGGCCGTTAATACGAGTCCAAGCAACACTGCCATAACGAGCGCCGCCGGAAACGAAGGTGTTAACGTTTGTAACCATTGCTGGTAATAATACGCTCCTGCGCCGATGATAAATACAAAAATAAATTTCAAATGATCATTAAATACGTATTTACTATATGTACGAACTTCTTTTAGAAAGTGACGAAATCGTTCTTTCCATAATGCTGTGCTATTCATAGTCTTCTTCCTTCGTTAATGCAATATAAATATCATCTAACGTTGCACCCGTCATATTAAACTGTGATTGTAGTTCAGCTAATGTTCCCTTCGCTCTTACTTCACCTTGATGCAGAATAATGAACGAATCACAATAACGCTCTGCCGTCGCTAAAATATGTGTGCTCATTAAAATACCGGCTCCACTCTTTTTCATTTGATCCATCATTTGAAGAAGTGATTGAATCGCTAACGGATCAAGCCCTACGAAAGGTTCGTCCACAATGTAAAGAGATGGTTCCACTAAAAATGCACTCATAATCATTACTTTTTGTTTCATCCCTTTTGAGAAATGAGACGGAAACCATTTTAAACGATTTTTCATACGAAATTCTTGTAATAGTTGTCCTACACGTTCTTCATATTGTTTTTCATCGACACCGTACGCCATCGCTGTTAGCTTCAAATGTTCTTCTAGCGTTAGCTCATCATATAATACAGGTGTTTCTGGGATGAACGAAAAACTAGAACGGTACGCTGTCATATCATCACGAATTGTTTTCCCATTAATTGTGACAGTTCCTTTTTTCGGTTCCATTAAACCGATAATATGTTTAATCGTCGTACTTTTACCAGCTCCATTTAAACCGATTAAGCCGACAAGTTCGCCTTTATTAACAGAGAACGAAACATCTTTTAATACAGGTCGTTTCGTATATCCTCCTGTAACATTTTCTACACGCAATAACTCGCTCATACGACACCACTTTCTTCATTAGTATTCATTCTATATTCATCTTACCAAAAATTATGCTGTACTACATAGTATCCATGTACTCAAAAAAAAATTTTAAATTTATTAGCATATATTTTCCCGAAAGCGGACATCATAATTAGTGAAGAAGGAACACATTGAAAAAGCAACCACCAATTGATGAGTACAACAACATAGTGAAGTCATCATGAAATGGGGTGTCCATGTTGGACAATGAAATTTACACATAACCAGATTATTTGTTTCATTTTCGAAACGGGGTGTCTCTGAAAGAGCATATACTGTTTTAAAAAATAAACAATTTCATTTTAAAAAAGATTGCAATTCATTTCACTTGAAAATGGGGTGTCTACGGCAGAAACTTTAGCCGATTTACCGTGCATTTCTTAAATAAATGAGGTGTCTGCGAAACGTAAATTACGATAATGCTTTTTCAATCCCTCTTCAGAAAACAGGAAGCTGAGTCAGCTTCCTGTTTTTCGTGTTTGTTCTCTTATGTAATTATGGTAAAATACGGCTAAGGATATTTGAAAGGATGAGATCAATGAATCATACAGCAGACAATTGTATTTTTTGTAAAATCATTGACGGGCAAATCCCTTGCTCAAAAGTATACGAAGATGAACATGTTCTTGCATTTTTAGATATTAGTCAAGTAACAAAAGGACATACTCTTGTTATTCCGAAAGTTCACAAACAAGACATTTTTGCGTTAACGCCAGAAATCGCATCACACATTTTTTCTGTCGTTCCAAAAATCGCAAATGCGATTAAAGCAGAGTTTAATCCAGTTGGCTTTAACCTACTTAACAATAATGGTGAAAAAGCTGGACAAACTGTGTTCCACTTCCACCTTCATTTAATTCCACGCTACGGTGAAAAAGATGGTTTCGGTGCTGTTTGGAAATCACACCAAAATGAATACACTATGGAAAATTTACAAAACATCGCAAGTACAATTGCAAATAGTGTGAAATAATGACACTATAAGAAGGCGTAATACATAACAAGCCACTTCCCTGAAGTCATCAAATTCCGCATGGCTTGTTTCTTCACTTAAAATGCTCAGGGATGATTTTTTTGTGCATAGCACATATAAGAAAGATATGCATATTGTTTTACATCATGAATACGAACAAAAAATAAGGAGGTCTCCTTTTATGTCAAAAGCTAAATCCTTTATTACAGGTGTTATTTGCGGGGGAGCAGTTGCTGGACTAGCCGTTCTTTTCTCAACTCCTTCTTCTGGTAAAGACATGCGCGGCAAGTTAAAAGAAAAAGGAAATGATATTAAAAAGACTTTAGCTGATATTACAGCTGATACAAAATTATTAAAGCGTCAAATTGTTGAAACTGCTTCAGAAGGTAAAGAAGTGTTTCAAGAACTAAAAGATGACATGCAAGACACGCTTTCTAACTGGAAACAAGATATTTCTCAAAACAAGCGCCATATTGAGAAAGAAATTTTGGACATCCAAAAGTCAATTGAGAAACTGCAAGAAGCTGTTCCAGAAAAAGCGTAAACAAATTCCTGCTTAGTTTTTTGCATATAACAAATATTTTTTATATAAATTGACCTTGACACGGCATATCGTATAGATATGCCGTGTTTTTATGCATTTACAATATATGTTATCAATTAACATGTAAGGACAACGCATGTATTCATGACTCATAAAACGCTTCCATAGTTATGCATGATTTGTATAGAATGTCATTTTGTTAAAAAATTTTCACAATTCTTACAAAAAGACTTTATTAATTTTTATTTTACTGGCATAATAGATAGTAATGAAAAAGAATGTTAAAGTGGGTGAGTAAATGAAAAGTGGAGAAAAAGATTACTCGGTAAAAGAAGCGATGATTTTCAGCCAACGCATTGCTCAATTATCGAAAGCGTTATGGAAATGTGTAGAGAAAGATTGGCAGCAGTGGATTAAACCTTACGATTTAAATATTAATGAACATCATATTTTAACAATCGCTTATCATTTAAAAGGGGCTTCTATTTCTGAGATTGCTAAGTTTGGAGTTATGCACGTATCAACGGCGTTTAACTTCTCGAAAAAGCTGGAAGAACGCGGCTATCTTGTATTCTCAAAAAAGGAAGATGATAAACGAAATACGTACATTGAAATTACAGACAAAGGGGAAGAATTACTACTTCGCTTAATGGAGGAGTATGATCCTGAAAATAATTCAGTGTTTAATGGGGCTCTTGCACTTCGTAATTTTTATGGGAAGTTCCCAGAAAATATCGAACTGATTGCAATCCTGCGTAATATTTACGGACAAGACTTTATCGATATTTTTGAGAAATCATTAGAAGATATTGAAGAGAACTTTACAGAATCCGATCAAAAGTTAGTTAAGAAATAATCTATTTATTTTTTCGCAATCATGCTTAAGAATTCATTCATAAGCGGCTTAAATAAACCTTGTTTTGCTAGCGCTTCCGCAGTTTCGTGTACTTCGAGCTGATGTGGAAGCGCTTTTTCAAATTGATCTAACAGCGCATCGAACAAAAGAAGCCCTTCTGCTTTCTCCACTACATATTGCTCGTTCAGTTTTTCACAAAGATTTAGTATACGTTCAATATCTTTTTTACGAGCTTTTTTCTTTATGATCAAAGAATAAAATGGACACTTCTCTTCATCAATCATTTTAAATAGTAGGTCTACATAGTATTCAGCTTGTTCTAATCTTCTAACAACGTCCATTTTCTCCCTCACTTTCTAACACAAAGTCTTCTATTTCTGAATTTTGTAACACGAACAAAATATCGTGTGATACAATATATGTATATGTATTTTAGCCAAAAGGAGGTCTCGCCTCATGACACTTATAACAGTTGTTTTTGTCGCATTCGCACTTCTTGTTATATTTTACACGAATTTCATGACACATACACTGTGTGAACGAAAACAAATAGCTGCGAGCCGCCAGCCCGGTGTCTTTCGGGTTATTAATGTATGTATAACAATTTTATTAATTTCTAGTTATATAGAAATTATATTTCATGGAAAGTGAGGAAGGAAAGCCCCTTCCTCACTTTTTTCCTCTATAAGCAAATTATACCTACAATAACCAATAAAATAAACAGTACAAGTAATAAAATAAGTTGAGAATTCATCCCCATCCCCTCCTCTATTCTGTATATGCGGCATACGCCCAATATGGCACACTTTCAAAATCTGACACGTACTGGTTAATTTTTCTTTATCAATATGAAAACGCGTCGAAATATGATATATTAAATTTTGTACATATTGCTTATACTATAGAACAAAACATTCATCAAAACTTTATCCTCAGCCACGGTAAGCCCTGTTAAGCGCGCTTTACCAATACAAAAAAGCAAAAGTATCAGTGAGACTTAATCGGGCTCTTATGAATTTAAAATTCATCGGTGTAGGATAAATTAAAAATACATAATAGTAGGAGTGTTTATCGAATGAAGAAAGCTATGCTTGCCTTAGCCGCAACAAGTGTAATCGCATTATCAGCATGTGGAACATCATCATCAGACAAAATCGTTACATCTAAAGCTGGTGACATTACAAAAGAAGAATTCTACGATCAAATGAAGACACAAGCTGGTAAACAAGTACTAAACAACATGGTTATGGAAAAAGTACTTATTAAAAACTACAAAGTTGAAGACAAAGATGTAGACAAAAAGTTCGATGAAATGAAAAAACAATACGGTGATCAATTCGATACCCTAATGAAACAACAAGGTATTAAAGAAGAAACTATAAAAAATAGTGTACGTGCTCAATTAGCTCAAGAAAAAGCGGTTGAACAATCGATTACTGATAAAGATGTAAAAGCAAAATTCGAGGATTATAAAAAGGAAATTAAAGCAAGTCATATCCTTGTAAAAGATGAAGAAACTGCTAAAAAAGTGAAAGATGAACTTGCTCAAGGTAAATCTTTCGAAGAATTAGCAAAACAATACTCTGAAGATACAGGTTCAAAAGAAAAAGGTGGCGACTTAGGATTCTTCGGACCAGGGAAAATGGTAAAAGAATTTGAAGAAGCAGCTCAAAAGTTGAAAAAAGGTGAAGTAAGCGAACCTGTAAAAACACAATTTGGTTACCATATTATTAAAGTAACTGATAATCACGCAGATGCTACTTTCGATAAAGCAAAAGCTGATATTAAAAAATCACTAGCTCAAGAAAAAACGCAAGATGCTCAATTCATGAACGATCTTATGATGAAAGAAATCAAAAAAGCTGACGTAAAAGTTGACGATAAAGATTTAAAAGATCTTTTCAAAGAGCAAAAAGCTGACGAGAAAAAAGCTGACGAGAAAAAAGACGAAAAGAAATAATGAAAAGCTCGGGCTAAGCCCGAGCTTTTTTTATACCCTCTTCTCCCGATAGTTATATCCAGATTCGGTAAATGAAATTATATCGGCGATTTTCAAAATATATCGACTTACCGACAAAAAACGCCAACAAGTGTGACTCCCTCTTAAAAACACAAAAAAACCTTGATCCACGCTACACGGAACCAAGGTTTATCTTATTATCATTGATTAAATGAAAAAACTATGTTAAATTAGAACAGAAACACGTTTTATAAAACAAAAGGAACGTATTTATCCGTATCTTAATTGTACACCAAAACACATCTTCAGTCAACCTCTATTTTTCACTTTTAAAGGAGTGCTACCGTATGAACAAAAAACTTGATCAAGAGCAACAACGATTGGATACCGTAATCGAAACGATTACTCAGCAAATTGATAAACTGGAAAACGAAACTGGCAGACGCCGGGCAGAAGTAATCAATATTCGTAAACACTTTTGGGATGATGTGAAAGTGAACACGGATACTTTTGATGATTATCTTGAAACAGTTATCAACTTAAGACAACAAGCTCAGTCACTAGCTGTCACACAAATTACCCATAAGCACACCTTTAATCGACTTGCCGCATTAAGACGCATGCATAAAGCACCTTATTTTGGACGAATTGATTTCAAAGAAGAAGGAGAATCTGCTGCGGATCAAATTTATATCGGTGTTGCTACACTTACGGATGCTAGCGGAGAAAACTTTCTTATATATGACTGGCGCGCACCTATTTCGAGTGTATACTACGATTATCCACCAGGACCAGCTGAATACAGTACACCAGGAGGCGTAATTCGCGGTAATGTGGAGAAAAAATTACAATACATTATTCAAAATGGCGAGATTGATTCTATGTTCGATACGAGCCTTACAATTGGCGATGAAATCTTGCAACAAGCACTCGGAAAAGGTACGAACAAACATATGCAAAGTATCGTCGCTACGATTCAGCGTGAGCAAAATGAAATTATCCGTCACGATGAAGGCCGCCTCCTTATCGTTCAAGGAGCTGCTGGTAGTGGTAAAACATCTGCTGCCCTTCAGCGAATCGCCTACTTACTATATAAATATCGCGAATGGCTAAAAGCGGATCAAATTATTCTCTTCTCCCCTAACTCTATGTTCAATAGCTACGTTTCTAACGTACTACCTGAACTTGGTGAAGAAAATATGCAGCAAGTTACATTCCAAGAGTATTTAAATCATAGACTAAGTAAGTCATTTGATGTTGAAGACCCTTATGAGCAATTGGAATATATGTTAACTGAAACGAATAGCCCTACCTATAAAACGAGAAATGCGGGCATCCGATTTAAAGCATCCACTCAATTTTTCGAGATGATTAGAGCGTACAGACAATCTCTTGAATCTTCAGGCATGCTATTTAGAGGAATGAAATTTAGAGGAAAACTGATTGTCTCTGCAAAAGAAATTACAGAGCAATTTTATAATACTGACTCCTCCCTCCGCTTCCATAGTCGAATTGAAAAGTTAACGGATTGGCTAAATAAACAAATAGATACACTCGAAAAATCAGAACTGAAAAAGCCTTGGGTAGAAGAAGAAATTGAATTACTTAGTAAAGATGAATACCAAAAGGCTTATAAATATTTACAGAAAAAAGGCGAGTTTGACGACAACTCCTTTCAAGACTTTGAGAAAGAAACAAGAGTACTTGGGCGTATGATTGTCCGTAAAAAAATGAAGCCACTTCGTAAAGGCGTTCAAACATTGCGTTTCATCAATTTCACAAGCATATATAAACAGCTCTTCACAGATGCATCATGGGTTACTGGGGAAAAACCGAAAGAGTGGGATGACATTTGCTCATTAACAGTGAACATGCTTGATGAAGGAAAGCTATATTACGAGGATGCGACTCCATTTTTACTTTTAAAAGAATTAATTGAAGGCTTCCAAACGAACAGATCGATTAAACACGTACTCGTAGATGAAGCGCAAGATTATTCTCCGTTTCAGTTCGAGTTCTTAAAACGTCTCTTCCCTGCTGCAAGAATGACTGTACTCGGAGACTTTAACCAAGCGATATTTGCCCATGCGAGTGAAGCAGTGAATTTCAATACACTTACTAGCTTATACGGACCTGATGAAACGAACGGTATCAACTTAACTCGTAGCTACCGCTCAACAAAACCAATTATTGAATTTACACGTGCTCTCGTACCGGAAGGAAAGAACATTCACGCCTTTGAACGTGACGGCGCGAAACCTACAGTGACGAAAGTATCAAATGAAAGCGAACTGCACGAACATATTACTGCCAAAGTTGCTGAACTACAAAAAGAGCAGCACAATACGATCGCAATTATATGTAAATCTGCAGCTGAAAGCGCCGCGGCTTACGAAGCACTTAATCATATCGAGAATATTAAACTCGTGAAGAGTAACTCTGCCGAGTATGAGCAAGGCATCGTCGTGATCCCTGCTTATTTAGCGAAGGGTATTGAATTTGACGCTGTTATTATTTACGATGCTTCTAAAGATGTGTACAGTGATGAGAGCGTTCGTAGATTGTTCTACACCGCTTGTACGCGCGCAATGCATGAGTTGCAACTTTATAGTGTTGGCGAGGTTAGTCCTTTTGTGCTTGGGGCTGATTCGGATAGTTTTGAACTTATAACGAGAACACCTTGATCATTATCAAGGTGTTCTCTTCATTCTAAATGGCATATCTTTACGTCGATATACACTTAACACAATCCCCATTAAAAGCGCATGAAATACAGTCGGTGTTAATCCATAACTAATAAAAGGTAATGATATAGCAGCAATCGGCAATAAGCCTAAAATCATGCCCACGTTATAAATAAACTGGACTACAAAAAGAGTCATTCCTCCAATGAGAAGCAATTTACCATATCGGTCATTTATTTTATAAGATATGATTACTAATCTTGCTACAAAAAGAGAAAGAACAGAAACCAGAATTAGCGCAAGCACATACCCATAATAGTAAGTCAAACTTGCAAATACAAAATCAGTATCCGCAGCAGGGATGAATTTTGTATCTCCAGATGTACCAAACCAACCAGCCGATGACATTACCTCTTTTAAACGTATATACATAAATCCTGCACCACCTGCATCACTCTCCGGATTTAAATACCCTAAAATTCTATCTAAGTGGTATCCTGAAGACCAGGATACCGATGCCCTGATAATAAATAAACAAATGGGTACAATCGTAATAATCAACGCCGTTTTCTTTCCTAACTTACTCCACCAAAGCATAACGAATACCATTGTCATATAAACAAAAATTGACGAAAGGGTTGATACAATCAAAAATAAATACAAAGAAAATAAATATAAAACCACAAGATGTATAACCTTTAACCTACTATTATTGAAAAAAGAAGCCCACGCTAGAAAAAAGAACGGTACTGCTATTAAACAATCAATTTCAATGGGACCAATTTTTATTAACGGTTCTCCAGTCAACGAAGCGTTCGGAAAACAGTATAGCATTAACAGAATAAGTACTCCGATTGTGTAAAACAACCCTCCCCTTCTCTCTAATTTCCGATAATCAATCAGCATCATCCCAAAAGCTGTTACAACACCGAGAATAACAAATATCACCTTATTCATTATTACACCATTCGTATATCCAAAAGCTAAAACTGGTAAAAACCCTAGCCCCATCGCAGCCACTAATAAACCAATTAAGAACCAATCAACCTTTGGCTTATGTAGTTTATTAAGTTCCTGGCCAAGCTTAATTGGACTTCCCATTTGTTCAACAGCCTTATCTTCAGCAACTTCCTCACTTAAGCCTTTCTCTATCCACATATTCTTCGTCTGTTTCAAGTGAAAATCTAGTTCCGTTGCTACTAAGTCCTTCGCTTCTTTCGATTTAATATGGTTCGTAACTTCTTTTAAAAAACGCTCCCCTTTTTCATTCAACTTTGCCTCACTCCTGTACTAATCCTTTTAATATAAATCGTGCCTTCGTAGCATTCTTCTCTGCCTTTCGCAGCATCTTGTTTCCTTTATCATTTAATTGATAATATTTAGCTCCTGCGTGATCCCAGCTAGATTGGATAAAGCGATTCTGTTCTAAACGATGTAATAAAGTGTATAGAGACCCTTCATCACCTTCGAATTTTTGAATCCCTCTCCCTCTTAGCAACTGCATCAATTCATAACCTGATTTTTCATTCATAAGAAGTTGTAACACTGCTAAAAGGATATCTTCTTCCCTTTCGGACGATTGCTTAATTTTTTCGCGCACCTGCTTCTGGTGTTGATCAGAAAAACTCAAATGTTTAAACGTTGTGTTCTCCATTGATTTTCGCAAGCCTTTTAATCGATCTTCCATTTGATTATTCCTCCAATCCTTCCTTCAAAAGTTCCTTCGCTTTTTTCAGTCTCGTTTTTATCGTATTTTCCTTTACGTCTATTACCATAGCAACCTCTTTAATTGATAATTCCTCATAATAAAATAGATAAATCACTTCTCGATATTTTATCGGTAAATTCATTACTGCAGAAGCCAGTTCACGATCCTCCGCATTTTGAATGACAGTTTGTTCGACACTATCATTTTGAATCCCAATATACGCAAATTCATCCTCTGTAACGATTACCTTTTTGTTATACCAACTTTTTATATAGTCCTTACATTGATTAATCGCAATTCTCCATAACCACGTTTTCACATTCGATTTCCCTTTGTATGTATGAAGAGATTTATAACATTTCACAAATATATCTTGCGTTAAATCCTCCGCAACCTCTTTATTATTCACATATGAATACACAAGCTGTAGGACTTCTTGTCCATACTTGTTCATTATTTCGTCGATAAGGTCCTCCTTATCCTCTATTTCAAACGCTTCTATCGTTAATTCATCCACATCATTTCCTCCTTCCCATATATTAGACGACGCACTGTATGGAAAAGTTTTATAAATACATAAAAAAATACGGATGGTAATGTCCATACCGTTTTTTTATGTATATTTATTTACTTCTTGTCCCCTGACACTAATGTTCTGCTTAAAAACAGGAATTTTCATCCATATATCTTGTTCCCTATTTTAAAACATAATACAATTGAAATGTAACTTAATAAGCTATAACTAGTAGGTGTGGCAATCATCTCTTCCATTTTGAAAAAAAGGAGGAGGTGATAATATGATCGCGATGTTTGTAATTAAATTAGTGTATGGTATCCTAACCGGAGCTGGCGTTGTCATCGGTAGAAGATACGTCGGTCCATGGCTAATTTCTGTATACAAAAAAGCGAGAACCACCCTGCTTCGTGGAAAAGGTAAGGGCGGTTCTCGGCTAAAACGTTAATGTAATTGTCTTATAACCGCACCTACTACCACCACAATAGCAAGTTAGGTTACACAAGGCAGAAGTTTCTCAGGCTTCTGTCTTCTTTATTTTATGCAAAATTCATACTAAATACTCTATCATCATTGTAACACATTCTATTTATTTTTAGTCAAGATAAAAAACACCTGAAGGGGTTCCCTTCAGGTGTTTCTCTATTTTACGCTAACGCAGCTGCCTGTTCTTGTTGATCTACAGGAATTACAGCGTCTGTTAATGCTTTTTCTAGTTCAGCTGTATATTTCATTTGTTCTTCTTTGCTCCAGCCTAGTTTCGCAGCCATGTAGTTGATTACTGCTTCTTTCCACTCGTATACCCAGTGGATGTTGAAGAATACAGCGCCTCTGCGGCGTACGAAGAAGTCAACTGGTTTTGCTGTCATTTCGTAATCCATTGCGTATACAAGCGGGATTAGAACGTCTAGTGGCATGTTGTATTCTTTCGCTTCTTCTTTATGTTTTTTCGCTAAGTCGAACAGTACATCAACGTTAGAGCCGTAGAATTTCGCGAACTCTTCTGCTTGTACTTTCGTTAAACCAGATTTTGTACCTTCGTCTGCTTTTTTCGCAACAAATGCTGGGAATCCGTGTGAACCATCTACATGTCCACCAGAGATTGGCATATGTTTCGTATCGCTCTTCGGATATGCGCTATGACCTTCTTTTTGTAATAAGTTCGTTACGTAATCTACTACCATTTCAGCCATTTTACGGTATCCTGTTAATTTACCACCTGCGATTGTAATTAAACCAGATTCAGAAGTCCAAATTTCATCTTTACGAGAAATTTCAGATGCATTCTTACCTTCTTCATAAATTAACGGACGTACACCAGCCCAGCTTGATTCAATGTCTTTCTCTGTAATTTTCACGCTTGGGAACATGTAGTTAATCGCATTAATGATGTATGTGCGATCTTCTGTTGTCATTTGTGGTACAGCTGCGTCTTTATCATAGAACGTATCTGTTGTACCTACGTATGTTTTTCCTCCGCGAGGAATCGCGAACACCATACGTTTATCTGGTGTATCGAAGTAAATTGCTTGCCCGAGTGGGAAACGTTTTTGATCAATTACTAAGTGAACACCTTTTGATAACTGAAGTACTTTTCCTTTTTTCGAGTTATCTTTTTCACGAAGTGTATCTACCCAAGGACCAGCTGCGTTTACAATTTTCTTACCGTAAACTTCATATACTTCACCGTCTAGTAAATCGATTACACGTACACCGCATACTTTTCCATCTTTATATAAGAAACTGTCTACTTTTGCGTAGTTAACAGCTTTCGCACCATGCTCAATTGCTTCTTTCATTACTTCAATTGTAAGACGCGCATCGTCTGTACGATATTCTACGTAGTAACCGCCGCCTTTTAATCCTTCTTTTTTTACAAGAGGCTCTTTGTTTAGCGTTTCTTCACGGTTAAACATCTTTCTGCGCTCGCTTCGTTTTACACCTGCTAAGAAGTCGTATACACGAAGACCAATTGATGTACTAAATGATCCGAACGTACCGCCTGTATGGAACGGAAGTAACATCCACTCTGGTGTTGTTACATGGGGACCGTTCTCATATACGATCGCACGCTCTTTACCCACCTCTGCTACCATTTTCACTTCAAGTTGTTTTAAATAACGTAGACCACCGTGTACAAGCTTCGTTGAACGACTTGATGTACCTGCTGCAAAGTCCTGCATTTCAAACACAATTGTTGATAACCCGCGTGTTGCTCCATCTAATGCAATACCAGAACCAGTAATACCTCCACCAATTACGATCACATCTAACTCTTGTTTATTTACTCCGTTTAATACGTCTTTACGTTGTTTACTTGAAAATTTCATGGTAATTCCTCCCTTTGATAACGAAAAAAGAGACCACAAACTCCGCTATAGATTTCGCCTCTATAGCGCGTTGTGGTCTCTCCAAATCTCCTACCGAATTATTAACTTGTCACCATTATAACACTGTTTATGATTATTTGAAAGCTTTTGTTGCTTCAATTGCTTTTTTCCATCCAGCATATAGCTCTTCGCTTGTTTCCGCTTCCATAGTTGGTTCAAAGCGTTTGTCCATATGCCACTGTGATTTAATTTCATCTTGGTTTTTCCAATATCCAACCGCAAGACCAGCTAAGTATGCTGCACCTAAAGCTGTCGTTTCGTTGATCACTGGACGCTCTACAGGAACATCTAAAATATCACTTTGGAACTTCATTAAGAAGTTATTTTTAACTGCTCCGCCATCAACGCGTAATGTTTTCAGTTTAATACCTGAATCTGCTTCCATTGCGCATAATACATCTTTCGTTTGGTAAGCTAAAGATTCTAGCGTTGCACGAATGAAATGCTCTTTCGTCGTACCGCGTGTTACACCAAACATAGCGCCGCGTACTTCACTATCCCAATAAGGTGTTCCTAGTCCAACGAATGCTGGTACAACGTATACACCGTCAGTTGATTCAACGCGAGAGGCATATACTTCACTCTCACTTGCATCTTTAAACATGCGCATTCCGTCACGTAACCACTGAATCGCAGAACCTGCTACGAAAATACTTCCTTCTAATGCATAGTTCACTTTACCATCTATTCCCCATGCAATTGTTGTTAATAGACCGTGCTCAGAAGCTACTGCTTTTTCACCTGTGTTCATTAACATAAAGCAACCAGTTCCGTAAGTGTTCTTCGCCATACCTTCACCGAAACAAGCTTGTCCAAATAAAGCTGCTTGTTGGTCACCAGCTACACCTGCAATCGGTACATTTTGACCGAAGAAGTGGTAATCAATTGTTTCTCCATATATTTCAGATGATGGACGTACTTCTGGAAGCATACTCTTTGGTACTGTTAACATGTCTAGAAGCTCATCATCCCACTGTAAGTCGTGAATATTAAACATTAACGTACGTGATGCGTTTGAGTAATCTGTTACGTGTGCTTTACCACCAGATAGTTTCCATACAAGCCATGAATCAATTGTTCCGAATAATAGATCGCCGTTTTCTGCTTTCTCTCTTGCACCTTCAACGTTATCTAAAATCCACTTTACTTTCGTACCAGAGAAGTATGCATCAATTAAAAGACCTGTTTTTTCGCGAACCATTTCGCTATAACCTTTTTCTTTTAACTCATCACAAATTTCAGCTGTTTGGCGAGATTGCCATACGATTGCGTTGTAAATTGGTTTACTAGTTGTTTTATCCCATACAACCGTTGTTTCACGTTGGTTCGTAATACCGATACCAGCGATTTGTTCTGGTTTTACATCTGCTTCGCTTAAGCAAGTTGCGATAACTGCTAAAATAGATCCCCAAATTTCTTGTGCATTATGCTCTACCCAGCCCGGCTTTGGAAAATGTTGTGTAAACTCTTTTTGAGCTGAATGAACAATTTCACCTTTTTTATTGAATAAAATTGCACGTGAGCTTGTTGTTCCTTGGTCTAATGAAAGAATATATTTTTTCATATCGGTTTCCCCCTTATGCTACTTTTCTACTATTTGTATTGCTTCCGCTTTTTTTACTTGTCATATAAGAGATTGCTAGTACAATCACAGTTGCGATAATCACATAAATAAGTGCTGAATTTTGTTTTCCTTCAAATACAACTTGATGGAATAAACCTGCAAGTGATCCACCTAAAATTGGACCTACTACTGGAATCCATGCATACTTCCAGTTTGAACCGCCTTTTCCTGCAATCGGAAGGAAGAAGTGTGCGATACGCGGACCTAAATCACGTGCTGGGTTAATTGCGTATCCTGTTGTCCCACCTAATGATAAACCAATACTTACAATTAAGAAACCTACGATAAATGGATTTAATCCATCTGCAAATTTATTTGCACCAATTGCTAATATACCAAATACTAAAACGAATGTTCCAATCATTTCACTTAAAAGGTTTGCAAATGTGTTCGGAATTGCTGGACCTGTTGCAAATACGCCTAACTTTGTTCCTGGATCTTCTGTTTCTTTCCAGTGTGGTAAGTAATGTAAATATACGATAACTGCCCCGATAATTGCCCCAATCATTTGTGCTACGATATAACCTGGTACGTCACTCCATGGGAACGCTCCCTTAAATGCTAGTCCTATCGTTAAAGCTGGATTCAAATGTGCCCCACTAATTGATCCAACCGCATACGCTGCAACCGCTACTGCTAAGCCCCAGCCCATTGTAATAACAATCCAACCTGAATCTTTCGCAAACGATTTCTTTAAACTTACACCAGCACAAACGCCGCCACCAAGTACGATTAACAACGCAGTCCCTATTAACTCTCCTAAAAATGCTGACATAGTATCCCTCCACAATCAATTTAAACGCTTCCAAATGTGATAGAGGTAAAATGAATGGCCATTCGTTTTTGTCAAAAGAAAAAGACCCACAGCTTTGCACGCTTCTATATAAATTTATATAGAAACAATGAAATGTGGATCTCTTCTTTTCTCCGTCACGTTTATTAACTTGTCTATAATGTTAACCTCTTATGAAAGCGGTGTCAACAGAATTTTTTCACATTTTCGTCACTTTTTTTGGTAATGTTTCCATAGTTCGCGTTTTGACGTCGTAATCGCTGTCGCACCAGCGTTTAAAGCTCTTTCCACATCTTCTACAGTACGAATAAAACCACCTGCTAAAATCGGTACACCAGTACGCTCTTTCACTTCAGCGATAATATCCGTCATTGCTCCTGGAAGCACCTCAATATAATCCGGTTTCGTCTTATCTAAAAGATTGCAGCTCTTCTCCATCGCACTCGAATCGATTAAAAAGATGCGTTGTATTGCCACAACACCTTTTTGCTTCGCCTTCATAATAACGCTCGCCTTTGTCGAAAGTAACCCGTACGGTCTAAACTCCTGACATAAATATTCCGTCGCATGCCCATCACTCTGCAAGCCATGAATTAAATCCACATGTAAAAACACCTTTTTACAATATTGCTTCGCAAGTGATATAACACTCTTCAATTGGCCGACATGAATATCTAAAATAACGATATATTCATACGAACTATGTAATAGCTTTTCCAAATCTTTAATTTGCCTCACTGCCGGCAAAATCTTCTGTTCATGAAATTCCATTCTATATGTCCCGATACGATAAACTTAACTAAATCTATACAATTCAATCAAATTTACACGAGTTAGTGCTTCATCGTGTTCTCGCAGCCCCAAAGGGACGAGGGGTATAACACTCCACACGAGGCAGTATCGTTACCTCCTATTATCAAGCATTTATTTTACCCATCTTGATAAATTTATCGACGCATTTACATCCCTATCGTGATAGCTATTGCATGAAGCACAACGCCACTCACGAATCTTTAAACTCCACTGTCCTTCTGGTTGAACTGAATGGTCGTATTTAACGCCGCAACATGAACAAATCTTGCTTGAAGCGAACCATTTATCAGCTTTTACATACGCAATGCCGTACTTCTCGCACTTGTATGACAAACATTGAAAGAAGAAGTTTAATTTTTGAAATGAAAATGCTTTCGATAGTTTTTTGTTTTTTAACAGGTTTGAGATAGATAAGTCTTCCACAACAATCCTCATTGGTTTGGTTTTCACCAATCTAGCTGTTGCTTGATGGATATGGTTATTTCGGATATTCATAATTTTCCTAGATAACCGCAGATGCTCAGCTTTCGCTTTTTCATATCCAGCAGATTGAATTTTCACACCTTTTTTAAATCTCCTAGACATATCTCTTTGCGCTGACTTTTTCCTTTTCAAAAGTTTTTTAACCTTGGCATCTTTGTTTATATTTCGTTCTTTCGTACCATTAGAAGCTACAAACAGCTCTTTTAAACCAACATCCACACCAATCGACTCATTAGTTAGTTCTTGTGATTCAAAGTCTTCTTGGAACCCCACACTAATCCACCAGTGACGACCATCAAATGTAACTCTTGGATTGGATGTTTTTTTATTTCTTGGTAGTTGTTGGCTTGTTTTCATTTCTCCAATAGACTGAATATGAACGACTTTCTTTCCTATAACCAGTCTTTCATAATTGGCATAAAATCCTTGGATTAAATCTTTTTTGGATTTATAAGAAGTGTGAGAACCATTTTTGTACTTTTTGAACGAATGTTTTCTCGCCGTATCAAAATCTTTTGAAGCCTGTTTAGGAACTTGTGCATTAATGTCTTTTAACCACTCATATCTCTTTCGCTTCTTGATCTTTGTAAATCGTTTCTGTAAAGCTAACTGTGAAACAGATTTTCCAAATAGCTTATAGTATCTATCACTCATTCTTTTACAATAGTTATAAGCGAATCTTGTAGCTCCAGCATGGTTTCTAAGCACTTTTTCTTGTTCAGGCGTTGGAATTAGTCTGACTTTCTTCGCCAATATCATCAGAATGTAACTCCTTTAATGAAAGATTTGTTCTTCTGAATCGTAGCGTGTTCCACCAGCATTCTCGTAAGACTACTGGGATGCAAACCTGTTAATTCTGATACTTGACTAACTCGTGAAAATTTCATTATTATTCTTACCTCATTGAACCCACGATAGCACATGCGTTCGACAGATTCGATGAGGTTTGATAGATTTGATTAAATTTATCTCGTTCAACTAAGGGCGCAATTCCTTAGCCAGTTCTCTTATGAACTTCTCATATTTTCACATGAGCGCAGACTATATGTTTATCTCTTTAGAGATAGAGGATTTTTCCACCACCATAGGCTTGTGATGTACTCTCGTCAGTTATACGAGATAGTCGTTGAACGTTCATCTTATCGCTTTTGACTTAGATGATTCGAGGCGGAAGACCCATTGTTCTAGTGTTTAGGATTTAACCTTGCACCATCTGATTGATTTTTTCTGCTTTCGCGACATTCACGCTCGCCATTTCTAGCCACGTTGTAGTTCAATCAGCTTTAGGGATTGCCCGCAGTTAACCCTCACTACTAGCCAATCACTTGACTAGCAGGGCTTACTGATATATTTAATTAACTTTGGTTATAAATGGTTAAATAAATCGTAACAGTTAGTTACCCTTCCTATCTATCCTTTATAGTACACAATTTGAGTAGAAAGAACAGCTAGTGCAGAGAAATTATTTCCTCTATCTATATATTTTCTTCAACTTATCCGATCCCATACCACCTATAATCATGAATGCAAGGGGCAAAAGATTCATTACATATGGCGCATCTGTTACAATTGTAATACTTGCTCCTGCAAACTTATTTAGCATCCATACAACGATTTTGATAAGAAACAAAAATACTCCAAGCGTGAATAGACTATCGAAAAACACCTTCCATTTTGGATATGCTAATTGTTTACTATCTTCAATTACTTTTTGCGTCAACTCTTCGTCACTCCTTAACAATTCATCAATCGTAATACTGAATAAATCGCTTAAATGAATAATAATTTCAATGCTCGGATAGTTCTTTCCCGTCTCCCATTTCGAAATAGATTGCCTACTCACATGAAGTTTTTCAGCCAAATCATTTTGCGACCAATTTCTTTTTTCCCTTTCTTCTTTTAAACACTCACTAAAAATCATACTGTGTTTATCACCTCTCTATGCCCACTATGTTCAAATAAATGATGAAGAGTAAAGCTAGTTATCGTTTCATTTCCTGCGCAACTTATGCGTTACAGCTTATAATGGCGCTATTTTATATGTATCTTCCCTATACTATGCTCCAATAATAATTTCCCGAACAATAATACAAAGAACGGATACTAATAAAGACTAGATTAGGCATAAAAAATACGCCATCCCTTCTTATTAGTCTCCAGAAAGAATAACGCAAATTTTCATTTTTACTCATCATTTTTCGGACTATATGAAAACCCCGGGTATTTCACAACAGGCCACTTCTTCTTACGCAGAGAATCCATTACTTGCGGGCCAACATGTATATTACTCTCCACTATTTCTTTAGGAGTCAGTGCCATCCATTGATTTAACGATACATCTTCAAAACGATTGCTTCTGAACATCTCTAAAAACCATAATGTTTCGGTACCTGTATTTTGAATATAATGCCCCGTCGCAAACGGTACATATCCGACATCGCCAGCTCTATAATCAAATGTACGAGCGGTACCATTTCCAAGAAACACAGTCATTCTCGCTTCCCCTGTTAAATAATATTGCCATTCATCATTATTCGGGTGCCAATGAAGTTCTCTCATTCCACCAGGCTCAACCTCAACGAGCGCTGCTGCGATTGTTTTGGAAATAGGGAAATTTGTGGAATCTACAATTCGAACGCTACCACCAGGCGTCTTAATCGGCTTTTGTTTTAACAATTCATGTTTAAATGTTAAAGGAACTTCTCCTTTCGGTGATTGAACTTCCTGACTTTCAAGCGAACCTGGCACCTCTCCTTGATAAATATAAACTTGATCTGAAGGGAGAGAACGAAAAACACTCTCAGGTACTCCAAAATTAGCCGACAACACTTCTTTTGGCGTATGCGCAAACCAATCAGAAATAGCTAAAGTAGATAAATCAGAAAAATGCCCATCATCGAAAACGAGTAGAAATTCACAATGTTCCAATCCTTGAATGGAATGCGGAATACCAGGAGGAAAATACCAAAGATCACCTGGTCCAACATCAGCAATAAAATTCCGTCCATTTTGATCAACAGCCGTTATGCGTGCCCGTCCTAAAAGCATATACGCCCATTCCGCTTCTTTATGCCAATGAAGTTCTCGTATTCCACCGGCCGTTAAGCTCATATTTACCCCAGCAATCGTCGTCGAAACTGGTAGTTCCCGAGCAGTAATCTCCCGAGACCACCCGCCGTGTTTCAAAATCATAGAAGTGTCCGAGAATGAAAATTTCAAGTTAGGAACTAATCCTGCATCCGTTATAGGCGGAACAAGCATATTCGGATTTTGAATATCTCGCATAACATTACGAGGTCCAGAATCAATTGCACCTGCTCCGTCGCTGCGGATTGGTTGTGGCACATTCCTTCCTGCTTCATTAACAGTACGTTTCTTCATGATTACACTCCTTTTTCATCCGGTTATTAGGTGAAAATCCTCCACCATAGTGTATGAATTGGGCTTTAGATGGTTACAGTTACATCATCTGCCTATCATAATCGTTTTGTTCATTTCTCAACTTATAATAGTATGAACAGCGTCTGGAAAGATAATGAAGAAATTAAAACTATTAAAAAAACCTGTAAAATTTAGTGCAAACAAGTTAATATACTTAATTAGTAAATTTCCCTCGAATAATTTATTAGAATCTAACATCCGTATACTTCTTACATATTTATAATATTTCCGCATGTACTGTTTTACAAATAATTACATATTTACTCAAAGGGATTTATTTAGCTCTTAAAAGGAAATTTACTAAACGAAAAGAAAATTTTAATCACAAAGAAAAGAAGCTAACAATAAATTGTTAACTTCTCAACCGAAAGTAGAATACTATCTTTCCTTATCTTCTAATATCTAGGTTGTGATTGAATATTTGTAAGATGAACATCATACATATCAATGATTTCAAGAAATCTATCAGCTTCACGGAAAACATGGTCTGCCAATAATGGATGAATGATGCTCTTTATTTTACATTGCTCAATTAAATCACGTGCTGTTTTCTTAAAATCCCGAAGAGATGCAACCGACACACGATTTTGATCTAAAAATTGATCTAAAAGAGGGGCTGTTTGGGATTGTGGTTTCATAGATTCTAAGTCAATTGCTTGATACATCAATTCATCAAAATCATTGCTAAAATTCCGTGCTGTATCTACAAGCTTTCTTTCCGATGGATCAAGAAGATGACCAATAAATTTAGCATGGTCTGCCATAATCCGTAAAAAGAAAACATTTTCTTTAATAATAGCATCAGGAAGAGCATCTAATTTACCTTCATTTAATTGTATTAAACGTTTTCTAAAATAATCAGCTTCTCTACTTGTATGGTCAACTAAAAGTGGAAAGTTATTTTGTCCTGGCAATTTACATGTGAGAATTAACCCTAAAATTTTCCGTTTAAATCCCCAAATATTAGTTGCGGCTTGTTGTACTTCTGCATTAAATCTTTTTATTTGCTCAGGATCTGTTTCATTTGTATAGGAATGCGCTATTTGTTCAATATGTTCAAACAATCGATAAAATTGATTCGCCTCTTCGATTAGTTGAGTATCCTCGCATCTAAATCCCAAGCGAAGAAAAAAAGAATGCTCTTTCATAATTCTAGACCAAAAACGAATTTCATTTAATGAACGCTCAACAAACATTACAGATGTAACACCTGTATCAGGATGTAATGAAGTTTCATCCCTATGCATTGTTAATCCCCCCCAGTAAAATCCCCGCTAGTTCCATTCTTATGAGTAAAAATATATATAAATACCATCAATAAAAGTTTATGATGACTCTCTTATACATGTAAAATTAAACTAATATAACCTTAGCTTGATGAACATATACTGCTCCCCCAGAAGAAAAAAAGCTACCACCTAGTTGTAAAATTCTACTAGGTGGTAGCCTTTCAAAATTTTTATTAAAGCAATACCGAATCTTTATCACTATCCTGATTACGTTTCTCACGCTCTTCTTCTAAGCGCTTCATATATACTTCGCCTTCTTTTTCAATAAACTCATTATCCATATCTTGCTCTTTTTTCGAAGTATATAAAACCATGTAGCCACTTAGTACAATCCCGACAATTACAAGATAAACCCACCATGGTAAAGTTTCCAAATCACTTCATTCCTTTCCTTAGACAAGCCTTATTAGTTTCACTTTATGAGGAAAGAAGTGGATTTATGCTTAAAATTTTTATTGTGGATGCTTCGCGAAAAATGTTTGTACATATTCCATAAACTCAATTGGTTCCTGACGAAACGGTGCGTGGTATCCTTTTTCAATAATATGAAACGTACTATTCGCAAATAGCCCATGATACAGTTCACCATTTTTCCACGAAACACTCTTATCATGTCGTCCCCATATAATTAAAGTCGGTACCTTAATTTTATCAGCTTCCATCGCAATGCGGCGCTCTCTCATTTTCGTAAGCTGATCATAATGCTCTTTATCATCACGACTATTTTTTACTTCATTTTTATTATACTTCGTAATCTCAGTTACAGTTTGTAAGTCCGTCGATAGCGGTGGTACTTCATAACTTTCTTTTCGCTGGAAAGACTCTATCCCTGTAGCATCCGCCAAGATGAGATGCGTCACTGCATCCGGATATAAATACGCTAAATTAAGGGACATCTCTCCGCCCATTGAATGGCCGAGCACCGCAAACTGATCGTATCCGAGCTTCTTCATTAACTTATAATATAAATTCACTTGCGCAGGAAACGAATACTGAAAATCAACCGGCTTAGAAGAACGCCCAAACCCTAAAATATCAACCGCAATAATCGTATGGTCTCGCGCTAGTTCCGGATAAATATCACTAAACCCATCAGAAGAACCACCAAACCCATGCAGCATAAGTAAAGGAGGTTTCCCCTCACCAATTTGTTTAAAATAAATCGTCTGCCCATCAATTTGCGCCATACTCTCTTTCGTATTCAGCTTCATCATAACAGTATCTTTCACTTCTCCAACCTTCGCAATCGGCTTATCGACGAAATTACAAACAATTAACAAAACGAGCACAATACCACTAATCATATAAAACTTAAACCGTTTCAAAGTTCCCGTCTCCTTTCTCTTGTTGCTATTTAAAAGTTTTTACATTTTTTGGTTATTTTATGTTCTCTTTTTAATTGTAACTGAAATGGTTACAATTATACTAAAAAAATATAACTCATTTCTATTACTAATGGTTATTCTGTAACTATTATAGTTACATATTTAAAGTAAGTCAATTCTTTTCTCTACATGGCCTGAAAATAGAAAAAGGGACTTCATGTTGAAGTCCCTTTCTTTGTTATTATAGTTGGCTTACTCCGCCGTCGCCTTTATTATCTGCTGGTGCTCCGCCTGTGTCACCAATGTTAACGTAGTCTGGTCTTGCTGGTGCTCCTCCTGTGTCTCCTATATTAACGTAGTCTGGTCTTGCTGGTGCTCCTCCTGTGTCTCCTATATTTACAGCTTGATTTGTAAAAGAACTATTGAACCCAATTGATAATACCCCTACTAATGCAGTCCCAACAATAGCCAAACGAAATTTCTTCATTATTTTAACGCTCCCTTTTCCAATATATTTTTTTGAGCCTTATTATTCATATAAAAATATTTACTTGCCTTAACATGATCATCAAATTCATAAAATTTCAGTGCTAAAATTTCAGTGTATTCTTGAATACAATCCCATAATCTTTCTCTCTCAAAATAAGAAAGTCCTTCTAAAATTACATCTTCAATAATTGATACTGAAGATTTTCCATTGAGTTCTTTCAAAATTTTAAACCGATGTTGAAATTCTTTTTCTCCTAAATCAACACAAATATTTAAACCTTTTTCAACAATTGGATTCGCTAAATTATATTGTCCTAATTTGTAATGTTCATGTGCTTCTACAAACAAGGCTTTAAAGTGTTCTGGGTAATTTTTGGTCACCTCAGATATATGACGAATCGCTAATTCTGAAAGATTTTGACTAGCATAAAGCCAAGCTAAATTATGCCGAACCATTAGCATATATTTTTTTTGATCTGCTTTTTGCAATACTTCCATAGCAGAATTAAAGTTTTCTTCCGCTAATTCATAGTGATCTATGTCTACACAACATAGTCCAAAAGCATTTTCACATAATCCTACTTTTATTTCATAGCCTGGATATTGTAAAAATGCTGCTTTTGCCCTATTCAAGTAATCTATTGCATGAACTTGGTCATATTTTTGATAATAGAAATTCCCCATCCGATAATTAAACTCCGCATGTTCTATCGGATCGGCAATATATTTCAATAACTTCTCAGCTTGCTCATACTGTTCTTTCGCTTCATTATAATTTGAAATTAATGTGCAATGAAACCCTTTAAAAAAGTGATAGTAATAAGCTAGAACACCTTCTGCTGGGATTTCAAAAGATTCCACTTTATCAAAACTATCTTCTCTAACCCCAATCCAATCAACTAATGCATCATATCTAAAATTCAACAACGCATGATAAAGCAATACATCCTGATCTACGTCCAACCCACTAATCTTACTTTCAATCTCCTCTTTCATTTCCGTAGCTTTCTCTATATTTTGCTGTAACATTACACGATACCAATCATCTAAAGAATGTTTCATTTGCTCCCGCGTTACTACATCTGCTCCCATACACTCGCATCTCCTTTTCTCAAACTTACAAAATTAGTATTTTTATACAATTATCAAAATTGTATATTACCACTCCTTTTCTATGCATTGAAAAATAATTATCAGAAAATTTAATATTTTGATTAATTATACCAAAGTTTTCCTTTTTAATAACTTGAGAAACAATTGTCAGAAAACTTACTAGGATAAATAAAAAAGCAAGCAGTTCCAGCACTCCGCTAAAACTACTTGCTCTCCTACTTATTATCTCTATTTTTACTCTTTAATAAATTCCTTCGTACTTCTCACTGTATCAATTGGACGAACTAATTTTTCAATTTCTTCACGTTTTGGCTCTAGGAATGGAGGTAAAGATAATTTTTCGCCAAGCGTTTCGTATGGCTCATCTCCCATAAATCCTGGTCCATCTGTTGCGAATTCAAATAAGATTTGTGGTGCAACTCTTGCATATAATGATTCGAAGAAGTGACGGTTTACATATCCAGATGAAGGAAGTCCTACGCTACTGATTCTCTCAATCCATTCTTCTAATACAGCGCGATCTTCTACGCGGAATGCCGCATGGTGCACTGTACCAAAACCTTGTTGTGCTTCAGGAAGAACTGTATTATGTTCTACAATAACAGATGCACCGTTTCCGCCTTTGTTCACTTCAAATAAATAGAATTCCCCTTCTTGCGCAACCTCTTTAAATAATAGAACTTTTTCTAACACTTCTTTGAAGAAGCTAAAGTTTGCAATACGGATAAATACAGGCCCTAAACCAGTGATTGCATATTCTAATGGTACTGGCCCGTTTTGCCACGGTGTACCTGATTCGATTCCTTTATCAAGTTCATCTGAGATTAATTGATATTGTTGGTCATCAAAGTCAACGAAAGAAAGAGTTTTCTTACCAAATTGCTCTTTAATTCCTGTATGTTCTACTTCAAGACGGTCAAAGCGTTTCACCCAATACTCTAATGCTGCATCAGTCGGAACACGGAATGAAGTTTTTGAAATTTCATTTGTACCGTGTACTCCTTTCGGAACACCTGGGAAATCAAAGAATGTCATATCTGTTCCTGCACTACCTTTATCATCTGCAAAGAATAAATGATACGTTTGAATATCATCTTGGTTTACTGTTTTCTTAACTAAACGCATTCCTAAAACGTGAGTGAAAAACTCATAGTTCTTTTCTGCACTACTTGTAATCGCTGTAACGTGGTGAATTCCTTTTAATTGGTTCATTTTATATTCCTCCAATGTTTTTTAATTTATATTTTCTCTCCTATTACTTCTCTTCAATAGGTGCTAAATTCGCTTCAATCTCTGCACGCTGATCTTCTAAGAACGGTGGTAAATCAAGTTTTTCTCCTAAATGTTCCACATCTCCATCAACTGTAAATCCTGGTCCATCTGTCGCAATTTCAAAAAGGATTCCGTTTGATTCACGGAAATATAAGCTTTTAAAGTAGAAACGGTCGATGATTCCTGAAGACTGGAAGCCTCTTTGTTTCACCTGTTCTTCCCAATAGGCAAGCTCTGCATCGTTTTTCACGCGAATTGCTAAATGGTGAATGCTCCCTCGGCCCGGCTTTTCAGTAGGTCCATCTAAATATTTCACAACGATTTCTCCAAAAGCCTCTCCTTTAATGGATTGAAAAATTGCTTCCTCTTCGCTACGGCTAACCTCTGTATAACCAAACATTTCTGTAAGTGTACTCGCCATTTTATCAAGTCTACGAACTGTCATTTCCACAGAACCCATTCCTTGAATTTGATGCTTTGCAGGAACTTCTGATTTCTCCCAAGTTTCCCAGTGCTCTACTTTTTCTCCGTTTGAAACGAGTAGTACTAAGCGAAGACCTTCAGCATCCTCAAATTGTAAAGCAGGACGATTTGCATATGTTGTCATTTCACTATGTTTCACATCAAATTCCTCAAATCGCGCTTTCCAGTAATGTAAGCTTTCCTCTGAAGGAACGAGTAATCCAATTCGAGTAATCGCATTCGTACCGCGATATGTTCTTCCTACTAATGGAATTTCAAAAAATGATAATTCCGTACCTGGACTTCCTGTTTTATCTCCATAAAATAAGTGGTACATTGACGGATCATCTTGGTTTACTGTCATTTTCACACGACGTAAGCCAAGCACGTTTTTATAAAAGTGATTATTTTCATTTGCATTTTTCGTAACCATTGAAATGTGATGATGCCCTTTAATTTCATACATTGGTTATTCCTCCGTTTCGTTTTACTAGTCAAGTGATAACTAAAAAAATAACATTTCCCACAACTAATATGGTTTTTAGCTTTTCAATTTATTCTTAATTATGTTTTTGTAAATTCATCTTAGTTTTTACTGTATAAGTTACTTTGTTTTTTAATCGAAAACAACTGAGTGTATGTTTTTCATATGACTCAATCGCTTTCGTTACTATCACTTTACACCTCAAGTGATTGAAAAGCAAGTGAAAAATCTCGAATTCGAGATTTTTTTGTTAAATAACATTTAGAGTGTAAAATCATTAATTTCTGGATAGCGTCACATCACTATCAAGCTAAAGACTCAAAGCTCTCCATGCCCATCAAGCTACCAAGAATACACTACCCCAAAACGATAAAAATCAACTTCGTTGCTATAAAAGACAACTTTTTTGTTCCGAGGAAATTATAGAATTTTATATCTTTACAATTATTTATGGGGAGTTAATTCGTTTTTTTCAAGAATAAGTAATTTCTTAAATAGAAGTTCACGTACCTCTTCCTTATGATAATTAATTTTTGTTGATTGATAAGAAATTTAATGAATGATTATTCGAATATGCTTTCGTAAATGTTAAATGTAGTTTTTGGATAATGTTTGGTCAAGTTGATACTAATACCCTCGATAAACGAAAGAAAATTAAGAGTGTTCCGAGAAAAAGTAATTAAAAAACGCTCATTTACAGAAGAACATTATTCAAGTGAAGCCCTCTATAATTCAATTACAACTCCTTGAAAGTTTATGATACTATCCTGATCACACTTTTTATATTTAATGTTTTAAGGAAAAAAGCTATACTATAAGCGAAACTAAAAATCAGAAAGGAAATACCATAACATGGAAAATTATATGCTATTTATCCTTACAGCACTCCTTATTATAATGATGCCTGGTCCCGGTTTTGCTTTAGTTACAAAAAACACTATCTCTCATGGTAGAAATGGTGGGATAAAGACCGTCTTAGGAACGGTATCTGGAATGATGATTCATACAATAATGGCTACACTAGGACTCTCTGCTATCTTAATGAAATTTGCTATGCTATTTACATTAATAAAATATGCTGGGGCATTTTATTTAATTTATTTAGCTGTAAAGTCAATTAAAAGTGCCTTTTCTAAACAAGAAAAGGTGTCAGGTTCAGTGGAGATAAACTCTAAGGATATTGGAACGGTTAAAAGTTTTAGACAAGGATTTACCACGGCAATCTTAAACCCAAAAACGGCTGTATTTTTCCTTAGTTTTCTACCCCAATTTATTGTGAGTAATCAAAGTCATTTCTTCCAATTTCTTTTGTTGGGATTCACATTTACGACTTTGACAGCAATATGGTATTTACTTTATATCTCTCTAATACGTCAATTAAGAACTTTTTTAAGAAAAGAAAAGGTGAACCGTACAATAGAGGGTATTACTGGTACAGTATTATTAGTATTTGGAGTTAGGCTATTTTTCCAAAAATAAATATGTAATAGAGAGAGTTTAAAGCTTTCGGTTTTTCCAATAAATGAATCAATATAAAAAGTATGGCTTTCAAACAGTAAAAAAGTGAACAAACGGGTGTGTTTGTGGAATAAGCTTCAATAAAATAACCAAACTTTTTATAAAGAAGTGAATCGATTAATTGATATAAAGGCGTTATCCTTTCCTATGATTTCTCAGAAAGAATAACGCCTTGCTCTTTTTAGAGGGTATTTTGTCTAGTTAGCTTGATAGCGATGTGGTTCTATCCCTTATAAAGTGAAACTTTAATCAGTGGGGGTTTTGTTCATCCCCCACTGATTATTAGTTGAACCAATCGGGCTTTTACGGACAGTTGATCCCCCACCTAACTTCTTTGCTTCCGCTGAATTTTGAGGTCGGGGTCTTACTGCCCGTTAATGCGGGATAAATGTTACAAAAACATTTATAATAGCTCTAACTTGCACAATGCTTCCCGTTAATATAATACGCTGATTCTGTGAAAACCGTAAATACAACCTCCACTTCTGGAAGTCCAAAATCCATTACATATGTAGTAATGGCCTTGGCAAATCGATCACGAATTTCCTGTCCACGCTCGAACCATTTCACTTCAATAAGAGGAAACGCTTCTATTTCTTCTCCATTGAATACAAACGTAGAACTTGGTAGTTCCAACGTAAAATTATCCGTACCACACTCACAAATCTCTGCGAGCTCTTCTACTAATGGCTTGCTTATGTGTTTTAATTGTTCAGTAGTAATTCCACGAAACACAACATGCGGCATGTGAATCCCTCCTTTAGATAGTTTTATATTTGCTCACATCATAGCACAATTCTCCCACCTTTTAACAAAAATAGATGCTAAACAAGTTTCAACTCTTATTTTTAGGCCTGTTATACAGGCTGAAGCGATTCTAAGTATCTGCCATATTAAAGTTGATATGCTCCCATTCTAGTGGTGAGATATGTTTTAATCGTTCTTCGTTGACCCCATGCGTACTTCTTAACTATTTCATTTAATTTTTAATAAAGAAAACAGCCTCACTAAGCTTTTAGAACTTAATGAGGCCACTTTATTCACACTTTTAATTATGGAACGTCGGTTTATAGAACGAACGATTATCAAGAGCAAAGACACGCTCAGTGTATTCACCTGGTTTTGTGCGTCCTAATGCGCGGTCCATCATGTTCATTTTTGCATCTAAGTTATCGATGTAATGCAGAATTTCTGCTTCTTTTACTAATGGTGATTTTGGGCTACCCCATTCCGCTTTTCCGTGATGAGAAAGGACGATGTGTTGAAGAATTAATACTTCTTCTGCATCGATGTTCAGCTCGTCTGCTGCTTTACCAATTTCGTTCACCATGATCGAAATGTGGCCAAGTAAATTTCCTTCTAACGTATACGTTGTAGAAATTGGGCCAGATAGTTCAATTACTTTACCAAGGTCATGTAAAATAACGCCTGCATATAGTAAGTCTTTATCTAATGATGGGTATAGATTTGAAATAGCTTTCGCTAAATCTAGCATCGATACGACGTGATAAGCTAGTCCAGATACGAACTCATGATGGTTCTTTGTCGCTGCTGGATATTCTAAAAATTCGTTTTGATGCTTATTTAACAAATGTCTTGTTAGACGTTGAATGTTCGGATTTCTCATTTCAAATATGTATTGTGTAATTTTCTCAACCATATCTTCTTTTTTCACTGGTGCTTTTTCTACGAAATCCGAGATGTCTGTTACTTCATTTTCATTCGCAACACGGATTTGTTTCACACGTAATTGAATACGTCCTTTGTAGTTTAAAATATCACCAGCTACTTTAACGATTGTTTCTGCTACATATTGTTTCTCAACTTCTGGTGATACGTCCCATAGCTTCGCTTCAATATCTCCACTTGGATCTTGTAAGATTACTGTTAAAAATGGCTTTCCATTACTTGCTAGACCTTTTGTCGCTGTTTTAATTAACAAGAAAACATCGACTTGTTCACCAACTTCATATTCTGCAATTTTCTTTTTCATTCGAATTCCTCCACCAAATCAGTTACTTTTAGTATAGCATATCACAACTCATTTTCTTTACGCTTATGTGTTAATTTTACAATCTGTTTTTCTGTAAAATACGCGAGTAAATGCGCATGACATGTAAAGAAGATGACTTGTCTATCTTTTGCGATTTCCTTTATTAGTTCAATCGTTCGATCCGTCCTTACCGCATCAAAGTGCACGAAACTATCATCAATAATAAATGGGTAATCATGTTCAAATGTTTTCGCAAGTGCAAATCTCAGCGATAAATATAACTGCTCCGCTGTCGCTTGGCTTAGTTCATGACTGTAAAAACGTATACCGTCGTTACGTTCAACAACGAACGGCTCCGCCTCTGACGGTGAAAAGATTTTACTATAGCGTCCGCCCGTTAAATAGACGAAATACTCTTCTGATTTTTGTAAAATACGAGGCAGATGCACTTCATGATAATATTGCTTCGTTTTCGTTAACACCGTTTTTGCGGCCGCATAAGCAGCCCACTTCTTTACTTGTTCACGTACTTGCGCTTTTTTCATTTCCCACTCATGCATTAAATCGCCGTACGTACTACCTTCTTCTAAATTCACAATTTCCATACGATGTTTCGCAATGCGCTCTGTCAGTTCTTTCTCTTGCGCCAGACAGTTTTGCACGACTGTAATTTCTCTCTTTAATTTCTCTTCATAACCGTCAGCTTCGTAATGTTCAGCTAATGATAAACTCTTTAAACGCTGTTCTAACAGATCAATTTGCGGTAATAAACGCCCCACTTGTTTCTCTGCATCTTCACGTTTTTCCGCTAGTTTACCTGCTTCTAAAAACATCTCTTCATCTGTAGCCTCTGCAATATGCCATAAACTGTCTCGTTCTACTAGTAATTGCTTTAATTGTTCTTGCATAAACTCATATTCTTCTTGCCATTCCGCCAGTTTTTCTTTTAACTGCTTACAAGTTTGGCGCTTCTCTTTCTCATTTTGCATACGACTTTGTGCCCCGTGTAGCTTACTATACTCCGCACTACCGATAACAGCTTCTAGTTTCTGTTCAAAATGCGAAATCATTTCATATAATGAAGATTTTCGCGTGCCTTGTTTTTCTAACTCCCGATATAATTGCTGCATTTTTTCAATACGCTCAAACGCTGGCAATATGTGTGCATACGTATAAAATTCTGGGAACATATAGCGCGTTTTATATGCATCTACTTGTTCTCCCGCCTGGAACGTTTCTCTCTCCCATTCCTCATACGATGAAACGACTTTATCATAAGCTCGCTCCATTTGCTGCAATTTATAAGACTCACGCTCAAATAGCTTCCGAATCTCTTCATCTTTTTCTAACTGATAGCGCACAGACAGCGCTTCTTCACTTTGTCTCCCGCCAGCACTTTGCTGAAGAGTAAGAAGCTCTTCTTGTAATCCACTTGACGGATCTTTATATAAAACAAGGGCAAGAACAATCCCTACAAAAACAATAACACTAATAAATAAGAGCGGGCGGTTATCAATAAATAAACTCGTGAATAAAACAAGCGTGTTAATAAGAAGTAACAGAAGACAAACTCTTTGCCACTGCTTTTTCTTTTGCATAGCTGCTCCTGCTTTTTCCTCATACTTGCGCTTCATTCTCTCTGCGCCCATACCGATAAACGCCGCATCTTGGAACGATTTCTCTTTCTCAACTAACGTATTTCGCTCTTCATCAACTAACATTTGTTTCTGAATCTGTCTTATATTTTCTTCTTGTTCTTCTAATTGCTCTTGCGCTACTTTAAAACGATCATCAAGCTGTGCTTTTTGCGTTTCTAATTCACGTGCCTTTTGCACGGTTTGCGTAATTAATTCTTTCGTTGCCAAACTCATGTCAAACGCAAGAACCGCTTCCTTTTCAAAAGTAGCACCAATTTGTTGTTCTAGTTCTGCAATTTCTTCTTTTATATTCGCAATACTTCCTGTCATATCACGCATTTCTTGGCGTGCATTTTCGTAAGATAAATGCTGCATACGAAGTTCTTCTACATAACTTTCTTTTCGTAAAAACTCTTCATCTATTTGAATCGAGACAATTTCCGATTGCACTGTCTCTATTTTTTTGTGGAGCGAATCAACTTGTAACTGAAGCGGCTCCATCTTCGCCTTAATCGCTTCATAGCGCGCCATTCCGTTTACAGGAAACTGCCCGCTCTCATTTTCTAACACTTTCTCATGCGCACGCTTTTCAATAACAAGTGGCTCTAGCGCTGCTAATATTTCATAATCTTGCTTTCGCTTTTCTGCACTCTCTTTTTCCGCACGAACAGAAGCAAGTTTCTCTTCACTTTCTTTTAATTGCTCGACTTGTTTTTCATACGTGCCAATTTTCCCTTGCCACTCTTTCATCTTCTCTTCAAGCTTCTTCATCTCTTGCAGTGACACGTTAATTTCCGGTTTACGCCCACTCGGTTTAAAGCGTTGATCCATTTCTTTTTCTAGCTTTTTATCTAACTGTAATAGCGCATCGCTTCCGACTGCACTTGCCGAAAATAAATAATTGCCAATATCCGCTTCGCCGAGCTGATGAATATTTTGAAGACCATGCATATCAAATGAAAAGACAGATTCAAATAAACTTTCATTCATCCCGCTTAATATATCGTTTAAAATTTCTTCTCCGCCCGTTTTCCCGTCTTCAAAATAAACGGTCACCTCGCCAGCTGCCGTCTTTGGCAATCGTTCAATTTTCAAACGACCGTATTGCTCTGTTTGCACAGTCAGCGCACCGCCATACTTCCCGCCTTCTTTCGGCTCATAACGGCGCTGTCCTCTCGTCGGAAAACCGAACAGAATACTTTTCATAAACGAGCGAATTGTCGATTTCCCCGCTTCATTTTCACCGTATAGCACCGTCAGCAAGGAAAGATCCATTTCCACATTTTCTAATTTTCCATACCCATAAATATGGAGTTTTTCAATTTTCATTTTTTATCCCTCTCTTGCTGGAATAATTGTTCTAAAATAATATTTTCTGCTTCCTTCTGAATCTCTTTCTTCTCTTCTTCTGTAAAAGATTCAATACTATTACGCGCTACAGGGGATGTCCAAATGGTGCGCAACACGCCGTCCATATTTGTGAAAGCTTCTAACTCTTTTAGCACACTACCGACGAAATGATTTTCCGCTTTCAAACGTTCGATTTCTGCAAAAGAAACCGTCTCATTTTTCCACTTCATTGCATATACGAAATCTTTTCGCTCTTCGCCAGATGCTAAAATGTGAAAAATCTCTTCCACACGCTTTTCGTCACGCAAATAAGGAGAAAGTGGGCCCTGCCCTGTGAATACGACAGTTAAAAGCGTCCCTTCCTCTTCTCTTCGGCAATCATTCATCGCAGTTGACATGCTCGTCATAAGTTCATCAACAGTTTCAAGTCCATCAATACAAACCTCGATCTCATCCCATACAACATCTGCCGTATGGAAAAATGAACACTGCGTTCCTTGTTTCGTAAGTTCAATAAGGTACGCACCCTTCTCGCCTGTTTCCTTACGATGACGACCTTGTATGTTCCCTGGATAAATAATGTATGGCTCTTCTGATAAAATTTCACGTTTATGTATATGGCCAAGAGCCCAATAATCAAACTGTTTTTCTTTCAGCTCACGAATTTGAAACGGTGCATAGCGATTATGCTCTGCATCTCCTTCCACACTTCCGTGAAGCATGCCAATATGAAAAGGCGCATCACTCATTTTCGTATACTGCGCTGTCATATTATCCGTTACCGCTTGCTGCAAATAACTAAACCCATAAATAGAAGCTAATAGCTCACCATTTTTATAAAATGATTTCTCTTCTACGTAAGGCTCCGTAAACACATGAACATTTTCCGGAAACTCAATCGCTGCCCAGCTTCCTCCTAAATGATCATGGTTACCGTGAATAATAAAAACAGGGATATCGTACTGCGAAAGTCTCTTCATTTGCTCACGCACAAACACTTGCGCCCTCAAACTTCTCGTCTCCGCATCATACAAATCCCCAGCTAGTAATACGAAATCAACGCGCTCTTGAATCGCTTTATCAACAATACGCTCAAATGATTCAAACGTACTTTGCTTCATTCTCTCCCAAACAGACTGCGCAACATTCATCTCCATTCCTTTAAACGGACTATCCAAATGCAAATCAGCCGCATGTATAAACTTTACTTGTTTCACAAATAACGATCCTTTCTATCTTTCAAAAGTTTCATTTTATTAAAATTAACATCGCTGAAAACTAATCATCATCGAGAATGAAAATATTCTCGATGATTAAAGTTTCATTCTATTTTACCACGCAATGTCATATATTTCTTTGCATATTGTAGCGTTTTATGTCAAAATAATTATAAGATTCTGATTTTAATTATTGGAGGGAATTTTCATGGGAGTATACGTTCTAACAGTCTTTGAAAAAGATGGTTCAAAAGCATTAGACGAATCATTCGAGGCGGCAACTGAAAAAGAAGCAAAAGCAAAAGGTGAATCTATTTTACAAGAAAAAGGATTGTATGAAAAAACACATCGCTGTACATCTACTGCAGGTAAGCTCGTTTTATTCCAGCGCTAAAAAAAAGAAGCGTCATCCGCTTCTTTTTCACTCTACTATATCTTCGTCACACCACGTAAACACCACATCTAGAATGCGATTACCAATACGTACGCGTTTATTCCATTTACCTGTTTGGATCTGATGTTGCAATTCAGCTTTCATCTTTTCCGTCCAGTCGTGAATCGTTTCACTACCGTCGTACGGATATACGCTCGGAAACTCTTTCTGCAGTAGATGCAAGCTCTCTGCATCAAAATGAAAATGGAAGAAGTAGTTTGCTGTAAGCGATGGTTCTTGCAATCGTAAAAAATGATCATCAATTTGCTTTCTATTTCTATAGAAAGTAAAGATATTCACTTTACCGCTAGTAATTTGGTCAATTTGAATTTCGTGCTTCTCTATAATCACGTCTTGCCCACCTCGTTGTATACTACCTTTAGTATATATGTCTTTTGCAACAAAGTTAACCATTTTCGCGCGAAATTCATTTCCTTCATTATAATTCCTGTACCTCCAAGTATAATCAGGACAAATAAAAACAAAGTTGAAGGGGAGCGATCACATGTATTTCGGAAGCAAAGGTTGGTATGTAAAAGAACTTAAAAAATTAGGTATCCGTACTTATGAAGGTAAAAAACTAGAATCTTATCGTACGCATGTGTTATCTAGTTTACTTGAGAGGATGAAGAAGGCTTCGGCTTAATAGAAAAACACCTCCCGAATTCGCATACTAAGTATGCAAATTCAATGGAGGTGTTTTTATCAGTTTTCATAAAAGATTTTTTGCTTCCGCTGGAACGGATACGTTTTAATCTCAGCTGTATCTAAATCTTCATTGAATAAATGAATGGCTATAATTTGTCTACAATCGTAAGTATGGTAATAATATGTTCCAGACTCCATACACATTGCACTTGTATAGATCGTATTATCTAATATACCGTCTTCTGTTATTACTGCCCCCTTAGGAACCTCACAATTTGATAAGATATGAAAAATAGCCGATATCCCCTCTTCTTCGTTCTCTATACTTTGAATGTTTTGTTTGCCATATGCTGCCCGTACAAATCTTGATGGCGGGGTAAAATCTCCAGGAAGTCCCATCGTTCCTGAACCTTGACCAAAAGCACTTAATGGTACATCTCCCCACTCCGTTGGCGCAAATGGCTGCGATTTAAGACCAATATATTGTCTTAAATTTTGTAAATGCCAATTAAACTCCGGACTATTAGTCATCACTCCTAGTGGATTGTCATACATTTTTAGTCCATCAGTTGTCGGCTCAAGTACAATACAATCTCCCCATTTATCTGCTAAAATCCAATGTAGCGGCGGAGAAATCCCTAAAACTGGTAATGGTATATCTATAAGAGAAATGTTATCAACAGATTTTTTTAACTCTTCAACAGAATTAAACTGCGTGAGGCTCCAAGCTACAAAATCAAATGGCGCTAAATTCGTTTTATTGTTATCTATACTGTTACTATAAGTAGCGAATCCCGGAAAATAGAGAGTGGCACACGTCATACCAGCTTCATTTACTCCGTCCGCCATAATGACCCTTCCTTCATGATTAATTCCCATTCCGACAACAGCCTTTTTCGCTCGGATCGTTTCACCAGTTATATTATTCCACTGATAACGCCGAGGGATGATTATTACTTCCTGATTCATATCTAATGTGAAATCCATTGTTCTTGCAAAAAGATGTTGGAAATTTTTAGTTTGTAACGTCAAACTAGTACACATGAAGAAATCCCCCCATTTTATAGTTATATACACATTTTATAAAATTCTGATAAATACGTAAATTAAAAACCCTATTTATCACTAACAAAATAACCACCCAAACTAAAAATGCTATAATAAATCCAATGAAACTAAGGGGGCAAATTACTTTGCTTGGAACATGCATTCAATTTCATAAGTTTGGCAATCCAAAAGACGTATTACAAGTTGAATATAAAAATATAGAACCACTGAAAGATAATGAAGTTTTCGTTCGTATGCTAGTTAGACCGATTAATCCATCTGACTTAATTCCAATAACCGGAGCGTACGCACATAGAATCCCTTTACCTAACATACCTGGTTATGAAGGTGTTGGTATTGTAGAAGATGTAGGAGCTTTTGTTTCTAGAGACCTTATCGATAAACGTGTGTTACCGTTACGCGGGGAAGGTACTTGGCAAGAATATGTGAAGACATCAGCTGACTTTGTAGTCCCTATTCCTGATTCCATTGATGATTTTACAGCGGCACAAATGTATATTAATCCCCTTACTGCGTGGGTTATATGTACGGAAACGCTAAACTTAAAACGGAATGACGTTTTATTAGTAAATGCTTGCGGATCCGCTATTGGCCATCTTTTTGCGCAGTTATCACAAATTTTAAACTTCCGACTCATTGCCGTGACAAGAAGTAATAAGCATACAGAGGAGTTACTACGCCTAGGTGCTGAATATGTAATCGATACTTCCACTGCCCCGCTTTATGAAACAGTTATGACATTAACAAACGGCAGAGGTGCAGACGCTGCGATTGATTCTATTGGGGGACCGGATGGAAATGAATTAGCTTTCTCCTTACGTCCCAATGGGCACTTTTTAACTATAGGACTTCTGTCAGGAATACAAGTAAACTGGGCAGAGATTGTCACGAAAGCAAAAGTGCACGCGAACATATTTCATTTACGTCATTGGAATAAAGATGTGTCCGCATATAAATGGCAAGAGACGTTTCGTCACTTAATTCGTTTAGTAGAAAATAAGCAATTACGTTTTATGACAGTACATTCTACATATGACTTAGCGGATGTGAAAGCGGCAGTTGATGTTGTGCAATCTGCGGAGAAAACGAAAGGGAAAGTGTTTTTGACGAGTTATTAAATTGAGTACATTCAACTATCAATCCATTTAGTAGCATAGAATTTTAAGTAGCTTATGTAATTTAATTAAAAAAGCGAAAGGAGATTCTAATATGTGGTTACTCACAGCAATTACGCCTGTTGTAATAGCCGGAGGAATTGTAGTATATGTGATTAGAAGTCTTAAACATAAATATAACAACGGTAACTTAGGTAAGAAAAAATCAAAAAACGCTCAAGTTTTATTAGATAGTTTAATACCAATAGGAATGCTTTTAGGGTGTTTGATCGGTATTATTGTTGGCATATTTTCTCCTGATTCATTACTACTTTCAGTTAGTTTAGGATCTGGAATAGGCTATTTATTTGGATTTTTTGCTTATGAAATTTATAGCAAGACAGGAAACAATTTTTCCTAATTCAAAAGGAATAAGCGGGACAGTACATAGTAATCATATAAAATATGTAACTGTCCTTTATTTTTGCATCAATGTTATCAATTTTTCTTCCACATCCTATACACCTTTTTTATTGATGTTTCCCTCCTCTTTCTTTCGCATATCCGCTTTTTTGTTCTTCTCGGCTCTATAACCAAAGTAAAGTAGCGCACATGTAGTAATAGAACCTACAATGTATCCTAAAAAGCCTCCTAACCAAAACATAGTTTAACCGCCTCCATTCATAATAAATTTTTATGTAATATAACTCTTTACATACTCCATCGTTTATTTCTATTAACTATACAATTTCTAAAATTATTCATACCACTAATTCTCTTCGTACCTCAAATAGCAATTTTATTATTTGTCATAAAGTTAACACCTTCTTTAAATACAAAAACTTCCATTTCCTTGCTTTTTCTTAAGAAATAATATACTACATTTGAAATAAGCGAGCTAGTACGTCGGCCCTTCTCTATTTTAACTTTAGTCATGAACAAAAGAAAAACAAAAAACCCCCTCAAAGCATAAACTTCAAGGGGTGAGCCTGTTTTTTATTTACTTATATACGTACAGCTGTACCACTTACAGCAACCATTAACATTCCATCACGAACAACTTCGTAATCTACGTCAATACCAACGATAGCGTTCGCACCTTTTTGTTTTGCAAGTTCTTTCATTTCGTCCATTGCGATATCACGAGCTTCTTTTAGCTTACTTTCATAAGAACCAGCACGACCACCGACAACATCACGAACAGAAGCGAATAAATCGCGGACAATATTTGCACCCATAATAGCTTCACCATTTACAATATCGATATACTCAATAATTTCTTTACCTTGAATTCCAGACGTTGTTGTTACAATCATGACTGACACTCTCCTAATAAGTTGTAGTTTTAATTAGCTTTCTTATGTCTTTATTATGACATGGAACAAACAACTAATCTATTGAATTACCTTACAGGAATGTGACAGTTTTGTAAGAATGAAACGCGCATTATGTTTCATATTAATAAAGCGCTTTAACATTAGGATACATAAACGACTCTTTATTTTCTTTCCAGTCCTTTTCTACTTCTTTGAAAGTTGGTCGTCCTAATTTTTCATTGTTTTCATGTTTACGAAACCATTTTTTTACATACTGGTCTCCATTTTTATTTTGAACTGTACAAAGGAAACTATTACTGCTATCCTTTAATATTTTTACAATCACGAAAAGGCACCTCTTCCCTTTTAAATAACATAATAGAACTTGATCTTTTACTATAGGCCCTTCCTCTCTTATAGTCATACGACTCCTCGGCCGCGCCAAAGTTGTAAGATCAAAAAACGATATTCACTTTGTTTACATTTTATTTAAAGAAATCAGAGTTATAGGCATTATGCTTATCAAATATTTTATAGATTTCTAACTTATCATCTAATTTTGCATCTACTAAAATTAATATATTGCCATCGTAAATATATTCTTCATACTTTTTAGCATGTTCTTCTGGAATTCCTAACCCTATAAATGCTCCTATTAAACTTCCAGCTCCTCCGCCAATACCGGCTCCTCCAATAGCTGCTGCGATCGGTCCTGCTGCTACGATTGGACCCATTCCAGAAACGGCAAGTATACCAAGACCTGTTAATAAACCACCGAGTCCGCCTGCTACACCTCCTGCTACAAGCCCTGTCGCTGAAAAGATATCCGCTTTATGTGCAGTTTCATGATTTACTTTTTCACCCGATTTTTCTTCAAGGTGTTCAATTTCCTTTTGATCTTTCGCAATAGCTGAAATGTTATCTGCTGAGTATCCTTTATCATTTAATTCATTAATAACGAGTGCCGCATCATCAATTGTTCTAAAAACACCTACTATTTTTCTATCTACATTCATAACTATTAACCTCCTAAAGTTTTATATAATGTATCTTTATTTTTCTTCATTTCTGTATACACTAATCTTCTTATTAACATAACCATTTACGAAAAAAGCGAATAGTAAAAGTACTACAAGTGAACTACTTAACAAGTAAATTAAATCAAATGTAATATCAATCATCATTTCATTCATGTATACCAGGCTCCTTTTTATTTAAAGTAAAAGTATATTTTGATAGACTAATCTACTAAACATAGACATCTTACAATTCATCTTCAGTCAATCTCTTTGTAGTATATGTATACCCTTCCTAACCTTTTCTAAACGTAAAAAACTATACTTATATTTTTTCTTATTTATATGTTTAACATTTTTTAAAACGGGTATGTTTATATTGTTATGCTTACTATATGGAAAGGAATATTACGATGAACGCCATTCACTCTACTACTATTTCTTATAATGAAACACCTACAATAACTCAGATTCATCATTTTTATGCTTTAATGACAACATTTCAAGCTAATTTGTTTATAAGTAAACATGGAACAATGACATCAATCAAAAATTTAAGCACTCTAGTATCCTTTTTCCTTACTGTAAAAAAGAAAGATCTTATATTATTTATTTTTGAAGGAATAGATGCAAAAAGAGCTTTAAGAACACTCTTCCCTTCTTAGAATGTTTGTTATCCTCTATTCCCTCGTTTACTACCTTTCATATATGTTTTTATATTTCAAAATGATTTCCTCTATAAAAAAAGAACCCCCTAATACAATAGGGGGATTTCTAGTTTGGCCTTATGAAAACTGATATAATATATATTACGTTTTTCATTCTTTAAAATAGAAAAGTTTTAATAACCTTGAAGGTAGGAATTTTTAATGAACTCGAAAGCAAAATTTAGTATTCGCTACAAAATTATGGCTGGTTATTTAGTTATCATTTTGTTCTTACTTGTTTCTTTCATTATGTTAAACAATGAGATTTCCAGCTTACAAAAATCTCGTAATTTTATTATTGATCACGATTTTAAAGTTCTCAATTTAACGAATCAAGTGGAGAAAGAGTTACTAACAATTGAAAATAAAGCGAAAGGGTTTATCATTTCTAATAACCCTAATTACGTGCAATCCCTTAACTCTGCGGAAAAGGATTACGAAAAACATTATCATGATCTTTTTGCTTTATTAGAGGATAACCCCTCTCAGCAAGAAAAATTAAAACAGATTAACGAAAACATTACTAGTTGGATTAATAAAGAGATTCACCCACTCATTACAAATAATAATAGTAATAATGTACAAACAATCGACACGACTCAAATTCAGTCCTTACAGTCACAGGTAACTAACTTCCGGAGCACTGAGGAGCAATTAACGAAAAAAAGAGCAGCACAATTAGATATTGAAAATAATAAATTAGAGATTTGGTTATACAGTTTATTGTTCTTACTTTCTTGTATTTCCATTATCGTTTCACTCTATATTTCGAATTCCATTACAAAAACGATTAAAAATGTAATTCAAGCTATTAAATCAATTTCTTCTAAAGAAAAAATTACGGAAAGAATTCATGTAAATACACATGATGAAATAAAAGATCTTGCTCATACAACGAACCACCTACTAGACGAAATATCGAAAAGAGAGTGGTTACAAACTGAGCTCGCAGAATTAATTTTAATGTATCAAGGTGTATCTTCTATTGAGATGTTAGGTAAAAAAATTCTTAGTGGAATTATACAAAAAACGCAAACTTCTTGCGGTGCATTTTATGTACGTGAAGAATATGAAGAAACTGTCTACTATGTGAAAAAAGCTTCTTTCGCCGATCAAGGTGCTGATATTGGAAAACCATCCATTAAAATGGGTGAAGGTTTCATTGGACAGTCTGCCTTAGAAAAGAAAAGTTTTATTCTCAGGGATATACCAGAAGAGTTTCGGTATGTCACTAGCGGAGTATTAGAAATACGTCCTAAAAATCTACTAGTCATCCCTATCTTATTTGAGGATGAGGTGATTGCAGTAATGGAGTTAGTAAGTGTAACTGAGATTTCAGACTTACATCAAGATTTAATTCAACAAACTATTAATAATCTAGGTTTAACAATCCATAGCATTATAGGACGTATGCGAATTCAAACTCTTTTACATGAATCACAAGCAATGACAGAAGAGTTACAAGTTCAATCAGAAGAATTACAAACGCAAGCTGAAGAACTACAAATGCAAGCTGAAGAATTACGAACAACGAATGAACAATTAGAGTCTAGAACTGAAGAAGCTGAACAAAAGACAGCTGACTTACAAATTACCAAATCAGAATTAGAAGAAAAAGCAAGCGAGTTGTTACGCAGCTCAAAATACAAATCTGAGTTCCTAGCAAATATGTCACATGAATTACGCACACCGTTAAATAGTATTTTACTATTATCTGAAATGTTAAGAGAAAATCATGATAATCATTTATCGGATGATGAAATTGAACTAGCAACTGTCATTCATTCATCAGGGAAAGACTTACTTACTTTAATTAATGACATACTAGATTTATCTAAAGTAGAAGCAGGCAAACTAGACATCATTTTTGAAGCAACGAACATAAGTGACATGGCAGCCAATATGCATCAAAACTTTTTACATATAGCTGCACAAAAAAATGTCGAATTTACGATTGAAGACAGTGATACGATTCCTAATCTGTTTTATACAGATGCAAAACGGATCGAGCAAATTATTAAAAACTTATTATCCAATGCATTTAAATTCACAGAAAAAGGATCCGTTTCTTTACATTTCGATTCAATAGAAACAACCAATTTAAGTCATGATATGCAGTCTATAAGTAAAGATTGGATTACAATTTCAGTAAAAGATACTGGTATTGGTATCGCTAAAGAACAGCATCAACTTATTTTCGAAGCCTTTCAACAGGCAGATGGAGCAACGATTCGAAAGTATGGTGGTACAGGACTAGGTTTATCTATTTGTAAAGAGTTTGCTAGATTGTTAGGTGGTTGGATTACGTTAGAGAGTAATGTAGGAGAAGGTAGTACTTTCACGGTATTTATTCCTAGCCTTCCAAATGGATTACATGATATACAGTTATCCAATTTAGAAGTCGCAGCAACGATAGAAGATGTTATTCCTGCTGAAGTTGTTGAAGAAACTATCGTTACTACCGAAACAAATAACGTCTTCCAAGAGAAAACCATTTTAATTGTCGATGATGATCATCGAAATATATTTACGTTACAAAATGCATTAAAAAAACAAAATGCCAACATTATTACTGCCCAAAACGGCTTAGAGTGTTTAGAAATACTAAAAAGTAATACAAATATTGACCTTATTTTAATGGATATTATGATGCCTAATATGGACGGTTATGAAACGATGGAAAATATCCGAATGAACTTAGGGTTACATGAAATACCTATTATCGCATTAACTGCTAAAGCAATGCCAAATGATAAGGAAAAATGTTTATCTGCTGGCGCTTCAGATTATATAAGTAAACCATTAAACCTACATCAACTCTATTCGGTAATGAGTGTATGGTTAATAAAATAAGTGAGGTTTAGTTGGAGTGGAAAATAAGTATTATAATTTTGATCCATCAGTAGATACGGATGAGCGCACGAACTTAGAAATTGAATTATTATTGGAAGCGGTATTTAAACTATCAGGATTTGATTTTCGCCAATATGCTCGTACATCTATTTATAGAAGGATTTGTAATCGAATGCAGCTCTCTAATATCCCAACCATTTCAAAATTAATTGAAAAAGTAATTCACGAGGAAGGGGTTTTAGAACAGTTATTAAATGATTTCTCGATTAATGTAACTGAGATGTTCCGTAACCCTGCCTTTTTTAAAGCACTAAGAGAGCATGTTATTCCTGAATTGAAAAAGCAACCTGAAATTAGAATTTGGCATGCTGGATGCGCAACTGGTGAAGAAGTATTATCGATGTCCATCTTACTTCACGAAGAAGGATTAAGTGAAAAGTCGGTTATTTACGCAACAGATATGAATACAAATGTGTTAGAAAAAGCAAAACAAGGCATCCTCCCGTTAAATAAAATGCAAACTTATACGAAAAACTATTTACAAGCTGGCGGTACACAAGCATTTTCTAACTATTATTCAACAGATAATCGTTTTGCTTATTTTAATCCTTCACTGTTACAAAACATTATTTTTGCACAGCATAATTTAGTAACCGATCAATCTTTTAACGAGTTTCATATTATACTTTGTCGTAACGTTTTAATTTACTTTACAAGTAAACTTCAAAATCAAGTGCAGCAACTATTTTATGAAAGCTTAAGTCACAATGGATTTCTATGTTTAGGAAATAAAGAAACTCTTCGTTTTTCAAAGATAATGCCACATTATACCCAATTTAATCCTAGTGAACAAATTTATCAAAAAATACAATAAAAAACGTATGAAATCCTCTGTTTGGATTTCATACGCTTTTTATTTCGCATTCGTTTGTATCATAATGAGACACATATCATCTGATTGCGCTTTCTTTTGTTCTTCCTTGTAAAACCCTTCTATCTCGCCTTCTAAATCTCCCCATTTTCTTTCTGTAAAAGTACGTAATTTCTCTTCAGACTCAAATTCATCATTTGCAATGGCTTCAAGAACACCATCTGTAAACAATAATATTTGAGCGTTCTTCTCAAAAGGTATAACTGTTTTTTTAACTTTTATTTCATCAAAAAATCCTACCGCACAACTCCCGCGATCTAGTTCAACTACATTTGTTTCATCAACTAAAACATATCCAGCAGGATGCCCTGCATTTACATATTCAACTGTTCTATCTTCTGTATTAACAACTAAGTATATGGCCGTAAAATAATAAGGAATATTATCATTTTCATTATGTAAAAGGGTCATATATTTATTTAACTCTTTAATAACGAGTTCTGGATCAATTAAACATTTAATTGTTTCACGTAATACAGACGAAATAAACATACAAACTAATGAAGCAGATATACCATGTCCCATCACGTCTAATAATATAATACCGTAGCGGTTTTCATCGATTTTATACCAATAATACATATCTCCAGCTAATTTAAATGAAGGTAAGTAACTTGCTTCAATTTTTATATAATCTTCTCTTAATGGGCTACTTAATAAGTTTCTTTGTACTTGCGTAGCTAAATCTAGTTCATTCCGAAGATTTTCTTCTTGTTCTTTATGCCAATTTAATTCTGATTTCAAGCGTAACGCTACACGCATACGTGCTAATAGTTCAACTTTATTTATAGGTTTCGTAATATAATCCATTGCCCCCATATCAAGAGCTTCGGCCAATTTATTTGCATCCTCTAAAGCTGTAACAAAAATAATAGGAATATCTTTAAACTTCTCCTCTTTTTGTAATCGCCTACAAACTTCAAGTCCATCAATTTCAGGCATCATAATATCTAATAGTATTAAATCAATTTCATTATGCCTGGAAGAATCTTTTCCAAACTGTATGTATTCGAAGAGCTCTTGTGCAGAATTGAGCGATACAAGATCATGATATCCGGCTTGTTTTAAAATCTTCTCAATTACAAAGATGTTAACCGGATTATCATCGACAATTAAAATGGACACAAGTTATTTCCCCTTTTCTTATTTAAAATGTAAATCTATTATCATTTTCTATTTTTCTAGTATTACATACTCAGTTACAAAATGAAAATTTCTTACTCAAACATATTTATACAACAAAAGAACAAACCCCTAGAAATAGGAATTTGTTCTTTCACTCTATAAATTTCTACTTTTAATTTAAAACCATTGCTTTATCATTTAAAAGACGATCTAATTCTTCCATATGATTAGTTTCATCTGCAATCATATCTTCTAGTTTTACAACTAACTCTGTCATATTTAATTTCGCTGCCTGTTCTTTTCTCGTTTCATAACGCTTAATTGTTTCATATTCTGATTGTCTAGCGGATTCTAACATTTCTCTAACATCTTCTACTTGTTTCACTGGTAAAGGGATCGTAGTAGGTGTACCACCTAGCGTCTTAATTTTCTCCGCTAAATATAGGGCATGTCCTTGTTCATCACTAATTTCAGATTCAAAGAAAGGTTTTAACACTTGTCTATATATACCAGAAACTGTAGCTGCATTATGGTTATACATAATAATTGCTGAGTATTCTCCTGCTAAATCTTCATTCAATCCTTCGATTAGTTCTTTCACATCGTGTGACATTTTCATATCTCCTCCTATACTTAATAAGTACCCCTTTTCTCATGTTTTAAACATAATTATTTTAAATTTTTATGTATCTAAAAACGCGGCTTGCTTCAATTTACTTATCGCTTGTCTTTTAATACGAGAAACGTGCATTTGTGAAATACCTAACCGTTCCCCTGTATCTTTTTGATTTAAATTTTCTCCAAATATATAATGAATAACACTCTTTTCCGTATCATTTAATACGTTAAAAATATCCTTTAAAACGAGACGCCTTTCTGTCTCTTCATATCCTTGCTCTACTTCACCTACAGATTCAATTCTCGCTACCGAACTTCCATCAGATGAATTTTCAACTACATCATCTAAGGAAGATACTCGATAATTATTTTTCGCATCCATAATCTCTAGAACTTCCTCTTCCGATAGTCCTAAATGATTTGCAATTTCTATTATCTTCGGTGAACGTTGCAGGTGATCTGTTAACTCCTCTATCGCAAGTTTAATTTTCCCGCCCAAATCTTTAATTCGTCTTGGAACGTGAATGCCCCAAGTTTTATCACGTAAATACTTCTTTATTTCCCCTACTATCGTAGGTATTGCAAAAGGCTCAAAAGCATTCCCTATCGAATAATCATACCTTCTTATTGCACCTAAGAGCCCTAACATCCCTACTTGTATAATATCCTCATGCATCGGCCCGCCTTTTGAATAGCGATATGCAATGGAATATACGAGATTTTTATAATGATCAACTAACCTTTCCTGCGCTTCATTACATTGGTTTTGTTGGAATTCTGCAATTAGCTTAATAACGTCTTCTTTAGTAAGAGTTGTAGGTTGAGATTGGATTTCCATCATTCTCCACCTGCTCTCTTTGTATATATTTTGTCATTAAAACTGTCATGCCCTCATCATGCATAATTTGTATATCATCCATTAATGTATTGATTAAATATAAACCTAAACCATTTTCCGGCAAATGTTCTACTGGTTTACTAATATCATACGGACCAACTTTTCTTTTTAAGTTATTAAAATCAAAGCTAACCCCATTATCCGCAACCATAATTTCTAATCGATCTTCATATAGCCCAAAGACAATTGTAATTTCTCCAACGTCTTCTTTGTATGCATGTTGTACAATGTTTGTACACGCCTCACTAATAGCAATTTTCATATCTTCTATATCGTCATAAGCAAAGCCCATTCGATTCGCAACACCAGCCATTGTTAAACGAATAATAGCCACATATTCTGCCTTTGCAGGAATTTTCATTTCTATCTTTTCAAATCTCTCCATCATCCCTAGTCACCTTCTTTCTACTTTTTCAAAATCGGAATTCAAATTTAATATTTCTGTTAACCCTGTAATATCGAATAATCTTTTTAATCTTTTAGATACACCGATAAACTCTAGTTTTCCATCATTTTTCTTAACTGCTTTTAATAGCGCTATAAAAACACCTAAACCAGTACTATCCATATAATCTACGTTATGAAAATCTACTACGATATGAACCTCTTTTTCGCTTGTAATAGGCATTACCTTATTTTTTAAATCTGATGCCGTATACGCATCAATCTCACCATTAAGTTGTACCGTATAACCTACATCATTTTGCAAAATATTTATTTCCAAATTCATCATTTCCGCCCCCTTATCTCGAACTTTTACTATTTAATTACCCATAAAAATTAGTTTTAAACATATTTTTTTATTTTTATTATAAATAAAGTGAAACTTTAATCAGTGGGGGTTTTCTTCATCCCCCACTGATTATTAGTTGAACCAATCGGACTTTTATGGGCAGTTGATCCCCCACCTAATTTCTTTGCTCTGCTAAATTTTGAGGTGGGGGTCTTACTGCCCGTTAAAGCGGGATAAATTTTCTACACCTTTCTCGGCTTAACACGTAAAAAATACTATCAAATGTTTAAAACTTATAAATTTGTGTATGTATAATGTATAAACATTATTTTTAGGGGGATCTATCTATGGAAGAGCACAGCTTTAAAAAGGGAGATTTCGTTCAATTTTCTTATCGACACGATCATGCTACAAAATTAGTTGGTTCCATTATTAACATACTAACGAATACAATTGTAGTTGATATAGGTAATAACGAGAACTTATCTCATATAGAACCGAGGCAGGTCGTAAGAATAAATAATTGTGAAAAAGTAACGACGGTTTAATACATAATAAAAAGTGTAATTTCAATGAGTGGGGGCCTTCATCCCCCACTCATTCCTATGTAGATTACATTAAAAAAGCATCCAAATTAGTTTAATTGGATGCTTTTTTATGTATATTTATCAGTTCATTAATTTTATAGCTATATATAATAAACTTAAGATTACTATTCATTATCATACTTACGCTTTCCGCAACATTCTAGAGAAGAATGTAACGATTAAAATAAAGACGATTGCACCTAATAACGCTGGAAGAACGAAAATGCCTCCCCATTCAGGACCCCAATGACCAAATAACGCACTACCTACCCAAGATCCAATTAATCCGGCAATCACATTACCAACTATACCTAAAGGAAAGTCTTTTCCCGTAATCATTCCAGCTAACGCACCAATAAGTCCACCTACAATACACGTAATAATAAGTCCCACAATTAAACCTCCTATATTGTTTTTATATTTGATTTATCAAGCTTTGGTATGTAACCAAAGCTTGATAAACATGTATTATTCTTTATTATCCAATCCATCACTTATCTTTTGTTTCACTTTTCCGACTTTTTCTTTTATAGTTCCCTTCGTCTTCTCCCACTTCCCTTCATTTTTCAACTCTCTATCTTCTGTAACTTCACCAATCCCTTCTTTTACTTGTCCTTTTTTCTTTTCAACTTTACCCGTAATTTGTTCTTTTAGACCGCTCTCACTCATATTTCCCATCTCCTTTTCGTAATAGATTTATAGATTTAAAGGATACAAATTTAAAGAGAATACGTGCATCTTCTTTCTTGTAACCATTCACCGACTCTTTCTAAATCTTTAACGAATAACAAGATTTTTCCTTCATCCAGCTTTTCTTCGTAGAAGTTTGCTTCTTCCTCATTAAGCCCTAACTCCTGCATCTTATTTCTTAACTGATCTCCCGTTTTTTGAAAGACATTAATAATGCTTGTCCCAAGTCCTTCCTCTTTTATTCCAATCGTGTTCACGTCTGCATTATCTGCGATTCTATCTGTCCTCTCTTTCTCATGTGTTAACACGTAAATATCTTTTTGTTCTATTCCTTTCTTCACTAGATCATTCGCCGCATTCATGACCTCTTTCTCCGTAATAAATTCATATACAAAAGGTTTACTATACTTCGTTTCCATCTTTAACTTCCTCCTTTAAAATGAATTATTTGTTATATTATATGTAGTACACCTATTTTCGAAATGTTAAACATAAAATATGAAAAAAATTATGTGAATTTTAATTTTAATAGAAAATGAACAACATCATTTACCACTTTAAAACATCTTCTCCTTACAATAACTACCTAAATTAACAGAAAATTGTTATAATTAAATTTAAGGAGGGATACTATGAAAAAAATCATATCTATATGCGCTCTAACCGCTCTATCTTTCACTTTAATAGGTTGTACAAGCACCTCGGCTACAGATAAAGCTTCACAAGTTAAGCAAGAACGCACACAACATACCTTTCAATTAAACTCCGCAAATATTTCAGACATTGAAATACTAAAAACAACAAATCATACTACTTCCAAATCTCAAACAGATAACGAAGAAATGATAAAATCTATCGTTTCAGCAGTTCAAAATGGAACACCTAAAACAATCACTTTAGATCAAAAAAAGAGAGAATCTGCACATTCTACTATTACCGTTACATATAAAGATGACTCAAAAGAAGAATTTCTTGTATGGGTTGATAATAAAGAACAAATTACAATCGCTAAAAATGAGAAGAAAGATAAGGTAGACAGTGTGATAGTGAATATTAAAGATGCTAAAATGATGAAGGATTTCTTTTAAAATTCTAGTTAACGTTAAAAAAAGAGTAGGATTACATCCTACTCTTTTTTTAATCATGCTCAATAAATAGACTTTTATAAAAGCTATTTAAGGTCTAATTTTGCTAAATCATGTTGTAAAACATTATTTCCTTCTTGTGGGTTAAATACGATTGCACTAAGACCAAAAACATTCGTAACAACATCTCTATCTTTCGGACGAATGATTCTTACTTCATAAGCAAAAAGTGCTGGAGGAAGAGCTGCTGAACGAAAAGTAACATATCGATTAGGTGGCAATGTTTGCGTTGAAGGGTCTATTAATGGTAACAATACCGGAGAACCAGATGACCAATCAAACATTTCAACAGTTACTCTACGAGTATCGTCGGGATCAACATTCATAGCATCCACAGTAAGAAATAACGTAGCGGAATGTCTACGTAATATACCCGTTGATAAAGTTTCATTATGATGTTCACAGCATTTTTTTGGAGGGTGACCATAGCCATAACTCATACCAATTCCCCCCTTTCATTTACAATTAAGGACAAGTATTCCTTATAATATATAATGCTAGTATTCTTTTATTGAAAGGTATAAAAGCGGATTTCTATCTATATTTTTGGATATTTTATTTTTCATTTATTCGCTTTTAAAGAATGATATAGACTCTCCTATTTTGCCTTTGAATTCCTTCTAAGAATATATTCTGCCCTCATCAATCGAGGTCTTACTCCCCGACAAATAGCGGGATAAATCTATTTTGAAAAGGACCTGCTCCATTCATTCGTAAAAGCATACAGTAAATGGAATCCGTTAAAACACATGAGTGACCCCTTGGTTTTCCCTTCCTATTAAAAGGAGGAACTGTTATGGGCTTTGGTGGTAGTTGTGGTGGCTGTGGCTTCGCTGGAGGATTTGCTTTATTAGTTGTATTGTTTATTTTATTAATCATCGTTGGAGCTGCTTGCTTCTGCTAAAAAACTATCGGAAAAGACACTTTTATATGAGTGTCTTTTCTTCATAAAAAATACGCAATGTGCAGTTTAAGTGTAAGATGTAGTATTACATCCCCCTCCAAAATGAACTTCGATACTTTAAATTTCGTTTAGGTTCAATCTTAAAATTTTAGTTTAATAGCAATATGGTGAAACTCTATTCCATATAATATTGCTATTGCAGAAAAATAAAACAAACTGGACAACCTAGATTTCAAACTGTAAGATTAGATGTTGGTGAAATCGGGCAGCAAAGCATATATAGAAAATAGGTGTTAATTTTGAAAATCAATAAAAAATTTGAACCATTAATTTTTAATATCTTAATGATTTTAGGTATATCTAGTATTATCTCTTTCGTCATGGTTTCAATGAATGTTGGATATACAGCTTTATTTCTCAAATCATGGATGAAAACATGGGGAATTGCTTTCGTACTTGCATTTTTAGCTTCTAAATTATTACCCTTTGTAGTGAAAAAGATAATGAAAATCTTCACTTTTGTTGAGAATGATGCTTAAGAATAAAGTGATGTACTGCGTAGGTTCATTCCAATTAAAAGAGTTCATTATCACAAAAACTTAACCTAGTAAAATGTTTCAAATCGAAGAAAGACACCTTAAAGGTTGTCTTTTCTTTATAAGTAAAAAAAGCCCGCCTATTTCCGTAGGCGGGCTTTATCTTTATTACACAATACGAAAGTATACTCTCTTTTTCACTGAAATTTTATGTAATTATACATATTCATGAAAATACATGTCTTAATGGACTTTATCTATATACTCATGGCAGTAATCCATTGAAAATGTATCTTCTTGAAAGCAAAACTCTCTTTTAGAAAAAAAAAAGACACCCTAAAGTTCATTCCTCCGACTTGAACCTCTTTAATTTTAATAATATGTATTGGACTCTTATCTAAAAAATAATCTAATGTATTCCAATAAGAGAAAGATAATGATAAAATAAAAGTGCAACAAGATGTTGCTTAGTTTTTAAATTTTATGGGAATAACACAAAAGCTAGGTTTGGTCGCCAAGTTTTTTCATTCCTATCGGTCATGAAATACCCCGGTTGGTCGCTGGGGTATTTCTTTTTTATTAACGTATATATAGGTCTATTATGGACAAAATAAAATATAATCTTAGTAGAAGATAGAACACTGACATCTTTGCCGCTTCTAAATCACTTTGGTCTTGTGCGAAGAAAGTATGGTCAGTACTTTCAGCTCAGTGTTCGATCTACTTTAGTTTTTGAGTTGAGTGTTGCTAATCATAGCAGCACTTTTTTACATTCCAATTTGTTCTTTGATGAATTGAATTATATGTTTTACAAACTGGCTTTGCGTGAAGAAGTAATGAATATTTCTCAGTACTGTCGTCCACGATGCTAGATTACTTACGAAAGACTGGGATTCTGTCTTTTTGGTCGCCTTTTTTTTACGTTTTTTCATTCCTGTCCCTCCCTTCATAAGGGAAGGGCAAAGATGGCACATTTTATATTTTAAAGAGTTATATAGAAGAGGACACGCTATTCATTAGCAAAATAAAGAAAAGACACCCTAAGGTGCCTTCCTCCGACTTGAACCACTTTAATTTTAATAATATGTATTAGACTCCCATCCAACTATTATTTTACTATGTTAAGTTATTTTTGTTTATTGAGAAATACAATAATTTATTTATGTTGGTCGTCTGTATGGTCCATGCAGCGATTAACAAGAGGACAATAGCAGTGATGACACCTAAAAGTCATTGCTTGAGGCGACGGCTAGAAACATAAGCATTACTGTGTATTTATGAAATCTCATTATAAGCAACCTCCTAGTGGAACTACACATTGGTAGAAAAATATATATACTTCTACTTGATAAGTTCTTATTTTAATCATATATAAAAGGAAATGAAACCGGCTATAACAATCAATGGAAGGATTACTGCGAGTTTATTTTTTAGAGGGACACGCTTGTCTGGGACGCCGGGGATGGATAACAAAAGCTAGTAAAACAATTACTCTAATAATACCTAAAAGTGTATGAATGATGATCATCCTCCTAAGTAATATTATTATTAAAATTATATCACATTCAAATGTTTATAAAGTAAATATTTCACAATACAACCCAGATGTTGCATTTTTAAATTCAAAAAAGCCCCTCAAAGCATCAGCTTTAAGAGACCCCATCCTATCATCTTCTCTCTTCATACAATCGATTTGCTTTATACGAGCAAACGAAATACATAACAATTGCAGCAGGGATAAACAAGCATGCAAAGCCTCTCATCAATGCAAGTGGTGTTTCAAATAAGAATGCCCATAGAAATGATACCCCTTGCTTATCCCATAGTCCTGGCGTAAAATATAGTTCTTTCGGATTTGCAAGTGCTCCTACATTAAGCGTTTCATTAAACATAAATAGGATTAATATTGGAATAGAGCATATAGCTAATTCTAAAAATGTTTTAGATAGACGCTTATACTTCCCTGCTCGTGACATTGGATCTGAAAAAATATCATCTTCACTTTCTTCATCTACCTTTTTAAAATATTGCGTACCTGACCACCGATTACCAGCTATATGCTCCCAGCCACTATCTTCAAATAATGTGCAGTAATTAATAAAATCACTTTTTCTACTAAATACTCTATGGTCTATTTTAATCGTCGCATCTTCTGGTTCTGTATATCTAAATGTATAACCAAATGTATTGCTTTCTAGTTGATAGCCTTTCCAAGCCATCTCTTCTAACCATTTTTCCTCTTTCTCAAAATCTAAAAAGAATTTCAATCTCCACATCATCGTTTCCCCCTAACTATACGTGTAATAAACTTTTTGTAACCGCAATAATGTGCTGCATTCTCATAAAGTCTAAGTGTAATACTTCTTTCCCTCGTTCCGTAATGACATACACTTTTCTTCGTTTATCTTCACTTTTTACTGATTCTATTAATCCTTGTTTTAATAAATTTTCAACCGCGCCATACAGTGTACCCGCTGCGATTTTCACTTGATGATTACTCAGTTCCTCTACCTTTTGCATAATTAAATAACCATGGGCTGGTTCTAATAAAGCTAAAAGAACGTAATACGTTGTTTCCGTTAATGGTAAATTTTTATCTCTATTCATAAAGACCTCCAATGTAACGATAAGTATATAGCTAAACTATATAGTTCAACTGAATAGTTCCATTTTATACAGTTAGACTGTATATGTCAAATGTAGGAATAACTTTATAACCCAAAACAAAAACGCTACCTTTTTAAAAGATAGCGTTTTTGTTTTACCCTTGCTTATTCTTCGCCTTCATTTGCTCTTCATAAACAAACTTCGCGGTCATAAAGTCGTTAGAAAAATCTTTCAATGCATTCTTCATTACATTTAATTCTTCTTGTGATTTAATTTCAATACTGTTTAAGAAATCAAATGCTTTTGATTGTTCCTCCGCAACAAAGTTTTGTGTCATATAATCATCTTGGAAATCTTGCTTCGCTTTTTCTTTTACTTTATTCATTGCCTCTGTTTTGTTTATGCTTTTCATAGGGTTTTCGAATGCTCCAGTAGGTTGTTCCGGTTTTGGCTCTTCTTTCTTTTCCAGCTGTTGCGCTGGTGCTGGTTGTTGTGGTTCTTGCTTTGGTTGTTCTTGTTGAACCGGCTGCTGTGCTACTTGTTGCTCTTTTTTCGCTAACTCATCTTTTAACTTCTTCACTTGCTCATCAAGAGATTTTTTTTCAGTTTCTAACACACTCATATCACTTTTCAACTTTTGCGTCTCTTCAAAATGTTCATCTACTAATTTATTATATTCTTTCTCAGAGTACATTTTTTCACTGGTTGATGTCGTTTTCTCTTTCGTAACAACTACATTAATAATTATAAATAAGGCTACAATTCCTATTAACGCAGCGAAAATCTTCTTTTTATTCATGATTAATCCTCCAAAATGTAAAATTTCAAAAATTATCATAACAGACCAATTCGTTTTCACCTGTCATATTTTGTCGAATCAATATAATAAAAAAAAGCATCTGAAACAGATGCTTTTTTCTCATTCTTAATACGTAAACGTAATTGTCACTAAAGAATACCCTTCTTTCGCATTGTAAGGCTCCGCTTTATAAGAAACTCGATTTGCCCCTTGCGGATAATCGATTTCGCCAATTGCCTTTTTCACATCTTGCAGTGCACCATTCATTGATTGCTTGTACAGCACTTCAATTTTCTCTGGTTTCGCACTATAGCGCTGCTGCATTTTATTTTTTAATTCAGTATAGTTGTTTACGATATATTCATTTCCTAAATAGTTTAACTTTGTATCTTTTAATATTTGCTGATATGCAGGCGTTTTCGTACTACCTGCCGCAATTTTGTTTGTCAGTGTACTATAATAATTTGTTGTAGCTTGCGGATAGTCTCCGCGGTTCCACTCATGATTTCTTGCGATTTGTTCATCTGATAAATTGAAATACGAATACGTTACGCGGCCCTGTTCATCTGGCACCGGATCATCGAATGTTGTATCAAGGTGATACCATTTGTTTTCGATTTTCACTAAATTCCAAGCATGAGGTTGTCCGTCCCCAGTTCCTGTCACGAAATGATTTTCAATTCCTGCTTCTTTTAATAATTGATAAGTTAATAGTGCGTAACCTTGGCAAACCGCAGAACGATTTACTAGTGCTTCATATGCTGTGTAAGCTTTATAAGACGTATCATAAGAAACATGTTTTACTACGTAATCATGAATCGCCTTCACTTTTTCGTGATCATCCATTCCAACTTGAGTAATAGAAGAAACGATTGCTTTCGCTTGTTTCATGACATATTCCGTCTGTTCTTTCGTTTCACGATATGTAATCTTAAGTGTAAATGTATAATTTCCAGGTGATCCAGAAAGTCCATATGAAACATTCGATCTATTATTATTTGTATACTCATTTTTACTTGCAACTTCTTTATATGCGTTAAAAAGTGTATTCATCACTTCGTTTGTATTATTGTTTTTCGTTTTATATGGAAGTGTAATATTTGTCTCGTATGTATTAATACGCTTTTGTACTTCCTCTTTAAAAGCTGTTAATAATGCCGCATCTCCTGTGTCTTTCACATCAGCATTTTTATACTTCAAAGTTTTATATAAAAACTGCGCATACTGTTCACGTGTTACTGTGCCATACGGTTCAAAATTCCCGTTCCCTGTGCCATCTGCGATTCCATTTGACTGCACTGCACTAATTGCGTTTTCTGCCCAAAATGGATTTGGAACATCCTTAAAGGTATGTTTTTGTTTTGCCGCAAGATGGAAAGCATTTGTAAGAATTTGTGCCATTTCCGCACGACTCACAGAAGCTTTCGGTCTAAATTGGCCATTTTCATCACCTTTAAAAACTCCTAAATTCGTTAAAGTTAATACCTCTTCTGGAAACATTGTAGAACTTTGATTAATATCACCGTAAGGATTTTTAAACGTAGACCCATCCTTTAATACGTAACGAGTTCCATCATTACTAAACGAACCGCCTTGTTTATTCGGTACTAACACTCGATAAATTAAAGCCGCAACTTGCTCCCTTGTCGCAACATCTCCAAAACCAAATATCCCATTTCCATAACCGGAAATAATATTCTTACTCGCTAAATCTTTAATCGCAGGATATGACCAATGTGATGTCGACACATCAGAAAAAACACCCACTTCAGCAGCTTTTACATCGCTACCATTTGTATATAACAACGCACCACCAATAAGTGATAATGATGTAATTGATTTTAATAGTTTTGTATACATAATGTCTTCTCCCAATACGTTCTCTATTTTTGTTGGTTTATGTCGAAAAATCTAAAAATATGACAAAATATATTATACAATTAAAAGTTTTTAAGGGATATATTGAATTTTAAAATATGCAAAAATTCATATTGTTATAAGGATTCATAGTGATATTATGTTATTTTACTTGCGAATATATAAATAAAAAACGCTCATCTGAGCGTTTTTTTATTTATATACTTATTAATTACTTTTTCTTCACTTAGAACTCTTCTTCGGTAATCATCCTTCGATCTAACAACTCTTTATACTTCAATATTTCTTCAGCCCCACGGCTCTCCATGCGTATATTGTATAACACTTGTTGTATTGACCTTTGATTGGTCCGTTGAAACATTTACTCCATTTAATAGTATGACCGTAATTATTAATCCAATTGAACTGCTGATGATCCTTTTCATTTTAAAGCCCCTTTCTGAAAACCTTTTTCTTTTTCTTTATATCCTAAATAGAAGTATTCACTAGATTTTATTGAATTTCCTTCTTCATGATATTTAACCGCTAATTTTTCAGCATATTCCTGGACATATTGCCATAAACCTACTTCATTAAAGAAAGAAATTCCTTTAGAAATGGCTAACTCTAATTCTTCAGCAGAAACATTCTCATTCATTTCTTTTAGAATTGTAAAATGATGTTCATATTCTTTTTGTTCCAGTTCATTACAAATTATTAATCCTTTTTCAATTAAGGACGCTGCAAGCTTTGTCTTTCCTAACTTTAAATTCTCTCTAGCTTCCAAAAAAATCGCTCTAAAGTGATTCGGAATTTTTTGTGATACTTCTGATAAGTAACGAAGTGCTAAATCAGATAGGTTTTGCTCTGCATACATAACCCCTAAACTATGTCGAACTCGTAACATTAGCTCCTCTTCATTCTGCTTTTTCAAAATATCCAGAGACGACATGAAATAAACTTCTGCTTGTTCAAATTCATTTAGCTTTACACATGCTAAACCCAGAACATTGTCACATGCTGCCACCTTCCTGCTATACCCGTACAGCCCTTCAAATGTATTCCTTGCTCTAGTTGCATATTGAATTACTAAAATAGGCTGGCAAACGTGATAATAATAGCTTGATAGCTTAAAGTTAAATTCTGCTTTTTCGATTGGATCTTGAATATTTCCCAACAAAGATTCTGCTATTCCATAATGCTTTTCAGCCACTTTAAAATCACCGTTTACTGTAGCATGAGAAGCCTTAAAGAAATGGTAATAATATAATAAAGATTCATCTGATGGAGCTTCATCTAACTTCATTTTTCTTAGATCATTCTTAGATATGTCAGATTGATGGGGATAAAACTCTGCACTTAACATTTTAAATCTAAAATCTACAAGTGAATAAAACTCTGTATTCTTTCGATCTTCTTCCATACTATTAACTTTTGTATCAATACTTTGTTTTAATTCCTTTGCCTTAGAGAAAATCTGTGAACGAATTTCTCTATACCACTCATGTAAAAGTAAATTGATTTCTTCCTTTTTTATTACATGTACACTCATATAGCCCCTTCTCCTTTGTCTATAGATTACTAACATAATAACAAAAATCTTCCAGTAAAACTTTTAATTTTCTGAATATTGTTGTTTCAAAAAAATTTCTCAATACAATCCCACCATTTTATCCCTTTAAACTATAACTTGTTCTGTTCCTTATTCGTTTCTATATAAAAATAACACATCATTATTAATAGTGATGACACATGAAAGTCTATCCTTTCATAAGAAAGCCTCTTTTCTTTTGTACATTATATCCATTAGGACTCATTTATTTTTTACGAAACCCACCCTTTTGCTTCCGCCGGCGACGAGGAGTGGGGTTTTTGTTATCTTTTTCTAAAATTTGTTTCCTAAAAACATACGCAGAAATTTTACGTACAATGGTTTTCACAAATACTTTTAGAAGTTCAAACAAAACTCCATTAGAGATAGTTTTATTAAATTTTTCACCACTAGCCGCAAAAATATCTTATAATCTCTATATAACAAATTAATGTATTAGGAGTAGATAAAATGCCAGTTACACTCGAACTTATTCTTTTCATTCTTATAGCAATTAGTGCTGTTGGCTATTTAATAAAAGAATTTCAAAAAACTAGGAAACGAACACTTGGAATTTCACTAGAATTTTTAGTTCTTTTCTGGTCAATATGGAGAATATCAACTATTATAATCTAATTTATAAAACATAAATTCCTTCGAATGAAGTGAAACTCTAATCAGCGGGCGTTTTATGGGATAAATTTACCAGTATTTTTACCACAACATTCATGTTAAAATCCCTTGTGAGTACGACATAACTCGACCTTATGAAGCTCCGTAGCTTTTATCGCGGAGCTTTTTTTATTAAAATTAACGCTTTTGTTCACTTTTTTGATACATTTACGAAACATTCATATGTTACGTTATATAAGTCCTTTTTTAAATCTTATTCATTCTAGCAAAAAGTCCTAGTCCCCCTAGGGCTTTTTCGCATTCAAACAATGAGTTGTATTTTTTCTCAATAACCGAAACTACTTAACGTGGTAAAATAATAATCAGACTGGAATTTAACACCATATTACAATGGATCAAATCGCAAAAAGCACCTTAGGGTGTCTTTTTTATAGAGAATCAGTTTAAAAACTAAAAATAAAAGAACCTCAATAAATGAGGTTCAAAAAATCTACTATTTTAAATTACCTTCGTAAAAAGCAACTCCATTTTGAACATGTTTTAAGTACCACGTAATCGTCCCGCCACAAACATTTTCATTAAAACTATTAGCATATACTCCATTTGAGTAATAAAGAGTTCTTTTGAATTTACCATTAGAATACTCATAAGGAATTGAGCATGTTGCTTGCTTCGGAGAGCTCACAGCTTTTTGCGTATCAGCTGAAGCTGCACCAATTCCCCCTGTTAATGCAATACCTGTTGCTACTGCTCCTACTACTAATTTCCTGAACATAATAAATCCCCCTTTAATAGTTTTTATAGCTTACAACTTAAATGTATCACTTTTGTAATTTATGTAAATATCTTGAATATGTAGAAATATTTATTTAATTATTGGTAATATTAGGATTTTATTTTATCAAATGTAAAATAGAGGGATTAGAGAAGCATGTGAAAATACAGATAGGTTTATATTAAATGAACGTGGTCCAAGTCGGCGAAAGGCACCTTTTGGTGTCTTTTTTGTACATAAAAAAATCTCACCATCTTATAGAAACGATAAGCCCTTTAAAACAATAATTGCAACTATATTAATTTTACATTAAGGTTAGAGAATGTTCTTATATTAATAAAGTGCTAAATAGTAGGTGGAAAAATGGAATTTAACGATTTGGGTATTACCATTAAAGAACTTAGAATTAAAAAAAATATATCACAATCCGAATTATGTCATGGAATATGTTCACAAAGTCAAATTAGCAAGATTGAAAAAGGTATGATTTATCCATCTAGTATATTGTTATATCAATTATCAGAAAGACTTGGTATTGATCCGAATAACATATTTGCACTAACTCAAAATAAAAGATTAAAATATGTAGAAAATGTAAAATACGTAATAAAAGATTGCTTAAAGCAAAAACAATATAAAGAACTTTATGAAATAGTGAAAAAAGAGAAAAACTTAAATAATTTTCAAACAAAAGAAGAGAAACAATTTCTAATATGGCATGAAGCAATTGCTATATTTATGGTGGATAAATCATTAAAAACTGCTTTAGATTTTTTAAATAATGCATTAAAACTGACTTTAACTAATTCTGATTTTTTATCAGAAAGAGAAATAGATATTATGCAAACAATGGCTATATTTTATGCGGAAAATAAAGAATATGAAAAAAGTATTAATATATTAAAAAGATGTTTAAGTAATTTTAATAAGTTAGATTTTCCTAGAGATAAAGAAATTAAGTTGAAAATCATGTTAAATTTAGCAAAATCTTTGGACTTCACATATCAACATGAAGAGGCAATAAAATACATTGATAAGGGCATCAAATTAGCAATTAATCTAAATACGTTATACCTATTAGGTGAACTATTCTATTTAAAAGGTCAGTTGTTATTAAAAATTAAACAACATAATGTAGAAGATGTTATTTATAACTGGAAAAAAGCATTATTTATATTTGAACTAACAGAAAAAGAATATTATACAAAAATGCTACCAGATGAACTTATTGAATTACAAAATAAAAAACACTCATAATTTCGTAAAAACTACTTACAAATCCCACAGAAAAAATCCCTATAGCTTTTAAACTTAAAACGCTAATATTAAAATAATTTAAGTTGGCAGAAGGCACCTTTTGGTGTCTTTTCTTTATTTTTACAAGGACCTGCTCAATTAATTCTTAAAAACATAATAGGAAACATTGTTTTATTTATCCCATTTTCATTCATGCTATATATAAAATTCGTTAATAAATCCACCTCAAACATACCTATATGCATAGGAGTATGTTTGAGGTGGAACTCCTTCAAATACTAGTTCCTTTTATAAGCCGTTTTTTTGATGTAGATGACATTATTCTCAATACAATAGAATGAATTATTGGAACATATTTAGCAATATATATCAAAAAACAATATTAAGAAACCCCCTCCACCTTAAGGTAGAAGGGATCTTTTAATTTCTATTTCAAACTACCTAAAATTTCCGTCAAGATAACCCCAAGCGTATGTGCACCTGCATCTGGATATCCTAAACTTCTTTCACCAACTACCGCTCCTCTGCCGAATGATCTTTCAACGATAGATTATATGCCTTGAAGTGCTACTTGCAACATTTCAATTCAGATATACGACAGTAAAGAATACATCATCACGGTGTCAGCAAGCAAAAGTGTATTCTGCATTTCTGAAAACAGTAGATGGCAGATTATGACCTACTGAATCTGCTAAGAAAGAATATACAAGAACATCCTTAACATCCTCTTTATTTCCACTAATGATGACATCAAGAAAATCTTCTATTTGGAATTCTGGAGTAAATAACACAATCTTAGTTGTTCTGTTTGGTTCTAAAGAAACAAAAGTACGAGAGATTTCAACTAATTCATTTTGAGTTGGGAAAAAAGTGTTTCGACTTCTCTTAACAGTTACCGTCACATTACTAGTATGGCAACGCGAATCATTGTTTAGCATAATGTTGAGAGCAGTTGGAATAATCCCATTTTCAGAGACTGGAACTCGAAACACTCCAGTAGATTTATGGGCCATATAATCACATCCTTTCAAAATAAAATATATTTACAATATATTAGATGCAAAAAACGTTCATTTTGATATGGACAAATTACATGATTAATATATCTATAATAACCCTCGGTATTACTAAGCCAATGTTTTAAAAGATTAACAAATATCGCGAGAACCAATCGAATGTATATTAAAAGTAAAAAGAATACGTTGTCTAAAAGACCCCCTATTTTGAGCCAATAATGAGACATTATGTTAATCTTATATGTATAGCTGCACAAAATTGAGAAACTTAAGGAGACAGATAAATTTTATGAGAAAATTATCTATATTACTTACTTTCATTCTAGTATTAGTCAGTGTTACGGCTGCTTGCACACAAGATAAAACAGATAGTGCCGTTGAAAATGGTCCAATAGAAGAACCAACCGCAAAAAATGAAAATGAAGAATTAATAAATTTTGAAGAAAAAGAAGAGATGAGCCGCTTGGAACAAGGTATTTTATTAGTTGGTGAGAGTGTTAAGGGAGGCTATTACTTGATCGCTGTTCAAAGTGCATATTTAAATGCTAGCAACGATTCCGTCATTGTTAATGTCTCTGTAAAAAATGTACGAGGTCAAACGATTGGATTATCAGAATTAAAATATAACTTAAAAGATGAAAAAGACGGAAAGATCTATAAAGGAAAGGTGCTTGATCAAAACCCTTCTGATATACAAGTTAAACCAAATGAAACGGTAGAATTGAAAATAGCTTTTGAAGTACCACGTACCGCAGATGAATATATGTTTTATATTGAAAGCTCTTTAGACCCTCTACAAACATACTGGAAAATTGATAAGCTGCAATCACAAACAAACTAAATCTGAAATAAGAAAAAAGCAATGAAAAATTTGATATAGATACAAATGAATACTATATAAACGTAAGACCATCGATTTAATGAATCGTTGGTCTTTTTCAAAAAATGCCCCATTAAAAACTAAGAGATAAAAAAGAACTAATCTCTAGAAGAGATTAGCTCAATATATCCAAAGCTATTATGGTACATAGTTTTATGAGCAAACGTTATATAGTGTTGTATGGGATACATAACCTGTCATCCCTTTATATGTAACTTTTAACCACTGTTTAGAATTACTGTAATGACCTTGAACATATTCACCAGTTACCCATGTTCCAGTAATTTTCGTACCATCATTAAATGTATGTAAGACAGGTGAATCGACAGTATAACCACTGCGCATCTTTGCACCATATACACCTACCGTACCTCCCTTTGCACAAGCTGCTACTACATTTTCATTTTCAGTAGCATTCGTAGCCGCGAAAGCAGAGCCGTTAAATGTAAATAAAGTAAATATAAAAGCTGTTAGTACTGTACAAATAGATAAACGACGTAACAAAATAAATTCCCCCTTTTTTTATAATTTACTTCTTCACAAATGATTTTCTTAAATATTCTAACTATTTTCAATATATTAATGTTGAGAAATATTAGTTGTATTTTTGAAATAAGATTTTATCAAAAACAGTAACAAACTCATATTTTACTGAGAAAGAACCGAAAGAAGTCTTCTACATATCAACTATATAAAAATCCCTCCACCTTAAGGCAGAGGGACTTTCTAATTATTATTTCAAACTACCCGCAATCTCCGTAAAGATAACTCCAAGCGCATGTGCACCTGCATCAGGATATCCTAAACTTCTTTCGCCAACTGTACCAGCGCGGCCCATGCGAGCTACGATTTCTTTCGTGTACTCTGCGCCTTTAACGGCTGCTTCTGCACCTTTTTCAAAGGCAGTTTTCATGTCTTCTTTGTTTGAAGCGCTATCTAACCAAGAATCTACACATGGAGCAAGTGCGTCAACTAATGTTTTGTCACCAACTACCGCTCCTCTACCGAATGATCTTTCACCGATAGATTGTATGCCTTGCAGTGCTGCTTGCAACATTTCAGCGAATTCTTTCACTGTTAACTCACGCTTCTCGCCTGCTGCTTTACTAGCTGCGCGGAATGCACCGCCCCAAATTGGACCAGATGCGCCGCCGCAATGTTCCATAATAATCATCGAACAACCGTCAAGGAATGATCCGATCGTTACGTTTTCTTGTTCTACAATAGAATGCCACTCACGTTTTAATTGCTTAAATCCTTTTGCAACACTCATTCCGAAGTCACCGTCACCTGCATGTGTATCTAACTCACAGAACGGTACTTCATTTTTAATAATAATGTCGCTCATTTTATCAACGAGATAAATCATGTTGTTTAATGTGATAACATTATTTTTTATAACAGCGTGCTCTTCCGCTGTTTCTATTTCAAAAGAAACTTCCTTCTCTTCTGTCTCTTCAAGCACATTCACGTACTCAACACTTTCAACTGGACCGTCTACTTTAAACGCAGGTGTATTACATTCTTTTGATAGTAATGTTTTTAGCTCGTCATCTAACTTCATTACCGTTAAAGACATACCAGCCATATCAATACTTGTCATATAGTTACCGACGAATACTCTATTAATTTTAATGTTTCTAGCTGCTAGTTCTCTCGTAACGGCGTTGTTAAATAAGTAAAGTTCTTGCAGTGGTGTTCCGCCAAAACCGTTAACTAGAAGTGCGATTTCCTCGCCATCTTTTACTCCTAAATCTTTCATTAAATCATTTGTCATACGGTTAGCTAATTCATCAGCCGACAGCATTTTTTCACGCTTAATTCCTGGTTCGCCGTGAATACCTACGCCGTATTCCATTTCATCTTCCGCAAGTGTGAAAGTAGGTGATCCGCTCGCTGGAACTGTACAAGACGTTAACGCTAAACCGATTGTGCGCACGTTAGCCGCTGCTTTTTCTGCTACAGCTTTCACCGCTCCTAAATCCATACCTGCTTCCGCTGCTGCGCCGGCAATTTTATGAACTAAAATAACTCCCGCAACGCCGCGGCGTCCTACTGTATATAGGCTATCTTCTACCGCAATATCATCGTCCACTTTTACGTAGTCGACTTCAATTCCATCTTCCGTCGCTAAATGCGCACCGTTTTTGAAATTCATAATATCGCCGCTATAATTTTTAATAATTAATAACGTACCTTTTTTACTAGCTGTTTCTTTAATTGCTTGATATACCTGAATTTGTGAAGGTGACGCAAACACATCTCCGCACACTGCCGCATCTAACATTCCTTTTCCGACTAATCCTGCATGTGCCGGCTCATGGCCACTACCGCCGCCGCTAATTAATGTTACTTTATTTTCGTTCATTTCTTTCTTCTTAATGACTTTATATTTTTTCAAAAGCTCAAGCTCTGGGTGAGCCATAACCATTCCGTTGCACATTTCCATTACTAATGTTTCTGGTTTGTTTATAATCTTTTTCATTGTAGTTCTCCCTCAATTCCTTTAATATATTGTGATATATTTGAAATCTTCTTCTTACTACTCATGTTAAAATGAAAGCGTTTTATAGTAAACGGACAAAATGGACAATCTGTCTAAAGACACCGCTCTCATTTATAGATAGGATTTTTATATTAATAACATTCTAGGGATGATTCAGATGACCTCTTCTATAATTTCTAAAAAGATAATCGCGAACTCATTGAAGTATTTAATGGAAACAGAGTCGTTTCATAAAATATCAGTGAGCGATATTATGTTACACTGTCAAATGCGTAGGCAAACTTTTTATTATCATTTTAAAGATAAATTTGAACTATTAAGCTGGATTTATAGAGAAGAAACGAAAGAAAATATTATAGACTTTCTCGATTATGAAAAATGGGAAAACATTTTCGATTTATTATTTGATTACTTTTATGAAAATCAAAAATTTTACCGAAATGCTTTTAAAGTCATTGAGCAAAACTCGTTTAATCACTATTTATTTGAGCATACGAAAAACTTATATATGAAGATTATTGATGAATTATCTGTGAGCTGTGGATTCAGCCTTTCTGATGAGACCAAAAATACGATTGCCTCCTTTTATAGTCACGGCTTCGTTGGAACGATAAAAGATTGGATTGAAAGCAAGTGCGAAGTAGATCCATCCGTTATGTCTTCTCTTATGAAAAATATGATAAACAATCAATTACTACTATTACTTGAGCAATCAGCAAAGTAATTAAAGGGTGGCAAAAGCAATGAAAAAGATTATGAATGATGTACAAAATATCGTTCAAGATATGCTGCATGGCTTTTATTTTGAACATAACGACAAAGTAAATTACGATGAAACAAATAACATCATTTATGTAAAAGATATCGAAAAAATGAAGCAAGACGTCGCTATTGTAAGCGGCGGTGGTAGCGGACATGAACCTGCTGATATTGGTTATGTAGGAAAAGGTATGCTTACAGCGGCAGTAAACGGTAATATTTTCACTCCGCCTACAGTGGAACAAATTGCGGCGGCAACTCGCCTCATACCAAAAGATAAAAGTATACTATTCATCATCAAAAACTTTAAAGATGACGTAGAAAACTTTCTAGCAGCAAAGCAAATTGCTCAAGAAGAAGGAAGAAAAGTTGACCATATCATCGTAAATGACGATGTTTCAATTGAAGATGATGCTTCTTTTAATAAAAGAAGACGCGGCGTAGCTGGCACTGTTTTCGTCCAAAAAATATTAGGTGCGGCCGCTGAGAGTGGACATTCTTTAGAAGAACTAACAACAATCGGGCAAGCTGTCATCAAAAACTTACACACATTAGGAGTTGCCCTTTCCCCTGCCAACGATCCAGTAAAAGGAAAAGCTTCATTCACATTAAACGATGATGAAGTGTTTTATGGCGTCGGCATTCACGGAGAAAAAGGTTACCGTAAAGAAGCACTATCCTCTTCTGAAATATTAGCGATTGAACTGATGAACAAACTAAAAAGCATTTATCGCTGGAGAAAAGGAGATAACTTCGCTATCCTCATTAATGGACTCGGCGCAACTCCATTAATGGAACAATACATTTTTGCAAATGACATTCGCCGTTTATGTGAATTGGAAAGCTTACAAGTTACATTCGTAAAGGTTGGTACGCTGTTAACTTCTTTAGATATGAAGGGTGTTTCGCTCAGTTTGCTTAAGGTAGAGGATTTGGATTGGGTGAAGTGGTTGAAAGCGGATGTTAGAGTGGGTAATTGGTAAATAAAAATCATGATGATAAAAGCCTTTAACTATAACAAGTTAAAGGCTTTTTACAAATTGAACTATCGCACGAGCGTCCAAAAGAAATTCGTAATCACCTCACTGAATGATGACAGGTCTTCCAAATAAAGCTGGATGATAAATTAACATCGCCCCTACAAATGAACACACTAAACAAAAAACAGCCTCGTATTTTATAACTAGAGAAGAGTTGGTATCAAGCTTTTTCCCCTCTCTTCTTAATATCATTTTAAAAGCTCTATATAATAAATACCCAATAATCGCCCCGAGGGTATTCGTAAATAAATCATCAATATCTGTAATTCTATTATTTAGTAATTGATTTAACTCAATTGCCAATGAAAAAAAGAATCCTGCACATACGGTGTTTTTCATTTTTCTAAAGTGCGGCCAAATCACCGGTAATAAAAAACCTAACGGCATAAACAGTACAATGTTCAAAAGATATGTAGTACTACCTGCCGTATCAAATAGAGTCAAATTGATTTGACTTACACGAATCCACGTTTCATATCTACTTATATCCCATACAGTCGCGATTTGCGTCACCTTATACACTAGCGAAAGGTAGAATAGAAAAACATATACCCATAGAAAATGCCAGATAGATATATTTCTTTTCGCTTTAAAATAAAACCCAATTTGAAATAAAATACAAAACATAATTGTAAAAAAATAAGTATACAAATAACTAATTAAAACTTCTGTATGCATGTAGAATCCCCTAACTTTACATTTTCATCTATGACTTTGTCTTTTTTAGTCTCCTTCATGATGTAACTCATTTATAGGATAGGAAAAACTTTTAAAATAAAGAGTGGGGTAAACATAAAATTTTTCTTAAATCTTCAGTTGGGTTTTATTATTACTCTTCTTAGGCATCCGCCATTGATAGCTAGGCAACAACATGCTTAAACCTAACAATACTATCATTTTTGCACGTAATCCTCGTAGTACTTTAACCGATAAAGCATATATAAAATCATGTGACTCGTTTGTTCAGTTAAAACATGAAATTAAGAAATATATGACGTACTATAATCACTCTTGCTATTAATAGAATTTAAAGAAGATGACTCCTGTTTGCATACAGAAATCATCTTTTTTAGGTTGCCTAACTTTTTTTAGAATGTCCTTTACAAAGGATACAGATCAAGAGCACCTTATTCCTATTCGAGGAGATCAACTATACCTTCTTCCCTTAAAATCACACAAACCCATTTACAAATCTATAAAAGTAGATATAATATCCTTATGGAACCTTCATTAATTTATAAAGCATTGTCAAATGACACAAGATGTCAAATTTTATCATGGTTAAAAAATCCAGAAAACCATTTCGACGAAAAACCTTATTTAGAACAAGGGATTAATTTTCAGATTGGAGTGTGTGTAGGAGATATTCAGCTTAAAACTGGCTTAGCCCAATCGGTTATTTCTAGTTATTTATTAACTATGAAAAAGGCAGGACTACTAGACTCTGACCGAATTGGAAAATGGACATATTATCGTCGAAATGAAAAAACAATACAAGCGTTTTCTGAATACGTTCAAAATGAATTATAAAGTGAAAGCAAATAATCAACCTACCAATTGATTATTTGCTTTCACACATTCTGCTTTTATATAGCCGCCTAATACATTCTTTTTAAAACTTCGCTACCTATAAAAGCAAGAAACATAGAAAGGAGCATTTTTTTCAACACATCATATCTAGTTATTTAGATATCTGTTTTTGTGGTTAACATTACATAATTCTAATACTATTGACATCCAATCATGCTCATTTCTTTGTTAATAAATCGATTTCACTTTCAAAATAATAAGAAGAATGGAGAGTTTTACAAATGAAAAAAGTAAGTCCTTTACTTATTCTTACACTAGCAATAGGGGTGTTTGGAATTATTACTACCGAGATGGGTATTGTCGGTGTATTACCACAAATCACTCAGAAATTTGACATTTCAACTGCACAAGCAGGATTTTTAGTAAGTATATTCGCACTAGTCGTTGCTATTTCTGGTCCGTTTTTAATTCTGCTCGTCTCTAGTATTAATCGTAAAATAATTTTATTAATAGCAATCTTTGTTTTTGTTATTTCAAATATAATTTACGCTTATACAACACAATTTGAAATCATGCTTATTTTTCGTATTTTACCTGCAGCACTTCACCCACTCTTCTTTTCAATCGCTCTTGTAACTGCTGCTAAACTTGTCCCTCCTGAAAAGAGTGGTCAAGCGGTTACAAAAGTTTTCATGGGAATTACGGTTGGCTTTGCACTAGGTGTACCATTAACCTCTTACCTTGCAGATCAATTTTCATTAGAAGTTGCTTTCTTATTCGGAGCGTTTATTAACGCCCTTGCATTCATTGGAATACTAATCTCACTTCCTTCTATGCCCGTTAAAGAAAAAATGTCTTTCGGCAAACAAATTCGTATACTCGGCAAACCAAGATTATGGTTAAATATTTTAACTGTCACATTCCTTTTTGCAGCCATGTTTTCCGTATACAGCTACTTCGCCGAATACCTTGCAAAAGTAACTTCCATGAATGGATCGCTCATCAGTATCATGCTATTCATATTTGGTATAGTTATGATTTTAGGCAATCATTTATTTGGTAGTCTCTTGCAAAGAAGCATAGTAAATACAGTAATATCGTTCCCTATTTTATATTCTATTGTTTACATATTGGTTTATTATTTAGGTTCTTATCTTGTTCCAATGATTTTTATGGTATTCATTTGGGGAATCGTGCATGCTGGTGGATTAATTGTTGGTCAAACATGGTTAATAAGTGAAGCAAGAGAATCACCCGAATTTGGTAATAGCCTATTCGTTTCATTCTCAAATCTTGGAATTACTCTAGGAACAACTATTGGAGGCTGGTTCATTTCAAACTTAGGTATTCATCAACTTATTTGGAGTGGATTTATATTTACACTACTTTCATTTCTATTAATTATAATAAAACTAAAATTTTTCACTTCTAATAACCTAGCTTCATTATCAAGCTAGTACATTTTCAGTTCCAAACTGGATAAAAAACATTATACAGTGAAACTTTAATCAGCTCTCACCAATCGGGCGTTTATGGGCAGCCCGGCAAATAGCGGGATAAATTCTATATAAAATACTGGTTATTCTTCTTATAAGATTTTATAAACTATAAAGTATGACACTCAGAGCCTTTAGCTATAAATACAAGTTAAAGGCTTTTTATATAAAAACAGCTTTAAAAGGTGCTAATTTTATGGAACATCATCAAAATAGAATGCTAAAAAAAGGCTCCATTGCTGGAGCACTCAAAAAATAATATAACTAAACGAATTAAAACAAGGAACAGACAATTAAAATATACAAATAAAACATAAATAAATCTATATATATGTAATATTACATATAAAAACCCTATTTATCACTGCTATAATAAACTTACTCGATGATTGTTATATTATTCATAGGTTATACCTTCTTAACACCAATTTTACAAAGAAAAAAAGACATCTTAATTGATGTCTTTTTTCTTATATGATAACGACGCAATACAATTAAGATGATTCCAATCGGAAGAATGCACCTTAGGGTGTCTTTTTTTATTTTCCAAAGGACCTGCTCAATTATTGCGTAAAAAACATAAAGTAATTTGAATCCGTTAAAATACATGAGTGTACCCTTGTTTTCCCCTCTTATTAAAAGGAGGAACTATTATGGGTTTTGGTGGTAGTTGCGGCGAAGGCTGCGGTTTTGCTGGAGGATTTGCTTTATTAGTTGTACTGTTTATTTTATTAATCATCGTTGGAGCTTCTTGCTTCTGCTAAAAAACTATCAGAAAAGACACTCTTATATGGGTGTCTTTTCTTTATAATAAAGTGAAACTTTATTCCTCCGCATCCCTCATACTGTAATACCCCAAATTAATAATAACCAAGAAATACCCACCCATAATTCCAGCAGCGAATGTCCACATGAATTCATCGTGTTCAATTTCATACATAATAATCGCACCGAGTATTGCTGCTGCGAATCGATTTATCATTCCGAGCATCGGTGCTTTTTCTTTTTTTACAATGCTATCTCCGAACTTTTCAATACGCCTTCCTAAAATCCAGGCGCAGTACATACTCACCAAAAGGCCAATGCTTATCCCTACAAACTGGGCTGAAAAAGGTGTCAGCAACCATCCCAATAACATTACGCCTAGCAAACAATACATTTGTATGTTAAACGATTTTAGTGCCATACGAATCATGTTATTCTCCTTTATCTTTCTCATTGTAATTCCGTATCATCAATCCAATCTTCCAGGCTTCAAGCTTTCAGCTATATCTTTTTTAAAATGAGGGAATTTGATTTTGCTCACCATTAAATAAGCGAGTACGCATGTACCAAATGCCACGGAAACTGAATTCTTTAAAAAACATAAAATGAGGAGACACATTGCCGCGAATGGAATCGGCATCCCGATAAATGTCGGGAGTTTGCTTTGCTGTGTGTTAAATCTTGCAAGCCGAAGCATTCCGCAAATACTGTAAGCAAGTGTACATATCATCCCGATAGACTGCAAATCTTTTAAAGCGACACTATATGCAAGAATAGACGGTGCCACACCAAAAGTAACTAAATCCGCAAATGAGTCCAACTCTCCACCAATTTCCGAAACAGAATCAAGTTTCCGAGCAACCATGCCATCAAAAAAATCAAACAACATACCTGTAATAATAAAAACTGCTCCCAAATAAATATCGTGAACGAAAACAGCGTAAATAGCTAAAAGCCCACATATAAAATTTGCTATCGTAATCATATTTGGTATGAAACTCATAATGCACTTCTCCTCCTTTCTACTAATTGCTTCATCTACGTTCTTACTCATTACAATTAAGATCCTTCTGCTTTTCTTCCAATATCACTTTATTTATTTTCGTTAACGTATCCGTCATTTGCTCTAGGGCGTTTATATCGATTTTAGAAAAATATTTCTCAATTAATACATCATCTAACTCAGACAGCCGCTCTATATACTTACTACCGTTTGGACCAAGTGTAAGGAAATACTCCCGTTTATTAATAGGGTTTACTTGTTTTGAAATCATCTTCTGTTTCTCCAATTTCGATAAAACTTGGCTAACGGCACTTTTTGATACATTAAAAGTAGTCGCAATGTGATTTGCCGTCGTGTTTTCATTTAAATTAATATGAAATAGCATGCTCTCCTGCTGTCCTGTAAGACCGAACTCATCTTTTAACTCCTGGAATAGTAAAATGTAAAATTCATTATAAGCTCGGTTCATTTCATTAATTACTTCTTTATACGTTCTAGTCATAGCGTTATTCCTCCATGCTTTTATTTCGTTTTGTTCAATAGTTAAGTTTACTTAACTTAACTATAGTATACCGTTATGTTCGTGTAAAGGGAAATATAACTCTACACTTTATCAGTTGTGCTTTTAATGTATGTAAAACTTTCTCTCTCTCTTCATAATCTTCTACATCAGCTTCTTTCCAAATCTCAAGATTAGCCCCCTCCCCTTTCTCCAGTTATATTGCTGCAAGACCAATGTAAGACATAGCATCTAAATCTTCATCTATATCAAGCTCATCTAAACACTCTTCTAAAACAAGTTAAGTCACTGCTTCCTTCATCCAAATACCCAATTAATCGTTCTGAATAATCAAAAATAAAAACAATTAAATTCCATATAGACCCATTACTGGTTAAAATGTTATAATGGAATTACCCTACATAGTTACTCATAGCCAGACTGAGGAACTAGCGTCTTATTAAGTAATGCGCATAACTAAAATAAAAAAGACACTTTACGGTGTCTTTTTTATTTATATTCCTAGAAATTATCTCTTTTATAAACACACTCTATCAAACAGTAAAGGAGACAAATAGATGGAACATCCTGTTGCAAGAGAATTACGTTTTATACGGGTATGTCTTATCATTTTGATTATTGTCATTGCATTCTGGGACCGGGAGAAAACTGTGGAAATTACTGATCACGGTAGCGATCCTATTTTAAACACCAGCAATATGACCCAAGTGGGTTAGAATACATTTGCATACAAAGATGAATCGAATCAAATTAAAATATTTAAGTTTAATCCAGATACAAATGAAATAAAATTAATAAAAGAGTTTTATGCTAACGAATATTAATTACATGAATTAAATAATTCAAATCTGTAGAAGGCACTTTAAAGTGTCTTTTCTTTATGAACTACAAAGTATGAGGACCCAAGCCATTAGCTGCAATTACGACCAAGGCTTTTACTATATAAAAAATAAAACATAGTAAGAATAGAATACTCACTTAAATTATTTTTCACTTCACAAACTACACCCAAAAAGTTGGATAGCTTCTTTTACTACTCATATTATTAATGAATAAAGCAATAACTACAATAACAACGGAGCCAATTAAAACTGGTGTTACTAAATAACTCCAACTATTTGCCCCTAAAACAACGATAATCGGATCGGCACCTGCCGGAGGGTGTGTCGTTCTCGTTAACATCATAACGGCTATTGCCATCCCCACCGCTAAAGCAATTGTCCAATATTCATTCCCAAACAAATGATATATTGATAGACCAATGAAAGTTGAAATCAAATGTCCTCCAATAATATTACGCGGCTGAGATAATGGCGCATTCCAAACTCCAAACGCTAATACACAACTCGCACCAAATGGAGCCATTAATAATTCTGTAGAGGTTATGCTCGTTAAATATGTTAAGGTAAGAATTGTTAAAAATCCCCCTAGTAGTCCCGTTAAAGAGTCCTTTACATTTACTTGTAATGGGCTTCTTCCTTTCCCTTTCATTTTTGTAAAATATCGTACACTTATTGGTTGAGGATCTTTCTGCTTAGTTGCTGTTATATTATCCATCGTTCTCCTCCTTTATTTACCAACAATTATAACTCGACATAACTAACCTGTAAATATTAATTTAAGGGGTTAGTTTTAAAATACAAAAAAAGAATCAACTGTTATAAGTTGATTCTCTAAACTTCTTCAAATTTTCGATCCTGAAATTTTGCTACCTTTTTCCGGTTCCCACATATTTTCATAGAACACCATTTTCGTTTTCCACTCTTATCTATAAATAATAAAACACAGTCAGGATTTGAACACCTTTTAAGGGAAATAAGCTTATTTTCTGCTATTAACGTTAAAGCGTCAAATGCAATTAACGATGCGAGTACATCCTCGATTTCTCCAACTGGGATAGATACTAGCTGCTGTTCAATGATTTTATATGTAAATGGTGCCTTCTCAATTTGTTTTTCTAAATACGTAATAAAATCATTAGAAATTTCTTGCTGATCAGCAATTGCCTCAAACTGTTTTCTCAATACTTCTCTTACCTCTAATATGCTAGATGTAACTTGATCCATTCGCTTCTGAATTCCTATAAGTGTTTTTTCATTCCAAAAAGGAAGATTAACCTTTATTACATGTAGCCATTCTAATACATCTTCATCTGTTATTAATAAATCATAACGTTGTCCACGCCTAACTAGCTCTGTATTTACTAAATCTAATGAGGGATTTCCAGATATAAGCGGGAATTGTTTTATTTCCTGCATGTACTCATCACCTTCTCTTTAAACAATCATATTCCAGATTAATACAGAAGTGCAACTTTTTTATAAACTACAAAGTATGAAGATTAAAGCCTTTAGCCATAATTACGACTAAAGGCTTTTTGTATGTAAGTAAATGAAAAAGGAGCTACTTTTATGGAACATAATAAAAATGGAATTCTTGCTTTAATTGTTTTATTTTTAGGATTAGCATTTTTTGTAAGTGGAATGGTTTATCATTTATGGGGAACGGTTTAAAAATAAATAATAATTCATTTAAGAAAAAGTACTCGTATGAGTACTTTTTTAAATGTCATATAAAAACATTCTAAACTTACTTACATGCATACAATCATCAATTATAGTTATATAATTGGGAAGGTTGTAAATTATCAATCTATATCTATATTGATTAGGAAAGGAGCTAAAAATGTTAGAAATCATTTTTGTTGCTGTATTACTTTTATCTAGTATCATTCCCATCTTTATCAAACGGGGTTTGACGAAAAAAAACGGAGTCATTTTACTAATAAATTATGCATTATTACTTGCCACCATCATTGTAATTGGTGCAAATTGGCGTATGATTCCCGCCTATTTCTTATTGTTCGTTTTAACATTACAAGTTTTTTTGAAACCAAAAACTACAGCCGTTTCTAAAAAGTTAGTGATGAAAGTTTTAAAATGTTTAGGAATTATCGTAACTGCTATCGCAATGTTTACATTACCTTTACTTTTTCCGATTATAACACTCCCAGAGCCTACTGGAAAATATACAGTAGGAACGAAAGCTTTTCATTTAATTGATACAAATCGAAAAGAAACAACTGTACCAAATAATCATGGAAATCGTGAGTTAATGATACAAGTATACTATCCTGCCGAAAAGGGATCAGGGAATCCTTCTGCCTATTTTGAGAACATAAACGAGCTGGCTGAACAATTGGCAGTAACAAACGGTGCACCGTATATCGTAACGACACATTTAGGGCTAACAAAAACACACTCTTATCAAGATGCTAAGCCCCTTCAAGATAAAGAAAAATTCCCCCTCCTTTTATTCGGCCATGGGATGGGATTATATGGTCAACAAAATACATTCCAGTTAGAAGAGCTAGCTAGTCAAGGTTATGTAATCATTGCTCTTAACTTCACAGGATATGCAGCAACAACGATTTTCCCTAACGGAAACCGTGTAGACTCTATACCAATTGAAAATACACCTACGGCCTTAAATACCATAGTTCAAAAATGGGAACAGGATACTACTTTTGTTTTAAACGAAGTAATAGAAGGTAATTTCGATAAAGGTTTTAAAACTATTGCAGACTTAATTAACTATGACAAAATTGGAATGTTCGGTCACTCTTTTGGCGGAGCAACTTCCGCACAAATGTTAGTAAAGGATACGCGTATTAAAGCTGCAATTGATATGGATGGCGGATTGTTTGGCGATCCAATGCCTAAAGACGGTCCTCAGAAACCATTCATGTTGATGAATGCTGAGGCTACGATTCATTATATGAAAGAAGCTAAGAATCAAAAGACAACCGGAATCCAAAATGAACTATTGGAAATATCCTATTTAAGAAATAAAACGATTGAAAAACCGGGCGTGTACACAGTGGTAATTCCAAAAACAAACCATACTAGTTTTACAGATTTAGCAGCATTTTCACCTATTATTAATGAACCAGACGAAGATGTAGCCACAAACTACAAACTGATTAATAAACTAGTAACTAGCTTCTTCGATCAAAATTTAAAAGGCAAAAGCGAAAATCATTTAGAAGAAATTCAAAAACAACACCCTGAACTTCATCTCATTAAACACAAATAACTATTTTCCTAGTTATGTAACCCCTCTTTATGCTTGAGGGGTTTCCACTTTAACACAATTATAAAAAGGCCCCATTACTGGGGCTCTTAAAAAATAATAAGAATAAATGAATTAAAACAAATAACAGACAACTAAAATATATACGCTTAATATTATATAATCTATATATTTATGTAAAATTACATAAATATATAGATTATTATACGCTATACTAAAATAGGAGTCGACAATCGTTATTTTCTTCTTATTTTTAAAGCAATATGGATATACCTTCTTAACTCATTTGGATTGTACAAGCAAAAGAAGACATCTTACTAGATGTCTTCTTTTCTTATATTTTTATGAATTTCTTTGAGCAGATGCTCTCCAAGCACGAAAAGATGTTGGGTGTCCAGAATGAGCTCTTTGCTTTGCAGCAGCAACAGCTGGTTTTTCTTCAATAGTCTTTGGTTTTTCTTTCACAATTGCTGATTTTTCTTCAAGAGTATTCACAGCTGTTTGTATTTTTTCCAACTGCTCTTTTAAGGCTTGCTGTTCAATCTTTAAATCCGTAAGTAAACGTAAAATCATCTCAGAATTAGCCATAAGATCCTCCTCCCCCCAATACACAGAATAAAATACAATATGTAGCAGACGAAATACCGGTGACAAAAATAAGGTCGTCAACTCTTTTTAACTTCCAAAGTTCTTTTATTTTTTTAAGGACCTGCTCCATTCACCCTTAAAAACATAAATTAAATTAAATCCATTAATAAATGGTCTTTATGGAAGGAGGAGTTAATATGGGCTATGGAGGTAGTTGTGGTGGAGGCTGTGGTTTCGGCGGCGGATTTGCCTTACTTGTTGTGCTCTTCATCTTATTAATCATCGTTGGCGCTAGCTGTTGGGGCGGCGGATTCGGCTGCTAAGGAGAGGCACTCTTGAGAGTGTCTTTTTTTTTGATATGTGACTCATATACATATTGCTCATAATTTCCGTTTTGGGGATAGTATAATATTAGCTCAGCATGTCAGCTTCCCCCTAATTATTAGTTGGTTCAAATCGATATAATTCTTTTAAATATAGGTTAAAACTATATTTCTCAATGAATAAAACAACTTAACATGGTAAAATAATATTTGGATGGGAGTCCAATATATTATTAAAATTAAGATGGTTCAAGTCGAAGGAAGGCACCTTAGGGTGTCTTTTCTTTATGAAAAATATCTACAACCTTTTCTTTATGACTTCTAACATCAACAAAGGGTGATACAAACTATTACATATGTTTGTACCACCCTTTATTGATGCGTTTAGACTTCACAGGTGCTGAAGTTTTAGACTTCTCCCTTAGTGTACCCATATTATTAGAACATCCTGTAATCTGTAGACAAAATGTAGCTAATAAAAAAAATATTAATAATTTCTTCAATAAATCCTCCTACATACATAAAACACCATATGTTACAAAACAAACATAACATCAACTCTTCATAAAAACAATATAATCCTTGGTCCTTAAGCTATCTCTTAACATAGGAGTACTTCTACATATTGATCAAGCTAAGATTTTAAAATATCCCCTACTTAAGGAATTTGTAAGTATCAAGTAAGAAAAACGAGAACTTTGTTTCGTATAATCAAAATATAAAGTGAAGGAAGAAAGATTATTTCTGGGATTAATATGCATGTGACAAGAGAAGAAATCTACGTTTTTTTAGAATAATAATATGAGTATGTCCAAGTTTTGGAGATTGCTTGCAAATATTTTTAAGTTTTCGCACCAGAACCCTAATTACCCTACCTGTTTTTTACCATCACATATTGGAGGTTAAAACATGAATAAAAAAAAGAAAATACAAAGATCAGCACTTACCTTTACCCTACTCTTTTCTTTAGGCGTTTCATCTTTCCCGCTTACAACAACTATTCACGCAGGCAGATACACGTGAGAAACAATCTGCTGAAAAGAAATTAATCTCTTTAACGGAGCGTACATCATTATTTTTTGAATATCTCCAGCAAGGTAAGTATGCAGAGGCACTACAGTTGACGTCTACTGCTTTTCAATCCAAGTTTACAGCAACCACATTACAAAACTGGTGGACACAAAGTGGCTGGAGCGGGATAAAAAGCATGGGAATCCCTGTGATAAAAGAACGAAACTTGGTCCATCAGACGGTAGAAATTCCAGCAGCTACCGAAGGAACTACCATACCACTACTCCTTAAATTCACACCTGGCGGGAAAGTAGATGAAATTGGAGAAAGGCCACCCGAGGAATCTTTTACCATCCCCCATCCTAGCTATGATCAACCTAACTCCTATCAAGAACGTGAAATCGTCATTGGAAATTCTACCTATCCGTTACCAGCGACATTAACAGTTCCGAAGCATAAGCGTGGTGAAAAGGTACCCGTCGTTGTTCTTGTGCATGGTGCTGGCATCCATGATCGCGATGCTACCTATTTGGGAACAAAAATCTTACGAGACATTGCGGTGGGCCTTTCATCCAACGGAATTGCAGTGTTGCGCTATGAAAAACGCACCTTAGAACATGCATTAAAGATGAGTGCAGAACCCGTTACGTTAGACCGTGATACTACAGATGATGCTATCTATGCAGCAAAATCAGCAGCGCAGCAGGAAGGCATTGATCCAAGTAATATTTTCATTCTTGGACATAGTCTAGGAGCCGGTACAATGCCACGTATACTGAGCAAAGCGCCTTCCTCACTTGTCCAAGGAAGTATCTTACTCGCACCACCTGCACGCCCTTTGACTGACATTGCCATTGATCAGTATGAATACCTTGGGGCGTCAAAGGAAGAAATCGATGAACTAAAAAGACAGGCTGCTTTTATTCAGGATCCTGCTTTCAATCCTGACCATCCTCCAGCTGGCTACAATTATGGGTCACCTCATTTTATGTATGATGTTTCTAGGTGGCGTCCAGTTGAAGAAACAAAATCACGAAAAGAGCCTTTACTCATTTTGCAAGGAGCACGCGATTATCAAGTAACAGTAAAAGATGAATATACAAAATGGCAGAAAGGACTTTCAAGCCGCGGGAATGTTCAGTTCAAAAAATACCCGAAATTGAATCATTTCTTCACGGAGGGTGACGGGGAATTAAGTCTTCCTAGTGAATACGAAATCCCTGCTAATGTTCCCGAGTACGTCATCCAGGACATTATTACATGGGTTAACGAGACAAAAAAATAAGAAAACATCAAAAGCCTTCATGCAATCATTATTGCGTGAAGGCTTTTTAAAACTAGTGATTTAGAGATAGCTATTATAATCAATTAATAAAAATGTATACATAGGTAAATAAAGAAGAATGGTGATTAATTAAAATGCCGTGTCCACTGCTTTTTTATTTAACAAAAAAAAGAACCTGCAAACCCGCAGATTCTCTTGATAATGATTTATATAAGTAAGACCTGAAAATATAATACAATAATTCAAAAATGAGTTCAAGTAAATAAAAAGAACCCGCTGGAGTTCGGGTCCTTTCAAAAGTGATGATGTTTTCTCGGCTTAGGAACTGAGAAAATACAAAAATATAATACATCGAGATTTAGAGAATTTCAATACCTAAATTAAAAATTGCCTTGGGGTGGATGAACATGGATAGGTAGCCAATCCACTGCTTTTTTTATTTCGCATAGGAAAAAGGAACCTGTAATGAATCCTTTTCACAATGCTACTTTATACTTATTGATTTTCCTCTTTACATCCATAAAAGCTAGTAATGCTGCAATAGCGCAAAGACCTTTAAACCAAAGGAATTCAGAAGAAAATAGTCCACCAAAGAAAGCGACCGAGTGTACAAAACAAGTAATACCAAATAGCCAAAGCATGAACTTTAATTCCTTTGAGGAATACTTATAGTTTTTAAATCTTTCCCACATATGTATCAACTTCTATTGTCCTGATGTTCTGTAGTTTTTCTTGATAATATCTCGCATATTTAAGACAAAGAATAGAAAGAAAACCAAGGCTATGATACCGTTAACCCAGTAGTATGTATGTCCTGTTGTGAATCCAGTATAGAAAGAAAAGGAATTCCAAACTAAAAGGATTGTTGAACAGATAGTAGAGATCAATAATGAACTAAAACTTCTCATGATTTTTACCTCAATTCAAATTTTCAGAACTTTTTGTATAATTATATAAAAGAGGAGTTAGACAAATTACTTCCTACAATATGAGTAAAGTGATAAATTGTATTTGTTATATAATGAAAACAAGCCATATGTAAGATGGTTTCCCCGTTACGATTAATGAGATAGTTTGATTCACCTTTTATACATTATCTGAAAAAGAACTTGTAGTGATTACTAGCTGTTCTTATTGTATTAGAAAAGAGCTCTTTAAATATAGAAGAAATAATGAAGTGTTTATTTCTCGCTTGTTAATTAAAAGTTTGTATTTTAACAGGTTTCATTAATAAACATACTTTTTATATCATTCAACAGTAAAAAATAAGGAAAAAGAGAAGAACCACCAATATTCTTCCCTTTTTCCTGTAATTAGGGTTTCTATATTAATGAATATAGAAGATTATAAAATGTTGGATGCAACAATTTACAATCAAAATTATAGCAAGATTAAAGGGTATTTTTTTATGCAATATTGCATAAAAGATTATGATTTATCTAATATACATGTCTAATGAGGAACACAAAATTCTACATAGGATGAATTTAATCCTTACGGTTTCTTTACAGTGAATTAAAAGGAGCAAAGACAAAAAGGTTAATTTTATCAATACGAGTTTTTTCTTTTATATATTAAAATGAAAGTACCCTTTCAATGTATACTGACCCCTTCAGAAATCGTGAAGGGATTTTTTTATTTAATAAATAAGTTCTACAAAACATACAAAATGTTAAACTTATAAAACCCAGTGATATCATTATGTGTGCATGAAGTCACTGGGTTTTTCTTTGTTATATAAAATTTATATAACAAAGAAAAAAGAAGCCGCTATGGATGCTTCCTCTAAAAATTTATCGCTACAAGGGGTAGCTCAGGACTTATGAGTACTTCTGTTGATGCTTCTAAACAACTACATAACTGGGTTAAGGAAGTTTTTGCTACACTTTGGTTAAGCCATACGCATAAAGCTACTAAATCTTGTGCTTGATACTTACTTGTTCGCTGTACAAATCCAACATCTCTAGCTAGATTCTGTAAGGTATTTGAGGATAAAAGACTCTTAATCTCCTGTGCAAATAATTGTAAGTCGTCAGATACAGAATTAGACATACAAAAAACGCCATCCTTTCCTATAATTCTACAGTAAGAATAACGTCTTTTTTGCTTAATGAATAGTGTGAAACCTTAGCTTTATGGAAATGTGACGGTACCTCATTTAGTCGTTTGATAACATTACATAATTTTCGTTATCGAAAGTTACCGTATTCATGTTTTAAAAGAGAATATACCTTAGAATCGCAATACATACCATTGATCATTACACTTTGTCTCAATGTTCCTTCATATGTCATTTTTAGCTTTTGCATAACTCGTTCAGACGCTGTATTCCTTATGTCGCATCTTCCTTCAATACGATTTAAATCTAATTCTTGAAAGCCAAACTTTATTAGTTCTTCTAAAGCTTCAACGATAACTCCTTTTCCCCAATACAGTGGGTTAATAACGGCTCCTAAAGAAGCGCTACTGTGTGATAATTTCCAGATGCCACAGGTTCCAATAGCTTTCTGATCCCCCTTAAACATAATAGACCATATGAAAGACTTACCTTTCTTAGTTGTATCCATCGTATTTTCTAAAAAAATACGAGTTTCATCTTTATTTTTATGTACCTCTCGAGGTACATATGTAGTTGTTTGAGGATCCGAATAGACTTCAAATAAATCATCTAAATCATGAAAATCTAGTTTTTTTAATAAAAGACGCTTTGTTTCTAATTTTGGGATTTTATATGTATCTTCCATACTCTCACCTCAGTTAATCGTTATTTATATATTATATACCTTATTCATGTAAAGTTTACATAACCTATCATTATAAGTAGTCAACAATGAATAGAATTTTCGTTATGGGGGGATTTTGATTTTTTAGGTTGATAGCGATGGGGGCACTTCAAAATCTTAGCTTGATGGGCATGGGGTATTTCTTTTTATTAGCTGAATAGCAATGTGGAGTTACCTCTTTATAAATTTGTTATGTTGTTGTACACTTGTTTATTATTTGATGTGGTTAATTTTCAAAGGAGAATTTTGATGAAAAAATATAAAGTATGTCAAAGTTGTGGAATGCCTCTTTCGAAAGATGAATTAGGTGGAGGTACAGAAAGTAATGGGAGTAAAAGTGTTAAATATTGTAGTCATTGTTATATGGATGGTAAGTTTGTTCAAGATATTACAGCAATACAAATGCAACAATTTGTACAAGAACATTTAATAAAAAATATAAAAACCCCTAAATTTCTTGCTAAGTTTCTTGTAAGAAATATTCCTAAATTAGATCGTTGGAAATAGTTTATTGGTTATATAATGTTATCATGCGTTATTTAGAACCTAGTAAATTTATTTAAAAGTTTACATTTTAACATTTTTTTCGAAATCCAACGTATAATGCTATGAGCATTCACAACATAGTTTAGGTCATTAAAAGAAAAACCACAGCAATTGCTGTGGTTTTTCTTTTTGAAACTGTGAAATCATAAGTTAAAAATAAGCTTAGTTCTCATAATCAGCTGTAGAGAGATAAAAATTTCGTTTTGGGGGGAACTTCAAAATCTTAGGTTGATGGCAATGTGGCGAGACCCCTTATTCAACATAAATATGACAATGACATAGCTAGTTTTTATACAAATACATAATCCAGATATAACATGTTATACTCAAAAAGAAATAAGCAATCCTACTTATTTTTAAGGCAAGTAAGTAGATTATATTTCATTAGTTTAGGGATATGTACAAAAAAAGAACCTATTAGGTTCTTTTTTTGTACATATCCTTATTTTTCAAATTCTTTAAAAGTATCTTTTAAATCTTTATCTGATATTTTTATATCTGCTTTCTTGAATAAATCTTTGAAGAATTGTTGTTGCCATTGTTGATCTTGTAAACGTTTCTGTTCCAATTCCTTACGAATATTATCTTTTTCCTGATCAAAAGGTTTTAACTCTTTTTTCTCTGTTAATTTAATAATATGGTAACCATAAGAAGCTTTTATTGGATCACTTACTTGTCCAACTTCTAATTTATAAGCGGCTTCTTCAAATTCAGGCTTCATTTCACCTGGACCAAACTCAGGTAATTCTCCACCTTTTTCTTTTGAACCAGGATCCTCTGAATATTGTTTTGCTAATGCTGCAAAATCTTCTCCATTATTTAATTTTTCTTTTATTTCTTTCGCCGTTTTTTCATCTTTTACTAAAATATGACTTGCTTTTAATTTTGGCTTATAAAGGCTTTTTATTTCTTTTTCTGTAACCGAAGCTTTAACAGCTTTTTCAAAAGCTATTTGTGATTTAATTTTCTTTTTAAGATCATCTTCATCTTTAGCTCCAGCCTGTGTTAAATAGGCTTTGAAATTATCACCCATTTGTTTTTTTAATTCTTCAACTTTTTTCTTTGCTTCATCATCTGAAACTTTATATTTATCTAGTAAAATCTTGTTTAACATTGCTTGTTGTAGAACGACTTTTCCCGCTGTCTCTTTCAACTCTTTATTAAATTCTTCTTGGGTCAAATTTCCTGATTTTGATGTTGCAAGATTATCTGAATTACCACATGCAGATAATAGTAAAACACTGCTCATTGCAGCACCAATAAAAATACGTCGTTTATTCAATATTATATACCTCGCTCTATAAATTAATTTGCATTTCATTATATCAAACTATTTATAATATATTTGCTATTCCCTTAATAAAATAGGACTTTTATAAGAATTACGATTTATTTATTCTTATCGCAAATGTAATATATCCAAATTTGTATATTAAAAATGATACCTATCTAGGTTTATTTGGTATGATTATTTTTAAGGACACAAAATATTGGAAGGTTTTTTTAGTTCATATGAACGAAATTTCATTTTTTTTCACTCTTAGGTTGATGGGTTTAGGCTATCACCAATTAAACTTTTACGTGCAGTAATACTCCCCTATATTGATGATATAATAGGCCGCTCAACTTTATTTTCTTTTTATTGATGGGATCGCTCATTCGAAATTGCATTATATAAAAATTGTGCATACTGTTCACGTGTTACTTTCATATCCGGAGCAAATTTCCCTTCTCCAACTCCTACTGCAATATGGTTCGATTGCACGGCACTAATCGCATCTTTTGCCCATGAATTTGCTGGAACATCGTTGAAATTATGTGGAGCCTTCACATCTAGTTTAAAAGATTTCGTAATAACTTGTGCCATTTCTGCACGTGTTAATGTAGCTTTCGGTCTAAAGTTTCCTTGATCATCCCCTTGGAAAATCCCTAGCTTAGTTAAAGCTAATATTTCCTCAGGAAACATTGTTGAATTTTTATTGATATCTCTGTATGGATTTTCATATTCATCTTGTTTTTCTATATGCAAAGTACGGTAAATTAACGCAGCTACTTGTTCACGTGTTACATCGTCTCCCATACCAAATATTCCATTTCCATAACCCGCAATAATTCCTTCATCCGCTAAATTATGAATCGCATGAAATGCCCAGTGTCCTTGTGGGACATCCTTGAATCTATTTCTATTTACTCCGGCATCGATTGTTACATCGTCATTTGAAAGAATAATAGTGTCTGTTACTCCAGCTTCATTTACATCGGAGTCAACCGTTACATTTTGTCCACTTTGTTTTGGCATGAAGATATAACCAGATGATTTCTCTACTTGTACACGATATGTGTTTGCTGTTAACCCATCAAACAAGTAGCGCCCTTCTTCATCTGTTTTTCCTTCTTTTATTACATTACGATCTTTATTTAACAGTTGAACACGAACGCCGTCCATTCCCTTTTCACTTTGATCTTGAATGCCGTTTTGATTATTATCCTCCCATACTCGGCCGCCTAACTTGAGAAGTTTATGAGATTGTAAATCATTTTTTATTACATCCCAAATTGGATTATCTTGACGTATTGGTTTCCCCTCTTCATCCCATTTTATTTTTCCTGTTCCTAATTCATAATTCATTCCTGTCCAAGTATCTTCACGGAATGCATAGAATGATTTGTGCCATTCCTTTTGATTGAATATAGACATTAAGTCTTGCATATATTGAGGTGCTCCTGGAACGGTACGATTAATCCCAAATTCCTCAGCTATGATTCGATTAGATGGTATATGATTTTTCTCAGACCAATTTTGAACAGGCTGTAAGAATGTATTTAATCCATCTTTATCCCACATCATAGGTGTTTTTAATTCTCCTACTTTTACAATTCCAGGATATTGATACTCTTTATTTTGATTTTCACGTTGGCTTGTTAATTGATATGGCTCATACATATGAAATGCATACAATGTCTTATTATCTTTAACTGGTTCAAGATATTTAAAAGCCCAAGGTGTGGCATATAGACCTGAATTTAAAATAATGGGTGTTTCTTTATCTACTTCTCGAATTGAATTAACAACTTTTTGATAAAATTTATTTAAATCTGCTGGGGTCCCCTTCACTTTTGAATACCATTTCTCATAATCTTCCGTCCAAAAATCATTATATTTATTTTTCTTAGATGTTTCTGGGTGTGGCTCATTTATAATATTGTAACCAACCACAGCAGGATGATCTTTTAATTCAAGCGCAAGGTCCTTCCAAAATTGGCTTGCTTGTTCTTGATATTTTTCTTCTTCCCAGATTCTATCATCATTCTTATTATTGTTAAATTGACGCCAACGATCACCAGGTAATGAAAGCATTGTAAGTACAACTTTAACTCCTTGTGATTGTGCAGCATCTAAATCTTTTTTTAATTTTGCTACATCCTCTTTCACTAATCCTTGATAGTTATCTGCATTACCTATAAGAAAATCTTTTCCTGGTGTATCTGGTTTGTCTCCAGAGAAGAAAGCTTCATCTTTTGCCCATTTATCAGGTGCTAAACGAACATATTCAATATTGGCCTCCTTTGCACTCTTGTAATTCTCAGGTAATGAAGTGCTATTCATAAAATTAGTGCCTGTTCTTTTAGAATTCCAAAAATCCATTTTGGAACCTGCACTTTTGTATGTCTCAGCTTTCACATTCATTTCTTGTATCCCTAAGCTCATCATGCCTATTAATGCGACTATCGGTATGATTTTTTTCATAACTTCTCCCTCGTTTCGTGTTAGTTTCCTATTATAAAATAAATCAATTATGTTACATAAATGTGACAATTTGAAATAAACATATTTTATTGATCTATAGAACCCTTTTAGGGATTTGAAAAAACATATAATTCTTTCCTTTACTTACCCCTATCTTATATCTTGTGTAACCGCCTTGAATTCTAAATTCCTTGGTAGTCTTAACTTTATAAACATTTGATTTCGAGTTACACAACATATAAAAGATTGTTAATTATACTATTTGGCGTACCACCAAATAGCCATCAAGCTAATATTTTAAAGTATCCCAAAAAGCTAATTACTTATCTAAAAAAGACAAGTAGTTAGCTTTTTGGGATACTACTGATAACGGAAATTATGAAAAAAAGTTAGCTTGAATCTAGCTTTTTCTTTTTGGCTATTTTCGTAAACAGTCTTTTTTCTTGATTACCGGTATTTTAATCTCTTTATTCATCAAATTTTGAATGTATACTTTTCCTTTGAATTTTGAGGTATCAGGGAAATTGAGATAAATTAAACAAAGGATTTCAATGTAAGCTTTTGGCTAAAAGTTTACTTTGGAGTTTTGAATCATTTATAACTAATTTTGTAATAAATTTCTCAATATAGATATACTTGTTAATTATGGTTCTAATATTCAAAATTAATGAAAAATAAATTATAATAACAATATGATAGTTATCCTTTTGTTTACTCCTTGTGCTAAAGATAAGATTGTGTTCCCGATCTTATCTTTTTTCTTTGTAGATTTTTGATACAAAAAAAGAATCCTTATCATAAGGATTCTGCAACAGGAAAGAACAAACATATAATAATAAAAAGAATTACTTATATTATAATTTAATAATAAGACAAAAATATTGAGAAAATTTAGAATGAATTGAATGTCACTACACGCTTAATTATAATTGATTAGGAGTTGGAGTAGTAATCTGTCATCTATTCCTTTTTTAAAGAAGATTGATCTCAATCTTCTTTTTTTTGGTGTTTTTTCCTCTTCCTTAAAAAAAGGAAAATAATCACTTAAGAATTGTGGAAATTGCTTGCTTGTAAACTAGTTGTTGCAGACCAAGAGCGTAAAAAAATCCATCAGCGACAAGCAGAATGGATTGCTGTAGCTAAATCTCAAGGAAAGCACTTAGGACGTCCTCAATTTAACCTTTCAACATTAAGCACAAAGCAACTAATTATAATAGAAGAAACTTACCCAAAGTGGAAAAATAGAGAAATAACAGGAGTTAAGTTTATGGAGCTATTAGAACTGAAGAAAAATACTTTTTATAAAATAGTGAAAGAATATGAAGAAAACAAAGTAGAAACTAATTTATAACGAATTAGAGCCGGAAATTTCTTAGAGTAGAAAAATCGGCTTCTTTTATGTCGAAATTTACTTAGCGTATATTTTCGTTAAAATGCGGGTGGTACCCCATGCCCATCAAGCTAAAATTTTATTACACCCCCAGAACGAAATTTTTAGGCTTTCTTGTAATGAAAAAGCTTATTTATTGTTTTGGGGGTGACCTGTTTTCTTAGGTTGATGGCAATGGGCTAGCACCAACAAAGCGTAAACTTCGTACGCTAAGCAAAATTTCATAAAGAAAAAACCGATTTCCTGTACGCTAAGAGATAATCGACTTCTTATTGTTAAGTTATCTGGAGCGCTCTTTCTCGTAATTTACCATGTTTCCCAAAGAAAATAGCAAAAGGTAAGGCTATGAACACATTTACAAAATGACGAGAAAAATGACAAAACTGTAAGAATGCACGAATGTTTGTAAGAAAGTTCGATGTTTTCCTTTTTCTTTTTTTATTATAGTGAAAAAAAGAAGGAGGAATTTGAAAATGTCTTTTTCTCAATTCAATATTGATATTTTTCGAGCAATTAATGATTTAGGTAAACAATATTCATTCCTAAATTCAGCCATGATATTTTCGGCAGAATATATGGTATATATTCTTGGTTTAATTATTATAGCTTATTGGTTTACCGAGTCTAGAAAAAGTAGGATGATGGTTATTCAAGCGATGGTTGCTTTCGTGATTGCTGAGGTGATTGGAAAAATAGCAGGGAAATTTCATTTAAATTATCAACCGTTTGCAGTATTGCCTGATGTGAATAAACTTGTCGACCATGCTGTAGATAATTCATTTCCTAGTGACCATACGATTCTCTTTTATTCGATTTGTTTTTCATTTTGGCTTGTTCGTAAAAAGACTGGATGGTTATGGCTTATACTTGCATTTTGTGTAGCGATCTCTCGTATTTGGGTAGGGGTTCATTATCCTTTTGATGTTGTAATAGGGGCTTTAATAGGATGTGTTTCAGCGTTATTTTCTTATTGGTTAGTACCGAAATTTTCTTTTATCAAGCAATTGCTTACTCTATATGAAAGAGTAGAGAAACATGTTTTACCATCTAAAAACAAATCAAAGGGATTTTGAGTATACAAGTATAAAAGTTAACGTGAAAAGTGGGGGAATTATGGGGAAAGAAATATTATTTGATAATGAAGGTCTGATTCTAAAACTAAATGGGATAACAGGATTACTTGCATTAAAACTAAAATTAAAAATGCCTTATAACACGATTAAGAGTGTGTATGTTGACTATTTTGATCCTCCACAATGGATGCTTCGTATGCCTGGAACATCAATTTCTCCTCTCAATATTTTTGAAGGAAGTTTTAAATATGCTGATGAATGGTACTTTCTCTCTTGTGAAAATAGAGTCCCTCTCGTAATGATTGAATTAAAAGGTCATGAAAAATATAAGTATGTCTTTTTTGAGATTGATGATCCTACTAAAGTAGCCGCAGATATTAGAAAACATATAAAAGATTTGTAAGTATTGACCTATCAATATATTACTTCCGCTAGCGAGAATTTTACCTTTTCACAATTATTTATGAGAATTCGGCTCATTTTTTCCGTTTTGGGGAACAATCAATTTCTTAAGTTGATGGCGATGCAATATCAGACATTTTTAGCTGAAATGGGCAGGAATATTTCAGGAGGGCAAAGACAACGAATAGCTTTGGCCAGGGCACTACTTAATAATCCAACCGTACTAGTATTGGGTGAAGCAACGAGCGCTTTGGATCATATAAGTGAAGCGCGGGCAGATTAATATTTACCAAGTATTAATTGTAAACGAATAGTGATGGCCCATCGGTTATCGACGGTGATGAATAGTGACATGATCATTGTTTTGGAGAATGGGAAGGTTTGCGATGTAGGAAATCACAGTCAGTTGTTACATACTTCAAGTTATTATCAATATTACTATAGAGAAATAAGTTCATAGCTGATTTTTCTTTACAGGCTGTTCTTAATGAATTCATGAAATGAGGCTGTACTTATATTGTAAGGAGTGGGGAAATTGAAAACGGTACTATCGGTGCAACACCTAACGAAAGAAATCAAGGGCAAGTTGATTGTGCAAGACATATCGTTCGATGTGGTAGAGGGAGAGATTATCGGACTACTTGGTGCGAACGGAGCGGGCAAGACAACCACAATGAAGATGATAGTTGGTCTAAGCACAATAAGTGCCGGGGACGTGCAGATTGCAGGTTACAGTATTAAAAGTCAGTTTTCTAAAGCACTCTTCAATGTAGGGGCAGTGATTGAAGCACCTGCATTCTATCCTTATTTGAGTGGGTACGAAAATTTACGTCAATATCAGCGTTTGCACAAAAATGTGAGTAAGGATTGGTTGCTGGAGGTAGCCAGTCTAACCGGTATAGAACATGCGCTTGAGCAGCGAGTAGGCACGTACTCCATGGGAATGAAACAACGCTTGGGAATTGCACAAGCACTACTGCAAAAGCCAAAGTTGCTTGTGTTAGATGAGCCGATGAATGCACTTGATCCTGCTGGTGTCCGTGAAACCCGGAACTATTTAAATAGAATTGCGGCAGAGTTGGGCGTAGCAATTGTGATTTCCAGTCATCAACTGTCTGAGATTGAGCAGATGGCACGCCGAGTGGTTATTATGCAGAATGGCTGCTTAGTGACAGAGCAGCGGATTGATGATGGGTTAAATGATGGGGAATTCTGTATCACACTTCGCATTGATAATGTTGAGCTTACAAGCGAAGTTGTGGTTAACTTTTTTGGGGATGATCATCATGCATTGAATTATATGCAGACAGAGAAATTATCTAACGGTTTGCATACTATGACAGTAGCTATTGATGAAGGTCAAGTTCCAAAGCTGATTCGAGCATTGTGTGATGCCGGGGTGGAAGTTCATCGGGTGTTGCCGGCACATACGAGTTTAGAGGATAAGTTTTTAAAATGGACAACTGCGCGCGGTGAGGTGAGTTAAATTGTTATGGAATGAATGTTTGAAGATAGTGAATAAAAGAATCTTTATTCTTTCACACATTGGTTTTATTGTGATGACGGTACTGTTCTCTTGGGCATACACCAGTAATCTCAAGGCTGATGATACGGTGGCTCAAATGGTAAATGCTTTGCTTGGCCTATCGGGAATGCTTGTTATTCTACCTTGGGCGATTGTTTTGTCACCTCTTATTTGGACGGATGAGTATCAATATGGTACTCTGAAACAACTATTCCTGCATACGTCCTCGCGCTCACGATTGTATGTTGCAAAAATTGCTGCGATGATTTTGCTCATCGTTACGGGTGTTGTTAATATATTCATTGTTTCTTTGTTATTGAATCTCCTGATGGCTCCACAAAACATACAATGGGGCGACATGACGGATGTTATATATTCTATCGGAGCACTTGTATTGCAATGTTGCCTATATGCAAGTCTAGCATCCTTGATTGGCGTGTGGACGAGATCAGCTGCTATCGCAGTAGGCAGTAGCTTAGTGTTATACTTTTTACAAATGATATTTGGAGGTAGTCTCTTATCTACATCATGGACACACATTCTATTCATTCATCATGATGATTTAAGTGTCTATTGGAGCACGTCACAATATAAATCGGAATTAATTGGCTTACCTATGTCGTTAGCGATAGATATCGCCTATATTTTGCTTTTCTTTGCAATTGGATTATGGTTGTTCGTCAAAGAGAGAGGAGCAGACTAAACATAAAATGGAGCTAAGAATGAAAAAAATAGGATACAGTTGTGTCGCTTATGCCGATACTCGGGATAACGGTATGGAAGACAAAATGAAAGTAGCTAATAATGATAAGTGACAATTAATTACGCTAGTCCAATAAACCAGCAGCAGTCTAGGACTTTATTTTTGTCAAAGACTATCGCTGGTTTTACATTAAAGTCAGTCTAACATTTTATCTTTTTCGGGCAGAAACAATAGAATCAGGGGTCCCATCACATCGCTATCAAGCTAATAAAACAAAATTCCCCCTAAAATGAAAAAATACGCTATTCTTTCTATAGAATCATAGGAAAGGATGGCGTTTTAGTATGAATTTATCGATTTCTGATGAATTAGAATTGTTTTCTAAAGAATTGCAACGATATATGTCACCTGATGCTTTAGAGCAATTAGCTAAAAATGTAGGATTTGTTAAACGAAAAAGTAAATACCGCGCACAAGATTTAGTGGCTCTATGTATTTGGTTAAGTCAAAATATTGCCCATACTTCATTGGTACAATTATGTAGTCGATTAGAAGCTAACACAGGCATTTCTATGAGTCCAGAAGGACTCAATCAACGTTTTAATTCTCAGGCTGTTCAGTTTTTACAACAACTCTTAGCACATTTACTTCACCAACAATTTTGTTCTTCTAACAAGATTCCAACTTTGTATACAAACTATTTTCGACGTATTCGTGTATTGGATTCTACACATTTTCAGATTCCGGATAAATTCACTTCTATATATCAAGGTTCAGGTGGTAGTGGTCAAAATGCTGGTGTGAAAATTCAACTAGAGTATGATTTACTAAGTGGTCAATTTCTTCATGTTCATGTAGGATCGGGAAAGCATAATGATAAAACGTATGGTTCTACTTGTTTAGCGTCCCTTCAACCGAACGATGTATGTATACGTGATTTAGGATACTTCGACCTAAAAGACTTACATACTATAGAAGAGTGTAATGCTTATTTTATTTCAAGATTAAAGCTCAATACACGTATATATCAAAAGAATAATGAGCCTGAATACTTTCAAAATGGAACAATAAAAAAGCACTCTGAGTACATCCAATTAGATATGGAGCAATTCATTGACCAATTACAGTCAGGTGAAACATATGAAATTCCTGAAATTTATATTGGAATGTATCAAAAACTTCCTGCAAGACTCATTCTGTACAAATTAACTGAAACACAAATGAAACATAGGCAAAAGGATTTAGCATCTAAAGAACATAAGAAGCAAATTACCTATAAAGAACGTAGTAAGAGGCTTAGTACAATTAACTTTTACATTACAAATATTCCGTTAGAATATCTACCAAAGGAACAAGTATACGATTTTTACTCCTTACGCTGGCAAATTGAACTTATTTTTAAAACATGGAAATCATTTTTTCGTATTCATCACTGTAATTCTGTAAAATTAGAACGACTAGAATGTCACTTATACGGACAATTAATAAGTATCCTTCTTTGTTCCTCCACTATGTTTCAAATGCGCCAATTACTCCTCATCAAGAAGAAACGAGAATTAAGTGAATATAAAGCAATTTATATCATCAAAGATTATTTTCCACTTATTTATCAATCTTTACAAAAAGACACCCAAGAATTAACAAAGATTCTCTTTCGTCTGTTTAATCTCTTACAGAAAAACGGACGAAAATCCCATAGGTATGAGAAGAAAACAGTCTTTGATATCTTAGGCGTCGTATACAACTTTTCTATGTCTCACAGTCATGTAGCGTAATCCAAAAAACTGAAACCTGATAGGGTTTATTTGGCATGCAAATCTTTAAAGAACTTACATTGGTCTTTAGAAAAACGAAAAAATTTCACGTGAAATTAAACTTATATAAGCTTAGCTTGATGGCAATGGGGTGGTACCCCATGCCCATCAACTTAAGGAATGTAAACACCCCCAAAACAACAAATGAGCTGACTTCTCAAAATAACTAACTGTAGAGAAAGAGAATTTTCATTTAGGGGGTACTTTTATGCTAGAAAAAAGGCTTATAAAGTTGGTAGCTCAAAAATTAAATTAGAATACTCAGTAAGTATATGCTAGACTTGGTTTACCATTTGATTTACTGTTTCCATGTCCTTTACGAGTCGGTGGTTCTTTGTTACACGGAAAAAAAGCAGACTCTCATAAAAGAGCCTGCCTTCCCTGGTTTGTAAAATTAAGAAGCTTTACGTACGTTTGAAGCTTGAGGTCCACGTTGACCTTGCTCCAAATCAAAAGTCACTGCTTGGCCTTCTTCTAAAGTTTTGTAACCTTCGCCTTGAATCGCTGAGAAATGAACGAATACATCGTCTCCACCTTCACGTTCGATGAATCCGAAGCCTTTTTCGCCATTAAACCATTTTACATTACCTTTTTCCATTTGTATTGCCTCCTAGTGTGTAAACACACACAATGTAATACTATCCTTGCTCTCAGTGATCATAAAGGTGAAAAGTTACAAATCCTTTACACCGAACAAAAATAATTCATTTTAATAATAACATTTTTTGTAATAAATGTAAAGGTGAAGAAAAGACAGCTACTATGTTTATGCAAATGTTAGAGCTAAAGAAAAACACGTTTCATAAAATAATGACGGAATATGAGGAAATAAAGTAGGATCTCTCTTATTAGAAATCCTACTTTTTCTTTGGTTGTAAGAATCTTGATGTTTTTGTATCAGAAGAGTATTGTGTATATCGAAAAAAATAAAAGACAACTCCAATTAAGAGTTGTCTTTTTGTGTAATAAAATCCCCAAAATATGAAAATATACAAACGAATATAATACGCTATGGTTGATATTATAACAAAACCGATGAGTATTGAAAATAAAAAGAATGTTGTAATGATTTTTTAAGGTTTTAGTTAAAAAATCATCGAAAATAAACCTTTTATAAAGGTTTCCTTTAAATATGATTATTTTATTTCGAGGGGTTCCTTATAAATCTTAGCTATATATTTTACAAAATCAATGACGGGATAGTATATGAGTGAACGGTGCTGCGTAAAACGAACCCCTGCTTTTTCCATTTTCGAAATGAGTTGTTCAACTTCCATCTCTTTTTGTTGTATTCTATCATAATTTTGATATACAATGTTTTTCCATTGATAGGAAGAGCCGTGAAAATAACTCTCCCCTTTTACCCTGTGACTAAATATAATTTCTATTTTTTCTCTACGTTGTTTTTCCTTCATATGCGCTTCTGTTGACTGCATGTTTATCGCCTCTTCCCTTTTTTGTTGTATAACAAAATTTGGTCTAACTCACCATACATAGCCAATGTACATTGTTCTAGTTGGGATTTGTCGTTTAAGGCTATCTCATCCACTGTATTTGGTTTTCAAGTGCTTAATCTAATATATTGGATTTACATCTAAATAAGTTGTTAATGTGTATAAAACACTATCTATCTTTATTATAAAATGATTCTTTATAAGCATGCACCTTTTTACACTCACGAAGATTTATAACATGACGAGTATCTTCATCCATGAATGTTATTCTGAATTTACTGAGGTTAGTTTCTTTATTTAGGCTAACTAACATATTGTATGCCTCAGTATCTATTTTATAAAAAAAGAAAATAGATGTAACGGTCCCCCTTTTAATAAAAAAATCCTATAAAAATATAGCGCTCTTAAAAGGTTTTGTTACAAATTTATTATGTTTGACTTAAAAAAAGGAACGTAATATTTATTTGTAGAAAATTTTAAGAGTAAAAACAGAATGACTATCTGTGATAAGAAATGGGGGGACTTTTATGCTAACAAATGATTTAGATTTCCGATTAGAACCACGTTTAAAAGAACTGTATGAACAACATAAAATTAGAGCGCAGAAGATAGACTGGGGTTATCATGAATTTTTACCATGGGATAAGGGAATGGACTTTAAAAGAGTTCCTTGGGATGAAAGTCAAGTTACTCTTCCTACTGGTGTAATTACAGCCATTGAAACAGCTTTATTAACAGAAGTGAATTTACCTTGGTTTACAACGTATTTATCTGCGACTTTTAAAGGGTCCCTCTCTGTTATTACAGACTTTATTCATACTTGGACATCAGAAGAGGATCAACATTCGAATCTATTGGAGACATATTTACTACTCACTCGAAGTGTGAATCCTAAACGAATACATGAATTAAGAAAGTCAGTCGTTGAGGGGGGATTTGAGCCTGATTTTCATACACCAATCGAAGCTATGACGTATACGACGCTACAAGAACTTGCAACGATGGTGTTTTACAATAATGTAGCTAAGGTTGCAAGTAAGCACGATTCAGATCTTGCTACATTATTACGTCGTCTTGCCAAAGATGAGACTCTTCATTATGCTTTTTATCGAGACGTCATTCGAACACATTTGGAATTAGAACCTAATTATTGCTATCATATTGCCAATGTGATTAAGAATTTTAAAATGCCAGGTGCCGTCATGCCTGATTTTGAAAATAGAATGGCTGTAATTGCAAAAGAAGCGAACTATGGACCACTACAATATTTTGATCAAGTACTTGATGTAGTGATTGAGTATTGGGGGTTAAAAGCCTTACGACCAATTGCCCCTCTAGCTGAAAAAGCAAGAATTGAGATTTTGGAGTACCACACAAGATTGAAAAAAATAAGGGATCGATTTGGTCGTTTTCAAGGGGAAAACTGATCTACGTTAATGAGTAGAGGTTTCAGAACGTGGGGAAATTCCCCTTCCCTTTATGGGAAATCTGACACACTCCCTATGTTTTTTGTGCTATTCTTATTCGATTTGATTTATGAAGAAAAAGTAATTGACAACGAAAATAATTTTATGATATTATAAAATATTTGATAAAAAATCACATATATGTTAAGGTTAAGAAGGTTACCATATATGGAGGTGGATTATATGTTTCAAATTGGCGATAACATTGTTTATCCAATGCACGGAGCAGGTATAATTGAAGCCATGGAAGAAAAAGAATTCTCAGGAAAAAAACAACAGTATTTTGTCATAAAAATGTCGATCAGTAATATGCAAGTCATGATTCCTACGGGTAAAATATTGAATTCGAATATACGCCCAGTTATTGATATACTTGCATTAAAGCACATTATACACATTTTTCACAATGAAGAATCCTGTAAATTACTGCCGTGGAAACAAAGGCATAAAGTGAACACGGACAAAATAAAAACGGGTGAAATACAAGAAGGTGCTGAAGTTGTACGGGATTTAATGCGTATGAAGAAAGAAAAAGCACTCAATACAAGCGAAAAAAAATTGTTGGATGATGCATATAGATTTTTGGTCAGTGAACTAGAATTAATTAAAGGAATCACTGAAAATCAAATAAAAAGTTTCTGTTAAGGTTCATTAAAAATAATGAATTATATCCTCCGAAAACATCCTGAATTTTCGGGAATATGATGAGTATTAAAAGCAAATCATTTCAAAGACATTCAATTTCTTCAACTCACTTTTAGAGTAGGAACCTCTTTTGTTATTACTTCAATCTAATCCATTTTTATTTTTAAATTTCTTTTACGAACGTTCGAAGTTTCATTAAATAACTCGATCAAATAGTCACTTGAATTTTTGTAATCCTGATTCACACTGGCACGGACAAGGAGCCGTAAGGATGAAAGAGAGGTAGGGCTTTCATTGTTTTAGGTATATATATCTAAGTCATTATTTCTAGAAAAAAAATCAATCTCATCTCTATCTTTAAGAATTTTTACATTTACTGAGACAGTGAATAGTAATTGTTTATCTTCTTTTCATAAGAGAGATACGCGAGTTGGTAACATCTAAATATATGGTCAACGATATAAATTGATGGGATTTCTAGAACTAGAACCCATTTTTACAATTTATTTAACATAATAAGATTAAATGAAACAATAAGAAGGAGTGAAGATATGAAACGCATGCCAACGCAAGAATTAAGTAACGAGTTAAAGAAGCGGAAAGGGATTACTTCTATTAAGATTGAGCCTTATGAAAAAATTGAAGTTGGTGGAATTGTTGTAGATGGACCGGCTGTTATTTTAATTAATCAAGAATACCTAAAAATTGTTGAATGAAGAAAAGGATGATCCTTTACGAAAAGGGATGATCCTTTTTGTTTGCTGCAACTTTCATTTGATGTGTTGGGATTAAAAGGAAGGAGAGGGTCGAGATTATCATGCTGGAAAGCTTAATATTGGTAGGATTTCTTTTTACGTTATATAAATTAGTTGATAAAAAAACAAACTAATTTATATAACGATATATTATTTCCTTTTTAAGGGTGAGATTTATTTGATAGTGAAATGGATAATTTAAAGGAGGAATTTAGATGAATGCAAGGAAAGAACGCATAAAATACGAAAAGATGTCAAAGAATTATGACCGTATTTATTCAGTTTCGTTTATCCTACTAATTATACTTGTTTGTAGTAGTGTGATTATCATAGGAGCTACAGGAGGAAAATATGGAGTGTTTTTATTATTAGCAATTTTACTTAACGCACGTATTACGAAAGAATCTCAAAAAAAGTATGAGCACTATTCTAATAAAGGGCGTATTTAAAATGATACATATCCAGAAAGGAACAACCTAGATGTATATTCAAAATATCCCTTTATCACCTCCTATTAACTGGTAAAAGAAACTTTATATAAATCATTTTTTAGCAACGTAGAAATAGAAACCGTACTCTATTAAAATGTTATTTTCGTTCCTATAATGAATTATCCTTCTAGCATATTTATAAGATTTATATCATATATTAGTAGAAAGAATGCAAGTTAGAAAGGAGTCTTATAGAATGAGTTATTCGAAAGGAAATGACTTGAGTGAACAACATATGGTAAGTACACCTAACCCCTATGTATATCAGACATTACAATCAGTAATTGGTAAGCATGTGGTTATTGAAACTGTAAGAGGCAATATAAGAGGTAAATTAAAGGATGTGAAACCAGATCATTTGCTCATTGAAGATACGGCGCCATATATTGTATTCATTCAACAAATTGTATGGATTATGCCAAAGCAATAATCAAATTTATAAAAAATTAATGTCATAGTCCACCAAGTAAAAACACAGGGTTTTATCTCTGTGTTTCTTCAAATTTCCGTTTTTGAATATATGCCTGAGCATGAATAAGTTCTTCTTGAAGCTCTTTTAATTCTTTTGTAGATTCTGATTCAATAGCCATGTAAGTAGTAACTAAACTAATCATCATATCCATCTTCTCTACTATATTTTGAATGACTTGTTCAGATTGCTCTTTTTTAGGGTGTTGTATTGCTATTAATACATTTTCTATATAATTGTTCTTTCTTTGCTGGATATCATAAATAAACTGTTTTGTGTTTGAGTTCATTTGTTATTCCTCCGTTTTGGATATACTTCTATTCTATCATATTTGAATGGAAAATATTGAATTCTCCTACATTTACACTTGTCTCGCACATCTCCTCAAATATACAAACTACTTCCTTAACATACAAGGAACTAAGCGAAATGTGTCAATTTTATGTCTAAACGTACAATTTTCTTTTATGGGTATGGTGACCCCATCGCCATCAAGCTAAAATTTCGTTCTGGGGTAATTCCGAATTCTTAAGTTGATGGCATGAGGGCGAGCCCCTAAAATACAATTCCGCTAGAAATATTTGCGCTATATTCTCTTTTATTTTATCTTTGCACCAGAACCTTACAATGATGATAGTTGATTAACCACACATTCTAAAAATTTTTCTACCTTTTCTTTTGATGTATCCGGCGCATGATAACCAATCGTAAATGTAAGTCTTCCATTCAAGTTCTTGATCATTTCCTTCTGCAAAAAGACAAATAGGTGCGTTAGTACCAGATGAATGTTCCTCCCAGTAAGGAATATCATTTTCTACAAAACGGCTGTTCAAAACCGGCTGCAATTGTAACGTTATCCTTATTGATTGTTCAAGTATTTTCTTTGATATACCTACAGGAAAATAAAGAACTGCATTAATTTGTTGATCTGCAGAATAAAGACCTAATAAATAATTCATTCGATCTTGAGGTGTTACTGAATACTTTCTTTTTTCCATAATTTTGTCCCCTTTTTAAGACTTTTTTTGGCTATATCTTCGTTCTCCATATGGTTGTAACTTTTCTAGCTATTTTTCTTCAAGAGCTAATAATGCTTATTTTTCGATTTTCTCAAGAAAGCATCTTTTCCGTATTGGTTTCATTCTTTTTGTAGCTCTTTGTTGTTGGTGGTATACCCATTTTTTTATTGTTATTAACACTTCCTATCTCTTTCGAATATAAATAAACATAAGTTTATTTCGTTTGAATATATACAAACATATTATAATAATGTTTGTATATATTCAATAAAAAAACAAACGAATCATTTTTATGTCTGTTAGGAGTATCGCCACATCGCTATCAAGCTAAGTTTATGTAAAATCAATTTTAGGTGAGATTGTTTCTTTTTTCTAAAGGGCAAGTGTAGGTGATTGAAAGATTTGCATACGAAATAAACCCTAACGGGTTTCACTTTTTTGAATTAAGCGGCTTGATTATCAGAAAGGGTACAATTGTAAACGACACCTAATATATCAAAAACCGTTTTTTCTCATATCGATGAGATTTTCACCCGTTTTGCTGTAGAAGGGGTACAGCCGAGATACGTGTAAAAATAGGCCATAGCCTTACTTTTTTTCCAACTATGACCTATTGAGCTTATAGGGGTAGCACCATACATCCATCAACTTAAGAAAAATAAACACCCCAAAAACAAAAAATGAGCTGACTTCTCAAAATAACTAACTGTAGAGAAAGAAAAATTTCATTTAGTAGGTACTTCAAAACCTTAGCTTGATGGCGATGGGGTCACCATATCAAAAAAAGTAACTTGTACGTTAGATACATTTTCCAACCACTTCTTGTTCGTTAAGGAACTCGTTATTTGTTTACAGTTTTTTATTATGAAATTCTAAATAACTAATTATAATAGGTGAAAAAAACGATCAATAGTTGGGGTACGGAAAGGATTCGAATTTACATTCTTTCTCAATACATATCATGGATAAATAAAGTAAAATATGGGTTGGGGCTATGTCTCATGTTGTGTTAATCCTAACAATAACTAAGGGTACATAATATGCTTTCATACCTTTGAATAATTTAGTTGTAGAAGGGATGGAGATTTAACTGGCTCAAATTGTTGGTATTAATAGATACCTTTGTACTGGGGCTTTAATCTATATGCGTGAGGGCCTTTCCCTAAGTCTTGTCAGGAAGTAAGGAACAGTAAGCAAACACTTATACAATATGAATAGAGGAGAGGAATGCCATATGAAAATACGTAGTCAAATTACATGTGCAAGTCTGGCCCTTTTAATAGCTGGAAGTTCCCTGTTATATACAACACCAACCTCAATTGTAAAAGCAGAGCCTACTCAAAATGTATCTAGTTCGTTACAAACAAATACTCAACGAGATCGTACTTCCGTCAAGCAAGCAATGCGGGATACATTGCAATTTGGATACCCGGGGATACTTGCTAAAACTTCTGAGGGTGGAAAAACGTGGGGGTATGCCGCTGGAATAGCGGATCTGAGAACTAAGAAACCAATGAAAACAGATTTTCGCTTTCGCATTGGGAGTGTAACGAAGACGTTCACCGCAACAGTTGTACTTCAATTAGTTGGAGAGAATCGCCTGAAGCTAGACGACCACATCGAAGACTGGTTGCCTGGTGTCATTCAAGGAAATGGATATGATGGTAACAAGATTACTATCCGGGAGATATTGAACCATACAAGTGGTATCGCTGAATACTCAAGGTCAAAAGACGTTGATTTTACGGATACAAAAAAATCGTATACGGCTGCAGAGTTAGTGAAGATGGGGATTTCTCTTCCCCCAGACTTTGCTCCAGGAAAGGGCTGGTCTTATTCAAACACAGGATACGTATTACTGGGCATTCTTATTGAAAAAGTAACTGGAAACAGCTATGCGGAAGAGGTTGAAAATCGAATTATTGAACCACTTGAATTGTCGAATACATTCCTACCAGGCAACTCAAGTGTTATTCCAGGCACTAACCATGCCCGTGGATATGTCCAACCAGACGGAGCAAGTGAGCTAAAAGACGTTACTTATTATAACCCAAGTGCAGGTAGCTCTGCTGGAGATATGATTTCTACTGCTGACGACTTAAACAAATTCTTCTCTTACTTGCTCGGTGGCAAATTACTGAAAGAACAGCAACTAAAACAAATGCTTACTACAGTTCCTACAGGAAAAGAAGGAATCGATGGATATGGTCTTGGAATCTATGAAACTAAGCTTCCAAGCGGTGTCTCGATATGGGGACACACAGGTGGCATTCTAGGGTTTACTACTCTTGTTGGAGGTAAACTTGGAGGCAAGCATACGCTGGTCGTCAATTGGAATAGTTTGGGTAGAACTGACAGTCCTAATCCTTTTAAAAAAATTTTACTTGCTGAATTTAGCAAGTAGGAAAAAAGGAAAAATTTATCGTAGTTTTCATAGTTAAAAATATACTTTTCTGTTTCAAAAGCCCCAACTTATTTTCAAAAAAAATAAGTTGGGGCTTTTTTTGTTTTGGTGGCGTTTATTCTTCTTAAGTTGACGGCCATGTAAGGTGACCCCCTATTATAAATAGTATGACATTAATTTTTCTTTTTATTTATATAATATATAATTGCATTATATAAAAATTCAGCTAAGTCTTCATTACTAAATTGATTTATGTAATTTTTAAATCGATTATCAAATTTATACGCATTTGCAATACATGTCAACATTTCAGAATCACACACAATAGATTGTTCGAGATAACTTTTCCACTCTACAATTAATTGCTGTACTTCATCGGAAGTAGGTGATTGATTAATATAGGAAGCAATTTTCCTAAACACTCTTTCCATTTTTTGTTCGAATTCATGAAATAAGTTCGCTTTTTCATTAGGAGAGAGATTTTTCAATTTCTCCTCAAATTCTTTGTATTTTTCTGTTTCCCCATAGATGAATTTCGCTTCATGAGTATATTGTTCTTGTAATGATAAAATGGATGAATTATTAAAAATATTTAAGTTGTAAATATCCTTTCCTGATACATACTCATCCACCGCAGTAATAACTGCTTCTAAACGTTGTTTTTTTAACAATAAAGTTTGGTTATGCTTCTTTAACAATTGTTGCTGTTCTTCTCTCGTAAGCTTCAATACATCCGCAATTTCCTTTAGAGAAAATTCCATTTCCTTAAAAAATAGAATCGTTTGAAGCTGTGCTAAACTGTTCCTATCATAGAGTCGATAACCATTATCTGTTAAGTAAATTGGCTTTAATAGATTTATTTTATCATAATATTGTAAGGTTCTTTTGGTTATGCCTGTAATTTGGACAATATCTTTAACCGTTAATAATTGTTTCTTCATCCCAAAATCCTTTTATTTCATCTAGTATTAAATTGGCAGGAATTATTGTGGCTTCAAAGATGTTTTTTCCTGTTTTCTCTAAATAGTATTTGATTAAATAGTATCCACAGGCATAACCAGCAGCATAAGGCATATTGACTGGTATATAGTTTTGAAGTTTTGCTAATTCATCACCATAAAGATACGGTGCAATTTTATCAAATCCTGTTAATTGTAATTGTTCCTTGAGCACGGGTTTAATACGTCTATTAAGCATTTCCATAGTTGTTTTCGATACCCAAGGACCGAGTAGATCTTCCCCAAAAATAGAAGTAGCAAAGTTTTCTGCTAAACCCTCACTAACAATTAATTCACCTAAAGTAACCGTATGGTCCCACTGAATAAATTGATATCGAACATTATGATTACATTCATGTGCTAAAGCAGCCTTCATTCGAGGTATTGTGTATTCATTTGGCACAAATGTACACAAAATATAGCCAGGGATACCTCCATCACCACTATATCCTTCATTTAACATTAATGAAGGGCTATTTGGATCCCCTAATAGAATCGTGAATAAGTAATCAGATACACGAAGGTTCACATCATGCTCTCTAAATAAATGAAGGCTTTTCCTAACAGCTTCTTTACACTCAGACCAAAAAGAATCAGACGAAATCAATTCTAATTCTGGTGTAATCTCATTTGTAATCTGATTAGGAGAAATGCTCATTATATTATTCAATGTAATAACATCAAAGCCATTTTGCTCCTCAGCTTTAAAAGGAACATATTGAATTTCCCATTTCCCCATAAACGGAGCCAACATTTCTTGTCTGTATAATTCAACCTTTTCCTCTTTTGGAGCTTGTAAAATTTTTCGATATATTTTATCGGACCGTAATGATTTTATATTCATTTCTTTCACTCCTTATTTAATATAGTTAAAATTATGCACTATGACGTTACGTTATAGTCAAGTGGGTTAACTAAAAATATAGCAAGAGAATGGAATTATATGTTTTTTGAAATATATTAATAGGACACTTTCATTTGTAATTACCTTAGCTTAGTTTGGATGTTGAACGTATTTGAAAATGTCTCCAAAGCCGAATTTTAAACAACCTTATTGGGGCCCACCACACATCCATTAAGCTATGCTATTGAAATACCCCCTTGCTATCAAGTTAAAAAATCTGTTGTTCTCCAAAACGATAAAAATAAACTTTGGTTCTATAAAAACACAAAATTTTCATTTAGGGGGTACTTAAAAATGTTAGCTTGATAGCCATGTGGCGCTACCCCACTAACACCATATTAGGTCTAGAAGGAGCACCTACACTGGGAAGTGTAAATCAAATTCCAAAACTATAAATACTGGATTTATACTAAAAAACAAGCATTTTGAAAAAACTCATCAAAATGCTTGTTTAAATTTTTACAATGATGTAAATAAAGCTTCCCGGATTATTCTTCCCCATGTTTATTTATTATACTTTTGAAGAAAGGCTTTTACTTTTTCATAAGCAAACTGAGTACTCAAGCTATCTGGTGCTCCATCAAAAACATGGTCAGCTCTTGGAAGAAGATAAAGTTCATGAGAAACGTTATTTTCTTTTAGTTTTTTATCCAAAATTTCAGCCTGTTCTTCTGGTACAATTCGGTCACTTGTTCCTAAAAGTGTAATAGTTGGAGGTGTTTTTTCCTGAATGTAACTGATCGGAGAAAGTATTTTATAACGATCAGGGAATTGTGAAGGTGTACCCCCAATATATTTTTTCATTACATCTTGCATATAATCAGGACTTGGACTATTCTTATAAATTCCCTCCATATCAGACAGACCGTATATATTAATCACAGAGTTAATAGTTACTGACGGTACATTTGTTGAAGGAGGTAACTTTGTATCTCCCATACTATAGGCGGCTAGCATAGCTAGATTTCCACCTGCTGACTGTCCCATTACGTTTATTTTTTCAGGATCAATATTGTAAGCATCCGCATGTTCTGCTACCCATCCTATTGCTGATTTTACATCAGCTACTTCATCTTTCCATCCTGCATGAGGTGGCATACGATATTGTATAGAAAACACAGTATATCCTAATTCACTTAACCATTGACTCCAGTGAGGGGCCATTTCTTTATCACCCTCAACCCATCCACCTCCATGCACTTTTACAATAGCGGGATGTAGTGATTGTTTTGAGTCTCCATGGGCTCGCCATACATCAAGCTTTAATTCCACGCCATCAGGTGTTGTTTCGTATACGACGTCCTGTGTGAATTTTGATGTGATTTCTGTCTTACCAAAAAAATGAGAACTAAGTGAAACGGAAACATTCTCGTTTTTTGCATAGTTTAACATTTTAATGATTGGCTCGACAGTTAGAAAACTTAATAATAAAACTAAAGGGATCAAAATTGCACGAGCTAGTAAAGCTTTCCTCCAGACAGCTAATACTAATAAAATGATTATCACAACAGTTATACCTAATAGCAACGTAGGTATTATCAATGCACCCGCTCCGAGGGCACTCATTATATTAGGAAAACCGCCTGGATTCCAAATATAGTATGTCATAATGCTGATAATAGGAAATACAATTACTGCAAGGATTGTCAGTAACCATTGAATAAAACCTCTAGGCCGCCATGAGGTTGGTTGTTCTTGATGTTTTTTTTTCACTTTTCTAACTCCTTTCAAACAAATAAAATACCTTTTTAATAAAAATACCTCAAAAAATAATTTAACTCTAATTTAATGATGAACTAAGTACATAGTCGTTATGTGAACCATTTATTCTCCTATTTCTGCATTCAACCATTATATATTTCACTAGCATTCACTTACTCTTGCAACGACCTGCTACCCTGAAGAAGAAATTATAGCATACGAAACCAGATATGATAATCTGCTTAGTAAAGGGTATGAAGAAAATATCCAAACTAAAGGGAAATATGCCAAGGAATCCGAAAAGACTCTTCTGAACAGATTAACGAAGTATAAATCGAATCATTTGCTATTCTTAAGGGATTTCAAGATAGCATATAACAATAATCTTTCCGAGCGAGATTTACGAAAATGCAAGCTGAAACAGAAGGTATCGGGTTGCTTTAGAAAACAAAGCGGAAATGAATTATATTGCACGGTTATGAGCTTTGTTGAGACTTGTAAAAGGAAACAACTCTCTATTCTAGAATCAATAGAAAAGGCATTTACAGGTAGACCAGTCCAACTATAGACTGGTCTATTTATATTTTTTACTTAATCATTAAGGCTGAATAGTAACAGTCAATCTAAAAATCCAAATGAAGGTAAGGGTAAATTTTTGACAAAGCTTCGCTAAAACGCTAAAATAACGTTTCATGTAAAAATTTAAGATGAAATGATGGATGAATATTTGGTTGAATGAAATGATATTAATATAAATTAGGAGGAATCGTATGATACATAATAGAGTGATAGCAGTATTATTTAGAATTGGTAGCCTTATTTTTGCATTATATGGTCTATTATCACGTATGGGCATCCAATCGGGCGAAATGAATTTTAAGATATTTATGTACTATACTATCCAAAGTAATTTTTTAGCACTGATCTTGTTTAGTATACTTACTATACGTACAGTTAAGGGATTGATAAATGATGGGAAGACGGGAAGTGCTGGCTATTTTCCACGCTTTGAAATGATATGTGTAATTGATTTACTTTTAACACTTATCGTTTATTGGGTGTTGCTTGCTCCTACTACCTTTACAATGGGTGGAAGTTTTTATCTTTGGAAATTTGATAATCTTGCAGTACATTTGATTACACCTATTCTTTGCCTTGTGGATTATTTTCTATTTACAGAATCTAATCATTTAAAATACCGAGATGTATATTATGTTTTGATATACCCGCTCTCATATGTGGCATTTGCTACTATCGCAGGTCTAATGGGATATGTGTACAATATATCGCCAATTGATGGGAAGCCAGTACATTATGCTTACTTTTTCTTTGACTATGACAGAATAGGAGCAAAATCCCTTGTCTACATCGGTGGCCTTATAGTATTTTTCTTGGTACTTAGCCATATTATGTATTTGTTTGACAAGAAAGTTTATAAACCTTTAGTTGTAAGCAAATAATGTTATCCATTGCAATGATCTTTTGGTTGGTTATTATGTTTTTGTAGTGATTACATCATAACTATAAAAAAGGGTCATTGCTTTTTTATTGGGTTCTTTCACATCTAGTATGGGTGAACTTAAATCCGACTTTGCCTGACGCTACCCCATGCCCATCAAGCCAAGATTTTGAGGTACTCCAAAAACAGAATTTCTTCTCTCTATATTTATCTATGAGAATTAAGTTCATTTTTTTGCTTTAGGGAACAATCAATTTATTAACTTGATAGCGATGGGCTGCCGCCAGCATTCCGAAAAAATCACGCTAAGCAAAAAATATAATAAGCTGTCGATATAGACAGCCCTTTACATAATTATCGTTATTGGAATCAAAATAAGCTTACACATCCAAACTATTGATAATAGCTAATATTTGATGATCTGTCCATTTGCCATTAATCCTTATATTTTCTTTCGCTATACCTTCTTTTTTAAACCCTACTTTTTCTAATACACGAATAGATGCTATATTATCAAGCATCGCTCCTGCTTCAATTCTATGTAGCTTTAATTCCCTAAAAGCAAAATCTACAACAAGTTGAAGAGCCTCTGTTGTATAGCCCTTTGCATTATGCTCCTTATCTAAAGTAAATCCCGTATAACAGCTTTGGAGGTCTCCCCTAACAATTTGAGTTAATGAAATGTCTCCAATCAGTTTATCATTTTCTCTTAAAAAGATTCCGAAAGGGTATACTTGCCCTTCAGCTGTCTTTTTTAGAGCTTGTTCAAGACGTATTTTTTGATGTTCTTCTGTATAAAAAACTTCTGGGAGCAACGGGCAAACTCGTTGAAAAAATTCGCGATTTCTAATATGTAAGTTAGCTAACTCGTTAGCATCAGCAGTTTTATAAAGCCGAATATAAATGTGCTTCCCTACTAGTTTCATAACATCCCTCCAACATTTTTATATGTCTAATGAGGAAAAAATATACCGTATACTATATACAGTTGGATATTATCAGGAATCATTTTGCACGAAAGAAAAGACACTCCATATGAGTGTCTTTTCCAATAGTTTTTAGCAGAAGCAAGAAGCTCCAACGATGATTAATAAAATGAATAACACAACTAATAAAGCAAAGCCTCCCGAGAAGCCACAACCGCCACAACTACCACCATAACCCATAATAGTTCCTCCTTTAGATAAGAGGGGAAAACTAAGGTTCACTCATGTATTTTAATGGATTCGTTTCATCTTATGTTTTTTCGTATTGATTGAGCAGGTCCTTTCGAAAACTATTCACATATTAACTATATTTTTAAAAATGAATAATTTAACTATAACAATAAATAGATAAATTAATATAATGTATTAATTCTAAAAGAAGGGAGGAATAGCCATGCAATTAGTTTGTTTTAAAATAGTAAGTGGTCAGTATTTCTTGTTTGTAGAAGGTATTCAAATTCCTGTACCAATTCCAGCAGTTGCTGCAGCTTTATTAATTGGTTTAGGAGTAATTCCACTTTGTTCTTAATGTAAGGAATTCGGATCATTCCTATCTTTCCATTGGAAAAGCCTCAAGTATATAAATACTTGAGGCTTTTCTTATAATTGAGAAAGACACTTTAACGTGGCTGAAGATCTCTCGATTTAACTAATGCGGCCGTTACATCATCACCGAAAGTATTGAGACAGAATACTTGCTCGTCTATCTTATCCATTACTGTAGCTTCACCTATCTTGCCACCTTGAAGTTTAATAAAATAGTTATGTTCTTCTAAAATTTTACTAAAATCTCTATTTGCCCATCTTTCAGTAATTTCTAATAGCTCTTCTTTATTCTTGAAATTGTTTCCGTTTAGAATGTTTCTTACTTTCTCTGCATTCTTTTTGGACATAGGGGTTGCTCCCTTTCCTTCACACGCTTTTACTTTTTGATGAGTCATGCTATGCATAGCTGAAATCACTTCTTCTTCAGTAGAAGTTACTGTAATGTGAAGTTGTGCATTTGAGCCTTTCACTTCTGCTTCATTCGATAACATGGTCCTCACTCTCAAGCGGGACTTCAGCAAACTGTAACATTCCATAAGTCATACCAGTTGCAAGTACTACTCCCCCTATAATAGATGCTAGCCAATACGTTAGCTTCTTGTCCATCTTCATTTCCCCTGTCTTCGTTTAAATATATTAACTAAAGAATACCATATTTAATTCCTTTTTATTGAAGAGGCTCTAATTTTTACTATAAAAAACGTGCAGATCGTTTAATGCAAATATAATAAATTTATAATCATTGCTATACCTATTCTCATAACAGGATCTATATACGATGTCACTAAATCATCTGGTGAACTATTAGTTATTAGTACGGCTTTGCATCCTTATTCTCAAAAAGGATAATTATTGTACATACCAATTCTTATGTATGAAGACACCCAAAACAAGTGTTACGAAAAAAATATAAAAAAGACATCTTTTCTAGGGAAAGATGTCTTTTTTATATAAACCTTAATGTTCGTTCTGTAAAACCCTCGCTGCCTTTACTCCTTCTTTCTCTTCTTTTAAGAATAACGATACGATAAATGCAACAATAATAAAGATTAACCCAAGTGCAAATGCACCTTGGAACCCTGACGTTAAACCGTTTAACTTCTCTACTGGATCCAGTGGATTTGCGGAGCTTTCCATATACTTAGTTGTTCCTGAAGACATTTTCGAAATAAAGATAGCTGTACCAATTGCACCAGCTACTTGTTGCAACGTACTAAATAGTGCTGTTCCGTGCGGATATAAATCTGGTGTTAATTGATTTAAACCGTATGTTTGTGCTGTCATGACAAACATGAGTCCAACCATTAATACGCTATGCATGACAATAATTTGTACCATTGATGTATCAGGAGTAATGCCTTTAAATAAGAACATTGCAATTCCTACTAAGACAATGCCGGGAACGATAATAACTTTCGGACTAAATTTATCAAATAGTTTACCTGCGATTGGTCCCATTATGGCGCTAATAACACTTCCCGGAAGCATGATAATTCCTGATTTAAAAGCTGTAACGAGTAAAACGGTTTGCAGGAACATCGGTAATAAAGTCATCGTTGAAAATAACGACATCATCACAATGACAATTAATCCAACTGATAATGTAAACATCGGAACTTTAAATGCTCGTAATTCTAAAATTGGATTCTCAATTTTCAATTGTCGAACGGCAAAAATACATAATGAGATAATCCCAACAATTAAAGTGCCATACACTTTTGCATCGGACCATCCTAAATCACCCGATGCACTAAAGCTATACACAAGCCCGCCAAATCCTAATGTCGATAAAAGGATAGATGGGTAATCTACTTTTGGCCTTGTTAACTCTGAAACATTTTGAATGTACTTCATCCCAATCATAATGGAAATGATCACGATAGGAATAACAATATAGAATAACCAGCGCCAATTTAATGAATCCACAATTACTCCAGATAATGTAGGGCCAATTGCCGGAGCTGCCATCATCACGAGTGCAATTAATCCCATTGTCGCACCACGTTTTTCAGGTGGACAAATGATTAAAATCGTATTCATTAATAACGGTGTAATTAACCCCGTCGCTACAGCTTGGACGATACGGCCAATTAATAAAACGGAAAATGTCGGTGCAAATCCCGCAATTAATGTACCAACTAAAAACGTTACCATAGCGATCAAAAACATTTGTCTCGTTGTGAGCCATTGCTGAAGTAATGCTGTAATTGGAACTAAAACCCCAACTACTAACATGTATGCTGTAGAAAGCCATTGAATCGTTGAAGCTGTTACGTCAAACTCTTTCATTAATACCGTTAACGCATTGCCAAGTAATGTTTCGTTTAATAATGCAACCATTGCCCCTAAAAGTAACGCAATTAAAATGGGGGTATGTTTCAAATTAGAAGTATCAACTTTGCCACTTGCAGGGCTCTTAGTTGTCATATTCATTTACAGATTCTCCTCCTGTTTCTTACTTAAAAAACTTTAAATACACCAGAACACATGTAATATAATATACATATGTAGATTAAAAAGGGAGAATCAATTTTCAGCCACTGTATATTTAATCTACAAAAAAGGAGAATTGTAGATGAATGATAATGAAAAACAACTTGATTTACGTATTAGACGTACACATAAATTACTGTGGGATTCCTTATTTGAATTAATGACGCAATCAAAACAGAAATATAGTACGATCACGATTAACCAAATATGTGACCGCGCTATGGTACACCGAACAACCTTTTATAAACATTTTGAAGATAAAGATGCTTTATTAACATTTGGATTTAAACGATACGGCAAGATAATTGCTGAAATACCGGTTTCAGATCGATTAAGTAAACCATTTCAAGTAATGGAACAATTTCTACACCATGAAGAAATCGGTAAAATATTAGAAACGCAAATGTCTGATGAACAATTTATTAACCGAACACAGCATTTAAGTCACGAAACGAGAAAACAAGAAATAGAAGCATTAAATCAACTTTGCAAAAACCATACGATACCAAATGATTTAATCATTGAGTTTTATTCAGGGGCAATCACCTCATTAAGCACATGGTGGTTTAAAAATAAAAAAAGCGTTTCTGCTGCTGAAATGGATAGGTATCTCCACCAACTCATTAATCGGGATATTTTTCAGTTTGAAGAGGAATAAGACTACACCTTTTCAATCATGCAATCAAATTGACCACAAAATAGGAATATGATATATTTTCCGTAGAATACTATATAAGTATGACATCAAATAAAATGGCATATAATAAAAAGAAGAGATGCGCTAACATCTCTTCCCTAACTGCTACCGTATGGGTGGTAGTTATTATAAGCTATTTCTTTTTACGAAACCCACCCTTTTGCTTCCTACGGCGCGGAGTGGGTTTTTTGTTGTCCTTATCCAGAAGTTGCTTCCGCAAAAAATACGCTGAAACTTCACGCACATCGTACGTCTTGATTCTGTACTGTCTGTTCCGCTACCAGATACGTAAATGAACGTCATGTTTGGATTTAACTCCGCTAATGTTTTCGCGGCGGATAACATTAAATCAATGAAATAAAACGTCGATAAATTTAAGTTACAAATATTCAGAATTAATATTAAAATAAAAAATGAGGATAGGGGTATGGGATTATAAATTTTATACATAACGAGGGAATAAAAATGAAACTGCAATTAAAAGCGGATTTAGGGCTACTACTAGTTACATTCTTTTGGGGTGCATCCATCCTACTTACAAAGCTTGGACTTGATGGCATAGAAGAATATAATTTAATCACATTACGATTTATTATCGCTTTTCTTTTATCAGGTTTAATATTTTACAAACATTTATTTAAGATCGATTTTAAAACTGTAAAATATGCATTTATACTCGCTTCTGTCTTATTTATCGTTTACATTTTTGCGACTTTCGGTACAAAGTATACAAGTGTTTCTAATGCTGGTTTCTTACTATGTCTCACAGTCATTTTCATTCCGATATTATCAGCTATATTTTTAAAACACATTCCAGAAAAGAAAGTTATAGTAGGAATCATTTTAACGATAATAGGAATCGGCTTATTAACATTAACTAGCGAATTCAAAATCGGTAACGGCGATATATTTTGCATACTGTCTGCCCTGTTTTATGCGATCCACGTCATCATTACTGGAAGCGTAACGAAACATGTGAATTCCATTGCACTTGGAGTAGTGCAACTCGGTTTCGTCGGCCTATTTAGTCTTATTTTCTCATTCATTATAGAAACACCAAAACTTCCTAGCACGATCGACTCATGGCTAATCATATTAGCTTTAAGCATATTTTGCACCGCAGTCGCATTCATCGTGCAAGTAATTGCCCAGCAATACACTACACCTACCCATACAGGTCTTATTTTTTCATTAGAACCTGTCTTTTCCGCAGGCTTTGCTTTCGTTTTCACAGGTGAAACGCTGACAGGAAAAGGATACTTAGGGGCTACGCTTATATTATTGAGTGTGTTAATTGCTGAGTTGGATTTTAAGAGTTTGTTGAGGCCTAATTATAAGAAGAATATAGAGTAAACATTTCAATATAATCAATAAACATACCCCAGAAAAATATGAGTTTATATTATTTTCATTCTCTTCACTTAGATTTTCTTTTTAGATGCTATCTTCAAACAAGGTAGCATCTAAAAAATGTTAAAAGGAATCTCTCCTTAGTATCTTCTTATACTCGATGTAGTTTGCATACTTGACCTTTTCTACGTTCTTTAATTACTTACTGAATATAGTCATACAGATTTTTCGCTAACAATAAACAAGTTACTGTAATGAAAAGGGCACGAACATACCCGCTTCCTTTTTTTATAGCAAATTTGGAGCCAACAATCCCTCCAGCAATTTGAGCAATCCCCATTATAAAACCATATGCATAGTTTACTTGCCCTACATACATAAACATCAACAATGCACCAACATTACTTCCTAAATTAAGAAGCTTCGCATTACCTGCTGCTTTTAAAAAATCATATCCAATAAATAAAAGAGAAAACATTAAAAACGAGCCTGTTCCAGGACCTAGAAATCCATCATAAAAACCAATAGCAAAAATAAAAAAGGTAAAAATAATGACGTGTCGACCAGACAATTTCTTATGAGTGGAAATACTACCCCAATCCTTTTTGAATATCGTATAAATAGCCACCGCACCAAGCATAATCAGCATCAATGGCTTCAGTATTTCTGGATTCATTAAATGAACGGTCCATGCCCCTATTATGGAACCTATGAAAGTGAGCGGAACTAATTTAAATGCCGATTTCAAATCAAGATTACCAGAACGATAAAACACAATATTACTAGTTGCACTTCCCATTGTCGACGCTAGTTTATTCGTAGCTACTGCACTTGCTGGATTCAGTCCTGTAAATAATAAAGCTGGTAAAGCAATGAGTCCACCACCACCTACAACTGAATCAATAAATGCAGCTACAAATCCAAAAACAATCAAAATCATTAATACAGATGGGTCTAAATAAAAATCCATACTATTAACCTCCCCTTTAGTCACTATTCGAATAGTAACTAATAATTTGCTAAATGTAAACAGTTATTGTAACGTTGAAATATAAAAGCAAACATCGGAGGACGAAAAAAGTGGACTACATAGTGCAACAGCTTAAAAAAATTGGTTTCAATGAATATGAAGCTAAATCTTATGTATCTCTTGTTAAACAAGGGCCTGTCACAGCCTACCAAGTGAGTAAGGATTCGGGTGTCCCAAGAGCGCGAATTTATGAGATTTTAGGTAACCTTGTAGAAAAAGGAATTGTCATGAAGGAAGAAATAAATGACACCACTCGCTATTCACCTCTACCTGTTGAAATCTTTTTACAGAAGGCGCAATCAGAATGGCAGTCTACTTACGAAGGAATAAGTGATTCATTAAAAAAACTAGAAACTTCCGAAGAAAAAACGGATAATCGAGTGATTACTTTAAAAGACAATAAAACAATCATTAGCTATTGTCAGGCATTAATAAAAAAAGCAGAACGACGTATTGTCATTTCAATGTGGGATGAGATGTATGAAGCGTTAAAAGAAGATCTATCTGAAGTAGCTGATAAAGTTACAATACAAGGTATTACCCTACATGTTGAAAATCCCATTAAAAATCTAGAAGCCCATCGCATAACACCTTATACAGAAACCTTGTCTACAGAACATTGGTTTATTGTATCGATAGATTCTAAAGAGATGATTTATGGACCATCACTTGAAGAGCGTAATATTGCTTTTTATACAGATGACCCCGTTCATATATACTTATTAGAGGATTATGTATGGCATGATGTTTTAGTAAATCGACTTGTCCGACGTAGCCAAGATGACTTGCAGCAATGGATTACTGCAGAGAGAAAGTCTTTCTTTATGGGGAAATGAGGAACATATTGAAAGGGTTCCGCCAGTTAATAAACATTTACAAGAGCAAACCAAAAGATTTGCGTATTAAACCTAACAACTTCTCCGTACAAAAATAGCCGACTATTATATAGTAAATATTCGGCTATTTTTGTATAAATTTATACAGACGCTGCCATTACCCCAGCGATTAATGAGATAAACGCTTCTCCCACTCTTTCACCTTTTCAATTGTTACATCTAATTTTTTAGCTATTTCTTCTACACTCATTCCTTTAAAAAGCATTCCAGCTGCCGAAAGTGCTTTATCAATTTCTTCTTGCTTCTCTTGTTCATATAAACGACCTACTTTTGTCATCCGTAACCACTCCTTTACCTTTTTCGCGTAGTCTTCATCAATAAATTTATCTGTAGCTACAAGAATCCCAGCAATAACTTGAATTTGTTCTTGCTCATCGGAGATACACTTTGCTACTTCTATCGTTTTTTCAATTAAAATTTGTCTTTTCTCTCTACTATGCATAAGTGGTACAAGTATTAATTTCATGGTTTCTTCATCCGTCAAAGATTTTCCTTCTTCCATTTTTCTAATAATCTTTTGAAGAATGGCATCACCATTGTATTCATTTAGTAAAACCGCTTTAGAATTTAAACGTATACTACATACATCTATTTCTTCTATAGGATTCATTACCTCACTTGTATAAATAACTACGATTCGAATATCCGGTAACTCTTTCCTCTTATTATAGTAACGATACATAATTTGATTCGCATAATCCATATACTTCAAATGATTTTCAAGGAAACGGGTATTGCTTTCGTACTCTAACATTAAGATTGAACCATCTTCCATTTCAAATAAAGTATCTGAGCGCCTTTGATCTGCCCGAACTCTCGAGAATTCATTCGGCAACAACTCTTTTATTCTTGGAAAACCTTTTAATCCATACGCTTCAAGCCCTTTATCCTTATAACATTCACTTAAAAACTTCATAATAATGTCTTTATTATGATAAGAAATATCATTCCCTGCCAATAGCTAATCCCCCTTAACTATTAGTTATCATTTTCTTTATTATATAACTTATGAAATTAGCGTTACAATTTTGGTTCACCTACAAATACTATTTTAAAACAAACTTCCCCTCCAGCTAATTTCCGCTCTCCACAAACCGCCCAAACTCCTTCAAAAATCTTAGGTTAAAACTCCCTACAGGCCCATTCCGATGCTTCGCCACATGAATCTCCGTCATCTCTTTCTGCTTCGTTTCCTTATCGTAATAATCTTCACGATACATAAGCATAATGACATCCGCATCTTGCTCAATTTGTCCTGTCTCTCTTAAATCAGATAAAAGCGGGCGCTTATCTTGACGTGACTCTACTGAACGAGACAATTGCGACAACGCTACTACACAAACATTCAAATCACGCGCTAACAACTTAAGCTTACGAGAAATCTCACTAATCTCTTGAAACCGATTGCCCTTATGCTTCGGATCGCCCGTAATAAGCTGCAAATAATCTACAATGACTAAAAGCTTTTTATCACCGTGCTTCCTCTTTAACTTACGAGTTTGCATCCAAATATCTTGCACTGTAACGCCTGCATTATCGTAAACCTCAAGTGGTAACTCCCCGATCTCCGCAAACGCCTTACTCACCTTTTCCCAATCTTCCATCGCAAAACGGTGCTTCGGATTTTTCAACCTACCTCCTGACACTCTCCCTACACAAGAAGCCATCCTTTTTAACAATTGCTTACTACTCATCTCTAATGAAAACAATCCAACTGCCGCTCCAGACTTCGCCGCATGCAGTCCAACATTTAACACAAACGCAGTTTTCCCCATAGAAGGACGCGCACCAAGAACGACAAAATCCCCCTCCTGCAATCCGCACGTCATTTTATTTAACGATATATAACCAGTCTCAATACCAGTATTCTCTTTCGTATCTTGATGAAGCTCTTCATACAAACCAACTAACGCATCCTTCAAATCAAACTCACATACGCAGTCCTTTTCCTCTAACTCACAAAGTTCCGTAATCGTCTCACCAATAATTTTCTCATTCTTCTCCGCAATAAGACGCTCTCCCATCTTGTGCCCAAGAACGCCAGCCTGATACATTTTCCATGCACCTCGAACAAGCCCTTCATAATAAGAGAAGTTGGCAGTTGTAGGCACACCATCCATTAACCCTATAAAGTACTCCAGTCCCCCGATCCCCTTCAAAAACTTCGGATCCACTCTAGAAGTGAACGTCACAAGATCAATTGGTTGCCCCTCATCTTCCATCTTTCGCATTAACTGAAATATAGACTTATGCACCGGCATAGAAAAATACTGCTCCGTCAAACGGCACTCCTTAATAAGCTCTCCATCAAGTAATAGAGAACCTAACACCGTCTTCTCCGCCTCCACATTTTGAATACTCATGGCCGCCACCCGCGCTCCGCTAAAAAGCGCTGCAACTCTCCCTCAGACGGTGCATTCTTCTCCCACTCCTCACACCTCGCCAAAAACTCCTCCGTCTCCCCCGTACTAACAGACGACTCCTTCTTCCTAAAGCTCACCGTATCCGCCTCAACCTCAGATACTTTCGTAAATCCTTTCCCGTGCCACCCTCTCAAAATCCCCTTCACATAAGCAACCGTCCGCTTATTATTCTCAAACGCAATTTGAAGAGCCTTCAGCACAAGCTCCTCCGACAAATCTTCCATCCACGCACTCAATTCCTCCACAGTATGCGGAGACAAACTACCAAAATGTTGCTCATAAAAAGAAAACACGCCACTTCCCGTTTCTTCCTCTATAACCTCTTCTCCATCTTCTGTCTCCTCGCAAACTGGATCAACATCATCCACAGCCAATTCACCAGGCATACCAAAATGTGCTAAAAGCATCGGAACACTCAGCTCCTCCTCAGCGCACTTCTGAAGAAACATATGTACAAACTCCTTATTCTTCACACCCTTCAGCTCACGAAGTACACACTTCTCCACATTCATATTCGTCACAGGATTATAACGAAGCCAATTTAAAACGAATAACTCTCGCGTATCCGCATCATACAGAATCTTCCCATAATCAACAAAGCGCTGCACAAGCTTATCAACAGTCTCCCGATTATAACCCGTCTCCATCTCAGCTAATCGCTTCGGAAAAGGAAAAATCCCACACTGCGTCGTCTTCGAACAAGTTAATAAGTAAACATAAAAATACCGCTCCTCCGGCGTCAAATCCAAAACAAAATCATCCTGCCAAAAATTCACCTGCACATTACGATACACCGCCATCCTAATTCCTCCCGTCTCCGTTCAAAATAAAAACCTCTTCATAATATATATGGGAGGTTAGTCGGGTTTTTGGCGTGTTATTTTAAATTTTTTTTGACTACTACTACGGTGTTTGTTGTTGTTTTTGTTTTGTTATGTTTTTTCTTAGTGATTTATTACTTGGTAGGGGCTTGTAAGGGGCTTAGGAGGGGCTAGTTATCAGTTACTTCGATTAGGAAGACTCGATCCGAAAAGCCGCCTCGTTCTTCTGCTTTCTTTTTACGGATGTTGTTGATTTCTTCTAGTGTTGTCCCTTCGTGTTCGGCTAGAGCGTTTATTAGTTCTAGTAGGTCGGATAGTTCTTCGAGTTTATCAGGTTTTGTTTTTGCTTCGATGTATTCTGTTAGTTCTTCTTGTGTTTTCTTGCAGAGTTCTTCTATATATTCATCTTCGTTTAGGAGTCTTGTTGTGGGTGTTTTGCCGTTGGATTTTATTATTTGTGGGATTTTGTTTCGGATTAGTTTGTTGTAGGATGGCATGGGGTTTCCCTCCGTTTGGTTTTTCTTCTATATTAAATCTTTCAAATTCTCTCCAATACTTTAATTGTAGCGTAATATCAGAATTTCTTGTTGATGGATACTTATTTAATAAATAAGCTATCTTAGTTATAAGATGTTTCATATTCCCTTCCGCTAAATTAACCATCAATCTATGTTTTTCTCGTTCTATCTTTTTTGCCTTTTCTTCTGCATTTACCTCTGCTATAACTCCCTCTTCTCTTTGAATCTCATCATCCACTTGTTCTAGTAATTCATCAGTTTCAATTTCTGGTACTTCAATAGCTACTCCATGATTTGTATCACTCATCTTGTAATTCTCACCATCCCTAAAAACTTCATTTTAAATGACCTCAATACCAAAATTATACAACAAAAAACCTATCCTTTCACTCGTATACAAATAATACCTCATTCCTACTTACCTAAAAATATATTGAATTTCTCCCCAAATAAATAAAGATTTACAACCACTCCTATAAATTATTTTGATATAATTGTTAATGCTATTATTTTCCATTTAAGGAGAATAGTTCCATGAAAGGTGATGATTTGAATGAGTCTAGAATGGATAATAAAAAGTAGTATCTTAATACTGTTTCCACTATTAATAATTGTATTTTTAATATCTCTTATTTCTATTCTTTATCTAAAATTTATTAAAAAGAAAAAGGCTAGTAAAAAAATATTTATAACTATGGTAACTTCCATTATCTTAGTTCTTATTACAATCGTCTCAACTATATATCTAATTGAATGGGAAAAAAAACAAGAAAAAAGGGCAATATATCGTATTGTAATGAATATAATACCAAAGTAGTCTTAGACAATCTGAAGAATGCAGATGGTATAATGTACATCACTGCATTTTCAAAAGAATATAATATGTACCGTGAAATATATAACCCTGATAAATGGAAAATTCAGCAACTTGGAATTGAACATTACTTTGAGTATATATTTGGGGATATATTATACACTGACGATAAAAAAATCGGTATTACATATAAAAATGAAGGTACTGGTAGTATGTACGCAAAAATTATTGATAAAAGAATATTAAATTCTAAGCAAGATGTTAAAGATTTCAAAGAAAGTATAGATAAATTATCTTTTAAAGTTAATAAAGAAAAAGAAGAGGCTGAAAAAGAGAAAAAAAGACAACAACAAGAGAAGGCACTAGCAGAAAACGAAAAAAGAGAAGAAGAATTACGTCAAAGTTATGAGAGACTACACAAACTCGAAGATGCTTATATTACATTAGATGAATTTCAACAATTGCAGTTGGGCATGACATATGAGGAATGCATAAAACTTATTGGTGGTGAAGGGAAGTTAACCTCCGAAAGTTATAATTATAAAATATATGAATTTGAATCTTTATCTGGTAAAGGTATCGCACTACTAAGCTTTTATAACAATAAATTAGAATCTAAAACACAAAATGGTTTAAAGTAGTTTTCATTTTTTAGTGTTTTATACCTGAATCCTCAAAATCACTCTTTATAAGCTGCTCCTTTTTCTTCTATAAAAGGAGCAGTATTTATTTATATACAGACCGCTAAGAGCATAATTTTGTGGTCACATCCCCTCCTCTTATCAACCCCTACTTACATTTTCAATAATCTCTCGTAGAAACAAAGGTAAAGATAAAAAAAGACCTCCTAAAGGAAGTCCATTTTTAATTACATAGTGTTATTGGTGGTTCAAGTATTTGTTCTCCACTTACTTTTCCTTGATAGCTCTTAGAATTGAACCAGTTGCGATTAACATTGTACCCGCTACAAAGAATGACGCACTAAGTACAAAGAAACCTGTAAGTACGTTTGTATTGATAATATAATTATACGCATCTCCGCCTACGTAGGCATATTTATTCGAATCGGTATATGTTTCAGAATTTTGATATCCTCCGAGTCTATCAAATCCTAAGAAAAGTAATACTGCTGAATGAATGTAAAAGATAATTCCCCAAATTGTCCATTTTTTTGTTTTCACGATAATTCTCCTTTTTGTGTCTATTATTAATTAATTTATTTATTTATACAGTTTAATTGTTTCTTATTGGAATGTAAATCATATTAATCTCGACTTTCTTAACCTCAACATCTATTCCTAGCTTATCAACTTCTGATTTTAATTGATTCTTACTATTAACAAGGTTTAAAATTTCTTAAAACTCTGTCCTTCTATTGTCAAGTTTCTTTCGCTTAGCTTCCACACTCTCATATTTCTTTCTCAGACACTCAACATTTCCATACCATGTGTCTGAACCAAACTATGCCTATTCTCTCCACAAGTCCTCCTCAAGATGTCGAAATTATCCCCCCTCTACATCAAAAAAAGGAATGAGTCACCCCATTCCCTTTACCATTATACAGACAGTTAAAGACATAATTTTGTGGTCACAAATGGTCACATAAATTACAATAACCATTGCTTTTTTAATAGAATTCCATTTATACAAACCCGTGAGAATGCCTTTAAATCAACGTTTCTCCCGTAGCTCAGCAGGGAGAGCGCCACCTTGACAGGGGGGAGGTCATCATACCTACTTTATTTACAAATAAAAAGAAGAACATATGCCTTCTATGCTCTTCTTCCCATGGCTAACAATACACTTTATCTAACTAATATTTATCTATTATATTTAAAAATTTCTCCACTTCACCTAAACTCATTTGTTCCATGTAAAAATAAACTCAGCCCTTATCCATGGCTTAATCCCCTTTTGTATCTAATCCCTATTCTCCAACATTTAACACCTCTAAAACTTCCCTAAACAACACCGAACCTCTCCCAACAACCAACTCCAAAGCAACCTCTTTAACTAACCCACCTTTCCCCACCATAACAACCCCCTTCTCATAATCAACCCAAATCTGAACATCCTGCACATAATAACTCTTAATAGAAGATGCTTCATCTAAATTGCGATGATCCAATTCAACCTTAACTTGCTTCGTAAAACGACGCAGCGTCTTCCAAAGAGTTCGTTCTTCTTTTGATTTCATAAATAGTTCTGGGAGTTCTTGTACTTCTTTTAATAGCGACATAGTTGTTATTGTATATGTTTGAATGCCATATCCTACTGGGCGAATGAGGTGGTCTAGTTTTTTCCATGGCTCTAGTTCGAAATGTACATATTCATTGTTTTGTTGCATTTGAATGTGTTTGATTTTAGCTACGTATTGAATTCCACCTTTTTCTCCGTGCCATTTTTTCGGTGCATATAATGCTATGTACTTTGCTTCTTGCCATCCTGGTTTTAGTTGTGTGACTGGCAGCTGATATAAGCCTTCTTTCCTATATATTTCATAGTCGACTTCAGTTTTTACGCTACCTACTAATACTTTTTCTTCTAGCGAGGAGTGCCATTCTTCTTTTGTTCCTCTTGGAAGGATCCCTTCTTTTATAATTTCTTCTGGGCTTTTTTCAATGAGATGATCTAGAAATTGTTCGACTAGTCTTGTTGCGTTTGGCAAGAATGGAAAGCCACCGATATTTACTTTTTCGATACTTTTATAAAATGGATGGTTCTCGTACGCTTCCTCTTGGTTCCATGGGAATAATACGTACGCTCCGTAAGCTGTCCGCTCAAAAGGTCCCTCTTGTTCCACAACTAATGCATCTCTGTAACGGTGCATTGTATTAATGTCCTCTTCCATTGGACCAGGCGTACCATACTTCCTTTTGTAATGAGCTTTTTCAGCAAAATTAATTCGGTATTTCGCATCAAAAATGTATTGATATTGATAGTTCTTTCCTTTTTTCTCAATAGCGAGCATCGTATCTGGTTTTTGTGTAACAGTTGGCAGTCTACCGTTTCTTTTCTGGAAATACAGTTCTATTATTTCATCAGTGACTGGATGCTTGAACGTTCTTTTCGCAGTTTTACTTTCGTCTAGCGTTACGTATAAACCATCTTGTTTAACTTGAATAACATCTTGATGGAGCGGTATATATTTTTTAGATAGAATTTGTCCAAGTTTTAAATACGTCCAGTATTCGTATAACCTTGCGACATCTTTTACCGACATTTTGAAAATTTGTCCTCGTAATGTTAAACCGCGCGATAGCATTAAGAAGATTTGATATGCATCTCGATATCCTGTCGCCATTTGGATAACGAGTGAAAAAACTGATCGATCTAATTTTCCGATTGCTCTCCAAAATGGATCGTTCAATTCATTTTTCATTCGATACTTCATATTTTTTACACGTTCCAGCAAATCTTCATCCGTTTCACCACGTGTATATCTAGACTTTTTCTCTAGCGCCTTAAGTAAATCATCTATTTTATGTACAACTCTTTGAATCATCCATTTAACAAATCGATTTTCCAGCGTATCATAAGATACTTCCTTATAAGCTGTAATGCCTTTAGTCGGTATACTGTTTTCTCCTTGCAGCAAGTGTGGTCGCTTTCGCAAATAGTTCATTCCGACAGAATCCAATTTACGAATTTTTTCTCCTCGTACAAGTTGATGTCTAGTCATAAGCGTATGATGTGGTTGTCTTTTAATGTGAGAGATCGACTTCATAAACCGCTCAAAGGAATCATTTAAAATACGATAAAATTCACTCTTCGATGGATTTGTAGCATAAATTGCAGATGCTCCTAAGTATGTTCTCTTCAGTAAATGAAATGCTAAATTATAAATTTCATCATTTACTTCATCTAATAAGGCTCTGTAATCATCCTTATAATCAAGTTTTGCCGGGAAAACTTCAAATGTAACAGTTAATAAAGTATCTTGATCATCTTTAATTTCAAACGTTGTATTTCCTACTTCATTTGGAAACGAAAGATTCCCCATTAACACATGAAGTGACCCCATTTGAATCGAACTAACTTGCTTTCGAAAACCCGGATGTTCATGATAAAAAGAGAGCTGCCTGTTATTTTTCGGAACAACAACAAGCTGATAACTTCTATTTTCAAAAAAGATTGGCGGGTGTTCGTTCCATTCTTCTAACCTCTGCAATCTCGCATCAAATACAGAAACAGATTCTGCCTTCCCATCTACATGAAAATACATCATCTCATCGGCGTTCATAGCGTGATATTCTTTTAAACTCTCGTATTTTTCATGATAAGGATTTCCCTTAATCGTCAACGATAGCTCCTCTGTTTCAATCTTAACTAGCTCTATCTCATTATTAGATCCAGAAAGAGGTGAAACCATCATACTCGAACCTCCTTAACATATGAGACAGCTTGTTAGCTGAACGAGGATACTTAGCATATAAAGCGTCATTGTTGCCACTATCATATTCCTCATTTGCACATAATACATACAACTGCTTTAATACCTCTTCTGTTCTTCCATCGCTACCTGCAAGACGTGGTAAAATCTTTTGATATATTTGATAATCAAATGCTTCATCAAACGATAATAACTTTCCTTTTTCGTTGTATGCCATATAGAAACAAATTTCATCTCGTATACGATATCCAACTTGAGCCCCAACTGATTCCAGTGATTTATTTATTTCTATTAAAATAGTCGATATATTTCTCACAAGGTCTTCATTTTCTTTAAAACATTCTTTTAAATGAAGATACTTGGTTGCTAAAGAGCTATTAGAAACAACTTCAGCTTCCTTCTCTTCTATATCCATTAAGAAATTAAAATAATCTAAGTTAACGGTATTAAATTCAATTGTATTCGCACGATCTAATACTTTCTTACTTAACGGATGTGTCGTTTCGTCCATGTTTACCGTTCCGATAATATATACATTTGCTGGGATCGTAATGTGCTTATTCGTAATGGATTCTGGAAGCACTGGTGACGTAACAATTTTTCCATCTTTCCATTTACGACTTTCAATTACACTTAAAAAATCACTAAAATAGTATTCCACTCGCGCTAAATTCATCTCATCCAACACTACAAAATACGGCCTATTTGGGTTTGCATCTGCATTTTCAAGAACTTTAATTAACGGTCTTTCTTGAAACTCCCCTTGAAGGTTCACATAACCAAGCAAATCAGAACTATCACTCCAATCAGGTCGAACTGGAATAAGTGTAAATTGTCCATTCTCTTCCGTTGCTCCTAAACTCTCCGCAAACCACTGCACAATTTTCGTTTTCCCCGTACCCGAAATACCTGATAAAATCACAAACGGCTTCGTCTTTAACGAAAGGAAGAAATTAATAAGATCTTTTTTCTCATAAAAGAAACCTTTACTTTGAATATAAGAAGACACATGATCAATAATGGATTGCTGATCTAAATAGACTTCTTTCCTCTCATAAATCATTTCATATTTCGTTCCTTCCTCTTTATAAGCTATGTATCCCTCATAATAGCGAAGCATTTCTTCTAGATCCTCTACTAACTCTTTTTCGTTTGGCATTTTATTAGCATCATACGCAATATAAGCCGCTGTTGAATTTGCATATCCTTTTGCTTTTGAGCTTGTTCCTAAGAAAATCTCATCATCTTTTTTCACCTTTTGGGACATATGTATTTGTTCACGAATCTCTTCTTTAATTTTTCGCATCTCTTCTTTAGTTGTTTCTGTTACACCTTGTCCAATGGTCAAATACAATCGTTGCATATCTTCGCTAAATAAATAGACTATATAATATCCTCTCTGTGTCGATGTTGTAATATCTCTATGCATTAGCGCAATCCACGGAACTGTTGCCCAATTCCCTTTCCCAACTGACCCTATCACACTGTACTGCTTCTCATTTATAAATGGTAAACGAATGATTTCTGTTGCTATATCATTTCGGACTGTTAATCCTAATTTATGTCCTGCAAATTTTTCTGTTTTTGCATCCAAATATTCTTTCAGTATCTTTAAAAAGCCTTCACGTAAACTACTACTCATATTACCGCCCTTTTCTTCACTCTTTTTTATGTATTGTTCGGCTGGAATCCATTCAGCATTAATTATTTCCAATTTCTCAGACCACATTAAGAGATTATGTGTACGCTCTTTCGCTAATGATTCTAGCATTAAATTATCCCCTCTAGAGTTCCGGACGATTGTCATCGCTAAATCAACTAAAGTAGCTTTCTTGGCAGCCCTCGGATACACTCTTAAAAGATTAAGTACAAACAGAGCAATTTGAAAATACTCCTGCTTTAAAACTAGCTTCCGAATAGCATCATTCTTACTCTTTTCTCCAATGTATTCATTTAATAAAGACGTATCAATATCATGATTATCATTTAAAAATCCCAGTAACCTTAAATCTTGTCTTCCTTTAGATTTAACTCTATACAAATTACCACTAATTTGATCACTTAAATTTTTCGGATCGTACGTATCGTTTATTACCTCTTCCAAAAATTCAACAACTTTATGATACTGCTCACATGGTAAATTATCAGTTTGGAACTCTTTAAATGTAATAGCCCCTGATTCCGTTACATTCACAAATGGAAGCTGTGAAAAGAAAGCTACTAAGAAAGCATTACATTCACTCACTTGTCCGAAATCCTCACTCTTTACCGTACGCATAGCGATAAGCTTTCCCCAAGCATTCTTAAGAAGCTCAAAACTCACGTTAAAATAAGATGGTGCTTCTTCTTCCTTTGCATATTGTCCACTTGAAGTTTTAGTTTGAACATCTAATCCTTTATCATCCTTGTTTATAATCCAATAAGTTTTATCACCATTTATATCTTCAGCCTGCTTCATTGATTTAGCCAATTCAATTATGAGTTGCTCTAACATTTTCATCCCCACCGTTACAATAAATTACAATTACTACTATTTTACCAAACTATGTATAAAAGAAAAATCATACAATATAATGTATGATTTTCTACTCTATTATTTAAAATACTTCTGATAATCCTCTTCATTTTTAAATTCGATCGGCCCAACATCCATTCGGAATTTTCCATTCTCGTACAAGAGTGGTGAAGCCTCTGAATGGTCTTTTGAGTAGCTTTCTACATGTGAAATTTTCATCTCATTTGAATTCGTGAAATCAATATGAGCAATACACACCCAATAAGCATGGTCATTTATTTCTAATAACGGTGCTGTTACAACGCTTCCCATATGATTATCGACAACAGCCTTTGCCCTCATAGAATAAAAACTACCTACCCCATTGCCTACAGCACTATACGCAGCAAATAAAACATATTTCAAAGCTTCTGGTCGATAAATACGAATTGTTTCTTTTCCTGGCTCTTGCGAATCACCATCTAACACAATATATGGCGAGACTTTAGACGAACCTAGATTTTTATAATAAACCTTTCCTATTTCTCCATTCGTTGTTACGTAAAAACAGTATAAGTCTAAATCTTTATTTGTTTCCCATTCTAAAGTAGCTGTTACCATTTTAGATTTTTGTATATTTATAGATTGTTTTTTCTTCAATTCAACCTTCACTACATTAATAGTTGTTTGTACTGGAGGCGGAGTAGGAACTATTTTCTTCTCTACAGGGGGAACAGTTTGTTTTTCATCATCTGCGATTTCTATCCCAAAATTTTTACATAATGCAGCTAACCCACCAAAATAGCCAGCTCCAATAGGATTGAATTTCCATCCTCCCCCATGTCGATACAGCTCTCCAACAATAATGGCACTTTCATCTGTAAATGGATACGTGATAGGAAAATGAATAATTTCTAATCCTGATTGTGCGTTGTTTATTTTCAATTGAATATGGGAAACATCTCGTAGCGCCTGTTTCTTCTCTTCAGCATTATGAATTGTAATCGAAAATACAACCTTTTGTACCTCATCTTTTATATGAGTAAAATCTATCGAAAATCTTTGTTTACTTCCATTTGCGATACTTTGATTTAATTGAACAGATCGACAACTAGAATAAGGTTGTCCATAAAAAACGAAATCCTCTTCTTTAGTAATTTTCCCATTAAAACCTACTAAAAAAGCTGATGCATCTACATCCATAGTCATCGGGGCATTCCAAGTTAAATCTACCAGTAACCCTTTCATCTCTGGATGATTCTTTGTAACATCTATCTTTTGTCCCCTTACTAAAGTATGTATCATCATAATTCCCCCGTCCTACACCTTTAATGTTTTAACATTCAGTTCAATTATACTCCTCTTTAGATTTTCAAGGATATCCTCAAGATATTTCGTTCCTTAATACTTGTCCAAAGGAAGGTTTATCATAACTTCCAGCATGAATGTATAAATGCTCAGATGATCTTGTCATGCCTACATATAATAGCTTACGTAGTTTAATATCATTTTGTTCAAGCTCCATTCTTTCAAACTTGTCCACATCAACTAAAAAGACAATTGGTGCCTCAAGACCTTTTGATGAATGATATGTTGTTATAATTAAATGTCCTTCAGTAATATTTTTTGTAACTTTTACTTTTTGACGTATCTCACGATTTAATTTCTTTTGTATATTCTCACAATCTTTTCCTTCTCTACACAAAATTAATATATCTTCTGGCTTATAGCCCTTGCGCTTAATAAGCTCGTAAACTTTATTACTAATATCTTCATATGATCCTTCAATAAAACTAACTCCATCTTTCATTTCATTCTCAAAAGATAGTTCGCTCATTGGACAATAAAATTTATTTACTTCCTCTTCCAATCTCTTTTCTTGTTTCAAGAAATTAAGGGCTAAATCTATATGTTGACTACCGGCACGATAAGATTTCTTTAATAAAGAACTTCTCCCGCGCATATCAATACCTAAGCTCTTCCAACTATGATCTGAGTTGTTATAGATGCTCTGGAGTCTATCTCCTGCTAAAAATAAATTTATCCCAGTAACAGTTTCCTTTTGGTTATTAACATACGTATGTTCTTTACAAGACTTCACACATAATCGAATCCAATCATCTAGAAAGTCTTGGTATTCGTCCACTAAAACAGCATCATATGATGATTGAGCTCGCTGTATAGCTACTTCCGGCAATTCTTCATTCCACCACTTCACTGTATTTTTTTGGGGTACACATATACTTGCTGTATCTAGCGCAAATTTATGAAAAGTGCTAATATCTATATTCTCCAAGCGCACATTCATAAAAGCAAGATCAGCTGCTAAAGAATTCAATTTGTTCTCAATTTTTGTTTTTAACGATCTATTATACGTTAATATTTTTATTTTCCACTCTGGGTGTTCACGTACTAGATGAATTGCACGAGCTAGCAATAAAACCGTTTTCCCACTACCCGGAACTCCAGTTACCATATAGTGACCGTACGGTACACGCTTCGCGAAACGCTCTTGCTCTGCATCTAGTGCTGTAATTAATTCTTTTGTACTAATTTGATTATCGCTACAACTAACCTTAATTTCTGGGAATAATAGCGTTCGTATTGCAATAATTTCATCTTCTTCTACGAAACTAAATTCATTTTTAAATAATTGATTTATATTTACTGTACTTAACATATCAGATGAAATACACTGTGCTGGTGGCTGATTAAATACTTGATCTAATCCACTCTCTTCAATTTTATTAGAATGAAGATACGGAAATATAACGTTAGTATGTAATTTAAACTTTAATTCGTTCCGTTCATTTTTTAAAACATCTTGCAAACTAAATAATCTCTGTGCTGCAGTATGGTATAAGTTAGCTTTACAAAACGGATTATCTACCTGTTTCCCATCTGCTAAATCTATTTTTCTTCTATCCGCTCTACTAATGTAAGAAAGTTCCCAATCCTTCACTTCAAAGATTGTTACCCCTCTTTGTGAATCAATTAAAATAAAATCAGGTTCTAAATGTCTAATTCTTGGCTGAATATATAAATACGCTTCTCTTTGCACATCTTTATATAAAGACCGAACCTTTTCAAGTACTTTTCTCTCACCTGGAGTTAAGCTCGGCAAATCATTCGGTATAATATGTAAACCCACAAGAATCCCCTCTTTTTTCATATTATGCGTGTTTGTCATTCATATAAATTAAATATATATATAAACAAATAAATTGCAATAATAAAAAATGTTCAAAAGTTCTCTTTTACTATTAAAAATATTATTACACGCCATTCTCATTTTAAATTATATACTAAAATATAAGTTTTCTGGATTATTTTTCTATATCCAAAACAAAAAGACACTTTTCATAGTGCCTTTTCCATAAGTCTATACCTGACCTTTTGTATCACTAATTTCTCTTTTCTCGTTTGCCCTGACTAATTAACTTAATAAGTTTCTCTCGATTAATTAATACAACTCGATTCACTTTAGCGAGTTTGTATGCTGCAGCTGTAAATTCACTATTTGTAACAACCCATGTTTCATCAGCTTTATAAAATTCTTTTGCACTAACAATCTCCTGAACAGATTTAATTCCAACGTTATTCTTATAGCGTTTTGCCTGTACAATAATTCTTTTATCATTTTTTCTCAAAATTAAATCTGCACCAAAATCGTTAGATGCTTTAGTAATCTCTGTTTTATAACCCAAAGCTGGAAATAGACTTCCTAAATATTTTTCAAACTGGTGTCCGCTCATTTTATCAATATCATAAATTCCTGATTGCCGAAGTTCTCTTAGCTTTTTTACATTCACATACATATATAATAATATAATTGCTGCCGATACCATTACTATTGGTACTAAAAATTCCGGTTTCCACAACACCCCGAAAAACGTAATAACTAGTAAAGATCCCAGTATTGATTCATCTTGCTTTTTCTTTCGCTTAGCCATCTTAACTCCTTTTCACTCATAAACTATAATAATTATTTTAATAACCTAGATAAAATATCCCACCTAAAATAACTAATGCTATAGCACCTTTAATTATAGGTAGAATATCATCTGGTATATAAGATCTAATAATTACAAGCAGAGTACATATAATAAATATGACACCAAGGAGTATCCACCCGTCCCAAAGTACTTCTTTTAGTGATTCTGGTAACTCTATATTATTAACATCCATTTTATTTCCCTTTCTATCTTAACTTATAAAATTATAATAACGTATTATTTTTATAAAAGGAAATTTTTATATAAATATATACACTAAGAGTGATATCGATATTCTATAAATACAAAACACTAAAATTGCTTATCTCCTCTATCTCCACCAACAATCCCCCCATACCAACCACCACTCTCCTCCAAAAACCCCCTCGTCTCCCCACTATCCTTATAAAAACTCTCCCAACCCCGCTCCCTCAAAATCCCCTTCCAACTATCACTCTCAACCATCCTCTTAATCACACCATCCCAATAAGCAACCTCTTCCTCCGTCATATCTTTTGGGCCCATAATTCCTTTCCAGTGCTGGAAGATGACGTCGATTCCTTGTTCTTTCCACGTTGGGATTTCTGGTAGGCGGTCTAGTCGTTTTGGTGCTGATACGGCTAGTATTTTTATTTTGCCGGCTTTGTATTGTTTTTCGGCTTCGGATAGGGTCATGGTTGCGGCGTTTATTTGTTTGTTCGTTAGGGCGTTTATGATTTTTTCTTTGTTTTCGTAGACGAAGAATTGTAGTTCGGCAGGGTTTATGCCGAATGCTTTGCTTACTTGTACGAAGGATAGGTGATCGTCGTTTCCTAGGCCGGGGGCAACTCCGATTTTGAAGTTTTCCTTGTTTTGTTTTAGTTGTTCCATTAGTTCGTTTGCGTTATCTATGGTGCTGTCTTTTGATACGACAACGACTTCCCAGTCCGATGCGAGTGTTGCGAGCGGGGTGAAGTCTTTATATGTTAGTTTACTGTGGCCTAGTAGGTTGTTCGTTATGAGTAAGCTTGAGTTAATCGCCAGTACGTGACCGCCTTTTTGTTTCGTATATTTCCATCCGACATCACCGCTGCCACCTACTTTGTTTGTGACTGTGATTGGTTTTGTGAAGATTTTTTCTTCTGTTAGTGTTTTTTGCATTGCTCGCGCTGTTAAGTCCCATCCTGCTCCTGGAACGTTTGGTGCAACGATTTCTACTGTGTCTATGTTTACTGTATTCGTTTGAGATTTTTCCGAGGAACAACCAGCTATTACTCCTGTCATAACCCATATACATAGTAATAATCGTTTTTTCATAGTCCTCGTCCTATTCGGTACTTTCGTTCTGGTCGTCCGATAATGCCGTATGTGTACTCTACTGTGCATTCGCCGGTCGCTACTAAGTATTCTAAATATCTTCTTGCGGTTGTTCTGGAGGCACCCATTTGTTCTCCCATTTCTTCTATTGTAATGCCCTCTTCAAATCCTTTTATAATCCCTTTCACTTTTTGCAGTGTTAACGGATCCACACCTGTCGGTAAGTTTTTTATGTCTTGTGTTTGCGAAATGCCGAAGAAATTATCGATGAGTGTTTGATTTACTTCATTGTTACTATGTAATAATTGCTTCTTTCTTTTATAGTCTTCAATTGTGCGAACAAATTTTTCTAACGTGACTGGTTTTATAAGGTAGTTGCTTACGCCGTTTCGAATTGCTTTTTCTAGCATATAGTTTTCATTCGCCGCCGTTACCATAATGACGTCAACGCTTGGAAAGTCAGCATGAATTTGTGGTAATAAGTCTGGTCCGATTCCATCTGGTAAGTAATTATCTAATAGAAGCAAATCGATTTCTTCCTTTTGTAGTAGTTCTATCGTTTCTTTTGCGTTCAATGCTTTTCCGATCACTTTTACATCCTTTATTTTCAATAAAAACTCCTCTTGAATTTGCGCGACGCGGAAATCGTCTTCTGCAATTGCAACCTTCAACATATGTCCATCCCCCTGTTTGTCATGTACTTTCTTTCAATGTTTTCGGAAGGTAAATTGTAAAAATAGCTCCCCCATTTTTCTCGTTTTGAATTTCAATTGTTCCCTCTAGTAGATCTACCATTTCTTTCACGTTTGCTAGTCCGTAACCACGATCAGTTCCTTTCGTTGAAAATCCCTTTTGAAAAATGGTCGTTATTTTTTCTGCCGTTATCCCTATCCCGCTGTCTATCACTTCAAACACAATATCGTGCCCAATATCCGTAACAAAGAAGGAAACATTCTTTTCCTCTCGTTCATTCACTGCATCAAATGCATTATCGATTATGTTTCCAAGGATCGTAATAAGATGCGACACTTTTATATGGTCTGGTAACGGATGAAGCGCACTATCTCCTTCAATATGAAAATCAATTTTCTTCTCAGACGCTGTTCCGATTTTTCCTAATAAAATAGCTTGTACTTTCACATCGTGAATTTGATGAAATAAAATATGGTTTTGACTTTGATGAATGTTAGATTCTTGCTGGATAAATTCAATTGCTTCTCTGTAGTGCCCTAACTGAAGTAGTCCTGATAAGACGAAAAGCTTATTTGTAAATTCATGTGTTTGAGCACGTAAGTCCTCTGAATACTTTCTTACCTCAGATATTGTGTTCACAAGGTTTTGCAGTTCTGTTTTATCTCTAAAACTACATACAACGCCTACTGTATTATTATTTTCGAGTATCGGTGTCATGTTTAAAATAAATACTTTATCTTGAAATGCGATTTCTTGATCGGTTTCTAGCACTCTTTCCACATTAAAATTCGGTAAAACTTTTGAAATGTGCTGCTGCATATAATCATCATTTACATGAAGCATTTCTTCTGCTGAGGTGTTCATCATCGTAATAAAACCGTTTTGATCAATGGCGATAATCCCTTCTTTTATAGATAGTAGTATCGCACTTCGTTCCCGGTATAGCGCTGCGATTTCATTCGGCTCTAAACCGAGTGTATCTTTACGAATGCTACGTGCTAAAAGAATTCCACCAACAATACCGATTAATAATACAGCTAAAGAAAAGAGTATAATTTCTTTCGTTCTGCTCAATATGTTAGATTGAATACCTTTTATTAAAAACTCTACTGTCACAACGCCTACTACTTGATCGTAATCTCCGTTATGAACAATAATAGGTGCCTTCGCCATTAAAGCCGGGCCACTTGTACCATTTCCTTCAAGCGTATAGTATCCGCCAAAAGTGAGTGCTTCATAGTTATATGGATTGTTACTCTTTTTACCAATTAACTCAGAATTTGAATGGGAATACATAACCCCATAGCGATCTTCTATAATGACATAATCCGCACCAGCTTGCTCACGAACTTGTTCCGCAATGGATTGAATGGTACTTTTATGCTCGTTATATTGAAAAGCCTCTTTTATCGCTGGCATAAAAGAAAGAGATTTAGCCGTTTGCAGTGCTAACTGTTCTACTTGGCGCTTCGTATCAACGGACTGAATGTAAACAAATATTCCCGCTAATAGGAGAACGACAAATAAAATTAACGTAATAATTAAACTTACTATTTTCGTTTGTAGTGACACTTTGCGTGATTTCTTCATGCTTCATATCCTTTGATAAAATATTCAAAACTATCAATCTCCTTTTTCTATTATTATGACAAAACCGATAATGAAGCAACTATTAAAACTCTCCATGTACATAAAGTACAAAAAGAATAAAATTGTCATAATATTGAGAATTAATTCTATAGACAGTACAATTCAACTATAATGAACACGCTTTCATAACTATCATTTTATTACTAAGCAAGAGGAGGAATTAGTATGGCTCAAGTAAAATCAAACCGAGTCGCCGGCAATATTTTCAAAGGTTCCGTCGGTAATTTAATTGAATGGTACGACTGGTACGTTTACTCTGCTTTCGCTGTTTATTTTTCAGCAGAGTTCTTTCCTAAAGGCGATCCAACGAGTCAGTTACTGAACACAGCAGCTATTTTCGCAGTTGGATTTTTAATGCGCCCTATCGGAAGTTTATTAATGGGACGCTATGCGGATCGGCACGGACGCCGGGCAGCCTTAACGCTTTCCATTACGGTTATGGCCGGTGGTTCTTTAATTATCGCCTGTACACCGAGTTACGAAAGTATCGGTATTATGGCGCCAATTATTTTAGTTCTTGCTCGGTTACTTCAAGGGTTGTCACTCGGCGGAGAATATGGAACTTCCGCAACATATTTATCTGAAATGGCTAGTAGTGGACGCCGTGGTTTTTATTCAAGCTTCCAATATGTAACGCTCGTTGCCGGACAGATGGTTGCGTTAGGAGTTCAAATTGTTCTTCAGCAATTACTAAGCGAACCAGATATGAAAGCTTGGGGATGGCGTATTCCATTCATTATTGGAGCGATGGGTGCAGTAGCTGTATTATGGCTTCGCCGCACAATGGATGAATCGGAACAGTTTTCAAACATAAAATCACAAAAACGCGAAAGCGCAGGAACCATTAGCGCTCTTATGAAACACCCGAAAGCAGTATTAACAGTAGTCGGCCTAACACTAGGAGGCACTGTTGCATTTTATACGTACACAACATATTTACAAAAATTCATGGTAAACACAGTCGGCCTTCCGAAAGAAGTTGTAAGCTGGATTAACTTTGTCGCACTACTTATTTTCGTCGTACTTCAACCGATTGCAGGGCTACTATCCGATAAAATTGGACGCCGCCCACTATTAATGGCATTCGGTATTCTCGGAACATTACTAACAGCGCCGATCTTCTTCTTCATGGAAAAAACGACAGAACCAATCGTAGCATTTTTACTCATGATGGTCGGTCTCATTATCGTTACTGGTTACACATCAATTAACGCAATTGTAAAAGCAGAACTCTTCCCAACTGAAATTCGCGCACTTGGCGTAGGTTTACCATATGCACTAACAGTTGCGATATTTGGCGGAACAGCAGAATTCATCGCATTATGGCTAAAGAGTATCGGAATGGAATCACTATTCTACTTCTACGTAGCTGGATGTATCGCGATCAGCTTTATTACGTATTGGCGTATGGATGAGTCATCGAAAACTTCGCAGATTGAGGCAGAGCTTGGTGGTGGGGATAGTTTAGTTAATAATAAGTCTAGTTAAAGTTTATGTATTCTATGTTCTTCGTTTATCTGAACTCGATTTACTTTATCTAAGAAGGCATAATTTATTCATATATAATTTAAAAACCTTTGGATATTGGTTCTATAAACAAAAGATATGGCGATGTTGCAAGAAATACTCAATTAGAGCACCCTACAAATTACACTGAAATATATTGGTATCAACAAGGTAGAAAAAGACAATATACTAGATACACTTTGTATTTAATTCAATACATATTTCTAATAATATCCCCAGTAAGTACTCATGAACCTAAAATATATTGAAATTAATAAATAACTGAAATAACATCAAGAACTTGCAGATTTACAATATTAAATATCTATCAATATGATTTATTCTATTGATAGATATTTAATTAATTTTACACTTCAGCTAAGGCTTACAAGTATCTCGTATGACTTATCTCAAAATCCCTATTGATGTTAAATTTATTCATTTTTAAGACTAGAAACAAATTAATATAGTAAATTCACATTTTAGGGGTACTATCCCATCACCATCAAGCTAATATTTTAAAGTACTCCCAAAATAAAATTGTTAGCTCTCTACAGTTATTTATGTGAATTCAGCTCGTTTTTTGTTTTGGATGAAAATTATGTTTGAACTTGATAGCAATGTGGTGCTGCCCCTATTAGGCAAATTCGACAAAGAAAAGACACCCAAAGGTGCCTTCCTCCGACTTAAACCATCTTAATTTTATTGTGTTGTTATTATATAAGAAAAGAAGACATCGCCTAAGATGTCTTCTTTTACTTGTACACTTGGTGTTAAGAAGGTATTTATTGCTTAAAAACCATAAAAAAATATAACAATCATCGAGTAAACCTATTATAGCATCAATAAATAGAGTTTTTATATTCATTTTTACATATATATAGATTTATTTATGTTTTATATATATAGTTAAATTGTCTGTTTCTTGTTTTAATTCGTTTGTTTATTTTGAGTGCTCCAGCAATGGAGCCTTTTTTTATGCAATAAAACATTTTCTTAGCATTACTTAGTTGATCTATATTAACTTTACCCTCTTAATTATATCTATATTTTACCAAATAATTATATAGATAACCAGTTTTTTCTAATAATTTAGCGGATTGATAATTTTAATGTTAGTTGTTAATACTTATAGAAAAATTCATCATGCAATGAAAATTGAGAAATCAAGAATTATAAAAAACTTATAGTATCTTTGGGAAAAGTATATTTATAATTTGTATATTAATATGTTATAATTAAATTTCTAAAACTACCAAAAAAGGCCTGCCAGTAATGGTGGTCTTTTTTATACTGGTGAGATTGTACTAGGTTGAGCAAAAAAATGGAGCTGAAAAAGTTATTTCTAATGAGGATAGCCTTCTTATGATGAAGTTTAATTCAGTGAATCTGCAAGCAAACATAAAAGAAGGAAAAAATTACGATTTTACTTTACGTGGATATAGAGTACCTATACTTTCATGGTTTCCAAATTTAGATGGTGCCGAACCACAAAATTAGCACTATTCTTTAATAAAAAATCCGACTCATTTTTTAATGAGTCGGATTTTTTATTAAAGAGCTATTTCGTATTAATTTGTGCCATCATTTAATATGCTATTTTTAAATGATTTCCAAATTTGATAACTAATTATCTAAATTTCTAAATTCTATACCGCACTATCAATTAGACAATTATTAAATATATCTTCTATCTAAAACATCGTATTATCATTAGCTGCTTCACTTGGAATCTCTTGAATTACATCCCAGTGTTCGACAATCTTTCCATCCTTGATACGAAATATATCCACTATAGCAACTCCCTTATCTTGAGAATTAGTACGAGAGTGTACATGAAGAGCAACTGTATCCCCTTCAGCTACTACACGTTTAATCTCTGCAGAGGAATTAGGATTTTTAACAAAATCCTCCTTAAAGAAATCCATGAAGGCTTTTCGTCCATCAGCAACAAAAGGATTATGTTGCTTATAATCTTCGCTAACATATTTAGGGATAATATCGATATTATGTTTGTTAAAAACTTCATTATAGAAATCAACTACCATCTTTTTATTCTTTTCATTTTCTGTCACTTCTTTTGATACAGAAGCAACATTCTCGCTCTTTATTGAGTTTCCTTTGTTATTACCGGTGGAAGCTTGATATACCAAAGTCGAAACTACTCCTAAAATAAATACAGAAATAATTGTTATGATTAAACTTTTCTCTAATTTCATATATACCTACCTCTTCTACTTAAATAAGTTTTCTTCTATAAAAAGTTTGAAGAAGGAGAAACCTTCCCCAAAATGTAATGTCAGGGGTAATGTTAGGAATTTCATTTATCCTAGCCCCCCCTATACAAGACATATTAGAAACGATTAGCTCTAACTTAATACCTCATTAACAGTTGCACTGTCCACAATTTGAATAAACTTCTTAACCTTATCGTTCTCATCAAACTTATAAAGATGACAAAAATCTGCTACAAATGACTTCCCTGTAGCTTTATATGTTCCACTATATTTTCCATACACAATAACAGTATTGTTATTAAAAGTATAAATTTCATCTTTAGCGCTATAGTCATCCCATTCCGTGCCAAGACGTTCATGTACGTTTTTCACTACTTCATCTGGACCTATATAAGTACCTGCATATGGAAACCCAGCAGCTTCTGTCCAAGATACATTTTCACTTAAATACGTTTTGAACGCATCCAATTTCCCTTCGCCAGTTAACACATACGTTTCATGTAATAGTTTTTGATATTTATTCATATCATTAACCCCAAGGCATTTCTTTTGTTACAACTTTTGCACTTAATTCTAATACACCTTTATTTGCATAGTCTGGATATGCTGCTTCAAGTTTTGCCACAAAATCTTTTGAAGTTCCACTTTCCTCAGAAGCTTGAACCGCAGTTCTTAGATAATCCATTGTCGCAGTAAGTGCTTGATTATTTAGGGATTTTTCGATTGATCCATGGCTTGGTACAATTATGTCAGCATGTAATGCTTGTAACACTTTCAAGTTCTCAATCCACGCCTCCATCGCGGCTTTTGAGCTAGTATCCGCTAAGAATACATGTATTTCGTTAAATACATCAATACCACCAATTAATACTTTCAGCTCTTTATTAAATAAGCTAGTTCTGTAATGATCTAAGCCTACTAGTTCAAATGTTAACCCCTGAAAATCAATCGCTTTTTCTTTAAACACTTGAGGTAATACCACGTTACTTGGCGCATTTTCTCCAAGGGCGTCTTTCCAAACTTTTAATTTCCCTAAGACAGAATGAACGATATGTTCAACAGTAGACTCTGTAGCATACGCTATAGCTTCTGGGTAAACGGCTTTAATGCTCTCTAATCCAAAGTAGTAGTCTGGATCCCCATGAATAATAAAGATTTTATCTAGAGATAAGTTGGTTTTTTTCAAATACTCTACAATTTCTTTCGAATCAGATTGAGTAAATTTTGAGTTTATTAAAAATGCATGTCCTGCTTTCTCAACTAATGTTGCTGTGACCATAAAGCTTTTTTCGTCCGAACTAAACACCGTTAATTTCACATCTTTTTGATTTGTATCGATTGTTTTAAACATAGTATGTTATTCTCCTTTTGTTAAAGTTATTAACTAATTATCATATTTTTATCTTGTTCCGATAAAATCTCCCAATCCCATTTATCTGAAATTGTAATAGTACTGGCGAATATTACGGAGATGAATGTCAGGTGGCCTAAGATAACATGTTTGCTACTATATCCTAAATTTTCTTAATATAAATTTTTAAAACGTGCTTCAATTTTATCCGGCGTCATTACGCCACCACCAATAGGAATAATTTGATTATCCTTTTGTAAAAGTAATGAAGGATAACTATTAACACCCAGCTGTCGAACTTTATTGAAATCATTTTGGACATCTATTATCGTTTCTTGAGCGTTTAAACGTTCTAATACTTGTTCAGGGTCCAAACCATGCTCGATTGCAATCTTGCGATATGTTTCAGGATCACTCAGACTTTGGCCCTCATAATAAAACGCTTTTTGCATAGCCGAAGTGAATTCTAATAAACGGTCTGGCGCTAATGAGCGTAAAGCTGAAAAACCAATTGCAGCATCTTTCGAATTCATTTTAAAAGTCCCTTCCTCCACCAATTTTTGATATGAAGGACCAAATTCAGCACCTGTAAGTTGATTAATTCTTTTATTTCCTTCTTCTATATATGAGAAGTTTTTCATTGGTAAATTATCTAAAAATAACCCTCCACATAAAACCGTTAATGGCACTTCAGTGTGGTTTTTGTAAAATCCTTTAATACTTTCTGAAAAACCATAGCACCATCCACAATATGCATCCCATACGTAAATAAGGTTATCTTGTTTCGTCTCCATTTAAATCTCCTACCTTTTTTTTATTATCCAGCTCAACTAAATTTTTGGTTTATATAAGTACATCTTTTTATACCTTTTTCTTTTTTTAGATACCTTACTATATTTCCCCAAAACTAATATTTCCAAAGAAAGATCCACCAAGGTTTTTAACAAAAGATAACGTTGCACCTTATTGCCCCGTAACAGAAAATACTAAAGCTTAGAATATGCATTGATTTGAATGTGTTAGTAACTTTCTACACCGGGTGGCAACGTATGGACCACCATCCTTAATTAAATATATAAATCATATTTTTAGCAGATATTAGTTGTAACTAAATTGATTACATCTTTATGTAACTATTTTAGTTACAACTAATATAGAAGTCAATTCTTTTTTTCGAAAACATTAAATTTCTACATTAATCTACAACCAATCCCACTCTTTAAAAAAATATATCAACGATTATTCGATTATATCGATCGTAACTCCGAATATATCAACGTTTCGACACAACATATCGATTTACCGACAAATTTCGAGCGCGTTATCTCCTAAACTAACAACCAATCCCACATCAAGTTCACCTACAAAACCAAAAAAGTACCAGATCCCTCCATATCCACCAAGTTTCAAAAATGATGGATATAGAACCCATGGTAGCATTTTCACTCATGATATTCGTCCTCATCATTTTTATTGGCTACACATCCATTAACGCAATTGTAAAAGCGGAACAGCTGAGTTCATCGCATTATTGCTAAAGAGTATCGGAATGGAATCACTATTCTACTTCTACGTAGCTGGCTGTATCGCGATAAGCTTTATTACGTATTGGCGTATGGATGAGTCATCGAAGACTTCGAAGATCGAGGCGGAGCTTGGTGGTGGGGATACATTAGTTAATAATAAATCTAGTTAAAAAAGGCAACTTAAGGTGCCTTTTTCTCATTTGAATTTACTATTTGAGTAATCTAATCGTTTACCTTTGATCCTTAAATCCCCAACCGGAGACTAAATAGTTTTGCGTTTTGTTTATCGTAACGCGAATTGCCTTTTTCTTATCATTTTTAGAATAACCTTCTACATCAATAAAACCATCACGTACTCCATGTAAAATCTCAACTTTAGTAACTACAAGATCTATATTTTCTTTATCCTTCATATAGTTTATTGCTACTTTTGAAGCTTTATCTTGAGTAATATTTTTGTTGTACATTGTATAAGATATGTAGCCTATTATTAATAATAAAATTGTAAAAATGGCAATATTCACCTTTTTTCTCTTATTCAATATATTTCCTCCTTAAGAAGATTTATAATATAACTATAAATCTTTTTTGAGGAGATGGAAATATGGGAAGTTCAGTTTCAGATAAAAGCCTTTCCCATTTGGCTACTAGTAGTTATGGTGATGCTCTTACAGAAGTTGTAGAATTTGGTAAACAAAAAGAGATTTGGAAACCTGTAGAAATAAATGGTGCTGTTCTTCATAACTCAAATAATAGCTTTGATGCCACTGTTTACAAGAATGAAGAAACAAAACAAGTTGTGATTGCTTTTCGCGGCTCTTGGGAAGCACCTGATTTTTATGATGCAGATGTATTTGATGTTATGGGTAATCGTTTTAGAAAAAATCAAGATAGTTTGGAAAAAATGAATAGCTTTGACACTTCATCACTTCCTTTAACTGAACAATTTAATTTCGCTATGGCGAAAGAAAGAAAGCAAAAAATAGTTGCAGAAAGTCAATTTACTAATGCTGATGATTTAACAAAAGAAGTAAAGAAATATATGAAAGACCCTAAAAATGGGTTAGACGGATACCAGCTTACATTAACCGGCCATTCTCTAGGTGGTGGTTTAGGTGAATACGCTGGGGTTATGAATGATGTAGCAGTTGTTAGTTACGAAGCTCCAAATGTTATTGATTCATTACCTAAAGATAAAAAGGAAAAAGCCTTAAGGGGGGATTATAAAGATCAAATTACAACTATCGGAAACCCCAATGATACTGTATTTACTGGTTTTAGAGGAAATGATAATAAAAATAGAGGTCGTATAGGTCATTTATTTTATACAGATAAACCAGATATAAAAAATGATAATAGGATTCATGATGCAAGTAGTTATATTCCATTTTTACCTTTTTTAACAAATGGTTATAATACTGTTCGTTTTTTCATGGGTTTTATGGGACCAAGCTTTCATTCCATGGATAACCTTAGTCACGATAAATACGGTTATTTAAATATGCCGAATATGTACGATGGGGAGACAGGAGAGAAAATTCAGGGGTCCCCGCGCGCTGATGGGGTTACAATTCATTTAACAGTCGAAGAAGTTAAACAAATTACTTCAGATTTAAGAAGAGAAATTGATGATATTAACCAAAAGATCGTACAAGCAAGCAATAAAATTATTAATGTATTACAACAATCACCAGCTAGTGTTGATGGTAATTTAATTAATACACTTACATACGGCATTTATGGATTTCAAAGAGGGTATATGGAACGTATTCGTTCTGAGGCTGATTTCATAGAACAAAGAGCGGTTGAATTTGAAACTGTTGATAAACAAAACTGAAAAACGGGTGATCTTCATGAAAAATTATGATGTTATAGCACATGCTGCCGATGTAGTAGGTGCCAAAAATGATTTAGAATCGTGTATTTTAGAATTAGAAAATCACAGAAAAAATGTCAATGCCATAAAAACACTATTGGGACATAGCTGGAAAGGAAATACCGCTAAAGAAATTGAAAGAAGGTTAAGTGAAGTAGAGAAAGAACTTGTCTATAGAATTGATGAATTTAGAAAGATAGGAGATGATTTAGATAGATATAGAAGAGCAATGGATAGCTTCGCGAATCAATTCATGATGATGGGGCCTAAATATTAGTATAAAAACACCCTAATGTATCCATTTCTGACTTCGATAAATATATATAATCTTAGCTCTGCGCGCTTTGCTTATTTGTCATACTTAAGTCTAAATTTAACCTTACCAATATGAAGGTTATTATAAATTATGCATGTATAACTAATGTTTGTTTCATCTTACAAAATAATACGTACTACATATTGAGTTTATTTACTATAAAAAATGACTTAAATTCTAAAACATTTAATTTTGTAGAACCTGTCCCCTTTGATTACCGCATAATTCCATAGTGTTTTCTCCACCTAATTTTGGAGCACTGCTAATCAAAAATTTTTATTTTTGAACAAGAAGCATTTCGTATCTAATAATTCCCTTTGTTAGCTTAATGCCCATGTAAAACAAAAAGCACCAGGTCCCCCTAGTGCTCTCCCTCTAAAACAAATGACAAGCCACCTGATGCCCCTTCGCAATCTCAACCATCTTCGGTACTTCCTGTGCGCATTTTTCAGTGGCGAATTTGCAGCGCGTTCTGAATTTGCAGCCGGATGGTGAGTTTAGTGGGCTTGGTACTTCTCCCTCTAGGATTATTCTTTCTTTCCCAGTGTTTGTTGGATCTGGTTCTGGCATAGATGAGAGTAGTGCTTGTGTGTATGGATGTGCCGGTTTTGTGTATAGGTCTTCGCTGTCGGCAATTTCTACTATGTTTCCTAAATACATGACTCCGATTCTATCTGAGATGTGCCTTACCATCGATAGGTCATGTGCGATGAATAAGTATGTGACTCCTGTTTCTTCTTGAATGTCTTGCAGCATGTTTACGACTTGTGCTTGGACTGAGACATCGAGTGCTGAGATTGGTTCGTCACATAGGATAAAGTCAGGTTTTACAGATAGTGCGCGCGCGATGCTAATGCGCTGGCGCTGGCCTCCACTAAATTCGTGCGGGTAGCGATATAAATGTTCTTCTTTTAAGCCTACCTTTTTCAGAAGGTCTAAAATGATTTCTTTTTGTTCTTCTTTTTCGTAGGAACCGTGAATGTTCATCGGTTCGCTAATAATTTGGAATACGTTCATTGCCGGGTTTAATGATGCGTATGGATCTTGGAAAATAATTTGCATTCGTTTTCTATATTCTTTTAGTTCACTTTCTTTTAAACTTGCGATATCTTTTCCGTCGAATAAAACGTTACCTGAAGTGACATCGTGTAAACGAATGATGCTTCTTCCTGTCGTTGATTTTCCGCAACCTGATTCTCCTACTAAACCGAATGTTTCACCTTTTTTAATGGTGAAGCTAAGGTCATCGACTGCTTTTAATTGCTCTGTTTTCCTGCCAAATAGTCCTTTTTTAATAGGAAAATACTTTTTTAAGTTCCGAACTTCAATTAAGTTTTCTTCATGCATGTGAATCACCTACTGTCTTATCGTTTAACCAGCACATGGAACGTCTTTCGTTTCCGATTTCAAAATATGGCGGACGTTCTTTTTCACAAATGTCCATCGCATGCGGGCAACGCTCTCCGAATGGGCAACCTTGTGGCGGGTTTAATAAGTTTGGTGTTACACCTTGAATAGGAGCGAGTCTTTCTTTTACACCGTTCGATATTTTTGGCAGAGAGTTTAATAGCCCTTTCGTATATGGATGATTCGGCGATTGGAAAATATCAAGTACAGGTCCTTCTTCCATAATAAGCCCGCCATACATAACGATGACGCGCGTACAGTTTTGCGCGACAATTCCTAAGTCATGCGTAATAAGAAGTAACGCCATATTCGTTTCGTTCTTTAAGTTTTTCATTAAATCTAGTATTTGTGCTTGTATCGTTACATCAAGTGCAGTCGTCGGCTCGTCCGCAATAAGAAGGTCAGGGTTGCAAGACATCGCCATTGCGATCATAACCCGCTGCTTCATACCACCGCTTAGTTCATGCGGATATTGTTTTACCCTTTCTTCTGGCGACGAAAGGCCGACTTGTTTTAACAAGTTAATCGCGATTTGCTCTGCTTCTTTCTTTTTCACTTTTTGATGACGTATAATTACTTCCGTCATTTGTTTCCCAATTTTCACGACTGGATTTAGCGCTGACATTGGGTCTTGAGAGATAAGTGAAATTTGATTTCCTCTAATAGAACGTAATTCTTTTTCAGATTTAGAAAGTATGTTTTCATTATGAAAAAGGATTTCCCCTTCTTTCACTTTTCCTGGTGACGTAACGAGAGACATAACAGACTTCGCCATTACACTCTTTCCGCTTCCAGATTCCCCAACGATACCGACTACTTCTCCTTTATTTAAGCGAAATGTAACGCCGCGAACCGCTTCAACTTCGCCACTTTCTATGAAAAAAGAAGTTTTTAAATTTTTCACTTCTAGTAGTTTTTCAGACACGCTTCTCACTCCTTTCACTTAACACTTTAGTTTTCATGTCCGGCTCCTTTTGGTGCGAAAGCTTTCTTCAACGCTTCACCAATTACGTTAAAACTAAGTACCGTTAAAAGGATAAGGAATCCTGGGAAGAGCGTTAAATACCAAGCTTCACCAATATATCCTTGCGCATTGTTTAGCATGCTGCCCCAAGAAGAATCTGGTTCTCTAATACCTAAACCTAAGAAACTAAGTGATGATTCCATTAAAATCGATGTCGCAATCGTTAATGTCGCGGCGATAATAATGGTTGATAAAATGTTAGGAATGATATGTCTTACAATAATCATAAGTGATTTTTGTCCTGATACTTTTGCGTATAAAACGTACTCACGCTCTTTTACAGATAACGTTTCTGCCCTTACAATGCGCGCGGTGTCCATCCATGTTAGTAATCCGATAATAAGAACTAACGTCGTAATTCCTGGTTTTAAATACGCATTTAATAGTAGCATTAAAAAGAATGATGGAATTGACATAAGTACTTCAACAACTCGCATTAAAAAGTTGTCTAACTTTCCTCCAAAATATCCGCTAATTGTTCCGACTGCGGTCCCGATTGTAATAGAAACAACCATCGCAAGGAAACCGACCGCAAGTGAAACTCGTCCGCCATATAACGCTCTCGTTAAGTAATCCCTTCCGTAATCATCCGTTCCGAAAGGATGACTCATACTTGGTTCTTGTAAGCGATCTGGAATTGACATTTTACTAGGATCGTACGGCGATACGAATGCGAAAATTGATGCGACCGTTAAAACCGCAAGTATAATAACTCCCATTGCAACAAACTTATTTTTCGTAAAGCTATGTTTTATCGTTTGAAATCTCCTATTATTCATTCCAAATCACCCCCTCATTCGAATGCGCGGATCTACTACGCCATATAAAATATCAGCAATTAAGTTACCGAGAATTAACATGAATGATGATAGTAATGTAATTGCCATGATAATCGGATAATCAAATCTAAAAATAGCATTTACCCCAAGTGAACCAAGACCCGGCCATGAGAATACTGTTTCCGTAATAAACGCTCCGCCTACTAAACTTGGAATCGATAATCCGAAAATTGTAATGATCGGTATTAATACATTTCGAAGTACGTGATTAAATAACACCGTTTTCTTTGAAGCGCCGTACGCATATTGAATTTGTACATATTCTTCTTCTAATTGCTGAATCGTACTTGAACGAATATATCTCATATAAACAGATACGTTTTGGAACGCTAACACCATGCAAGGTAAAATGCCGTGTTGCACAATATCCCAGACAGAATCTTTACCTACGGTGCGCATACCCATACTCGGAAGTAGGTTCAATTTTAAAGAGAATAAGTAGACTAATAGTAGTGCAAACCAGAAAACCGGCATAGAAATACCAACGTATGAAATAAAGTTTACAATGCGGTCAAAGAACGAATTCTTTTTCACACCTGTAAATAGTCCAAGTGGTATTGCGATTACGAATGAGACGAGTAAAGATGATCCCATTAATCCAATTGTTGCAGGTAATCTTTCTGTGATAAGTTCCAAAACAGGACGATGATTTTGAAGTGAGTAACCAAAGTTTCCTGTTAAAATATTTTTTAACCATAAAAAATACTGCACGTAAATTGGTTGATCTAGTCCTAAACTTTTACGAATACGCTCAACATCAATTGGACTCATGTTTGGCGTAACAAAGTTTCGAACCGGATCCCCCGGCGCTAGTTTTATTAATAGAAAAGAAATAATAGAAATAACAAATAAAAGCGGAATTGCATTTAAAAGCCTCTTCGCAATTACTTTATACACAAACTTCCCCCCTCAAGCTAAAGAAGCTGATTTCCACCAGCTTCTTTATTGTTTCTTATTTCACTTCATAAATCTTAGATAGATCTTCAAACATTGTGACAGGAATTGCTTTCGCTTCTTTTAATCCATCAAACTTTTTATCTACTGCAATAACTGCTTTCGGATACGCGATTGGTAGATAAGGTACGTCTTCTCTAGCTGTCTCTTGAATTTTATGGTATAGCTCTGCGCGTTTTGTTTTATCTGTTTCAACTGCAGCTTCTTCCCATAACTTATCGAAATCAGCGTTTTTATATCGTGCATAATTGTATTCAGCATTACTTAAGAATAAGCTCTTATATGAATCTGGCTCAGGTCCCATTATGTAACCACCAAATGTAATATCATATTCTTTATTCTCTTTATCTAAGCCTTTTTCACTTGCCGCACTAGCATCTAATGCATTTAGTTCAACTTCTAAGCCAACTTCTTTTAATTTTTGTTGTGTATAAAGCGCTAAGCTTTCCATAATTTTATTATTCGTTACATACATCACACGTACTTTTTCCTTATCTTTCACGCCAGCTTTTGCTAATAAATCTTTCGCTTCTTTTTTATCATACTTATAGTCTTTAATATCTTTCGCATAATACATAGCGTCTGGCGTTAAGATTGAATTTGCTGGTTCTGCAAATTCACCCGAAACGAATGCTGAGTTAATCATTTCTTTTTTATCTAACGCATGCGCAATTGCTTGGCGCACTTCTTTTTTCTTCATCAAATCTGTATTCATGTTATAAGATAAGTAGAATAATCTACCTTCAGGGAATGTCACCATTGAGAAGTTCCCAGTGCTATCTAGTTTCTTAAAGTCTTGCGGCTCAATCATTTTCATGTTGATTTGACCATTTTGCAGTGAAACATTTGCTGTATTACGGTCTTTTACAACGCGGTATACGATAGAGTCTAATTTAGCTTTCCCACCTACATAATCATCAAATCGATCTAATGCAACGTACTCATCTGATTTATACTCTTTAAACTTAAATGGCCCTGATCCTACAGGCTGTAAGTTTTTCTTACTCTTCGCTAAATCTGCTTCCCCTTCAAATACATGTTTCGGAATTGGGAAGAAATCATTCATCACACCTTCGAAAGATGCGCTTACTTGTGGTAAAACGAATTGAGTGGTTAACTCATCTACCTTTTTCACCTCAAGCGGCTTTCCTTTAAAAATAAAGTTTTCACGACTTGAGCTATTTTGCTTCTCATCTAAAATAGATTGGAATGTAAATGCTATATCGTCTGATGTAATTTTCTTACCATCATGCCATTTCAAATTATCTTTTAATTTCAATGTCCACGTTAATTGATCTTCTGAAGGCGTAAAGCTCTCAGCAAGAACAAACTTTTTCTTACCGTCTTCCATATGATATAGCGGCGCATATAAAGCTTGCTGCACAGTTAATGACACACGATCATTCGCATAAAGCGGATTCATCGTATCTGGATTATCGCTAACACCAATCGTTAACGCCCCTCCATCTTTCGGAGTCCCTGATTTACTAGTGCTCGCTTGCTTCGAATCTTTTTCCCCTGAACAAGCAGCTAATGCAATAAATAATAGTAGGACAAATGGTAATACAAACAACTTCTTCTTCATATTTCGACCCCTCTCGACTATTTACACCTATAAGAAAACTCGGAATTAATACCGAGTTTTCTTATAGGTTTTAAATTACCACTACCGGTATGTATTGTCAAACTTTTTCGCAAAGGTAGAAAGTTTGTAATCTATTAATGCATTCTTGCGATTAACTATATTTATGCGGAGGAGAAAATAAAAAGACCACGAATAAGTAGCCTCATAAAATGGGTTAAAAAACTATCAACTTACAGAAAATCCCTCTAAAATGATTGTTTTATATGATCGAAAATGTAGAATGAAATTAAAGACAAAAAACACATTTAGGAGGTTATCATGACATTTGATGAATTAAAAAAAAATAAACCAACAACCTCATGGGTTGAGTATGATGAAGATGGGGAATTTTTTACTGAAGAAAATATAAGTGCAACAAATACAGTTCTTGACACTTACATTAACAATTTACAGCGATTAGGAGAGAATCCAACCGAAGTCGAAGTAATGCAAGTTGTTAAAGAGGTAGTTATTAAATTAAATGAATTAAATATCGAACATGACCATTTTATCGAAACAATGGAAAGAGAAGATCTCTATGAATTTATCGATACAGCAGCACGAATAGCTGGCTTAGAATCCGAGGAAGATATAACAGAAGAATGGCGTGAATGGTAAAAAGTTGCATCTCTAATAATTAGAGGTGCAACTTTTTCATATACCAATTGAATGAATGATTTGATGTCCGCGCAGAATTCATATATTTCAACATAATATTAAAAGGCTTCAATTATAAATACTAGCACACCCATCCCAACAAAAAAGACCACCAAAAGGCAGTCTCAAAACTGAATCTTATTCCCTACTCCTTGCTCCACCGCTTTCTCATACAAATACTTCGCAACGATAATATCTACTACCGCTAAACCAACTGATTTGAAAATAGTAATCTCTTCATCATTTTCGCGGCCAGCTTTTTCTCCGCTTATAATTTGACCAAGTTCAGCGTGAATGGCGTTTGCTTTGAATAGACCTTCTTTTATCGGAACTTGAAGGTCTCCTGTTTCGTCTAGTGCTGCTTCTTTTGATTCGACTACTACTTTGTTTGCTTTAGCTATGGCATGTGAGGGTAGTTCTTGCATGCTCGGTCTGAATGAGCCGACGGCGTTTACGTGGACGCCTTTTTGTAGTGTTTCTGAGAAGACTGGTGTGGTTGCGTTCGTAGTTGTGACGATGATGTCTGCTTCACGTACTGCTTCATTTGGATCCCTGTAAACGTAAGCAGGTTTACCAAATTTCTCTTGTATATGTTGCGCAAATGCATACGCTTTTTCTTCTGTTCGATTGTATAAAATGACTTTTTCGATATCTCTAACCGCAAATATTGCTTCGGCAATTCCTTTCGCTTGTTCGCCCGTGCCGATAATGCATAAAGTTTTTGCGTTATGACGAGCTAAATATTTTGTCGCTACTCCTGATAAGGCGCCCGTTCGGATCATCGTTAAGTACGATCCTTCTAGAAGTGCGAGCGGTTCTCCCGTTTGAAAGTCTGATAGCATCACAATCCCATTGATTGTTTTCTTTCCTATCTGTTTATTTTGCGGGACTACCGTTACTATTTTTACTCCAAGCGCCTCAAGCCCTTCCGCTACTGAAGGCATAATTAATGCCGTATTTTGCTCGTTCGCAAATGGTAATGAGCCCCTTATTGGTGTAATCGTTCTTTCTGCGGAAAATTCTTTTAAAGCAAGCGCCGCGTATTCAATAACTTCATTCATATTTACTAAGTTTCTTTGTTCGTTCGCGCTTATGACTAACATATCTTTCCACCCCCTCCCCTTATCCTAACAAAAATCCTCGATTCAAATCATCTCTCGGATCTACAACGAACTGATGAAATCCTGTAATAAAGGCATTCCCCGTTACTTTTGGAACGACAGCTTCATATGTATCTACTGCGGTTACGGATAATACTTCTCCCTGGAATTTCCCATCAGTAATGCATTCATGGATGAATACTTCTCCTTTTTGCAAGGTAGCTTTTTCAAAAAGAGTTGCGATTCTCGCGGAAGTTCCTGTACCGCAAGGAGAACGGTCTACTTGCCCATCAGCAAAAATCGTTACATTTCGTAGCGTAGCACCTTTGTCTTTCGGTTCATCTGAAAAGATAACGCCGTATATTCCTTTCAATCCTTCTTCAAGTGGATGTTTCACTTCCATTTTGCTCTCTATATAATGTTTAATTTTACCGCCCCACATTTGAATAGCAGATAAATCTTTGAAATCAACTTTCAAACCAAATTCTTTACAGTCTACAACAGCGTAAAATGCTCCTCCAAACGCGATATCTACTTGAAATTCATAGTTATCTATTTTAATAGGAACGTCCTTTTTGTATACAAAGGAAGGGACATTTTCAAATGATACAGATTCTACTTCACTCCCGTTATATTTTGCATACGCAATGACTTCCCCAGCCGGGCTATCAATAATGAACTTTTGTTTTTCCCCCTTCACTTCAAACATGCCTGTTTCAATTCCAACTGTAATAACAGCGATAATACCGTGACCACACATCGTACTCCATCCTTCATTGTGCATAAATAAAACACCAAAATCAGCGTGGGCACTTGCTGGCGGTGTAATGATACAACCGTACATTCCGTGATGCCCTCTCGGTTCATACATAAGAAATTCACGAAGGTAATCCAAATGTTCCATACAGTAGGCGCGTCTTTCCAGCTGCGTTCCTCCTTTTATTTCTGGCACTCCGCCCGTAATAATTCGAAGCGGCTCCCCAGCTACGTGTGCATCAATCGTTGTATATATTTTACTAACCTTCATTTCGATCTCTCCCCTATACGTTGATACTCTTTTCATTGCAAATATCATGCCAACGCATAGGGTATAAATTTGTATGCATTTTTTAGAAAAACATACACTACTGTCTATTTTTTTATACACTGTCCAGAGGCTATGTTATGGGGGCCCCCTTGATACAACCAGTCTTATTATTTTCAATGTAAAGTTACTTCGCCCCCCAACATATACTGTTCAAAAGCAAAAAGGAAGTGATCCCATGTATTACGGAACAAAGGGCTGGTACGTAGCTGAACTTAAAAAATTAGGCGTGCGCTATCATGAAGGTCGAAAACTAGAAAGTTACCGCGGACACATATTACGCAATTTACTCATCGCACAACAAGAAAAATTAAAAGAACAGTAATAGACTCCTATCACAATATCAACTTATCGCCACCTGCAAACTGCCAATCAATCACACATCAAACTACACTAAAAAGGTCACCCAAACGGGTGACCTTTCTCTTTCTATTCACAAACAAGAATTTGTCTAGTAAATGATCCTTTTCTTGTAATACAGCGATCTGTAATTTCAAATCCTGCTTCATGGATCATGTCGTCCATTGTCTCCATCGTTACAACGACTACCTTTTTAGCGATGCGGCGTGCACTTGAAAGAATGGAGAGCTGGTCTTCTGGTGTGGCATGCGTAAATAGGTCGTACGGCATATCGATAATGGCAACGTCGTAGTTCTCAGTAATTTCCTCGATTGTTCCTTTTGTGACTGTTCCTTCAAATCCGAAATGTGCGATATTTTTTCTTGTTCCAAGAACTACAAGTGGATTTATATCTCTACCAACGATGTTAATCCCCATAGAAAGTGCTTCTACTACTACTGTTCCAATACCGCAGCACGGGTCAATTGCTCGTACTCCCTCTGGATTTGGTACAGCGATATTTGCAACCGATCTCGCAACACGTGTGCTAAGTGATGTCGAATAACTATGCGGTTTTTTTATGTGATGATACCAAACTGGTTCGCTTTCTACATAGTGCCCGAAGTACCAGCGTCCTCCAAGAGGAACAATCCCGAATACACGCTCTGGATTACGAACATCCGCTTCTCCTTCAATATGCATGCCAAGGTCTCGTTCAATAAGACGTCTTTCTCCATATTCAATTTTATTTTCTCCAACGAGGTCATTGATTTTAACGAAGATAACTTTAAACGACGCCCCCGCTAAATCAATTTGTTCCACTTGTTTTAAAATGCTTTTTAAGTCGTCCCCTTCATACATAACCTCAACGCGCTCTTTCATAAACGCACTTCTACTCGGGTCAATTTTTACATCACTTTTTAAAATATTAACGTGCGACTCCATTCCAAAGAACGAGCGCATTTCCAAGTAACATAAAGCACGCTCCTCCTCACGAAATGCATACGTATATATACAGGCAGGTGTTTTACTATGATTATTCAATCTATTATCATCCTCTATCGTTTAAAATTGTTATGATTACAATTACTCAAATACTTTTTTGTATATAAAATTAAATGATATCATATGCCGGAAATAAAGAGAAACGTTAATAAATAAAAGAGACTGCCAATGGCAATCTCTTATTATTTATTAACGGAAAGAAGACACGTTGTTACCCATTTCTTCATAGTAATCTAAAATACCTTGATAAATAGCTTCCGCTGCATTTTGTCTTTGCGCTGGTGTAGCTATTTTATCTGCATCACTTTTATTATCTACAAATGCTAATTCTGCTAATACAGCTGGCATTGTATTTTCTCTAATTACGTATAAATCGCCTTTTTTCACACCACGATCTTTTGTTCCCAGTGCATCTACAAGACGCTCTTGAATTTTTTCTGCTAGTAAACGACTTTCTGATACGTTAGGATTTGTTCCTCTTGCTGTCGCTGATTCATAGTAGAATGTTTCTGTACCTTGTCCATTTTTCTCTTCCGTGCCATTACCATGAATACTTACAAAAATATCCCCATTATTTTTTTGAGCAAATTCTACACGTTTCTTTAAAGAATCAGAAGCACTTGTTCCTGGACGTGTATCATCTGTACGAGTGAATAACACAGTAAATGGTGTCTTTTTCTCAAATATTTTCTGTAATCGTAATGATACATCTAATACAGTTTCACTTTCTTTCTCATAATAACCTGGATTACCTGAATCTGCTCCACCATGACCTGGATCAATAATAATCGCTTTTCCTTCTAAGAAATTCCCTTGCTTCACTGGATTTAATTGATTTTTATTAACCCATTGGAAACCAGCGCCCATGCGGATACGAATCCAGCTGCCGTTCTCTTCAATAACAGTTACTTGCTGTGCGTTATGTGTTCCCATTACTTTTGATGAAGAAGAAGCTTCTGCATAAGTAGTGAATCCTTCATTAATAACTTCTGTTTTCTCTACTAAAGGTGTCCATTTATCACCGTTACTTGTTGCAATTTTGATCCATCCATCTCGTTCTTCTTTAATTTCAACCGTTTGTGGGTTATGCTGATTCGCACTAATCCCAGAACTTAATGATGGTGCGTGATATGTAATGAATTTTCTATCTATGTACATTTTCTTTGTTTCTACTGGACGATCACTATTCTTGCTAAATTTATCTGTTTGCGCAGTAAGCTGAGCTGCTTGTTCACGCGTAATAGAATCATTCGGTTTCCAGCCATTCTCTGTACCTAAAGAAAGTTTTAATTCTACTAAAATATTAACTTCTTCTTTACCCCAATGATTCTCTAAATCAGCGAATTTTGTAGGAACTGGTCCTGTTACTTTGCTTTTCAGATTATATGCTCTTACAAGCATAGCTGCCATTTCAGCACGGGTTACTTTTCCTTCAGGATCAAATACTCCTGGTTCTCGCCCTTTAATAATATTCTCTTTTTCCATGGCTGCAATAAATGAAGCTGCCCAATTATTTTTTGCATCATTATAAGACGGCTTTGCATTCGGATCTACTTTAGCACCAATTGCTGTTGCGATAATCTTTGCTGCCTGGGCACGTGTTAAATTTCCGTATGGCATAAAGTTACCATCTGGCATACCGTTAATTACATTTCTCTCTACTAAATAATAAATTGCGTCTTTCGACCACGCACTATCTGAAACATCAGGAAATTTCTTCGTTTCTGCTAAACTACTAATTGGATGTGCTAGTAAATTTGCTGCTAATAAACCTGCGGCTATTGCTTTGTACTTCATGAAAAATAAATCTCCTCTCAAAACTTCATATTCATACAATTTTTTTATTCAAGCTAACTAAAAAATATTAACTATTAATTAATTCCTTTCATAGTGTATAACATTATATATCTATAGTAAATACGTTTCCGGCCTTATAACAAAAATCGCATATATATAACTTATAATGAATGTATATAAAATAAAACTTTAATCAACCCACAAATAGCAGGATAAAAAAAACGATTAGGACATGTCTCCTAATCGCTTCGCCAAATAAAAAGCTGATTAAAAATATTATTTTTTATCAGCTCTCTATTATCTATGAAATTATTCTTCAATTAAATTAGACATTACATATGCATACACTAATGCTTCTGTATGCGCAATAGAACTTTCATGTGTACGTTCAAATGCGTGAGAAGAATCAATACCCGCTCCAATTAAAGCATGTTTCACATCAAATCCCGCGCGAATCGCAGCTGATGCATCAGATCCGTAGTATGGATAGATATCTACTTTATATTCAATATGATTCGTTTTCGCAAGCTCTACTAAATGTTTACGCAGTGCGTAATGATACGGGCCGCTAGAGTCTTTTGCACAAATAGATACTGTATATTCATCAGATGTTTGTCCATCACCTAACGCTCCCATATCAACTGCTAAGTATTCAACAGTTTCTTCTGGAATGTTAGAATTACCACCGTATCCAATCTCTTCATTATTAGAAATTAAGAAATGCGTCGTATATGGTAATGTTACGTTTTCATCTTGTAATCTTTTAATTAATTTTAATAAAATCGCAACACTTACTTTGTCATCTAAATGACGTGATTTTATGTATCCACTCTCTGTAATTTGAACGCGCGGATCAAATGAAACGAAGTCTCCTACTTCAATTCCTAATTCGCGTACTTCATCAGCTGAAAATACGCGCTCATCAATACGAACTTCAATATTTTTCTCATCGCGTTTTGCTTCACCTGCATCTTTATATACATGTACAGATGTTTGATGCATTAAAATCGTTCCTGTATACGTCTTGCCACTTGATGTTTCAATTTCGCAATATTCCCCTTCTACAGAGTTCCAGCGAAATCCACCAATCATAGAAAGACTCAGGCGACCATCAGGCTTAATTTCTTTCACCATCGCACCTAACGTATCAACGTGTGCCGTTAATAAGCGGTGCTGCGCATCATTCTTCCCTTTTACCGTTAAAATAAGAGCGCCTTTATTGTTACGCTTCGTTTCTACGTTCCACTCACTGACATAGTTTTCAATGAAATTAATAATTTTTGCTGTATTTCCAGATGGACTCGGAATAGAGACAAGCTCCTTAATCAGTTCCATCGTTTCTTTCGTATGATGTGCCATTGTCGTTTCCTCCTCATTTTCTCTACTATTCAGTATACAAAATTCGCCAGAAAACCTCTACTTATATAGCTTAATTTTCTAAATTGTAGTAAAATTCTTTTTAGTATACAAAAGGAGTCCTGAAATATGAATATATCAAAAAAATATATACACATTGCACTCATTTGGTTTTTAGCATCATTATTTTGTTTACAAATCTCTTATGCCATTCATACTACTACTTCTATTACAATCGGCTGGATATTAACAGCTATCTTCTTCATTATTAGCTTCATTGCAACAAAAAAGCATAGCGTTACTCATTAACGCTATGCTTTTCCTATAAAACTATTCTTCTGAAACGTCTAATAAATAAATACCTCTTTCAAATCCACCGCGCTCTACTTCTTTTTTCTTACGAAGGCGTTCCACATCTTCAATCGATGCACCTTCTGCACGTGCTAATGAAATGATAACTTCTAGCGCATCCGCAAGAGAATCTAGCGCATGTTCGCGTTCTTTCATAGAAGCAAATTCACGAATTTCTTCTGTTCCAATTTTCGCTAAAGCTTGTATGTATGCTTGACCTGTTAATTTTTGTGCTGTATACGTTTTTCCAGACATTAAAATCTTCTCTGGAACACGATCTCTTACTAACTTGTTATATGCTGACATCATTCATCCTCCTATATTTAATAACATCCGAGCTCTGCTTTATAGAAAAACCATTTTTTCTTCACGCACGCACTTAACATATCAATTCCTGATCCATGTGCTCTTACATGTGGAAAGAAATAGTGCTCTAAGTCTTCGTCCTTACCATATAGAGTTTGATACTCATCTGGAATCGCTTCTTTTTTCACATCTTTTTCTTTCGTCACCCCGTCAGAAAATGCAACACTTGGATGTCCCTCAAAAAACAACGCAGTCCGAACTGCTAAAGATGGTGTACTATGCAAAGCAGAATATGTAAGCAAAATAATAGTGATAACACCGATCATTTTCTTCATGTATTACTCCTTAAAAAAAGTGCTAACACAATTATACTAAAATGTGTTAGCACTTTCTCCCCTTTATCCCGAATTAACGAGCTAATAATCAGTGAGGAATGGACAAACTTTATTCCCCTTTAAATGCTGGTAAACGTTTCTCTAAAAACGCAGCAATTCCTTCCTTATGATCCGCTGTTTGTCTCATTGCATATTGACCACGCTTTTCTAATTGCAATGTTTGCTCTAAATTAGAGCGATTTACTTCACATAAAATTTGCTTCGTTTGAATCATTGCTTTAATCGGTTTTTGTGACCATTCATTAATTTTTTGCTTCACAGCCGTTTGGAAATCTTCGCCGATTACTTCATCAATTAAGCCGATATCAAGCGCTTCGCTCGCCGATAATTTCTTGCCTTCCCAAATAATTTGCTTCGTCATATTTTCACCGACGCGCTTTTGAAGGAAGAAATGACCGCCTCCATCTGGAATTAAAGCGATTCCAATAAAGTTCATCGCAATAACAGATGATATATCCGCCATTACATAATCAGCTGTTAACGCAATACTTAACCCAAGACCTGCAGTTGGTCCATGAATTGCACTAATAACAAGCTTTGGCATCGTATATAACGTCACGACAACTTCAGAAATAGTATTCATAATGCCATCAAACTTACTTTCATCATTACTTGAAAGCATCGATTTAATATCCCCACCCGCAGAAAAACCACGGCCGTTCCCGCATAACACAACGATATGCGCAGAACTTTCCGCTACTTCTTTCAACTTTTGTAATAACTCTTTTAATGTCGGCTCATCTAACGCATTTAACACCTCTGGGCGATTGACCATAACCGTTGCAACGTGGCCTTCATATTTCACAACGACAGATTCTGTTTTACTTGTTATTTCCATTATATATACCCCTCTTTTCTCCATAAAGATTATACTTATATAATTATAGAGAACCATTGAAAAATCCTTCTTTTTTCTCAATTTTCTGTCTAATAATCTCGCAATTTGTACATATACCGTATAAAACATACAATTCCGTTGAAAAATATAGAAATTAAAGTCGGTTTATCCATGCTTTTCATCTATTTACCATTACAATGAAATGGTGTATTCTTAAGTTTGATAAAAAAACAAATATTGAAATTCATTCGCCTTACTATGTAAAAAAGGCTTTATACCCATCTTTTGGGTGTTGTAATAAAGGAATGAAGAACTGGAGGAACATATGGTTAATAAGTTGAAACAAACGGATAACTACTTCCCACATTTCCTATTGCTATTCATTGTGTTTCAACCAATTTTAGATTTATTAACATCTTTTTCAATCTATATACTACACATGAGCGCAACAGTTGGAGTTGTAGTCCGTTTCGCCTTTATGCTTCTTGCATTAGGATACCTACTTCTTCATCACAAACAACAAGATGCGAAAAAGTACATCCTCTATTTATGTTTACTCGGAATCGCACTCGCAATCGGTCTTGTAAATAATATGATGGTTAAATCTCCATTTTCATTTGGAGAAGAAGTTAAATTCATTTTAAAGAGCATATATCCAATTGTGCTACTGTTTGGATATATTATCGCCTTTAAAGAGCTAAAAAATAAAGAGTATGTATTTCATAAAATCATTACATATTTCTTATATGCAACTTTAATTTTAAGCATCACAATGATTGTCGCAATGCAAACTGGAACGGATTTCCCAAGCTATCCTCATTCAAAAATCGGTTCAAGAGGTTGGTTCTTCGCTGGAAATGATTTAAGTTCTCTTTTCGCCATTATGTTCCCAATCATTGTCTTATATTCGATTCATAAAACAACTTCTTTCTCGAAAATATATTACTGGATTCCAACAATACTTGCGATGTATGCAAGTATTATGGTCGGAACGAAAGTCGGATATGGCGCAATTGTTATTACATTAGGCGTAGCACTTTTCTTCTCATTCATTGAATATATGATAAATCGTAAAAAAGAAGGAAAAGGATTCACACATATTGTAAATACCGTTGTTGCCGCAGTTATACTAGGAGGTTTAATTGCTCTTACACCGCATACTCCTATCGCAAAAAATATGGGCATTCACATGCAAATATACGAATACAAAAAATCAGTACAAGAAGAAAAAGATCGAAAAGAAGGAAAAGTAATTAAAGAAGATCCAGAAGATGCAAAAAAACATGCAAAAGGTGAACTTACAGATTCTGAAGTAAAAAGTTTAATTTACAGCGATCGCGACAAATTCTTAAAAACATACAAACAGTACTATAAAGACGCACCGCTTTCACAAAAACTATTCGGAATGGGTTACGCTGGTAACTACACAGATAAAATTAAATTAATTGAAATGGACTTCCATGACCTATTTTTCGCATTTGGAATTGTCGGTTTCCTTATTTACTTAATACCACTTCTATACTTTAGTATTAAATTATTCATCCGCATGATCACAAACTTTAAGAAAATCATGACCGTAAAGTATATGCTATTAGCGAGCACACTCATTCTATCACTTGGCATTGGCTTTATGTCTGGCCACGTATTAACAGCGCCAGCCGTTAGTATTTTCTTCATTGTTATTCTCGCTTATATCATTGTTGATTTTGAAATTGAATAAAAAAGAAGGTGCTACGAAATATTAGTAGCACCTTCTTTTTTATTTAATTAATGTTTTACGTACTCTAAGCTTTCTTTTGCGATATACGCTTCTGTTACAGTAGGGTTATCTGAAATAACTTTAACCCACGCTTTTCCATTTATTATTTCTTCACCAGTAACTGTGACAACTGCATTTGTATTTAAACGATACAGTCGCTCATTTGATATACTAGGATTCTTTTTCACTTCCACGTTATTCATCACACGTGCAAGTTTATACTTGTTGTATTCTTTTTTACCCAAATAAGAATCAAAACGGTTCATGTGCCCCGCTACTTTTTTACCCCAGTTCGCATCAGATGCATATTTTGCATTTAAACCAGCAGCTTTATCACCTGTATATGTTGCTGTATAACGCCAATGTCCTGGATTTAAATATCCTTCATTCATGTATAATTTTGCTGCATGTTCAATACAATCTTCTTTTGAATTAAATGCTTCCCCGTTACCATATGGACTATCGTCTGTTGCTTTTAAACCAAATAAATTATTTTTGTCTTTTGCAAGAGCGCTTGTTCCATAATAACTTTCATGAATTGCTAATGAATATAAGAATAATGCATTTACATTATACTTGCTTTCTACTTCTTTAAATTTCTTTCCTAAACCAATTAATGGAGAGTCTGGCTTAATCGATTTCACATAACTATCTAGTTGTTCAGCTGTATAATCTGTTTTCGAACGTAATGATAAATAATTGAAATATTGATAGAAAGTTTCGTCTCCAAATGTCTTTCCATCTACACTATACATTTGCTGTCCTTGCTTCATGAAAGAAGGTGCCACACCATATCTAAATTCTGTATATCCAGGTGAACTTGTATTATATGTATAATATTTATGGTATAAATATCCATCTGATTTCACATAATAAGACGACTGTTTCATTTCATTTGTAGGAATTAAAGTGATTTCATTCTTCTTCACATAACCTGTCAAACCAGAAAGTTGAACTTTCACACGATCTTCGCCAACTTCTAACACTTTCAATTCTGTTCCATACTGAATATACGTATATACTGTTGACAAATTCTCATCATAAATATTAATGATGTTTTGCCCAGTTATTCTTTTCGCACTTGCAAAACCATCTTTAATCCATAAAAATTCGTTCTCGTATTTTACCGCATTCATACCTTTATTTTGAGCAGCCGTAACCGCTTCTTTATACGTATTATAGCGCTCTACTTCTTGCTCTGTTCCGTTTTCTCTTACATTTGTCACAACATATTTCTTAGTTTCTACAGGATTGCTATTTCCGTTTTTTTCAATCGTCTGAAGCATACGATCCAACATAGCTGAAGCCATCCCTCTTGTAGCTGATAAATGTGGTCTAAATGTATTATCTTCTGGATACCCTTTAATAATTTGAGTAGCCACCATAACTTGCACATGCTCTTTATAGTTAATACTATCTTTATCAGTAAAGGTAAGCGGACTTACAGCTACTTTAATATTTTTATAGTCTAACGCTCGCTTTACCATTATCGACATTTCTTCACGTGTAATCACATCATTTGGTGAGAATGTCTCGTTCGTACGACCATTAATAATTTTCGCTCCATATGCTCTACTTACACCATCATATAAACCGTAAGTCTTCGGCACATCCTCAAAATTCGAATCAGCTTTCGGTAAATTTAAAGCCCTTGCTATGAATGTAGCAAACTCTGCTCTTGTTACTAATTTATCAGGCGCATATACATTGTCTCCATACCCCATTAAAACTCCTTTAGTAATAAGTGAGCGCATATGCGTCTCAAACATATGTCCTGTAATATCATCATTTGCCGCATAACTTGAAATAGGAGTTAAAAGTAATGATCCCGTTAATGCCACTGCTGTTATACCTTTTGAAAAAGTCTTCAAGGTTATCCTCCTCGTAATCTACGAATTTATTATCACAAATTTGATTATATAATACTCACAATCATTTTAGCATAATAAATAGGATTTAAAATAAAACGTTTTTTAATTAGAATTTTCATTACATTCAAAACAAAATAAAAGACACTTTACTTTCTTAATAAAGTGCCTTTTTCCATATGATCAATGAGTTTCTTTGTTGCCTGTTTGCCTTGCAACCGAAGCTCATCTATTGTCAATTGTAACTCTTGCTGCACAGTTCCTTGTTGCATTAATTGCTTTTTCGCAATTTCATATAAATATTCAGCACTCCATTCGCCATCCACACTTCCTATAACTGGCTGATTCACTTGACTTAAAAACGAATCAATTTTCGGATCGTATGAAATCCCGACCATTGGAGTTTTGGCTACAGCAGAAAAAACTAGTGCATGAAGACGCATGCCAATTAGTAATGAACATTGTGATAAAATGAATATTTTCTCGTCGATATCCATTTTATATGGAAGCATATACGTCTCTTCTCCCATTAAGTCTACTACTTCACGCGAAGCTTTTTGATCAAATGGCTCATGCATTGGAACAAATAGAATTTGGTATCCTTCTTGCTTTAATTTTTTTAATGCCGCAGCTAATTTTTTTATATAATCTTCTTTTGCATTCCAATAACGCACACTAACCGCGATTACTTTTCCATGTATCGAATGTTTTTGCAACCAATCCGATTGTTTTGTCCGTTTCCATGTTAAAACAGGGTCTGGAACAATTTCAATATCGTTTTTTATGCCAAGTCCTTTTAAATATAAAAACGAATCCTCATCTCGAACTGATACATAGGAAGCTTTTGACAAGTTCCATTTTACTAATAGACGATTATATCCTTTTGTAATTGGACCTATTCCTTGTGAATAAATATAATACGGCTTTTTTAATAATCGAGCGAGTCCCATAATACCCGTATAATATAGAATACTCTTCGTACTTGTCTGATCTTGAAGAAGGCTCCCGCCACCACTAATAACTCCATCACTGTTTTTGATCGCATGATAAACAGCTTTTATATCCCAGCGATCTACCGATTCTACACCATACATTTCCTTTGTATATTTAGAATCATTTGATAGTACTACTAGTTCTATATCCGGGTTCTCTTTACTTAACGATTCAATAATTGATTGTAGAATCGCCTCGTCTCCAACATTATAAAAACCATAATATCCTGATAAGACTAAACGCACCCTAAATCTCCTCCAAAACTAGGTAACCGTTTATTTCATCTAACATAAACTGGTACCCATTCCTTACCTAAACACTTAATACCCTACATAGTTTCCTCTTTATCAGCTCATATGAATTTTAATAAAAAATTAAATTTTTATATTTATCTTTTCAAAAATGGTATTTTTTTTATTGATATCCATTTTAATTTCAAAGCACATACACCATACAAAATGGTTGTAATGCTTAATGCTATACCACTGAATAATAACGTCATAATTCTTGAAGATGTAACATCTATCACATTAAATAGTTCATACAATCCTAGTCCTAAAATAGATGCTATTGCTAGCACACCAAAAAAACTTTTTAAATGAATAGAATAGGCAATATAGCTTCGAATATACAAATGATTTACAATACAAATCAATACGTAAGTAATGAATGTACTATACGCCGCTCCATCTATGCCAAACTTCTGCACGAACATTATGTTTAACACGACTTTCACACAACTCGCACCAATAACTATCCATGCAGCTTGTGCAGAACGGTTAATGCCCTGTAAAACACCTATTGATAATACCATAACCGCAGTAAAATACGAACTGCCAATCATAACTGTTAACATACTACTGCCTTTTACGTCTGTGAACAATCCGACATTTAACGGTACTGTTAATGCCATCAACCATATTGTTAACGGCGCTGTCAAAACATGCGCTAGTCGATTTGTATTTTGAATTGTTATTTTCGCCAAATTTATATCTCTTTTGGCCAATGCGGAAGTTAAGAGTGGTATTAACGGAAATACAATTGCACTTGCAAAAATAACAATTATTTGCGTGAATGCAAAACCGCGACTGTATATTCCAAATTGTTCTTGAATTTCTGTTGATGATCCTTGTAATACATGCGGTATTGTAAGCGAGTCTACTAAATTTAAAAGTGGCATTGATAAAGCTCCGATAGCGATTGGGATCGATACCCTCAATATCTTTTTGCCGTTTTCTCTTAAATCTCGGAGTGAATAGGAATTGCTTTTATTGTAGTATGGACTTCTATTATATTTTATACGCAAATATATAAGCGAACTAATGACTCCAAGAAAAGAGCCAACCATCGCACCACTAGTAATAACAGTATTACTCTTATCCCATGATACTAGTATGTAAGCAATTATTAACATAAAAAACACACGTACAAATTGCTCAATGACCTGTGATACCCCTGTTGGTTTCATATCACCGAAACCTTGAAAATACCCTCTATAAACTGCCATGTATGGAGCAATGAGTAATGCTAATGAAGTAATAAGCAACGGCATTCTAGTTTCTTGTCCACCAAGCATATTTGCAATTTCAATAGAAAATAATACAATGACTAAACAGCCGAAAACGCCAAATGCTATTCCTATAATTGACGCTGATGTAAATAATTTCGCAATTTCCTTTTGCTTATTTTTTTCGTTCAACTCTGCAATTAGTTTCGAAATTGCAAGTGGAACTCCGGCTACCGATAATGTAAGAGCAATCATATATACAGGAAAAACAAGACGGAAAATACCGAGCACTTCATCTCCTGCAATATTTTGTAATGGAATTTGAAAAAAACTACCAAGCAATTTTGACAAAAAAGTTGTAATTGTTAAAATCGCTGCTCCTTTTACAAATGTTTTATTCATATTTTTTCTCTTTTCTTTTATACATATACTCTCAAACATATTGTTTTAAACGATAGGGATTCACTTTATCCCATTGGTTATCATAACAAATTTATTATAGGTTGAATACTTGGTTTTTTTTACAAAATAGAAAAGAGAACCAATTCACGCCTATCTCTTCACACTCTAACTTCTAATTCCTTCCATTATATGTACACATTATAACTGTTTTCTTTACTCAAAAAGAGCTCTTCTCTATCACTGCAGTACATATTACTAAAAACATTATAAGAATATCCCACAACTCTACATTATAATGTATGTAAAATTGTGAGATATTCTAATTACCATCTAAACACTTAAGATTTTCAATTGTTCTTTCTGTTCATCGCTTGCCATTACTATGATTGTTTTTTCAATACTCGGATGTACTTGCTCAAGCTTTACACTTGCTCCTACTTTATTTGATTGCTCAACAAAATTTAATAATGCCATAGCTCCTGATACATCCATATAACGCACATCTTTCATACGTAAAACAACCGGTGACTTCACATCTTGTAAAGTAGAGAAAATACGATCTACTGATAGGAAAGAGAGCGGTCCTTGAATTGTGTACGTTTCTTCTTTTTCTTTTACGATAGAAGCTTTGCGTTCTTTACATTTCACTATATATATGATGAACGAAAGAATAATACCGAATGCAACAGCAATCATTAAATCGAACTTCACCGTTACAATCATCGTTACGAGCATAACAACGACATCACCTTTAGGAGCGACATGCATCTTTTTCATGCTTCCCCAATCGAACATTCCAATACCAGTTAAAATTAAAATACCTGATAATACAGCAAGTGGAATATATTGTACGACCGAACCAAGACCCATAATAAAAATGAATAAGATAACACTATGCATACATGCCGAAAGTGCCGTTTTACCGCCACTTCTTATATTCACGATAGACCTTACAGTCGCACCTGCACCTGCTAATCCGCCAAACAATCCGCTCATCATATTACCGATACCTTGTCCAACGAGCTCTTTATTACTTTTATGACGTGTACCTGTCACATTATCCATTACGACCGATGTTAACAACGAGTCAATCGATCCTAATAAAGCAATACTAAGCGCTGGTAAAATAAGTGCTGCTATTCCTGTTCCACTTAAAGATGGAATATGAAGCGTAGGCATCGCTTCTGGAATGGTTCCAATCTTTTCAATTACTTTGTTTAATGAAAGATTTCCGATAATCGGTAAATTTACTGTAAGTCCTTCGAGTAGGGAAGAAAATAAAGGTAGCAAAGCTGTCACACCGACTAGTGCTACTAAACTAGACGGAATCGCCTTAATCCATTTACCAGAAACAATCATTACAATAATCGTTAACACAACAAGTAGAAAACTATTTTGTACGTGCTTTATTTCGCCTAAAATAATGATTAATGCAATACCATTCATAAATCCTGAAACGACAGGATACGGAATATATCGAACGTAAGAACCGAGCTTACATACACCGAATAAAATTTGAAATAACCCTGCCATCATAAAGGCAATAAAACTTGCCTCTAACCCGTGCGTCGCAATAACTCCTGTTGCGATAACGGTAATTGGTCCAGTTGGCCCCGTTACTTGCCCAGGTGTCCCGCCAAATAACGCTGCGAATAAACCTGCAAAAATCGCACCATACAATCCAACAAGCGCTCCCTCAGACGTTCCTGTCGCAGCAATACCAAATGCAATCGCAAGTGGTAACGCAACAATCGCAACAGTAAATCCTGCTAAACATTCCTTTGCTATTTTTTGAAACATAAAAAAACCACCTTTGTATAAAGTCCATGTTCCATTGTACACCTAAAAAGATACATTCGTTAGCTCACTTTTTACATTCTCGTGACGTAAACGTATTCAATGAAAAGTTTCCCCCTTATCTTTGGAAACAATTGCAACTATGCTATAATGAACAAATTAAATCTTTTACTATATACTTGGAGGCACTATGCTAACTTTTGAAGAAAAATTATCGATTATTGAATCTTTCCCAGAACTAGAAAGAAAGAACGTATCATTAAAACGTGTAAACTTCCACTTTGAAGAAAGTCGTTTAGATAAAAAGAACGTTGTATTTCATTTACACCCAAATGGAAATGGATTTGTGTATGCAAGCGGTATTAAAGGTTACAAAACGGATGATAAAGGTATGGTTAACATCCGTGAGTTTTCAGCAGAAGAGTTACGTTCAGTAATTGAGAAATCAATTGACCTTCTATCACAAGAAGAAGTAGTAGCACCTGTAGAACCTGCGAAAGAAGAAGAATGGCAGAACGAAGATGGTCATATTCTTACTCTTATTTCAGAGGATGACATGTGGAACGTGTACGCTGGTGTAAACTTAGACGGTACATTCAACTCTTATCCAGAAGCTGCGGAATACCTTGATGAAGAAGGGTTTTCACGTAAATAAAAATAGAAACCTATTTCATTGAACGACTTTTATAGTAATCAAAAAAGACACTTAAGGTGTCTTTTTTTGTTATATAAACTCCTTTCTCACACTAACTCTATTAATTTTCATAAAATGATTCAGAGGAGGTTTATATGAATACAACTGCTAAATTAATAAATTGGAAAGAACATGGCGATATGATTATTCTAGAATGTGAATTAAATGGAAAACGCTTCGAGATATCAACATATAAACAACGAATATATAATGCACACCTTTTATCAGCTGACGTTTATATTCGTTTAGATTCATCTGATAATATAATTGGAATAAATATCTATAAAAAGTAAGAAAAGCCCACTATTCCGTAAGCGGGCTTTATCTTTATTACAAAATGTTAGAGTATACTCTCTTTTTTTCATACAGTTTATGTAATTATACATATTCATTAAAAAATACACTAAATGAATATTACATGTAGTAAAATATAACTTGTGGGCACGTTCTATAAAGCAGATTCTTTTAAAAGGCGTAACATATCAATTATTATAGGGGATGTGGCGTCACTTCGATATTGATCTCAAATCTCTTGTCTTTTGTGAACTAACAATCTAGTGTATATAGACGATTCTGCTTTATAGTGTGTGTTTACACTCATAACAAAGGGGTAATGGTAATACGGATAGATTCCGATTCGTATGAAATGAAATGGTTCAAGTCGGAGAGAGGCACCTTAAGGTGTCTTTTCTTTTTGGACATTACATCCATTTTGTTTTTCCACCTTATTTCAAATGCGCTAATTAACCTTCACCAAGAAGAAATGAGAATTAAGTAAATATAAAGTGACTGATATTCACTTAATTCCCAACCTCTACAAAAGAACAGGACATTTAAGAATTAACAAAGATATTGTTTCTTCTGTTTAATCTCTTACAGAAAAAGAGACGAAAACCCCATAGATATGGGGTATCCTTCATTTTCTATTTTTTCGCACCTTTCAGTGACTCCCTCAGCACAAACTTCTGCAACTTCCCGCTCGCATTACGCGGAAGTTCATCTACAAATAAATAATGACGTGGACGCTTATAATCTGCTAATTCGTCACTTTCTTTGCAATACGTTTCTAAATCAGCTTCTGTTATTGTTTCATCTTTCTTCACAATAACTGCCACAACACGCTCTCCCCATAATTCATCTGGCTCACCAAGTACCGCCACATCTAATATACCGGGATGACTATGAAGGAAATCTTCAATTTCACGAGGGTAAATATTTACGCCACCGCTAATTACCATATCATCAACACGATCTGCAACGAATAAATAACCATCCTTATCAAAGTATCCTAAATCACCAGAATGATACCATCCTTTATACATCGATTTTTTATTTGCCTCTTCGCGATTATGATAGCCAGCCATCATAGTTGGGCCGCGTAAAATAATTTCTCCTACTTCATAAGGAGGTAATACATCATCTGGTTCTGCCGGTGCATCCTCGTTCGGTTTCACAATACGAACTTCATGACTAAAGCATGGTGTGCCTGCTGAACCAGCTTTCGTAATTTGATCCTCCTCTACGAGAAATGCCACAACTGGTCCCATTTCTGTCATTCCGTATATTTGAACAAGGTCAATATAAAGACGTTCTTTACATTCCTTCACTAACGCCGGTGCCATTGCCGCTCCGCCATATATACCGATTTTCATTGAAGTTAAATCATACTGAGTTAAATCTTTTTGCAACAACATATTCCACATCGTCGGTGCTGCAAAGAACGTCGTAATCTTTTCTTCTTGAATCGTATGTAATACTGTGTCTGTATCAAAATGATGTAAAATAATATTCTTCCCACCAACTTGAATGCGTGGTATGATTCCGGCATTTAATTCACCACAGTGATATAAAGGCGCAACAACAAGCCCAACGCTATCTCTATTATATTTTAGGAAATACGTACAAATCATACTATGCTCAGCCATTTCACGATGACGATGTAACACGCCTTTCGGATGACCTGTCGTACCGCTCGTATAAAGCATAGAACAAAAATCCATTTCATCAATTTCGATATTTACTTTCTCAGAAGATGCTGCATTCACTTTTTCATGGTAGGAACTTGCATAGGAAGGTTTGTCGTTTTCTATAGACCAAAAAGATGTATTTGGAAAATCTCTTTCAATTATAGCAACAGTTGACTCAACTGCTTTTTCAAAGACAACGACTTTCGAGGATGCGTCCTGAAGAATATAAGATACTTCTTTCGCCTTTAAGCGAAAGTTAATCGGGTTAAAAATTGCACCAATCTTCGCACAAGCTAAGTAAACGTTTACAAATTCATGACAGTTATATAAGTAAACAGATACTGTATCTCCCTTTCTTACTCCGTCTTCTAATAAAGCGTGTGCCGTTTTATTTATTTGTTCATCCCACTGTTTATATGTCCAGCGAATATTTTTTTCAGGTTCCACTAACGCCTCTTTATTCGTATACTTACCAACAGATAAATCAAAAATTCTCCCTATCGTCATGTACATGCCAACAATTTCCCCCTTTTCTCTTTCATAAATCTATCATTTCGTCTATAAGTAGACATTGTCCTTCAATGTTTTGACTAATTTTTCTGATTATTATCGACATAGTTTTACATACGATACCACTAGACGGTAAATGAAATTATATCGGCGATTTTTCGAATATATCGACTTACCGACAAAAACTGACAAGATATAATCGGCCCCCGTTACTGCAGGATAAAAAGAGGTTGTTCCGACTCGGAACAACCTCTTTCTTCTTATGCGAATAGCTCTTCTAAAATTTTCAATTTATCTTCTGTATATTTTACAAAGCCATCGTTATATGATTTTGGATCTTTCGGATTCGCGAAGTGCGTAATTGCCCCCGTCTTCGGATGAACAAATTTACTTGATGCACCGCAACCAAGTCCGATAATTGATTGTACTTCTTCCATAATGACAATGTTGTAAATACTTTCTTGCGTCGGCATTGCATAACCAACGTTCTCTAAGTTACCTAAAATATTCTTTTGACGATATAGGTAATATGGTACGTAATTATGCTTTTGCGTCCACTCTTCTGCTTCGTGCATCATCGCTGTAATTTCTTCGCGACCTGCTACTTTATATTTACGTTTGTTTTGCGTCATTTCAGAAGCACGTTTAAATGATAACGTATGAACTGTTAATGATTCTGGCATTAACTTTTCTGTTTCATCTAACGTATGCTTGAAGATATCTAACCCTTCACCAGGAAGACCAATAATTAAGTCCATATTAATATTGTTCATTCCCATTTCACGAGCTAAATGGTATTTCTCAATTGTTTCTTCTACAGTATGATGACGTCCAATTGCTTTTAGTGTCTCTTGATGATATGACTGCGGATTAATACTAATACGGTCAATGTTCCATTTATTTAACACTTCTAGCTTTGCTGGCGTGATCGTATCTGGACGACCTGCCTCAACTGTTACTTCACGTACATTTTTCACGTCTGGGAACGCTTCGTACATTTCTTCATACAGCATATCCATCTCTTCTGCTGTAATACTTGTAGGTGTACCGCCGCCATAATAAATCGTCGTAACTTTCACACCTTTTTCTTTTAAAAACTTACCAATTTCACGAACTTCATAATGTAAACCACCTAAGAACGAATCAACAGACCCTTGGCGTCCATTAATCGCATAAGCCGGGAATGTACAGTATGCACATTTCGTTGGGCAAAACGGAATACCGATATAAATACTTACTTCTTCTTTCAAACGGTATAAATCCGGAACAACTGCTAATTGGCAATCAACAATACGCTGAAGAAGTTCAATTTTCTCTTCATGAATTAAATAACTTTCACGAAGTTCTTGATGCGCTTCTTCTTTTGACATACCATTTTGAAGCATTTTATGAAGAAGTTTCGTCGGACGTACTCCCGTTAAAATACCCCAGCTTTGTTCAAGTCCAGTTAACTGCTGAAGAACAGAAAGATATACATAAGAAACAACGTGCTTCACTTGCTTCATACGCTCTTTTTCATCTGTGAAAGCAGATAAATCTTTCGAGAATGTTTCTTCATACACATTTCCTGTGCTAACATCCGTTAATCGAGCGGATGCTTTCACATTATCCTCAATGTGTATATCAACGATCAGATTCGCTTCCTCTTGTTCAAATCCAATCGTACTATCTTCAAAAAATAAGCCGCCAATATTTTGTAGCGGACGTAAAAAACGATCATCTTGTAACGTTTTAATTGAAATTAACACATTATCACCTTTTCATTTGCAAACTCTCTTTAGTTTACTTGAAGGGCGTTTACAGGTCAATACAGAAGGTTTTACCTGTTTCTCTTACATTTTTTCAAATAATTCTTTTTATGAATATCGCTCATGTATATAGACATCATGATTTTCTCTTGTTAAAATTTATTAGTACAAAAAATCGTTACATAGCGAAAATACAATATATAAAGGAGGAATGTTAACACTAGATTTTATAATCTAATGTGTTAAAAAAAATATGAAAAAGAAATTTTATAGTGTATTAACTCTCTCTCTTGCATTACAAACTGTTCTTGCACCTACTTATTCATTTGCAGAGAGTGCTGAAAAATCCGCCGAAGTATATACGGAGGATCAAGTTTTTAAAAGTATTAAGGAGCATGTTAATGAGCATAGTACTCATGAAGAAGATATCGAGGTTACTGGCCAATTCCTACTATACACTTCAAAAAAACATTCATTATATACCGCGAATGATTTAAAAAACAAATCGAATATCGAGATTACAGAACAAGTCGTAACGGCGACAAAGAAAAAAGGAAATGCTTACTACATAACGACGCCAACTGGCGCTGGATGGATAGATAACAATGATAATAGCTTAGAAGTTCAAGAGATTCATAAACTATCTAACCAAAAATTAATCGTAAAAGAAGAAGCTTCCATACATGCCCTTCCGTTCCAATCGTTTAAAGAAGAAGGGAAACTAGAGCCACAAGTCATTACTCCTACTGAACAAGCTGGAAATTGGTTTAAAGTCCAAATAAACGAAACAGCAAAATGGATTTATGCACCTTCTGCTACATTTGAAGGTACAAAAGCTTCATTACTAAAAAACAGTCGTACTGCTAAAAATAGTTTATTGAGAGCTCCGGAAGCTCTACAAACAAACAATATTTATGGCGTTACATTTAAAGAAATGATTGTCCCAAAAGGAAATGACGATATTCGCCCTGGCTACCCGATGGTACCTAAATATATTACGATTCACGAAACGGCTAATACAGCGAAAGGTGCTAATGCTCTAAATCATGCAAAATTCTTAGATAACCAAGCACGCGGAACAGCTGATCGCGCCGCATCTTGGCATTTCACAGTAGATGATAAAGAAATTTATCAACATCTTCCGGTAAATGAAGTTGGATGGCATGCTGGAAATAAAACTGGAAACTATGAATCTATCGGAATTGAAATTGCCGTTAATCAAGATGGAAACTATGAAAAAGCGGTAGAAAATGCCCGTAAATTGGCAGCTTATTTAATGAACGACTTAAATATTTCTCTAGATAAGGTCCAAAAACATCAATTTTGGTCAGGAAAAAACTGCCCTGCGTTTATGATTCAACGCGGACAATGGAATGCTTTCTTAAAAGGAACTGAAACATACTATAAGGAAAACCAAAAAAATCCCGTAACTGATGACATTACAGGTGGATGGTATGAACAAGACATTCGTCAATTAGCAGCTAGAGGCATTATGCAAGGAGAAGGGAACGGCAAGTACTTCCCAGAACGTCTTGTAACGCGTGCTGAATTTGCTACATTAATTACTCGTGCTTTACAATTACCAAGTGGAAATGCTAAGTTCACAGACTTAGAACAAGTACACCCATCTTTAAGAGACGGTATTAATCGTGCAGCAAGCGCAGGTATAATCCGCGGACGTGGTGATAATACATTTGATCCAAATACTACAATTACACGCGAAGAAGCTGTTATTATGATCGATCGTTCTCTAAAACACGCTGGTATTTTTGCAAAACAAGTTGAACTACCATTCGTAGACCAAAACTTAATTTACGCTAAAGAAGAAGTACAAAGAGTGTATGGATATGGAATTGTAAAAGGTAATGAATTTAATCAATTCGTACCAAAAGGACCATCACAACGTGCACACGCAGCTGCATTTATAAACAGAATGCTTAACGTAATTGAAGCTTAAAATATTTATCATTCCATATAGATATTTTCATTTTATCTGTATTCACTTAAAAAGGCATCAGAGATTATATATCTCTGATGCCTTTTATACATCTTTTAACTATTTTTAGCCATGAATCTTAAACGTATTCCTAGTAGCAGAAGCATAAAACCGATGAATGGAACGTAATTCGTATTGTGTCCTGTAGCTGGAAGTTGTTGATTATTAGAAGAACCTTGTCCTTTTTCTGGTAAATTAGGTTTTTCTACTCCCTCACCTGGCTTTTCTGTTCCTTCACCTGGTTTTTCTGTTCCTTCACCTGGTTTTTCTGTTCCTTCACCTGGTTTTTCTGTTCCTTCACCTGGTTTTTCTGTTCCTTCACCTGGTTTTTCTGTTCCTTCATCAGGCTTCTCTGTTCCTTCACCTGGTTTTTCCGGATCTTTATCTGTATCTTTTTTATTTGTAATTTGAAGCTTTACAACTTCAATTTTTTCATTAGAAATCGTAAATTTCATTTCCTTATCGGATAAAGTATATCCTTCTGGCGCTTGGATTTCTTTTAAAGTGTAATCTCCTGGTTCTAACTTCTTAGAAGTCGCTTTACCGCTCTTATTTGTTGTTAATGTGTCGATTTTTATTCCGTCTTTCCAAATTTCAAACACTGCGCCTGCTAATGTTTTATTTGTATTATTAGCATCTACCTTTGTAATTTCTAATTGACCTGTAATTTCTTCTTTCACTTTTTCATTCATAACTTCTTGTTTTACTACTTCATTTGCTACAACATTTACTTCTACTCTTACTTCTAACGCTTTATAACCTTCTGGTGCTTTCGTTTCTTCTAACGTATACTTTCCTGGCACTAAGCTCTCGAATTTCACAACGCCGTCTTTATTCGTTGTTTTTGCTTCTCCAACTACTTGACCACTTTCGTTTTTCAATCTGAATTCCGCACCTGCTAGAACTTTTCCACTCTCTGCATCCTTTTTGATTACTTGTAAGCTTCCTAGTTCTTTTGCGTTTTCTATTTGTACTTCTACTACTTTGTCTGCTTCCACAACGACTTCAATTTCTTCTTTTAACAACTTATATCCTTGTGGTGCTTTCGTTTCTTTTAATTTGTACTTTCCTGGCTCTAATTTCTGAGAAATTACTTTACCAGTTTTATCTGTTCGTAACGTATCTACTTTTTTACCATCCTTATACACTTCGAATTCTGCATCTGATAATACTTTCGTTTTATCTTGAGCATCTACTTTTACGATTTCGAATTGCCCAAGGCTCTTACCGTTCGTTACTTTTACATCAATAACTTTTTCACCGTCAACTGTTACATGAATTATTTGTTTTGTTAACTCATAACCTTCTGGTGCTTTTGTTTCTTCTAACGTATATTCACCTGGCACAAGTCCGTCTACTTTAACCGTTCCAGACTTATCTGTTGTAATTCCTTCTTTTACAACATTTCCTCTCGCATCTTTCAATGTAAATTCTGCGCCTGCTAAGCGTTTCGTTTGATCTTTATCATCCATTTTAATAATTTGTAGAGAACCTAAGATTATTTCGTTTTCTGCCTCTACTTTTACTACTTCTTTCTCGTTTTGAATTGTTACTTTCCATTCTTTATTTGAAAGCTTGTAGCCCGCTGGTGCTTTCGTTTCTTTCACTGTGTATTCACCTAACGGTAATTTTGGTGACATCACTTTTCCACTCTCATCTGTTTTCAGTTCCGCTACCTTCTTACCACCTTTATACACTTCGAATTCTGCACCTGATAACAATTTCGTTTTATCATTCGCATCTACTTTCACGATTTCAAATTGACCCGTTACTTTTTCATTCGTAACTTCTTGTTTTACTACTTCGTTCGCTACAATGTTCACTTCTACTGTCACTTCTAGCGCTTTATAACCTTCTGGCGCTTTCGTTTCCTCTAACGTGTACTTTCCTGGCACTAAGTTTTCGAATTTCACAACACCGTCTTTATTCGTTGTTTTCGCTTCTCCAACTACTTGACCAGCTTCATTTTTCAGTTTAAATTCTGCACCTGCTAGAACTTTTCCACTCTCCGCATCCTTTTTGATTACTTGTAAGCTTCCTAGTTCTTTTGCATTTTCTACTTGTACTTCTACTACTTTGTCCGCTTCCACAACGACTTCAATTTCTTCTTTTAACAACTTATATCCTTGTGGTGCTTTCGTTTCTTTTAATTTGTATGTTCCTGGTTCTAATTTCTGAGAAATTACTTTACCTGTTTTATCTGTTCGTAACGTATCTACTTTTTTACCATCCTTATACACTTCGAATTCTGCGTCTGATAATACTTTCGTTTTATCTTCCGCATCTACTTTCACAATTTCAAATTGACCTGTTACTTTTTCGGGGATCTTTTTATTCACTACATCTACAGTCACTACTTTATTAGCCTCTACATCAACAGAAACTGAACTAGATGATAATTCATATCCTTTCGGTGCTTCTACTTCTTTTAATGTATAGCTTCCAACTGGAAGTTGTTTCGATAAGGCTTCACCTTTATCATCTGTAACAATTGTTTCCACAACTTTCCCATCTTTATCGATAACATCAAATTTTGCACCTGGTAGAAGTTGACCAGATTCACTATCTTTTTTCAATAATTTAAATTGGCCATTCTCTACTTTTTTCGTATTCTTCATAACAAGTTCAATTACGTTTGTATTATCAATTGTTACTTTGACTGGTGTATCAACTTTTATATATCCTTCTGGTGCACTTATTTCTTTTACAAAATAGTCACCAAGTGGTAAATCTTTAACTTCCGCAATACCCTTTTCGTTTGTTGTAACAGTAGCCACAACGTTATTATCTTTGTCTATAACATCAAATTTTGCGTCTTTTAAAACAATGTTTTTATCATTTTCATCAACTTTTTTAATTTGTAAATGTCCTTTTTCGGCTGCTGGTTTATTCCACTTTGGCCAGTTAAATTTAAAGTTATGAACCTCAAAACCATCTCTTTGGTGTAATCCTCCAACATAGGCTTGTCCATTAATAGAACCACCTTTTGTTTCTACAACTGCATTAGGTGCAAACACACTACCTACTACACCATAACCTTTAGTTGTTATCTTTGTAGCATTAGGAAATACCCAAATTACCTTACTAGCTAACTCAGTAAAAGATGAATTAGGGTCGTATGCTTGAGATGTATTAATTAAATCCGTCGCCATCCCAGTATTTCTTGTATCATACAAAATTGCACCGCCACCAAAGCTCACTTCTTCTGCATCTGAATAAATAACAATAAAGTCTTTATTCTCTACATTCGGAAGAAAAACGTCTTTTACATCAAATGCTTTCTTTCCCGTCTGGCCTGAAGAGACATAAATATTAGGGTTGTTTACATCTTCACCGATTCCAAAGCTCATATTAGGTTTTGGCTTATCAGTGTGTAGTTTACTTGCATCCCCAATTACACCATCAACGTCTTTTCTAAATTCTTTAAACTTAGCATCAATCTCCGCTTGCTCTTTATAAGAGATACGGTCATATGACGTTTTCATTGCGCCATCTGGGTCACCGTCTTTTGTCATCGCCACTGTTCCATCTTGAATAATTACCTGTCCTGCTCCCGCTTTCGTAAATTGACCGCCTAGTAATAATGATGGATATCCTTCATCTACCCAAGTTGCTCCAGCTAAGTTATTTGCTCCAGTTGCAGCCGCTACGACTGTATAACTTGATGCGTTCATATTTTTCTGAACAGCCATCGCACCTTCAATATCTGCACTCGTTGCACTATGATCTCCAAAAATGATGGCGTTGTAATAAGATACATCACCTAAACCTTTTAATTCTGTTGTAGCTGCCTCTGCTTTAAATGGTAAATGGATTAAAAAATTCATACATATTAGTAATACAACTATTAAACTACTACTTAACTTTTTAATTTTTTGATTAAATGATTTCCTCAAGAATTTCATTCCCCCTTTTAAACTTCCTAAAATCACAAAAAGAAGCACATTTCATATGTACCAGGTCTTACTCACATTAACTTAAAATAATCCATTTAAATAAAACAAAGGAACGTTACAACTACTTAATAAAATTACTACAATTCATTTTTGAAATAATACGTGAACTAAACTGTCATGCGGAAATACTTTTACGTATGGGAGCCCAATAAAATTAATCTGAAGAATATTTCATGTGGTGTAACTGTTTTGGCAACATCATTCACTTTACATTAGTTTTCTAAAGGATTCAAGTGAATTGTATGGATTTTATACACAATTAACATTTAAAAACGTTTTCATTCCTTTTAATAAGCTCAACAAAAAAACGTAGCCAAAAAGCTACGTTTTTCTTTCATCGTTTCGGTGTATTTTTATGATTCTTCAAAAACGGAAGCGGGAATTGCTTACGGAAATGCTCTTTAATCATGTACTCTACACCGTTCTCACTATTTGAACGTGTAATCCAATCTGCTGCTTGCTTTAACTCTACAGGCGCGTTCCCCATCGCTACACCAAGTCCCACGTTTTCAATAACCTCTAAATCTTCCATACTATCTCCAATCGCAACCATTTCATTTAGCGAAATATTTAAATGCTCTCCAAGCAATTGTAATCCGCGTAACTTTGATACATTTTGCGGCAAGATTTCTATTCGTTTTGAATCACATTCAACATACTCTACGTCTTGGAATGCTTTTCTTAATGTATTTAGCCCGCGTTCTTTTTCACCTTTACTTTGGAAAAGAACATCAATTTTTGGCGCCGCTACCGGATGGTCACGAAGCGCGTCACCTAACGAATCTACAAATTGAACTGGATAAAATAACGGATCTGCGCTTGATAATACAGTGCGCGCAATTAAGTTTGGTGTATTTCTCTCACGATTTCCTATCGAAAACCGTTCATGAGAAATACGTACGTTACAATCAAAGTGCTCTAACACTTGCACAATGTTAAAAGTCTTCTCTTCAGATAATCTTCTTTGAACGTACGGCTTATCTAACGTTGCTGAAACGAAAGCACCACCATGTGTCACTAATATAGAATCTAATTTTAACGCCTTTGCTACTTTATGAGCGGATTGAAAATTACGGCTCGTAAATAACGTAACGTATACATCTTTTCTTTTCACAAATTCAATTGTTTCTCTTAATCCTTTTGCAATTTTTCCATTGTTGTATAGTAGTGTCCCATCTATATTAAGAGCTAGTAAGCGATAAATCATGTCGCACTCCCCCTCTTCGCTGTTGTACTCTATCCATAATTTATGAAATACACCCGATAAATAGAACGAGTTAGAATTACTACTGAAAATTTGGTTTACTATATACATATACACTTAGCAAAGGAGATAGTACAATGCAGGCACCTCCTTCTTTTTATGAAGGCGATACGTTAGAAGTCGCAAAAAAATTACTCGGGCAAAAACTTGTTCATATTGTAGACGGAATAAAGCGAAGCGGAATCATTGTAGAAGTAGAAGCATATAAAGGCCCAGATGATAAGGCCGCACATAGTTACGGCGGCAGACGGACAGATCGCACAGAAGTTATGTTTGGCGCACCAGGGCATGCTTACGTATATTTAATTTACGGTATGTACCATTGTTTTAACGTTATTACGGCGCCAGTGGGCACCCCGCAAGGTGTTCTCATTCGAGCCCTTGAGCCAGTAGACGGTATTGAAGAAATAAAACTAGCGCGCTACAACAAAACAGACATTACAAAAGCGCAATATAAAAACTTAACAAGCGGTCCTGGCAAACTATGCCGTGCACTCGGAATTACTTTAGAAGAACGAGGCTTATCATTACAAAGTGACACATTACATATTGAACTCGTCCCAAAAGATGAACACATATCATCACAATATAAAATAGCAGCAGGACCTCGTATTAATATCGACTATGCAGAAGAAGCTGTACATTATCCGTGGCGTTTTTATTATGAGGGACATCCGTTTGTTTCAAAGAAATAATCAATATCAACGATTTTTCAAATATATCTATCATAACTTACAATATATCAACGGTTCGACAAGAAATATCGATTTATCGACAAATAATAACATTACGAATAAAAGAAGACTGTTCCAAAATGGAACAGTCTTTCCCTTTTACTCTGCACCTTCCGCAGTTGCAATATTATCCTCTAAGTTTTCTCTTGATAATTCAGCCGCCATAAAATCAGCTGTTTCTGGAAGTGCTAAATGCATATGAGCTTTTTGACAAATTTGGATCGTACAGTTTTCTATAACATAGTCGAAAACATGTCCACCCCCGCTTCTTTCATCATCAATATAATGTAAGTGGAATCCAGCTACACCAATACCTTGCGCATAATCTGGTGTCCAAAATCCAGCAAGCGTACCTTCTGTATTTTCAAATGAAAAGATTGGTTGTGATTTCGTCACTTCAACGAGCGGTGTATACGGTTTTTCTTGTCTTGGAACAGTTCTCGTTCTTACTTCACGGAACGTACCGTCCATTCGAATACCGTAAAATAAGTTTTTACTTGGCATTAATTCATGTAATAATGCTTCAACTTCTTCACGATTCATCGGATGCTCTACCGTATAACTCATTTCTTTTTCAAAAAACGTTACAGTCGCAAATGGTGTTGTTTCTTCTGGTTCTACTTTTTCTGCTGAACCGTCTGAACGTAAATGATAAAATTCATTATCAAATGCAATCATTTCACCATCTAATTGATCAAATGTGCCGATGCCAAAATCACCATGTTTTTTCAAATCTTCAAAGCTAATCACACCATCATATATACCATCTAATAGCGCAAGCATTGTAGATGTTTGATATACTTCATTACTCGTTTTCGTTTTTTTTGCATCAATATCAATTAATTGCGCAACAGTCATCTCAAATCTGCCTCCATTAGTTTAATTGGTTTGGTAATAATTTTTCGCTTAATTTAATGTTGTCACGATAGTCAATTGGAATATCAATAATGACAGGACCATCTGCTGCTAGCGCGGATTTTAACACACCTTCTAATTCATCAGGCGTGTTAACACGAAGACCTAACGCCCCGAAACTTTCCGCATATTTCACAAGATCAACATCGCCAAACTCTGTAGCTGATGTTCTGCCGTATTTCATCATTTGTTGGAATGCAACCATATCATATGTGCCGTCTCTCCAAACAAGATGGACGATTGGAGAATTTAAACGTACCGCCGTTTCTAACTCCATCGCTGAGAATAAGAAACCACCGTCACCTGATACGGAAACTACTTTTTTATCTGGTTCTACTAAAGTAGCTGCGATTGCCCAAGGAAGTGCAACACCTAACGTTTGCATGCCGTTACTAAATAATAATCTACGTGGTTCATAAGAACGGAAACATCTCGCCATCCAAATAGAATGGGAACCGATGTCACATGTAACGGTTGTATCGTCACTAATTAAAGAACGAAGTGTACGAATCACTTGAAGTGGATGCGTAACACCTTCTGAAGGACGATTTGGAACTTCTGCTTGTTCTGATAATTTTGCGCGTAATCGTTCTAATACCGCTTCTGATTTCGTACTTAATACAAGTTTCGGTAATTTCTCCGCGATGCTATTTACCGTTAAGGCAATATCACCAATTAATTCACGCTCTGGTTGGTAATCATGGTCGATATCTGCTTGATGGTCGTCAAGATGAATAATCGTTCTGTCGCCAAGTTTATTCCAGAACTTTGGATCATACTCGATTGGATCATAACCGATAGAAATAACAAGGTCTGCTTCTTCTAGTAAAATATCACCTGGTTGGTTACGGAATAATCCAACGCGGCCGAAGAAATGATCTTCTAACTCACGTGAAATCGCACCAGCTGCTTGATATGTTTCAACGACAGGAAGTTCTGTATCCGCAATTAATTTACGAACAGCTTTCGTCACTTCATTTGTGCTTGCTCTCATACCGAGTAAAATAACTGGTAATTTCGCTGCTTTTATTTTTTCTACTACGTATGTAATATCATTTGTGGGAGCGATTCCAAGCTGTGGCTTAGAAAGCGCACCGATAGACTCTACAGTTGTTTCCGCAGTCATAACGTCTTGCGGAAGACTTACTAAAGTAGCTCCCGGATTTGTGGAAGTCGCACTTCGAAATGCATTACTAAGTGCTTCTGGCACATTATCAGGATGCTCTACTTCTACGCTATATTTTGTGATTGGTTCGAATAGTGCAGCATTATCCATAGATTGATGCGTACGTTTTAATCGATCCGTACGCGGTACTGCACCAGCTAAAGCAACAACGGGATCACTCTCCGCATTCGCAGTAACAAGACCTGTCGCTAAATTTGATGTCCCTGGTCCTGAAGTTACAAGACATACGCCCGGTTTCCCTGTTAATCTACCAATAGCAGCTGCCATAAATGCTGCATTTTGTTCATGACGACAAACGATTAACTCTGGTCCTCTTTCTTGCAATACATCAAATACAGAGTCAATCTTTGCTCCTGGAATACCGAAAACATGTGTAACACCTTGTTTAATTAAACAATCAACAACAAGATCTGCTCCTTTTGTTTTTGTCTTCACGTCGTTTGCTTTTACACCTGTACTCAAAACTAATCATCCGATACGATAAACTTAACTAAATCTATACAATTCAATTAAATTTACAAAAGTTAGTGCTTCATCGTGTTCTCGCAACCCCGAAGGGACGAGGGGTATAACACTCCACACGAGGCAGTATCGTTACCTCCTATTATCAAGCATTTATTTTACCCATCTTGATAAATTTATCGCAGCATTTACATCCCTATCGTGATGGCTATTGCATGAAGCACAACACCATTCACGAATCTTTAAACTCCACTGCCCTTCTGATTGAACTGAATGGTCGTATTTTACGCCGCAACATGAGCAAATCTTGCTTGAAGCGAACCATTTATCAGCTTTTACATACTCAATGCCATACTTCTCACACTTGTATGATAAACATTGAAAGAAGAAGTTTAATTTTTGAACTGAAAATGCTTTCGATAGTTTTTTGTTTTTTAACAGGTTTGAGATAGATAAGTCTTCCACAACAATCCTCATTGGTTTGGTTTTCACCAATTTAGCTGTTGCTTGATGGATATGGTTATTTCGGATATTCGTAATTTTCCTAGATAACCGCAGGTGCTCAGCTTTCGCTTTTTCATATCCGGCAGATTGAATTTTTACACCTTTTTTAAATCTCCTAGACATATCTCTTTGTGCTGACTTTTTCCTTCTCAAAAGCTTTTTAACCTTAGCATCTTTGTTTATATTTCGTTCTTTCGTACCATTAGAAGCTACAAAAAGCTCTTTTAAACCAACATCCACACCAATCGACTCATTGGTTAGTTCTTGGGATTCAAAATCTTCTTGGAACCCTACACTCATCCACCAGTGACGACCATCAAAGGTAACTCTTGGATTGGATGGTTTTTTATTTCTTGGTAGTTGTTGGCTTGTTTTCACTTTTCCAATAGACTGAATATGAACGACTTTCTTTCCTATAATCAGTCTTTCATAATTGGCATAAAATCCTTGCATTAAATCTTTTTTGGATTTATAAGAAGTGTGATAACCATTTTTGTACTTTTTGAACGAATTTTTTCTCGCCGTATCAAAATCTTTTGAAGCCTGTTTGGGAACTTGTGCGTTGATGTCATTTAACCACTCATATCTCTTTCGCTTCTTGATCTTTGTAAATCGTTTCTGTAAAGCTAACTGTGAAACAAATTTTCCAAATAGCTTATAATACCTATCACTCATTCTTTTACAATAGTTATAAGCGAATCTTGCAGCACCAGCATGGTTTCTAAGCACTTTTTCTTGTTCAGGCGTTGGAATTAGTCTGACTTTCTTCGCCAATATCATCAGAATGTAACTCCTTTAATGAAAGATTTGTTCTTCTGAATAGTAGCGTGTTCCACCAGCATTCTCGTAAGACTACTCGGATGCAAACCTGTTAATTCTGATACTTGACTAACTCGTGAAAATTTCATTATTATTCTTACCTCATTGAACCCACAATAGCACATGCGTTCGATAGATTCAATGAGGTTTGATAGATTTGATTAAATTTATCTCGTTCAACTAAGGGCGCAATTCCTTAGCCAGTTCTCTTATGAACTTCTCATATTTTCACATGAGCGCAGACTATATGTTTATCTCTTTAGAGATAGAGGATTTTTCCACCACCATAGGCTTGTGATGTACTCTCGTCAGTTATACGAGATAGTCGTTGAACGTTCATCTTATCCATTTTGACTTAGATGATTCGAGGCGGAAGACCCATTGTTCTAATGTTTAGGATTTAACCTTGCATCATCTGATTGATTTTTTCTGCTTTCGCGACATTCACGCTCGCTATTTCTAGCCACGTTGTAGTTCAATCAGCTTTAGGGATTGCCCGCAGTTAACCCTCACTACTAGCCAATTACTTGACTAGCAGGGCTTACTGATATATTTAATTAACTTTCGTTATAATTGGTTAAATAAATCGTAACAGTTAGTTACCCTTTGTTTCATAATGTGTGTAATAAAGATTTTAATTTCACCTAGTTAATTAAGCTGGTGAAGTATCTTTATCATTATATTACAAATGCATTATTTTTCCAACAATATGAATTTGACATTATTTTGACAAGTTTTAAAGAATGCGCTTACAACCTTTTGTTTATCTTAAAATAACATTTTTATATCTCTTCTAAAAATGTACAAAAACACTTCTTTCTATGCATATTATTAACAACCTGACAGTACCTTGCAAAGAACAATAGTAAGTGATATATTTGTAAATAATGGAATGCCCATTATTTGGAATGTTATTCACAATTAGTATATCTCCTTTCAAAAAGTAGATATAGATTGAGTGTGCTGTTTAGAAAAAAGATAGGATTTTCAGCCATAATTCATCATTTTATAAAGGAAAGTGATTGTTATGAACAAAAATGAATTTTTAGAGCAACTTAGTTCTTCCCTACGGAATATGCCTAATTTAGAAAAAGAGGATATTATCTCGGAGTACGAAAATCATTTTATTAGTGGTAAACAAGATGGAATATCTGAAGAGGAAATTTCTAAAAAGCTAGGAAACCCTAAAACTATCGCTAAAGAACTTAATATTTCATATGTAATAAGTAACGCTGACAATAGGCGCAGCCTAAAAAATATTATGACAGCACTGTTTTCTGTTATGAGCTTAAGTGTTTTAAACTTTATATGTATCATTATCGCCTTTTTCCTATTACTCTTTCTATTACCGCTTCTTCTAGCACTTATAATTGCCACTCCGTTATTAATTATTTCACCTATCTTATTAATAGGATTAGGATTCTTTAAAGGGTTTCATCAAATCAGTTATTCCGATGTTTACAATGTATTCATAGCCTTTTGCATCGGCTTACTAATATCCGTCATATCTTATCAAATGATAAAACATATATACTCACTTTTAGTTAAGTATTTAAAATGGAATTTAGCTATTTTACAAAGATACTAATGAATGTAAAAGGAGATTAATATGAAAAAGTATATTTTATACCTACTCACGTTACTTACAATTTTATTTCTATCAGCTTGTTCAAACAGTGTACAGCCTAAAGAAAAAAATGATGTACAATCTATCAAAGATGTTGCTATTAAAGTTCCAGAAAATATATTTAGTTCCTCAAAGAAAAACGAAACTATTAGTGAAGACGAAATGAAACAAAATATAAAAAGTTATTTAAATTATAGCGGAGAGTTAGACGAAAATATCGTTCCACTTTCGTCAGCCATGTCTGACGAGAAGGTTACTGAGTCCGACCGGAATAAATTACAAAAACTAATAGATTTAGCTCAACAAAACGATGCGAACTTCCATCATTTTATTAGTAACAATACGATTCCTGCTGATTACAAACAGCCTTCGAAGGAAATTCATAATTATATTTCAGCATCTACAGCACTTTCAGTAGAATTAGATCAGGAAATAGAAAAATTCGCTCAAGATGGTAACTTATTCAAAACTGATTTCTCTTTTACAAAGCGCTTTGAGAAAGTTAATGGTAGGAAGCAAAAAGAAATTGAAGAGTTTTTGAAGGAAAAGAACATTAAAACTGAGTATTTCAGTAAGTGATAATACATGTTAGATCATACATTCCTCTTTAAAATAGTCACCAACATATGGAGATTTTAAAGAAGCTTTATTATGGGTAAGGATGCACTTCATCCGTTTCCCATAAAAAAAGGCCTCCTTAAAGGAGGCCCAAGCAAAAACAACAAACGCAAAATAACAACAAATAATGGACGATAAAATCACTATATTGACAAAGTATAGGATTTTTATCAATTGGAGTAACTCAACCCTAAATTACTCTTTTAACAATGCAATACTAATAACTTATTACAGCAATTTTTTACCGTGTCTTAAAATAATTGACTGTCTTTCAAATAATTCTATTTATATTGATTGTTATTAATTAGTATATACTTGAATACGACTATACATCCTAATAAAAGGCAATATATTAAGCTGTTAGTCCTCGCGAGTTTATTTTGCCTTTAATGTAACTATACTATATTCTTCCATTTATATCACCGAACATTCCTCTCGTATTCACGCATTTTTCTTGCGTGAATACCGCAACTTAATAAAGAGCTACATTAAAAATTTATAGTTGGAATAAACCATAGTTCTTTCGCCTTTTGTACTGCTTCCATTCTTGATGAAACTTGTAACTTATGAAATATGTCGGTCAATTTATATTCTACCGATCTTTGACTTAAGTTTAATATTTCGGCAAGCTCTCTATTTGTTTTTCCTTTACCAACTTCAACTAGAATCATCTTCTCTTCATCATTTAAAGAAATTATATTTTTCATTTCGCCTTCTACATTTATATTAGATGCATTTTCTACTATCCTTAACTGTCTTACAAGTTGATGAGAAAGAACTACTTCTTTTTTCACTGCATGGCGGATTGCGTTTACCACTTCTTTCTCAGAAGAAGTTTTACTTAATACACCAAGTACTCCGTTATCTATTAATAAATTATAATGTGCAAGCACATCAAATCCTGTAAAAATAAGAATAGCTGCTTCTGGTTGCACACTAAGTATATATTTAGAAAGCTCTAAACCATTTATTTTTGGCATTTGTAAATCTATTAAATATACATCATACTGTTTATTATGCATAACTTCTCTTATTTCTTCACTATCATGGAAAACATCAGCCTCTATATCATCATATCTTTCAATTAATGCTTTAGTCCCTAGGCCAACTGCAACGTGATCATCTACAACAAGAACAGAAATCATTTTTTCATCCCTTCCACATCTAAAGATTGAATCAATTAATCAATTTTCATACTAACTTTAATCTTTAATCCATTATTCACCTTTGAATCTATTGACATTTCTCCACCTAAACTATGAATTCTAGCTACAATCCCGGATAAACCTAAACTACTATAAGAATGATTTAACTCGTCTAAATCTATCCCCATTCCTATCCCATCATCATCATAAGTTAAATTCAAATATCCATTTTGCTCATATAATCGAATAGTAACTTTAGAAGCTTTTGAATGCTTTAGTGCATTATTTAATAACTCCTGAATAATTCTATAAATTGCTTGTTCATATTCTACATTAGGTAGAATAATATTATCTTGAATTTCATAATAGAAGAAAAATGTAGCTTTAAGATTTACTTGTTTAAATAAATCTAATAATGCTTTTTTCAAACCTAATTCATATAGAAATGGAGGACGTAAGTTATTACATGTTTCACGAATGACATAAATATGATCTAAGACATCTTCATATACTTCGTTAATTATTTTTTTCATATCGACATCTGGAATATCTTTATGATATTCCTCTAATTTCCTAGACAAGCGTATTTGGTCTTGTAATACACCATCATGAATATCACTCGCCAAATTTGTCCGCTCTTTTTCAGACAAATTAAATAGTAACTTTGAAAGCCAAATTGGAGGCTGTTTCGGTTCATTTATCGTTTGCAACTGATTCACTAATTCTTCCACTTGATATGAGCATTCTAATAATAAATCAGCATAACTACACAATGTCTCTAACCATCCAATTTCTTGAATGTTCAAACCTCTCCTATTATTAGATTTACATAACAATATAATCATTGTTTTTGCTGAAATGGACAAAACAAACACAAAATGATCTTTTAATTGTATAATGGAACCAACAGTATATGTCTCTAACTGATATCCATTCAATTGCTTTAGCACATCTTCAGAAACATATCCATCCCCAATAATTTGGAGCGAATTATCCCCTTTACTCACTTCAATACAGCATATTTCTTCTATTCTTAATACATCATTGATTTCTCTCTTTATGCTAACAATTAAGTTTGAAAACTTATATTCATTTTTTGCCTGATGTAAAAATCTATGTAAACTAAACTGATAATTTTTCTGAGAATGATATAATTTTTTCCTTAATTTAAAATCCAAATAATCCTTTATAAAGCAAGAAAGCATTAACGAAACAAACAAAATACCAGCAAATCGAATAACATCTAATATGTTATCGCTAGTATTGTGGAAAATTAAAATCCCTAGTATAACGATGAAACCCGTTAGACATATCGACAGTAAAGCATAATATTGAACTCTATGAATAACAAAATTATAATCAAATATTTTCCCTTCAATAATCATATAAAAAATACAAATTGGAACCAATAAAAAAAAGATCGCTGTCGTCTCGACACTTATTATTTCTTTGTAATTTATCAAATTAGGAATTAAAAATAAGAATATAAATGGCATGGCTGATATGATTGTGCTCATAATAATAACTCTTATAAACTTAAAATAATAACTTTTTCTACTTTTAAAATAAAATCTAAACAATACATATACTGTTAATAAAAACAAAACAGAACTTAACAATATAATATAACTCGTCGATAAATCATTATATTTTAAATAAATAAAAATGGTTAAACAAACTAAAATAAACGCTATTATATTTATGTAGATTAATTTTGTTTTTGTTATAAACCTTATCTTCAAGTTTTTCGTAAACATGTCCATAAATTTTATAAAAAAGACAACTGAGTACGTTAAAGAAATAGCAACTACAATATACGCTATTGAATCTTTTCGTAACCCCGCCATAATACTAATGTAACTCATTCCTAAACAATGCAGAAAATAGATTAAATCTTTCGTTCCTGCATTCAAGTATGGAGCACGTATTAAAATATATGTAGCCACAAAAAAACACGTTAGATAAAACACAGTTGGTAAAAAAAGATGATAAACCAATTGCTTATCGTACGGATTATACTCTACTTTATATTCTTCTATTGTTCCCCCTTTCTTCATTGTAATTTTCTTTACCCTTTCAGTAGCACCATATAATGAAATATTAGAGTTATCATCAGGGAGAATCCCATCTATTTTTTCAATAATATCCCCGACTGCTAGATCTTGTTCTGCTGCCCAGCTATTTTTCACAATATTATTAATCACCAAATGATTTTCTTGATGCTCTATCTCAATCCCTACCCTAGGATATAACATAATTTCGATTGCAAAATAACTAAATAAACTAAGCGATAGTAACGTTACAATCAATTGATATTCATACTTAAATACTCGAATCACTTTTGTACAAAACTCCTTTTTAACTACAGCAATAACTCCATTTTCTACATTTTGTCATCATAAATTAAAGCATACACATTTCATTTAACGGTTATAAGCACAAAAATATAGTTATCCTCTAATATAGAATAACTTTCACATTATCATTCACATTTGTTAGATAGAATTCATCATTCATTTTATAAATCTCTACTTTGTTAGTTGTAATACTAATAGTATTTATCCTAATTTCCGACTCATTTATAAGTAAAATTCCTACTAGCTCAGAATTTTGATAAAAAATCACTTTCCATCATCACATGTACCAACTTTTTTAATGATATTTCATATTTAAAGTGATTTAACTCGATACAATGCCTCACAGTTCACCTTCCTCCTTGTCCTAATATGTAATTTTAAAGAAAAACCTTAGTTAATACTAATGAAAGTTTATTCATATTTCATCAAAAATTGATTACGCTTTACCGAACATGAATTATTCGGATATATAATATAAAACGTACAGTTCCCCTTATTCCAAATATAAGCCTTTTTCTACAACAAAAAAGACGCTCCTAAACTAGGGGCGTCTTCCACTATTACGCTTGTTGTTGCGCGCTATATAATTCTTCAAGTGGCTTCATGATAATTTTGTTAACGTCACCGATTACAACGTTTAGGCGTTGCTCAGTTTCCATTAATTTTGTAATTTTAGCATCTTGTTGAATGCGAGCTACAACTTCTTGTGCTTGTTGGTTGTCTTCTTCAGTGATTTCTTGGCCTTGCATCATTTTTTGTTGTAGGCTAAGTTGCATTGTACGGAACTCATCGAATAAGTTCTTTGAAGCTGTGTCAGCTTGAACTGCTGCGTAGCTCTCTTTTAAAGTTTTGAAGTCTTCGTTTTCAGCGATTGCTTTTTGTAATTCATATGCAACATCATGAATGTTCTTTGTCATTTTATTTTTCCTCCTTTAGAAGGCTAGCGCTTTTCACTCGCACTGCCTTTTCAGTGCATTTACATACGCACCTCTTCTTACCATATCAAACTATGCAAGAGATGTGAAGAAATTTCACTTTTATTTCTATGTACTCACCTTATTATCTAAGAAACAATAGTAACAATCCTTGTACGAGTCCGATCATTCCACCTAATAATGCTCCTAAATACGTAATCATTTTCAATTCGTTTTTCGTAATAGACAGAACTAAGTCTTCTAATCTTTCTGTTGAAAATGTAGACACTTCTTGCTGGACAATTTCCGCAAGGTGTAGATTATTTAGTATACTCTCTACGTTTTCTGTTCCCCACTTCAAGCCTTTCTTTACTGCACTTGGAACCACTTTTTCAATAATTGTTTCTCGAACCGGCTCACATACTTGCTGAACAGATTGATTTAAAAACTTACTCACTGTTTCCTCTACTTTAACTGCTGACAGCACGGCGCTTACAATCATTTCTTTCTCTACAAATGCTTCTAATTCTTTTACATCTCTTCCTTTTAACTTTTCCCACTCTTTTTGCAGTACGTCAGTTAAAAGCTGCTTTGTACCATCTTGACCTAAAAACTTAATAACTTCTGGCTGCACACGATCCACTACACTTACATTTCCTAAAAACATTCCGACTAAGTTAAGTAGCGTTCCGCGAGAAGCAAAGAAATCATCAATCATTTTTGAAAGACGTGCTTTACCTTCTTCACTTTCAAAAAAGCTAATTCCTCGCTCTAAAATAAACGCCGAGACATTCGGAATCGCATTCTCTACTTTTTCATTTACAGAATGAGGTAAAGCCTGTTCCCATGTATATGTATAATACTCTGCTAAAAATGCATGAATTTTTTCTGTAATAACATGTTCGATTTTTCGAGTCGCTTCTTCTTCTACATGCGCTACATTCCATTTTTCTAACATATGTCGCAGTGATTGTTCATTCGTAATTACTTTATCCACTTCCACTTGCGCCCAGTGAATTAAACCTTTTTGAAACTCTTCATTTGTTAGCTTTTTTCCAATTCCTTCTGGTGTTAACAAATGTTCTACAACCATATTTCCTAATTGAACAGCAAGTTCATCACGACGCTTCGGAATTAACCCTGGTGTAAATGGAACTTGAAACTTTCCGATATAAATAGGACGATGAGGACGAAATAACATTTTTATCGCTAAATGATTCGTATATCCCCCAATAATTGCTCCGAGTCCTGTCGTCGTTAACATATTTAACCATATATTCATTACAATCAACCTTTCACTTCTCCAAAACTATAGCATATCATCATACGGACAAAAGTATAATGGTATAAAAACGTATTTGCAATATATAGCTTCGCCTATTATGCAAATAGTAGTAAAGGAGTGATTTCGTTGGTTCTCGGTCTTTTAGCTTCTAAATTTCATTACGAACAAACGTATTACACCGAAATCGCTAAACGCGCTCGGCTTTATCATAATGTCGTTGCCCAGTTTACGCCATTTTGTATTGATCCTAAAACAGACCTTATTTCTGGTCTTATTTACGATACAGATACAGGAAAATGGAAAGAGCAAACATTCCCTATTCCTTCTTATATATATGATCGTTATTCTTTTCACGAGGAAACAGACTTTGAAAAAGCAAAATCAATTATTCACTCTTTGCACAATCGTCCTTCCACTACCTTTTTAAATAACACACTTATTAATTTAAGTGAACTACATGATTTATTTCTCACTAATAAAAAACTGTCTCCTTATATACCAAAATTTGAAATTGCAACGATACAAAACATTTTCAAACTGTTGTTAAAAACTAAAGATATTATTATACGCCCCACTAATATACATTCTAAGGATAACTTATATCGAATTGCTTACAAAAATAAAACGTTTCATATCGATACAGTAAATGAAAAATACCATACTTCTATTACAATCAAACGGACAGACGAATTTATATCTTGGTGTAAATCTAACATACGTTCATCCCGTTACATAGCGCACACTATGCTACAACCACCAAATCAATTAACATATCCACTCCACATTCGAACCATTTTGCAAAAAAACAAAGAACAAACTTGGACTGTTATCGGTCAATTTATACAAAAAAGCTCATTTCCTAATCAACTTTTACCCTCAGCAACGGACGATGATTCATTGCATTCATTTTCAAAAATTAAATACGTACTATCTAGTACGGGTGTGCAACTATTGCACGACGCTTTACATGACATTATAAATGAAGTATTCCAAACACTAGATCAGTCTTATTCTTCGTTATTTGAACTAGAACTTTCCACAATTATGGATCAAAAAGGTGCAATCTGGCTTATGTATGTCAACACGATCCCTTCTTACGAACAATACATTCGTCATAGTGATTCATTAGCTGAAAAGATATTTCACGGACCACTTAAATTCAGTCGCTTTACACCATAATGAAAGGAGGTAAACCTATTTTGAAAGAACATATATATACATTAAACATTTCAGATGAACATCCAAATAGCATTACTTTACCTTACGTTTTTTCTATTACACCACCTATTACATCCCTCTCCTTCGGTATACGTCACCTTGCAAGTGAAGAGGTGAAAATTCATTATTCCTTTACTCGCGAAATTATTATCGGAAAACATATTGCCGAAAAACTTTTACTACCTCAATCCACTACTATTCATGCATTCACACAAAACCAAACAATTATTTTCGGACCATTAATCGGCATTTTTACAACTGGCTTTAACGATGATTCTTCTAACCCTTTAGGAAATCGTTCAATTGCTCTCAGTGAGTTGTTAACACCACCATTCTCATTACGACCGTTCGTATTCGTCTTTGGCGTTCAACATATAAACTGGGAAGAAGAAACGATTGAAGGATATTTCTTTCAAGAGAAACAATGGATAAAGAAAAAGGTCCCTTTACCAAATGTCATTTACGATCGATTACCGAATCGACAAGCGGAAAATTATAAACCAATCGTCAGAGCAAAAAGAAAGTTAGAACAAGACTACTCCATTCCATGGTTTAACCCAGGTTTTTTCAACAAATGGGAAGTTCATCAACTTCTTATGAAAGACGAATCAATTAGACCCTTATTACCAAACACAGAAGCATTTCAGCATTTTGAACAAGTAGAACGGTTTCTTGGCACGTATAAATCTGTGTACATGAAACCAATACACGGGAGCTTTGGTAGAAATATTCATCAAATATTTTATTCTCAAACAGAGAATTGCTACTACTGTCGTTATCGCGAAAATGAAGAAAATAAACTAAGAAAGTATCAATCATTAGAAACTCTTCTAAACCACGTATTAAAAGGACATGATTTAAAAAAGTTTATCGTACAGCAAGGTATTTCGTTACTTCGCTTCGATGGGCAACCTGTTGATTTCCGCATTCATACAAATAAAAATCATTTCGGTAATTGGATAGTTAGTGCAATCGTCGCCAAAATTGCCGGCAAAGGCAGTTTAACAACGCACGTAAATAGCGGCGGTGATACAAAATTGCTACAAGAGCTTTTTCCAGATTCAACGAAACAAGTTCAAATTGAAAATAAATTAAAACATACTGCCTTACAAATAAGTTACGCGCTCGATGAACAAGTAACCGGAAATATTGGAGAAATCGGTTTTGATATCGGTTTAGACACAAAGGAAAATCCGTGGCTCTTTGAAGCCAACTCTAAACCCGGGCGAACTGTATTCCAAGATAAAAAATTAAAAGAGCAAAGTGAACTGACGCGCCAGTTATTTTACGAATATGCCGTCTACTTAACTGAACATTCTTTACGTGATACAAAAGAAAAAATGTCTCAAATAAAATCAGGGGCTTCATCAAACACCGAACATATCCCTTCTCCTATGATTCACTCACAAATACAAAAACAAAAACTTCCACCTAGATAATAAGGTGGAAGTTTTCTATTTACACAAGTTTCACTACAACCTCAGTTTCCACGTTACATACTCCGCAATAAAAAACATGATTGCAATATTCATTTGAATTATTATGCGTTAAACCATCTACTGCACTTAATAATTCTTGATCCATATAGGCACTATAATCGTCTATGTAATCTACAGACTTCCCATAATCTTGGAGTATACTTTGGCAATTTTGACAAGAATATGTTTGTGATTCTAATGCGTTGCAAAGCGGGCAAATCCCCATCATGATTCCTCCATACGTTATCGTTTAAAACCTCTCTTTTTTAGATTGAAGAGAGCACCTACCCATGCATAGGAGCGGTCACTCACTCCATCCCTACTTAAAAATAGAACTATGAAGTTGCTACCGATTTCATTTCAATAAATCATAAATAAGAAGCTAATGATTAGCCTACAAGTAGCAGGCTACAATGAGAAAATTATATTTAATATCCTCCTTAGTTTGGCCTGTTTTCTTAAAAATACAACGATTACTCTTATTTCATAATTTACGAAATCAATACGTTTTTTTGACAAAATTTACAAATTATTATTTTGTATATCTTTCTAGGTAACATCCATACTATGAGTACAAACTTAATTACCGATGGATTAGCGCCAACCGGGGCGATAATCTGGTTCAACTCCAGCTAGTCCAACCAAAAAAAATTTTTATAACTCTAAGGAGGATATATTCCTATGGCAAACCAAAATTCTTCAAATCAATTAGTAGTACCAGGTGCAACAGCTGCAATCGATCAAATGAAGTACGAAATCGCTCAAGAATTTGGTGTACAATTAGGAGCAGATTCTACGGCTCGCGCTAACGGTTCAGTTGGTGGAGAAATTACAAAACGTCTAGTTGCAATGGCTGAACAAAGCCTTGGCGGATTCCAAAAATAAATATATATGGCAAAAAGGTCTCAGGGCATATACCCTGAGACCTTTCTTAATTTACTGCAACATTTGTAAAAACTTTTTCGTGCGTTCTTCTTTTGGATTTGTAAATACATCTTCTGGTGTACCTTGTTCGACAACGACACCACCATCCATGAAAATAACACGGTTGGCAATTTGATGTGCAAAACGCATTTCGTGCGTTACAATAACCATCGTCATGCCTTCTTTAGCAAGTTCTTTCATAACTTTTAAAACCTCTTGAACGAGTTCAGGATCAAGCGCTGAAGTCGGCTCATCAAATAGTAACACTTCTGGCTCCATCGCAAGCGCACGCGCAATTCCAACGCGCTGTTGTTGTCCACCTGATAATTGGAATGGATATAAATCCACTTTATCTGCTAAACCAACTTTTTCAAGGAAATAGTTTGCTTTTTTCTTTGCTTCTTCTTTCCCTACTTTTTTCACTGTAATGAGCCCTTCCATTACATTCTGAAGTGCTGTTAAATGAGGGAATAAGTTATGGTGCTGGAAGACCATACCTGTTTGTGTACGAAGATTTACAATATCTTTCTTCGATACTTTTTGAGCGAAATTAAGCTCTTTATTACCAATGCTAATATTACCAGCATCCGGTGTTTCTAGTACGTTGAGACAACGCAAGAATGTCGTTTTACCAGATCCAGACGGCCCAATAATAACAACAACCTCGCCCTTCTCAACTGTTAAATCTATATGCTTTAGTACGGTATTATCTCCGAAACTTTTTTGTAAATGTTGAATTGAAATCATAAAAACAAAAACTCCTTTTGTAAAAGGATTATTTTAACGTATAGCGTTCTGAACGCTTTTCTAACATCTGTTGTACGATTGATAATAAGAAACAAATAACCCAATAAATAAGACCTGCTTCAAAATAAACAATTAAAAATTCGTAGTTCATCGCCGCAATTTCCTGCGCTTTTCGGAACATTTCTGTTACTAAAATTAACGATGCTAATGAAGTATCCTTCACTAAGCTAATAAATGTATTTGAAAGCGGCGGGATTGATACACGCGTCGCTTGTGGTAAAATAACACGTTTTAACGCTTGCGGGTATGTCATCCCAATTGTGTAAGCTGCTTCCCACTGCCCTTTCGGAATGGAAAGGATAGAAGCACGAATAATTTCCGATGCATATGCACCGACATTTAATGAAAATCCAACAACTGCTGCTGTATATGGCTCAACTTCAATATTAAGAGTTGGAAGTCCATAGAAAATAATAAATAATTGTACAAGAAGTGGCGTTCCGCGAATGATAGATACATAGATACGAGCAATCCATTGTAAAATACGACTACCAGAAATACGTGCGAGCGCTGTTAACGTTGCCAGTATAATCCCGATAATAAATGTAATAAGCGTTAATGGAATTGTTGTAAAAACAGCTTCCTTCAGCATAGGCATGAAGGAAGACTGCATAATATCTGTCCAAGTAGACAATCGATCTGAAACCAATGCACTACTTAGATACATTTTCACCGAACCATTTTTTCGTTATTTTGTCATACGTACCGTCTTTTTTCATATCTTCTAACGCTTTATCTACTTCTTGTACAAGCTTATCGCTACCTTTACGGAATAAGAATCCACTTTGTGAAGCTTCTTTTTCTGTATCTACAATTTTAATTTTTGCATCTTTTTTCGTTTCTAAATAATTTAATACTGATAACTTATCATTAATTGTAAAATCAACGCGTCCTGAAGCTAATAATTCTGCCGCTTGGCTAAATCCTTCTACACCAATAATTTCCGCACCATTTTTCTTAGCGATATCTGCATAGTTACTCGTTAAAGATTGTGCTCCTTTTAACCCTTTTACATCAGCAAATGTAGCAGGCTTATCTTTATCTTTTGCAATAACTAATGCCGCTGAAGAGGAAACGTATGGCTTAGAGAAATCATATTTCTTTTGACGATCTTCACGAATACCAACTTCGTTCGCAACCATATCGAAACGTTTTGCATCTAGGCCAGCAAGTAAGCTATCCCATTGTGTTTCTTTAAATACAGGCTTTACACCTAAACGTTTTGCAACTTCTTCCGATAGTTCAACGTCAAATCCAGTTAATTTATTGCTTGAATCGTGGAACGTAAATGGTGGATATGTACCTTCTGTACCAATTACAAGTTCACCGCTTTGTTTAATCTTTTGTAACGCATCTTGACTAGCTGTATCTTTTTTCTCTTCTTTACCGCAGCCGGCTACAATCCCGATCGCTAATGTAGTTACTGCAAGCACTGAAAATAATTTCTTCATGATTGTAATCCTCCAAGTATTCTGATAGGAATTTAAAAACTATATTGATTGTATGCAATCTTGAACAATTTTTCAATGAAAATGTTCTTATTTAGTTTATCCTTTTTCTTCATAATCAAACAAAAGGGAAAAATAACGCTACATACAAAAAATAAGTAACATTTTTTAATATAGCATTTATAAAGAAAAAGGTAAAACAATACTTCTTATTTAACTGTCGTAATTCGCTAAAGAGTCGACATGTTCATCAATAAAAAAGAACTTGTGAAAATCACAAGTTCTCCTCCATACCTATTAAGCACTCTGATTGCCTTCCATTTGCGTTTTATACATATCATAATAACGCCCACGCTTTTTCATTAGTTCATCATGAGACCCTTTTTCCAAAATCGTTCCTCTATCGAGCACAATAATTTGATCTGCGCTTTTAATCGTTGAAAGACGGTGAGCAATAATAAATGTCGTTCTTCCTTTTTTCACAACTTCTAGTGCTTGTTGAATCATCGCCTCTGTTTCTGTATCAATACTAGACGTTGCTTCATCTAAAATTAAGATAGCTGGATCAAAAGCAAGCGCCCTAGCAAATGAAATAAGCTGACGTTCTCCAGTGGAAAGCGTACTTCCCTTTTCTGTAATTTCTTCATTTATATTGTTTGCAAATCTTTCAGCACCAACATCATGCAATGCTTTTATGATACGCTCTTTTGAAATTTTTTCGTTCTCTAAGCTTACATTGGAAGCGACCGTCCCGCTAAATAAAAACGGGTCTTGCAATACGATTCCCATATGCTCACGAGTTGCTTGTTTCGGCATTTCTCTTACATCGTGACCATCAATCGTAAGCCTTCCTTTTTCAAACTCATAAAATTGAAAGAGTACATTCATGATAGAACTTTTTCCTGATCCAGTATGACCGACAAGTGCCACTGTCTCGCCTTGTTTCGCTTCAAAAGAAATATTTTTTAACACCTCATCTTTTCCATTATAAGAAAATGATACATTATCAAATTTTACATTTCCTTTTAAACGAGGCATACGTTCTTCTTCTACCGCTTCCCCTTTTTCCTCTAACAATTCAAAGACACGTTCTGATGCAACGCGCGCTTGCTCTAAGTTGGCAAGCTGGTTCACCATATTCGTAATTGGCGAGAATAATCGTGTTAAATAATCGACGAACGCATACAGTACCCCAAGTGAAATAATACCTGTAGCACTTAATGACGCACCTCCGAAATACCAAATCACTCCTGTGAAAGCGATATTTCTTAATACGGCTACTAAGTTATGCGAAGTTGCTGCATTTAAATTTAAAATTTTATTTTGATACTTAAAATAATCGCCATTTAATTCTTCAAATTCTTTTTTCGTTTCACGCTCTTGACGGAACGCTTGAATAATTGGCATCCCTTGAATGGATTCATTCACTGTTCCGTTAATATCAGATAAACGAGAGCGCATTTTATGATTGTATACAGACGCGTATTTTCTATAAAGAATCGCCCAAACAATTAAAATTGGGATAATTAATAAACATAGTGAAGCGAGCTTCACATCTAGTAAAAATAGTGCAGCAAATATCCCAATAATATAGATGATACTAGAAACGAATGTTGCAAGTACCGTTACATATAAATCACGAATGGCCTCTGTATCATTCGTCACGCGCGAAACAATTTTCCCCGCCGGTAAATGATCAAAGTACCGAATCGGCAACGTTTGAATATGAGAAAAAACATCTTCCCTCATAATTTGAATAATTTTGTTCGCTGCCTTCTGCAAAAAGAACTGCTTTCCGTATGCAAATAATGATACGACTACTAATAAAGCGAAATAGCCACCACCAAGTAATAATAGACGGTTTATTTCTGGTTTATAAAACGCAAACACTTCTTCTTTCGTTAATGCCTTCGCTTTATACACTTGCACCGCCTTACCATTTTGAACGGTAATCATATCCCCTTTTACAGTACGTGATCCTTCAATATTCACTTTATTCGGTACAAAGTAATATTGAAAACCGACTTGCATTACGCGTACTTCTTTACCTTTTGTCTCGCCTTGTTCAAAGCGATCACTTCGCTTATAAAACGCGCCATTATATGAAACAGCTTCTTCACTCTTTTCTGTTTCATACCAAGGTTTCTCTATCCCGACGATATGATCATCAATCATCGTTTTAGCGACGAAAGGACCAGCAAGCTCTGCAATGACGAAAATAAATAACATCGCCATCGCTGCAAAAATCGTCCCTTTCACTTTCATCGCGTATTGAAACAATCGTTTTGAAACGCTCATATTTTCACCCCACTATCCGCACTTTCACTTTCACCTTGTTGTCTTTCAAACTGTTCAGCATACCAGCCTCCGCTCTGGATAAGCTGAGCATGCGTACCTTCTTCCATAACTGCGCCTTCATCCATAACGAGAATCCAATCCGCATGTTGCACTGCAGATAAACGATGCGTCGTAATAATCGTCGTCTTTCCGCTTCTTTCCGTTCTTATATTTTCAATGATCGCTGCTTCCGTACGAGCATCTACAGCTGATAAAGAATCATCCAAAATTAAAATTTCTGGATTTTGAATAACAGCTCGCGCAATTGAAATCCTTTGCTTTTGTCCACCTGATAAAGAAACACCTTTCTCTCCAACGAGCGTTTCTAAACCTTCTGGTAAAAACTCTAAATCCTTTGTAAACGCCGCGATTTCAATCGCTTTCTCGAGTTCTTCTTCACTCGCTTCTCGGTTTCCGAATAAAATATTTTCCCTCGCTGTTTTTGAGAACAAAATATGTTCCTGAGGTACATACCCAATCCATCCGAGTACATTTTCATTCGCTATGTTATCTAACGTCACATCAGAGACTGCAATATCTCCATCTCCAAGCGGATATTGACGAAGAAGTTGACGTACAAGCGTCGTTTTCCCACTTCCTGTTTTTCCGACAACCCCAAGCGTTTCTCCTTGCTTTAATGTGAAAGAAACCTTTTTTAAATTTTCTTCAGTTGATGAAGGATATGAGAAAGACACATCATCAAACTGAATATAATCCGGCTCTTGCACAAGCTTTGGATGTTTCGGATTCTTTACATCTGGCTCATACGCTAACGTTTCATTCACACGGTCAAGCGAAGCATTTCCTCTTTGCATAACATTAATTAATTCACCAATTGCAAACATCGGCCAAATCATCATCCCTAAATACACGTTAAAAGAAACGAGTTCACCAAGCGTCACCTTTGACTGGAACACAAGGTATGCACCGTACACTAAACCGATTAAATAACTAAGACCGACAAGCATTTTCACAGTTGGTTGGAATAATGCATCAATTCTCGCTACCTTCATATTTTTTTCGTAGACGTCATCTCCTAAATGATGAAATCTTTCCTCGTCTGCATTCTCTTGTACGTATGCACGAATAACGCGCACACCAGCGATTGATTCAAGCACTTTATCATTCATATCACCGAACGCATCTTGCGCAACTGTAAATCTTTCATGCAATTTCTTTCCATATATATTCATTGCATACGCCATAATTGGAAGCGGTATAAGCGCTGCAAATGTAAGCTCCCAACTAATTGTAAAACCCATCATACAAACGATCGTAAGCATATATAAACTAGAATCCACGAGCGTTAATATACCAAAACCAGCTGTCATAGCGATTGCTTTTAAATCATTCGTTGCTCTCGCCATTAAATCGCCAGTACGATTTTTTTGATAAAAAGTCGGCGTCATCTTAAGTAAATGCCCCATAAATTTAGAGCGCATCGTTTTCTCCAGTACAAATGCACCGCCAAACAATTGATGTTGCCATACGAAAGTGAGGCCATATCCAACGATCGTAACCCCTATTAAAATGAGAATAGATTGCATAATTGCTTCGTTCGATAACGTTCCTGTTTTTATGTTATCTATCGTAACCCCTAACACTTTCGGGGGAATAACTTCAACTATATTCACAATTAAAAGAGCTCCAATGGCAATACTATATCTCTTCCAGTGCTCTTTAAAAAACCATTTTAACTTTAGTAATACTGATAACAATGTAACCTCTCCCTTCTCGTTCTCGTTTACTTCTCATTTCTTTATCCGCTATCCAAACCCATCACATTTACATTTCGTAACCCATACAATCTCATCACATTTTTCCACCTTCCAAAATTTTATATAGTAACATGGAAAATAAACAAAAAAAAAGCATACCGCCGCTTGACGATATGCACAGGAATGCATAAAAAGCGTACGTTACGATATACGCAACGTACGCTTTTTATAAGACAAAGATGCCCTATATATCCGCACGGGTTGCGTAATGATATAAATGTTTTCTGCCATTTAACAGAGCTAAGCTCATTACATTTACGATTACAATCATTACGCACACCCCCTTCATTTATTTTCCATTTATAATCTTACAACTTTATTGAGTATTCTGTCAATTGTTTTTTTACACATAAAGTAAAATGCACGAAAATGCAAATGGTTCATGACATAATAAACCAGTTTGAAATAAAAGAATGTTCTGTAAGAAAGGGCATACAAAATAAAAAAAGAATAAGAAATCGTTTTCACAAACATTTCATTTGAAAAATGTTATCAAACCCCCTACAATCACCTTATACTCACTCTTACAAGTTGCTATTTTAGGAGGACTAATCATGACAACTAGCAATACGTACAAATTTTATTTAGACGGAGAATGGAGAGAAAGCTCTTCAGGAGAAACAATCGAAATTCCATCTCCATACTTACACGAAGTAATTGGACAAGTACAAGCAATTACTCGCGGAGAAGTAGATGAAGCAATTGCATCTGCAAAAGAAGCTCAAAAATCATGGGCTGAAGCTTCCCTACAAGATCGCGCAAAATACTTATATAAATGGGCTGATGAGCTCGTAAATATGCAGGATGAAATTGCCGATATCATTATGAAAGAAGTCGGTAAAGGCTATAAAGATGCGAAGAAAGAAGTTGTTCGTACAGCTGACTTCATTCGTTACACGATCGAAGAAGCTTTACATATGCACGGAGAAAGCATGATGGGCGATAGCTTCCCTGGCGGAACGAAATCGAAACTTGCGATCATCCAACGCGCACCACTTGGTGTTGTATTAGCAATCGCACCATTTAACTACCCAGTAAACTTATCTGCTGCAAAACTTGCACCAGCATTAATTATGGGTAACGCTGTTATTTTCAAACCAGCAACTCAAGGTGCAATTAGTGGTATTAAAATGGTTGAAGCACTTCACAAAGCCGGCCTTCCAAAAGGTCTTGTAAACGTAGCTACAGGACGCGGTTCTGTAATTGGTGACTACTTAGTAGAACACGAAGGCGTCAATATGGTATCGTTCACAGGTGGTACAAACACAGGTAAACATTTAGCGAAAAAAGCTTCAATGATTCCACTTGTATTAGAACTTGGTGGTAAAGATCCTGGTATCGTTCGTGAAGATGCTGACTTACAAGATGCTGCAAACCATATCGTAAGCGGTGCATTCTCTTACTCTGGTCAACGTTGTACAGCTATTAAACGTGTACTTGTACACGAAAACGTAGCGGACGAGCTTGTTAGCTTATTAAAAGCGCAAGTAGCTGAACTATCAGTTGGATCTCCAGAACAAGACAGCACAATCGTTCCATTAATCGACGACAAGTCTGCTGACTTCGTTCAAGGCTTAGTTGACGATGCTGTTGAAAAAGGTGCTACAATCGTTATCGGTAACAAACGTGAGCGTAACTTAATTTACCCAACATTAATCGACCACGTAACAGAAGAAATGAAAGTTGCTTGGGAAGAGCCATTTGGCCCAATCCTTCCAATCATCCGTGTTTCTTCAGACGAGCAAGCAATTGAAATTGCTAACAAATCAGAGTTCGGCTTACAAGCAAGTGTCTTCACAAAAGACATTAACAAAGCATTTGCAATTGCTAACAAAATCGAAACTGGTTCTGTTCAAATTAACGGACGTACAGAGCGCGGCCCTGATCACTTCCCATTCATCGGTGTAAAAGGTTCAGGTATGGGCGCACAAGGTATTCGTAAGAGCCTTGAGTCTATGACACGTGAAAAAGTAACTGTATTAAACTTAGTTTAATCTTATAAAAAGAAGCTGATTTATTTTTAAATCAGCTTCTTTTCTATATAAATACTTCCGAAAAACGGAGTATTTCATTCTACTTCCGATTTGGTTTTCCAAATCGAACTAAAACATGCCATAATAATTTTAATTCCTGAAGCACTTCTTCATAAGTGCCACGATCACTCCAAGATAATGGATTGCGTTTCAAATCCACTACAGCAGAGCCAATTATATTTGCATCGATACAATGATTCCTTGCAATGCGTCTTGCTAAAGATGGCATTTTTGAACCTCTAAAAGCCATCGGAACTTCGTCTACCATAAGTACAAAACCGATGTGCCAATACAAATCAATAGCATACTTCAGGCAAATTTCTTCTAAAACTCTTCCTACATCCGTACCCTTAAATGAAGGATCTGCAACAAGCACCTCTACGTCTTCTTTAAGAGAAATCTCTCCATGAATCTGCGCTTCAATATAATGATTAAGATTACGGGCTGGCTCTTTGCTTACTAAATCTATAAACGGCCTTTTCAGATTAGCCAGTAAATGATTAATTAATATTGTTGGAGTCAAATTTCCTTCACCAATTGCAAAATCTCTTACAAATGTCTCTTCCAAAAGAGCAGCTAAAATCATATCAAACTCCTCATAAGTCCCCTTTTCTTTCGGATCTTGATGCGAATCTAAATACGTATATGTAGAGCGCGAAGAAACTTTTGGAGATAAAAGAAAATAACATGAACCAAAACGCGGAGCCGGCCCATCTGGATGTAACATTAAATTTAGCGCTCCGTATTTTGGCCGTTGCTCATTCGTTACGCCTTCTAATTGATATGCCCCTCCAAATATTCTCTTTTCCCAAAGGTCACGTTCACCACCAGGGTAAGCAGATACGCTTCCATTAGATAGTAATGTTTCAAATTGACTTTTATATACTCCTTGCTCAAACAATGCTTCAGCAACACTTTTCATACTCAAATCAAGTCTGTCTGGATGAAAGTGTAAAGCAATCCTTGCATGAGATTTTAAATTAGCGACAGCTTCTTCAAATATTTCATCTGTAATATTAGACATTTTAAGTATATGATTAATCGTTGCTTTAGCCTCACGTTTTTCGTTCTCTGCATATTTTGAAATATACTCTAAAGCAAATAATTGAGATCTTGATAATTCCATAATCCAATCTCCCCTTTAATTGAAATGACCTTAATCCTTTCAATTAAAAGTGCATTTTTTCCTTCTTATGCAACTAACCTAATTTATTGAACAAAAAGTACTTTAATACAGTCTAATTACAGATACGAGCATTCTTTACGGGTAAATCCACACATTCTACAGAAATTTGATACCCTAGCCATCGCTCAGCAATATGTTCAAATGATAAAACAGATCCCGTTGTAAAAAAGCGATGCTTCGGATTCAGATTGTCAGACAAAATTCCTTTGTGCTGTAAAATGGTACTTAACTCTATCGCTGTTTCTTCTGCAGAACTAATAATCGTTACATCTTCTCCTAGTTCCTTTTTTATATAGGACTCTAGAAGTGGATAATGCGTACACCCAAGAATTAACGTATCTATATCTTCTTTCGTTAATGGAAGTAACGCTTGTTTCACTTGCTGCGTGACATATGCTATATCTTCTAATCGATTTTCTACAACTGTAGCTAAAGTCGGACACGCATGACTATGCACTTCCAAATATGTATCAAGCTCGTGTAATGCTTTTTCGTACATATTAGATTTTATCGTACCTACAGTTCCAATTACTCCGATCTTCTCTTTCTTTGTTACTTTAATTGCCGCTCTTGCTCCTGGATGTATAACGCCAATAACTGGAATGGAAAGTGCTTCTTGCAGCGCAGTCAATGCAGCAGCTGCAGCAGTATTACATGCTACGACTAGCGCTTTTAATGGAAACTGTTTGAGGAACTCAACCATTTCAAATACGAAAGATTGCACCTCCTCTACACTTCTTGGCCCATACGGGCAACGCTTATTATCACCAATATAATAAATGCTCTCTTTAGGCAATTGTCTTATAATTTCGCTCGCAACTGTTAATCCCCCAACTCCCGAATCTAACACACCTATTACTGAATGTTTATGACAAACAGACATTTATTTCATCCCCTTTTCAATCATCTAGCGCCAATAACATGTATTATATTACGAAAATTCAAATATCACATAACAATCCCTCTTATTTTTAATCACAAACTCTTCTCTATAATCTGATTATTACTATATCCATTGACGTATAAAAATTCATTTGTTACTCTTAAAGACGTTAATTTAATATTTAAATCCTCATTCGTATCTCGGTGAGGTAGAGGTTGCAATCATTAAGAGTATCATTTCGGGAGATGTAGTGGCATTGATGAAGGAATGAGAAAGGAATGGTTGCCGAAGTAAGTCGTGTCCACCATGCACACTTGCTGGGTCTGCATTTAATAAGTGCAGAACTGTCACAAACGTTTCGTTTGTGGAGAGCTATCGAGAGGTATGTCGTGGGTTTCTTATAAGATAGAAAGCATGTAGCGGCAGATTACGTGCTTTTTTTGTTTTGTTTGGGACTTCTCTTCCTGACTCAGGAAGACATACATATCTCCTCGCTTGACTTGGTTATACTAACTTTGGAGGTATTTTCTATGCAACAAAAAAAATGGGGCTTTTGGGTACTAACAGCTTTCGTTGTCGGTAACATGGTTGGCGCTGGTATTTTCATGGTGCCAAGTACGTTGGCACAAACAGCAAGCCCACTCGGTGTCACTTTAGCTTGGTTAACAACAGGGTTTGGTGTTTTAATGCTAGCTCTTGTTTTCGGTAATTTAGCAATTCGTCGTCCTGATTTAACGACAGGACCACAAAGTCATGCATATGCTTTATTCTCAACACCAAAAAAGAAAAAAATGGCTGGATTCAGTATGGTATGGGGATATTGGGTTGCAAACTGGGCAAGTAACGTTGCCATCATTACATCATTTGCGGGATATTTATCACTCTTCTTCCCAATTATGAAAGATACGCGACTACTATTTTCAATCGGTTCTTTTAACATAGAAGTCGGAAAACTAATTACATTTACGATTTGTTCCATCTTACTTTGGGGAACTCATATTATATTAACAAATGGTGTAAGCGGAGCTGGAAAACTAAACTTCTTAGCAACAACAACGAAAGTAACTGGATTCCTTTTATTCATCGTCGTTACGTTATTTGCATTCGAAGCTTCTAAGTTTGGACAATGGTACACGCCGATGATTGATAAATCAGGTGTATCACATGGTCTTCTTTCACAAGTAAATTTAGCTGCTCTTACAACGCTTTGGGCGTTTATCGGAATTGAATCAGCCGTTCTTTTATCAAACCGTGCTGTTTCTCCAAAAACGGTAAAACGTGCAACAGTTGCTGGATTACTTATTACAGTTGCAATTTACTTAGGAATTACAATTTTAACAATGGGTGTACTTCACGTTGATAAATTACAAGCTTCTGAACGTCCATTAGCAGATGCATTAAACGCTGCAATGGGTCATGGCGGCGGGAAACTGATGGCATTACTTGCTCTTACTTCCCTGTTCGGTTCTATCTTAGGCTGGATTTTATTAAGCTCAGAAGTACCTTATCAAGCAGCAAAAGAAGGTTTCTTCCCTTCCTTCTTCACGAAAACAAATAAAAAAGGAAGTCCAATTTACTCATTACGATTAACAAACATTATGTCGCAAGTATTCCTATTCTCAACATTATCAGGAACCATTGCGGAAGCTTATACATTCGTTATTACCGTATCGACACTGGCCTACCTCATTCCATATCTCGTTTCACCAATCTTCCAGTTAAAACTAGTCGCAACTGGTGAAACATATAAAAATGAAATGCGGGCAAGAATTACAGATGGCATAGTCGCAGTTATCGCACTTTGCTACGCACTATGGGTTATTAAAACCGGCGCATCCGATATAAAAACGTTCCTTCTCGGAATTGGTTTATTCGTAATCGGATTTGCTTTCTATCCATTAATGAATCGTGATCAGAAAAAAAATAACGAAAAGAAAAACGGGCAAGTTGCATAACGCAATTTGCTCGTTTTTTCTTTTGTAAAACATATATAATAGAACAAAGAGGTGAAAAACATGTCAATCGAATCGCTATGGAGCAGTCGCTTCCAACAACATATTCAAAATATCATTACATACTTTGCACGTATGATTAACGGTTTACTATATAGCTTTATCTTTATTTCATGCGTTGGTGCATATTATTATGCTCAGTTTCTAAAAGCATCTCCTTCTAAAGGAATATCTTTAATAATTATAACGATTGTACTTACATTCATTATAACGAGATGCCCTATCCGTACATTTATTCAAAAACCTGATGCTGTCTATTTACTAGCACTAGAAGAGAAATTAACATCTTATTTCAAAAAATCTCTTCTATACAATTACATCATTCAGCTTTTCCCATTGTTATTTACGTTCCTTATTCTCGTTCCACTTGCTATGCAATCATTGCAATTAACGGTTCCTTTTTTATGTACAATCTTTATCATGTTAATGATTACGAAAGCCTGGAACATGTACATACATTGGATGTGGCGTGATAGTCACGAAAAAAACATATGGCTAATCATTCGTATTACTTGTAACGCCCTAATCGTTTTCATGCTGTTTTATTCCGCAAATGTTCTCATATTGGGCGGACTACTCTTACTACTTGCTTTCCTACTTCTATATACGAAAAAACAGCCTACAAAACGAATACCGTGGGATTACATAATCGAGCAAGAAGAAAAAATGAACGTTCGTTTTTATCAATTTGCTAGCATTTTTACAGATGTTCCGCAACTGAATAAACAAGTAAATAAAAGAAAATGGCTTACAAATTGGATTGAACCTTTATTACATAAAAAACGAGCAACTTTCTTCTACTTACATACACTAGCATTTTTACGTGGAAATGATTATTTCGGTATATATATTCGCTTAGGATTGATCAGTGCTTTCGCCTTATATTTCATACCAAATATATACGTAAAAGGCGCTATCACTTACATCGTTCTATATATGATCTCTATGCAGCTTCGTTCACTATGGAAATATTTTTCGGGAAATATTATTGTAGCATTATATCCAATCCATACTGAAGAAAGGATGAAGCAGTTTCTTAGCTTAATCTTTATATTGCTAAGTATTCAACTCATTGTATTTTCAATTGTTATACTCATTGCTACAGGTCAATTTTTACATAGCCTTATCATTATGATTGTCGGGTTACTCTGGATCAAATTTATTATTGTACCAAAAACGAAGCAAAGAATTTCCGCATTTTAACGAAAAGAATTATCTTAAAAGCCAAGGAGAAAATAAATTATCTCCTTGGCTTTTTTATTTTTTAATGTTAAACCTATCGTTCATACTTAATTACAAACTTTAGGTATGTTACTCCTGTTTTTCTTAAGCATAGAGTGCTATACAAACTCCCTTTCTTCCCCTTGATGTTTTAGGGTTTAATTATGATTTTTACATACAAAAATCATAATACATGTTTACGTCCTAATAAAAAGGGTATCTATTAAATTAACAGCGTAAAGGAGGGGCCTATATTGTGAATAAAAAAATGGAGCAATTGAAGCACCATGTTACCGACAATCAACGCAAACATGCTTTAACAACAAACCAAGGAGTAAAAATAGCTGAAGATGAATTTTCTTTAAAGATGGGCTTAAGAGGCCCAACCTTAATAGAAGATTTCCACTTTCGCGAGAAAATGACCCACTTTGATCATGAACGAATTCCTGAAAGGATTGTTCATGCACGCGGAGTTGGCGCTCATGGTTATTTTCAGCTTTATGAATCGTTAGAAGCATATACGAAAGCAGATTTTCTTACTAATCCTTCAAAGAAAACACCTGTATTTGTACGGTTCTCAACCGTTCAAGGTTCTAAAGGATCCAATGACACAGTAAGAGATGTACGCGGATTCGCCACAAAATTTTATACAGATGAAGGAAACTATGATTTAGTGGGTAATAATATGCCAGTATTCTTTATCCAAGATGCCATTAAATTTCCTGATTTTGTCCATGCAGTTAAACCAGAACCACATAATAATATTCCTCAAGGAGCTAGCGCTCATGATACCTTTTGGGACTTTGTTGCGCATAATCCTGAGTCCACTCATATGGTCATGTGGCAAATGAGCGACCGAACTATTCCACGTAGTTTACGAATGATGGAAGGTTTTGGAGTTCACACATTTCGACTCATTAACGCAGAAGGAAAAGCCCATTTCGTAAAATTTCACTGGAAACCTACCCTCGGGGTTCATTCATTAGTATGGGATGAAGCTCAAAAGATTGCTGGGAAAAATCCTGATTTTCATCGTCAAGATTTATACGAAGCAATTGAAAAAGGGGATTATCCTGAATGGGAGCTTGGATTACAGTTAATTCCAGAAGAAGATGAACATAAATTTGATTTTGATATTTTAGATCCAACGAAATTATGGCCAGAAGAAGAAGTTCCCGTAAAATTAGTTGGTAAAATGACATTGAACAAAAATGTTGATAACTTCTTTGCTGAAACAGAGCAGGTAGCTTTTCACCCTGGTCATGTCGTACCAGGTATTGATTTTTCAAATGACCCTCTTCTGCAAGGAAGATTATTCTCCTATACAGATACACAATTATCTCGTTTAGGGGGCCCTAATTTCCATCAAATCCCTATCAATCAGCCCGTATGTCCTTTTCATAATAATCAACGTGATGGTATGCATCAAATGCAGATTCATCGCGGTCAAACAAGCTATCATCCTAATGGATTAAATAACAATCAACCTGCAACCGTCCAAGCCGAACAAGGAGGATATGAACATTATCAAGAAAAGATTGATGGGCATAAAATTAGAGGTCGCAGTAAAAGCTTTCTTAACTTTTATTCTCAGGCTAAACTTTTCTACAATAGTATGAGCCCTATTGAAAAGCAGCACATAAAAGAAGCTTTTTGCTTCGAAGTTGGGAAGTGTAAATCAGACATGGTGAAGGCAAATGTAATTGCTCTCCTAAACCACGTCGATCGTCAATTAGCACAAGAAGTCGCTAACATTATTGGATCTCCTTTACCTAAGGAAAATCACGAAGTAAATTCAGATGCAAAATCACCTGCACTAAGTATGTCTAACACTATTTTTAAAGCTGACTCCAAAAATGTTGCAATTCTATTAAATGGTGACCCAAGTGTCTCCCTTCTGTCCGAATGGATTCAAGCTTTTGCACAGCATCGTATTAACTATAGCATCATAGATAATAAAATTTATCAGTTCAATGATTCCATTAAAGTAACTGATACTTATACAACAACAGACTCCTCCCTTTTTGATGCAGTATTAGTGTTTAGTAGTGAGTCTGTCATTCAACCCCCTGTTTTAGAATTTGCAGAAACTACTTTTAAACATTTTAAACCGATAGCTCATGTCCTTAGTAATCCTCATGCTTTGGACCATAGTAAGATTAAACTGGATGAAGCAGGAGTTTACAACTTAACAAATACTTCAATTGAATCATTTATAGAAGGCATTGCCCAAGGAAGATTCTGGAGCCGATAATATAATATAAGGAGCGGATTAGAATGAGTAAAAAAATTGCTATTTTAATAACGGATTATTTCGAGGATACAGAATACACAGAGCCAGTAGAAGCTTTTAAACAAAAGGGATATGAATTCACAACTATTGAAATGGAAAAAGGGAAAACGGTACACGGTAAGCAAGGAAAAAGTGAAGTCGTGATTGATAAAAGTATTGATGATGTTTCTCCAGAGAACTTTGATGCCCTCTTCATACCGGGTGGATTTTCTCCAGATATACTTCGTGCCGATGAACGTTTTGTTCGCTTTAGTAAAGCATTTATGGATGCGGAAAAACCTGTTTTCGCTATTTGTCACGGACCTCAGCTACTCATCACTGCACAAACACTTGAAGGACGCGATGTAACTGGATATAAATCTATTGAAGTCGATTTGAAAAATGCCGGCGGGAACTTTCATGACAAAGAGGTTGTCGTATGTCAAAATCAGCTAGTAACAAGTAGACAGCCAGAGGACATCCCAGCGTTTATTGAAGAATCGTTGCGTATATTAGGATAACTACTTTGGTTAACTAACCTTGTATTTACATGAAAATAATGAGTCAACTGGTCGTTTACAGGAAATCCGACCACCACAAATAGCAGGATAAATAAAAAAGGGGGGAATCCAAAAGTTCAGTTTTAATAATCTTTTGGATTCCCCCCTTTTCTCGCCCCAAAATTCCTTATCACTTTTCATAGGCATTTCTCATATAGTGAAAATGACTATATAATTCCTATCCATAAGTTAAATAATGATTTCGCACATATATAAATACAAAAGATGGGAGCCTTATTTATGAATAACAATCCACCTTCAACGCCCCAAGACAACTCCGAAAACAATAGCCGTGATATTACACTGCAAACATTAAGGGTCATCGGACTCGTCGTCCTTATTAGTGGTTATATCCTCGTTGCGCTCTCTGAAGTAGGTGAGCTGAAAACCTTATTAACAAATCCGAATGCTAACCCTGATTTGGCTGAAGTTGATCCGTTTTAAAAAGAATAACATATCACCCTTCCTAAAAAAACGTAACAACTGATTCATTCAGCTGGGCAAATTTTACGAAGTTATGGATAGAGTCATCCCCGCATTAAATACGGGGATGACTCTAATTATTGAATAACTTCTTCTAAATGATTCTTCAAGTTCCCTAAATACTTCTCTATATCCGGATTCTTCACCACATCATAACAAGCAAAACTCTTTAACGGACTCATACCGAGAAACTTTTGCACGCGGTGTAAATGACTAAGCGCTGATTCTAAACTTTCTCCTTCAAAGAACTTCGTCTTATCTCCAAATGCTTTTTCAGGTGCATTCCAAGTTGTAGAGAACATATACGATTTCTTTTTTAATAAACCACCTGTTCCGTATTCATCTGCACCTTTAAAGAACAAACCGTATTCATATACTTCATCCATATACGTTTTAAATAAACCTGGTACACTAAACCAATAAATCGGTGTTTGATAAATAACAACATCTGCCCATAAAAATTTATCTTGTTCTTCTTTAATATTGTACCCATCTTGAATCGTTGTTGTTTTCACATAATGATTCTCGCCTAATACAGTAACCATATGATCTACTAACGTTTTATTTAATCGTCCTTCCTTTGTAACGTATTTTTCATGTCCATTTATAATAAATATATTTTTCATCGCTTTCCTCTCCCCAATATGATCTACTCTTCAGCTATTAAGCTGAGTTGCTGCTGTAGTGTAAGATTATCTTCTAAATGCCAATCTTCCGTTATCTTTCCGTCTTTCACATGTAAAATATCAATTGCAAAAAAATTAATTTCCTTACCATTATGCGTTCCTGTAAAAGAAAGACGGGCTGTTACTTTACCTCCAACAACTAATAAGTCTTCAATCTCGCAATGTATATCAGGCACAACTTTACGAAAATTTTGCGCTGCAAACTTTAATCCTTCAATGCCTTGTGGTCGCCCTTTCGGCAATGTATTATCGAAGAAATCTTTAGTAACAGTCTGCGGAATAAGTTCCTCCTTACCTGTATCCCAAAATGCATAAAAACGCTGCGCCGCATGAACCATTTCTGTCGCTTCTTTTTTACTTAGTGAGGGATCAATTGTCATTGCTTTTGGCTTTGGCATTTCTTTTAATAACTGGACTTCAGTTTTCTCTTCCACACCGCATGCTACAAGCACAATACAAATAACAAACAAACTAAGAAATCCAAATAACTTTTTTATCCCCATGGAAATCACCACCTCCTTATATAAATCCTCTTTGTTTCGTATTGCTATTGTATATGCAATAACTTCCTTTATGGAAGTAGTGATATTTTTTTCATATAGTTACCAAAAGTATAGTTTTGTGATACTATAAAGCAAATTCATCCAAAAAAATTTTATGGAGGCTAGTTCCATGAACAATATAGATCCAATTGAATTAACGAAAGGTTTACCTGGCATACCTTGTCCTATCGCTAAAACGCTTGATGTAATTAGTACAAAATGGACGTTTTTAATCATTCGTGATCTTCTTATCGAAGGAACATTACGCTTTAGTGATTTACAAAAATCAATGGATGGTATTAGTCCAAAAACATTATCGCTTCGACTAAAAGAATTAGAGTCTCAAGGCATTATAACGAGAAAAGTATATCCAGAAGTTCCGCCTCGTGTAGAGTACACATTAACGGATAAAGGAAAGCAATTAGAGGGGATTTTTATTGAATTAAAACGGTTTGGATTAAGTTTATAAAATGAAACTTTAATCAGGATAAAACAAAAACCCCTTACCGTCGTAAGGGGTTTTATTACTTAGCAAAACTTTCAGCCAACTGTTTCTCTCTCCACATAAATGTAATAGCGAGACCAACTATTAAAACAACGCCTGAAAATGCATATGGATAATGAATGTTCATATCAAATAATATTCCGCCCATCGCTGGTCCTGCTATATTTCCTAAACTCGTATAAGTCGAGTTCATCCCAGCAACGAATCCTTGCTCTTTTCCAGCTGCTTTTGATAAAAACGTCGTTAAAGCTGGACGAAGTAAATCAAATGCTAAGAAAATGAAGCAAGTAACGAGAAGTACAATCCAATAATTAAAGACTACAGTTGAGACGAATGCTAATACTGCCCCTACAATTAAACATATTTGGATTAATACTTTCTCACCGAACATGTCTACCAATTTGCCAAACATAAATACTTGCACAACTACCCCAAAGATTGAACTGATTGTAATAATTGCTGCAATATCTTTCGGCGAGAAACCAAATTTATGATCTGAGAATAAGCTAAACACAGTTTCATACGCTGATAATCCGAATGCGAGTACAAATACGATAATAAATGCAATTGCATACATTGGATGTAATGACTTCTTTAAATCACCAATAAAACTTGATTCTTTCGTATTAGAAGAAATCTCTGCAAGTTCTTCTTTCGTTAACGGTTCTTTTAAAATAAAAATCGAAATCACACATGCTATAAAAGCAATTACTGCTGCAACGAAAAACGGCACACGTATACCGTATTCTGCAATAAATCCGCCGATTCCAGGCCCTATAATGAATCCAGTACTAATAGCCGCAGATAAGTATCCCATCGCCTTTGGACGTTCCTGAATAGATGTAATATCCGCAACATATGCCGTAACACCAGGCATAATAAAAGCAGCACTAATTCCGCCTAATACCCTTGCTACATAAAGCATCCATACATCTTTTCCTAATCCAAAAAGAAGCTCTGAAACACCAAAAATAAATAATCCAATGATTATCATTTTCTTCCTACCGTAAAGATCAACCCACCGGCCTGTAATAGGTGAAGTAATGAGCTGTGCCATTGCAAACACTGCAACGAGATAGCCCATCGTCTTCCCTGTTAAATGCATATCATTCATAAAGGACGGCATAACCGGAATGATTAATCCAATCCCTAGAAAAGCGATAAATATATTACTCAAAAGAATGACCAATACCATCTTTTGTTCTTTTATCGGTTTCTTCACTTTTTAACACCTCTTCCCGTAAGTTCCTCTCAAAAAATAATGCCCAAGAAGCTTTTTCTTTATCCTGCTCTTTGCGGGCTAGTAATGAGTGAGGATGCCTCCACTCATTAGAATTTCACTCTATCCTTCCACACATACATAAGCATTAGGTGAATGACTATCATTCAGTTTTCCTCAAAAATGAACCTACCTTTTCAGACAGGTTCATCTTACTACTTCTTTATATGTAGTGCATGTGTTAAAAAATCTAGTACTTCTGCCTTTTGTAGCTCGACTTGATCATCATCTTTATGATCATATAAATAAACTTGTTCCGCTGCTGATTCAACAAGAGCGATAAATAACTTCGCTGTTCGTTCTGCGTGAACCGAATCACGAATTTCACCAGCTTCTTTCGCCTCACTTAAAAATTCGCTTAACCACATATAAAGAGGCTCATACACAGCTTCCCACTCTTTTATATGTTCTGTAGATGCAAGACCCGCATACATTAAAGCTTGTATTTCACGGTATTCCTCTATAAATTGAAACACCGCATCGATTACTTGTGCCACTTTATTTGAAAAAGGTACATCTTTTTGTACTTTCTCTTTCACTGCAAGTATCATCTTTTCAACCATCACTTCTGCTATTGCAGGCATAACAGATAGCTTAGAAGGAAAATATAAATAGAAAGTTCCTTGCGCAATGCCAGCTAATTTCACGATATCAGAAATCTTCGTTTTTTCGACGCCCTTTTCCTGAAACACTTCAATAGCTGCATAGACAATTTTCTCTTTTTTATTCATCATCTAAACCCTTTCACACGCATATTGAATGACTGTCACTCATTTTATAAGATAATCGATTGTACTGTCAATGATAGTGAACTCTAAGAGGAAATCATTTTTTTATAATAAAATCTCCTAATAAACAATTAGGAGATAAAAATACAATATATCTTTAAGAAAGTGCCTTTAATCCTGTCACTCCACATACAATAAGAAACACACTAATGATACGCGCTTTACTTTTCGACTCACCAAACAAGAACATGTTTAACAAAACTGCACCTGCTGTTCCGATACCAATCCAAACCGCATACGCGACACTTACTTGTAAAAATAAGAAGGAAGTATACAAAAATGCGAAGGATGTAGCAAACCCGCCTATATAAATCGCACCATTGGCCAATGTCTTATCTTTACTATACATTTTAAGTCCTATCACACCGACTATTTCACTAATTGCAGCACAAAATACGAAAAACCAACCCATTTTTAAGCAGCTCCTTCCACAGTTTCTTCTTTATTATCAGCTAGCTTTAAACCGATAACGCCGGCTACTACCATAAGAATGAAGAATAGTTTGCCTGCGCTGAAACTTCCACCGAAAAGAAATACATCCATTAAGAAAGTACCTACCGTACCAGCTCCGGCGAAAACAGCATATACAGTCCCTGTTGCAAGATGTTCACACGCTTTAGAAAGGAAGTGAAAATCAATAGCAATAACTCCTAAAATAATAATCCAATGCCACCAAGTATTAGCCGTATTAAAACCAAACACCCAAAAAATTTCAAAGATACATGTTAATATGACATATAACCAAGCTCTATTTTTCATACCTCTCACCTCTTATGACTGACTATCAGTCATTTTGTTTTAAAAAAATATACTCTTTCATCAATACTATATAAAAACAACTATCATCCTCATTTACCATTGTATTTGTTCCACTTCTAAGCTAACTGCATCCTGTCACATAAAAATGACTGAATGTCATTCATATATATTGTACATGAACATTTTAAAAACTGTCAATGCCGAAAGTTTATTTAAAATTTCTTTCATCCGATTTGTATATTTCTCAATAATCTGTTAATACTGCTAGTAACATAATATTTTCTCCACTCCCCCTTGGAGAGATCCCTTGAATGGAGCAGTTAGCTTTTGCTAGCTGCTCTTTTTTATTTGTCCGTACACTATGATGAAATACTCATAGATCAAATCCATTTTTCATCACATAACAACCATCTATTTATTTTCCAATGAGTTTTTGTATGCACTAATTTTATTCTCAAGCATCTTCTCTGTAACTTCTAAGTTTTCTCTTTGAATCTGAATAGATTTCCTATGATCTTCTAGGAGCTGTAAACGAGCTTCTGTTGTATGCTCCCCTTCTGTATATAATCTAGCGTATTCTCTTATTTTCGCTATTGGCATTTGCGTTTGTTTTAATTTCATTACAAACTGCAACCACTTTATATGTGACTCTTCGTAAAGTCGATTTCCATTTGTATCACGATTTGCAATTAATATATTTTCCTTTTCATAATAACGTAGTGTATGTGTGCTCACGCCTAATAATTTTGCTACCTCGCTAATTGTGTACATACTAAAACTCCCTTCACATGCTTACTCTCTTATATTTTATAACCGTATCAAATTTATAAAAAACATTTGACTTAGAGTATACTCTAACAAATACAATCTAACCATAAATGAATTTGAATTTAGGGGGATTTTATATGAAATACACGGTTATTACTGGCGCAAGTTCCGGAATTGGTTATGAAGCAGCTTTAGCATTTGCATCTCGCGGAAAAAATTTAGTACTTGTAGCTCGAAGACAAGAAGAATTAAACGGATTAAAATTGAAAATTAACGAAATGCATCCGGAGTTGGATGTTGTCATTCGAAGAACTGATTTATCTGTTACTGAAGATGTTTATAAACTTTATGAAAGCCTACAAGCTTTTCAAATTGAAACATGGATTAACAACGCAGGTTTTGGTAATTTCGCCTCAATTGCTGAACAAAATTTAAATAAAATCGAAACGATGTTACATGTAAATATAGAAGCACTAACAATACTCTCTTCTCTTTTCGTTCGAGATTATTCAATGGTTGATGGAACACAGCTTATTAACGTTTCATCGGGCGGCGGATACACAATTGTTGCTGATGCTGTTACGTATTGCGCTACGAAATTCTATGTAAGTGCATTTACAGAAGGGCTGTCTCACGAACTGAAAGAACAAGGCGCAAAACTGCAAGCAAAAGTTTTAGCTCCTGCTGCAACTGAAACAGAATTTGCGAAACGTTCATTTGATATTGATGAATTCCAATACGATAATGTTGTACCAAAATTCCACACTGCAAAACAAATGGCACAATTTATGCTCGATCTTTATGATAATGATAAAGTTGTAGGAATTGTCGACGGCTTAACATATAACTATGAACTTAAAGATCCACTTTATAATTTTGCCGTGAGACAAAAGAATTCAAATTCTTAATAACCTGTCCATTTCTTATGGAAATATATGTTCCCACTATATATGTAAATAATAGTGGGAGCTTTTTCTCTATAAAATTTTCATCCAACATACCGCACCATCGCCACTTCATCACAATAATCCACCTTTGGACAATATCTACAATCAATCCATACTTTCTCTGGCAACGCTTCTTTATTTATAAAATCAAATCCACACTTTTGAAAAAATACTGTTTCATATGTTAAGGAAATTACTCTTCTTACATTTATTTTCGTAGCTTCCTCCATTACATGATTTACGAGCATACGCCCTATCCCTTTCCCTGCATATGTATGCGAAACTACTAACGATCGTATTTCTGCAAGATCTTCTCCTAATACATGCAATCCAGCAACTCCAACAATTCTCTCGTCTTCTTTCATAACATATAAACATTGCAAATATTGATAAAGAGACAAAAGAGAACGTGGTAAAACAACTCCCTCTTTTGCATAAACCTCAATAAGACTATAAATTTCTTTCACATCACTCGTCACCGCATTACAGATTTTCATATTACATCCCCTTGCCCTTCAATATTAATATTTATAACTTTAAATGAATTTTAATTCATAATTTTATATAATAATACATCTCTCTTTTCTCCTCGTCAATCAGTTTATACAAACAAAAAACCAAGCAATCTAATCGATGCTCGGTTCCTCATTTCGTATCGGCAATACCGTCGAATATTTAATTTCACGAAGTGCTAAACTTGTCTGTATCCTTGTAATACCAAGCTTATTCAACTTTCTAATAAACTGCTCCAGTTCTTTACGATCACGATTTGCAACCTTTAATAAATAATCGTACTCTCCTGTTAAACAGTGACATTCTAACACTTCCGGCATCGATTCTAATTCTTTCTCCAACACTTCCAGCTTGTCAAATTGATGAATATTTGTACTCATAAAAATAAAACATAATAAATCAAATCCAAGCTTTTCTTGATTTAAAATCGCAACTTGCTTATCGATGAAACCTTCCCCATCCAATCTTTTTATTCTTGCATGCATCGCAGCCGGTGATAAATTAACGCGACGTGCCAGCTCTGCATTACTTACTTGTGACTCCTTCTGCAATATATCTAAAATTTGTACATCCAAATCATCCAACACTTTAATAACAGACGACTCCATTACAATTCCCCCTTTTTTTCTTACCGATGATTATTCGAAAAAACACCTTATACCTTACACAAAACTGAATATCATTCCGTAAATATCATTCATAACTAAATATTTTATCGAGTTTTAACCATTATACAAAAGAATATATTACACAATAAAGAAAAATGCTAAAATTATTTACAATTCGTATTGATTACAAAAAAGGGGATTTTAGCATGCCTTATTTTTACGTCTTTTTACTATTACTAACGAGCTTATTATGGGGAGGAAATTTTGTCGTTGGAAAATCACTCGTCGATCATGCATCGCCGATGACACTGACAAATTTAAGATGGATGATTGCGATTGTTTGTTTATTACCAATGGTATGGTTTAAAGAAAAGAAAATCCTTCCACCACGTACCGCAATACTTCCTTTAATATTGATGGGAATTTCAGGGGTCGCTCTTTTTAACATCTTTCAATTTTTAGCATTAGAAAAAACATCCGCTACGAATGTAGGTCTTATCTCTACATTGAATGCAATTTCAATCGCATTATTTTCAGTATTATTTCTAAAAGAAAAAGTAAATACACTCCAAATCCTATCCATGATTCTTTCATTCTTCGGGGTTATCCTCGTCCTATTAAAAGGGGATTTCTCGCTTTTATTTTCACTATATTTTAATAGTGGCGATTTATGGATGATTGCAGCAGTTTGTATTTGGGGAATCTATTCTGTTTGTAGTAAATGGGCAACAAAAACAACTACACCACTTATGGCAACGTTGTACTCTGGTATTTTCGGCGTTATTTTATTACTACCGTTTAACATAGGTAGCTTCACTGTTTCAAATATAAATACTTCTTTCATCACATCACTTTTATATACCGGGCTTATTTCGACAGTTCTTTGTATGGTATTTTGGAATATTGGTGTACAAAAATTAGGTGCAACTACATCAGGTATTTTTCTAAACTTCAATCCAATTTTCACAGCCATTTTAGCATTCATATTCCTCGGAGAAGAATTAACGTGGATACAAATTTTAGGAACAATTGTCGTTGTAACAGGATGTTATTTATTTTCTCATTTCAAAACTGTCGCTGTTCAGCCAACTAGAGCTTTAATGCGAAAACATTCTTAATGAAAAAACATCGTCATCTGGGTTGGCGATGTTTTTATTTACTCTTCATTTCTTTTATATACTGCTTTTCCTCTTCTGGCAATAAACGTTCCGTCGCCTTACCAGTATCTCCACCTTGAAGGCTCCATAAAAAGTTATGCTCCTCAACAGTTTGAGAAAAATCTCCTTTTTCCCATCTATTTATAATAGAAAATAACTTCATTTTATATTGAAAACCTGTACTATTTTCAATATCCCTTTTTACATTAGAAATTTCCTTTTTTGTCATCTCTACAAATCCCCATTTTTCAGAGGATTTTACCTTTTGGTGCACCATTTTATGCATAGTAGAAATAATTTCACCTTCACTAATTTGCGGGGCTTCTTCTGCAGCTTTTTTCTCTTTTTCGTTTGCCGCTCGCTCGATTTGAATATTTTTATTTTCTTTTTCCACATATGCAAGCAATTTCTTTCCGCCAACTATAGACGAGAAAATTACTATAATTGTAATGCATATACCTACGATCCATTTAAAAAGCATTATCTCTTCATCGCTTCCCTAACAATATGACTATCTACATATTGCTTAAACTTCACGATTTTTCCGTTCTCAAGTTGCCATACATGAACAAATTCTGCTTCAAATGATTTTCCGGTTTCTTTATAAACTCCAGAATACATACCTTCAGCAATAATTACATCTTTTCCGTTTACTTCATGATATGTATTTACACTTGCTTTATAATCATCCCATTCTGATCCTAAACGGCTAAATACATTTTCCATTATAGCTTCTACGCCTTTATATGTTCCGCCATATGGGAAACCTTCTGCCTCTGTCCATTCCACTTTTTCAGAGAAGGCTTCTGCTAAATGCTTTGCATTCGAAGAAGCTGATCCTTCATACGTGCTTTGAATAATTTCTAAATTTGATTTAGGCATATTACTTCCTCCCGTTTATTTATTTTTACACAAGATGTAACCTATATAGTTACATCTTGTGTAAAAAAATATTTAAATTGTTTTACTCTTAATTTATTTGTTGTAATCATTATAGTTACAATACTTCTTCAAGTCAACATTTATAAATAAAATTTACTTCGTTTTCATTACTTTTTCTTTTAAGAAACGATCTACATATCCTTCTGCTTTTACTACGAATAAATACGCACCCATTGATAATAATGCAAGATCTAATTCATATCCTGGATTCTTTCCATCTCCTAATAAACCTGCTGCTCCATTTACCTTTACGATAGCTCCAGCTAAAATAAGAGCGAATAACAATCCTACATATCGTACACCTAAACCGATAATTAATAATATACCACCAACTAATTCAACTGTTGCTACGCCGTATGCAAGACCACCTGGTAAACCGATGCTTGTAAACCATCCTGCTACGTTATCGATACCTGATTGAAACTTTGCTAAACCGTGTGCAAAGAACGTAACTCCTAACACGATACGAATAATTAAATTCCCAATATATTGATTCATTTTGAACTCTCCTTTTTGTTTTGTTATGGTGAACTTTTATTTACAAGTCAAAACAATACGGTATTTTATTTCATTCGTCAAATACTTTTTTAAAGAAAACAAAAAACATTATCCGTTTTACGGATAATGTTTTCCTACAAAATAGCGCTAATTCAAGCTTTTATTCTATCGCATAGAAAAAGTTGAAACATTTTTCCAGCGCCAATATAAGGCAGTAAAGAAACGTCCTCTTCCACAACTATTCCAACAACATTCACTTTCTCATCTACAGGTAAATCATGTGTAGCAACTTGCATCTCCCCTGCATATCTACCGTACAATTCATTATCAATTGTAATGCTGCCTTTCTTTCTTACAATTGTATGCATCGGCTGTAAAACCACTCTATTTCCTTCCCTTGATTCTACAGATCGAATAACATCACGAGCCGGATCTAGTCTATTTGTATGCACTTGCTCCACCACTTTTAATACTTCTTTATCAGTTATAAATGATTTGTAACGCAATGGAATAATCCCTCTACTCGCACTAGCTAATTCTTGCATACTTTCCAAACTTGCGCTTATATCTCCAATCAATACTTTATCAACACCACAATCTTGAACAAGTTCTAAGTACGCTTCAAGCAGCCGCATATTGCGATGTTTTTCTAACGTTGGTAACCCTTCATATAACGGACCACGTTTTTCCGCATCTCCTGGAATAAATGCCATCGTCTTTATTCCGCACTTCTGTAAATATTGATTTTGTTTTTGTAAGAAGGACTTTGCTAGTCCTGTCTCTGGACGTGGATAAAAATTATGCCACGCTTCTACATTTTCTACTCTTATATGTTCTGCAAATAATTCTTTCCAAAATGGCTTTGTAATCGTACTCGCATTTAAAGCTACTTTCATCTTATGAGATACGCTTGCAATTTCTTTTGGCGCAATGCCGTAATCCATTCTTAAACCGGTAATGCCCCAGTCCAATAGTTCTTCCACATTTTCATATGTTAGCCCTAAATGATGTAACGATTTTGGAGAAACATCAACCATTAACTCCATTTCATGTGCAAGAGCTTGTTTCCCTAATATTTGAATTAACTCTTTATACATATTTGGATCATCTTCTGGAATGTGCAGTGATGTAAAAATAGATGTAAACCCATTTTCCTTCGCTACTTTTAGCCACTCTTCTTGTTTCTCTACTCGTTCTTTTGAAAGATAAATGGAAACTCCGATCATATAAATCTCCCTTTCTATTAATAGAAAAAGAGAAAGGAATCCCTTTCTCTATATGTTTTCTGCCATTTCTTCTTTAAATCCGAAGAAGTACGTAAAGATAAATCCGAAAGCATATGCAATTACTAAACCTAAGAAATAGAGTAAATATTTATTGTCAGCAATTAACGGAATTAAAGATAGCCCTGATACGCCAATTCCAAGAGAAGCTGTTTGCATAACTGCTTGGAATGCACCACCGACAGCCGCTCCTAAACAAGCAGTAATAAACGGTTTCCCAAGTGGTAATGTCACCCCGTATAATAACGGCTCACCAATTCCTAAAAAGCCAACTGGCAATCCACCTTTAATTACGTTACGAAGTCGTTTGTTTTTTGTTTTCACATAAATCGCAATTGCTGCGCCCACTTGGCCAGCACCAGCCATTGCGAGCACTGGTAATAAAGGTGTTACGTGTGTTTGATTAATAAATTCCATATGAATTGGTGTTAAACCGTGATGCAATCCGACCATAACGAGAGGTAAAAATGTTCCCGCAAGTACTGCGCCAGCAAATGCTCCGCCAATATTTAAAATAGCATTAATTCCGCTCGTAATACCATCTGATAAGAAACCTGCTAATGGCTGAATGGCTAACATCGTTACGATACTTACAACTAATACAGTAATGAGTGGTGTCACGATTATATCAACTGCATTTGGCACTGCTTTTCGAACTTGTCTTTCCACTACAACCATAAGCCATGCTGCAAAAATAACTGCAAACAATCCGCCCCGTCCGGGCACTAATGCTTCACCAAACAATTTTACGTTTGCCATCGCCGGATTGAAAATTAAAATACCAGCAATTGCCCCAAGAACCGATGTCCCGCCAAATTCTTTCGCTGTATTCCAGCCGACTAAAATTCCTAAGAATGTAAAGATACCGCCGCCAATGAGTAGTAACATTTGTAACCACGTTGCATTTGGATCAGCACCAGCATTTTTCGCAAAGTTAGCAACCCCGTTTATAATTCCTGACGCAACAAGCCCCGGAATTAATGGGATGAAAATACTTCCTATTTTTCGTAAAAAGTTTTTCACCGGTGTATTATTTTTCTTCTTAATCTCTGATTTCATCTCTTGCCCAATATCTTCAAGGTGATGATCTGCTACCTCACCAATTCGTAGTCCTGTCAAACCTTCCATTTCAGCTGCTACTTTATTTACTGTTCCTGGACCAACGACAACTTGAAGCGTCTCATCTTCTATAACACCCATAACGCCTTCAACTTTTTTCAAAAGGTCCATATTTACTTTACTTTCATCATGAAGCGTTAAACGTAGTCTCGTCATACAATGAGCAATACTACGAATATTTTTTATTCCCCCAAGTTGCTCCGAAATTTCCTTGGCCATTCTCTCTTCTTTCTTCATAATAGAATCCCCCTCCCTATTACTTTATAGTGCTTTCTTCACAAACCCTTTTGCGTATTTTAGTTTCTCCAGTGCTTCCCCATACTCACACCGCAACAACACCATAACAATGGCAGCTTTTACGTTACGTTCTGCCTTTTCATAATACTCTGCCGCTACTTCATAACTAGCGCCTGTTGCTTCCACAATAATTCGTTTTGACCGTTCTACTAACTTTTCATTTGTGGATTGAACATCTACCATTAAGTTTTTATATACTTTTCCTACACCAATCATCGAAGCTGTTGAAATCATATTCAGCACTAATTTTTGTGCTGTACCAGCTTTTAAACGCGTTGATCCTGTTAATATTTCTGCACCTGTCTCTACTTCCACATTTAACTTTGCATATTTACTTATTTCAGCATTTTTATTACAAGAAATACTCGCTGTACTCGCTCCTACGCTCTGTGCGTATTTCAAGCCGCCAATTACGTAAGGAGTTCTGCCACTTGCAGCAATTCCAATCACTGTATCTTTCTCATTTAATCCAATACTTTTTAAATCTTCTTCTGCTAACTCTTCGCGATCTTCGGCACCTTCCACCGCTTTAGTAAACGCTTTCAATCCACCTGCTATAAATCCTTGCACCATTTTATCATCCGTGCCAAATGTCGGCGGACATTCCACTGCATCTAGAATACCTAAACGACCACTCGTACCAGCACCAATGTAAATTAAGCGTCCCTCTTCTTCAAAAGATTGAATAACAGTCTGTACAACCTTTTCAATTTGTTCTATCTCTTTTTCAACTGCTAACGCAACAGTTCGATCTTCTTCATTCATACTGTGTAACACTTCTTTTATGCTCATTTCATCCAGATTCATTGTTTTCTCATTACGATGTTCTGTCGATAAATTTTCTAACATATTGCCACCCTCTTTGAAATTATATTTCACACTTTTATTATAACTTTAAGAAACTAAAAATCAATAACTCTTTCTTATTTTATGAAATAAAATTTCACAGAATGACATATTTGTGTCAAAGATAATAAAAAAGATGAGTCTCCTCATCTTTTCTTCTACTTTAACTTCCGTAACCGCAACGCTTCTTCTCGCGTCTCCATAAATTGATCCAATACTTTATTACCAATTCGATTGAAAGTAATCACATATAAAGCATCGATCATATTCAATTGTGTCATTCTCGAAGCAATACTCGCAATACGATGATCTTGTTCTACATCTGGCATACAAAGGCGAATATCCGCTTCTTTATATAGGGGTGATGATTGATCTAATTTCGTAATTCCAATAACAGTTGCACCTTGTCTCTTTGCATACTGCGCCATTTCAAGCACATCTTTCGTTCGACCAGATGTTGAAATCGCAACAAATATATCGCCTTCTTTTAAATTCGTCACAAGTGGCAACATCATATGAAAATCAGATAGCATCATCGCTGTAAATCCAAGCCGCGTAAATTTATAAGCCCCGTCCATTGCTGGCGTAGCTGATCCGCCTACTCCGTAAAATATAATTTTATTCGCATTTACAATAAGATCTGCAGCTTTCTCAAGTTCCCTCTTATCTATTGCAGTAACACTCGCCTCAATTGCAGCTTTATTCACATAAGTAACTTTATTAAATAAATCATACGGTCCATCTTCTGTATTCATCACTGAAAAATCGTTAATATTATAATCAGCAATCGTTAATTCACGAACGAGTGCTATCTTAAATGCTTTAAAACTTCCGATTCCAATCGATTTACAAAAGCGAACGACACTCGCTTCACTTGCGCCTGCATTCGTTGACACTTCTTTCGTCGTTAAATTCGGTACAATTTCTGCATTCTCCATTATGTACATGGCAACCTTCTTCTCAGCTGGTGAAAATTGATCCATATTACTTTCAATTTTAAATAGTAATGTTGAAGCTTTCACTATTTAACCTCCACTTCTTACGGTTGCGTTCACTTATTTTCTCTTGCTTCAAGAAGGTAATAACCATCATCGCCAGGAGGATGAAACACATTTACAATGCGATTCCCTTTTTGATAAACAGTTCTTTCCCCTTCTGTCCACTTCTTTTCCCAACCGTTCATCCAAATAGCAACATCAGGTAAAAAAGCAGTATATTTCAGCTTCTGACCGTACTCACCATCTGCTTCTTACGAAAAAATAGAAACCGGAAAATCTTTCACTTTTGATTCTTTCCATGCAGTAAATGGTATACATACTGCAATAAGTACGATTACACCGATAACCTTCTCCTTCGTAATCTTCACACTTCCCTCTCCTTGTCATATCACATACATAGATTTTACCATAATTACAAACCCTTCATACTATATGATCATTGCTTTTGGGAATAAAAAAAGAGCTTACCTACATCAGATAAGCCCTTCCTCTCTATACAAAATATTTCTTCAAAAGTGGCGGTGTAATAATCGTCGTCAATATAACAACAATAACAATCGCTGTGAAATTTTCTTTCGCTAATAAATTCGCCGTAAGTCCATTTGCTGCGATGATAAGTGCTACTTCACCACGTGATACCATCCCCGTGCCAATACTAATAGAAGATTGGAGATTAAAACCTGTCAATCTCGCTCCTAAACCTGATCCAATTAACTTTGTGAAAATTGCAATGAGGGTCATAATAATAATGAACCAAAGCTGGCTTCCAATACCTTGAAATGTAATTTCCATTCCGATACTTACGAAGAATACTGGAACAAATATTGCATAAGCAATCGGTTCAATTTTATGTTCCACTTCATGCTTATACTCTGTTTGAGAAATAGCAATTCCTGCTGCAAATGCTCCAATAATACCTGCAATTCCCATCATTTCACTGTAATAAGAAAAAGAAAAGCAAATGATAAGAGCCGCGCTAATTAACGCTTCTGTTACACGAAGCGGTACAAGCATTTTCATAATCCAAGGAACGACTTTCCAAGCAATAAAAACAATACTTACAAAGAAAATAATTTTCTTTGCAATGACAAGTGTTATATTCACATCTTGTGTTCCTAAAAAACTCATTACAAATGCCAATAAAATAACGACAATGACATCATCAAATACGGCAGCACCTAAAATTGTTGTACTTTCTCTCGTATTCATTTTCCCTAAATCACGTAGCGTCTGCACCGTAATACTAACCGATGTTGCGCAAAGTAATAATCCTAAAAAAATGGCATGGGACTGCATTAATCCAAACAGCAATCCTGTTACATAACCACCGATGAAAGGAAAAATAATTCCACCAGCCGCTACTGCAAATGACGATTTCAAATTCCGATTTAACTCTTCTAAATCTGTTTCAAGTCCCGCCATAAACATAAGTAACAAAACACCAATCTCACTCAGTTCATCAATTAGTTCAGAACTATTAATAATACCGAGTACAGCCGGACCGATAATAATACCAACAATTAACTTACCAAGTACAGAAGGCTGACCCAGTCTCACACTAATGTCACCAGCTAATTTCGTACAAAGTAAAATGACGACAAGTTCAAAATAAAATAACATAGCATCTGCTCCTACTTTAACTTTAATCAGTGGGTCGTTAACCCCCGTCCATTTCTGCAAGTAGTTTCCCCTATTGATCCGCATTTTATTTGTCATATTTTTATTTGACAAAATATTCTGAATTATATTAAGATTAATCCAGCAATTTTAAAAAACTACATACCATAACTGCACCTCCACTTACTTACTCTTTTTTAATGGGCTCATACTATAGTCGCAGTTATGGAAATGAAAAAACGGGGGGAGAGTCCAAAGTGAAGTCATTATTACGAAAAAAAGCGCTTAGTACTGAATCACCAAAGCAGCTAGATAGAACATTAACTGCACTCGATTTAACGTTTTTAGGGATCGGCGCCGTAATTGGGACAGGGATCTTTGTATTAACAGGTATTGTTGCAGCAAAACATTCTGGTCCTGGTATTATGCTATCATTTCTTATTGCTGCATTTACTTGTGCTTGTGTAGCCTTTTGTTATGCTGAATTTGCTTCTTCTATTCCTGTCTCAGGAAGTGTGTATACTTACGCATACATGACAGTCGGAGAAGTCGTCGCCTTCATCGTCGGATGGTGTTTAATGCTCGAATATTTACTTGCCGTTGCAGCAGTAGCTGTCGGTTGGTCTGGTTATTTGCAATCATTACTACAAGGGTTCAATATACACCTGCCCGCCATAATCGCCTCGGCCCCCGGCGTAGGAAAAGGTGGTCTCATCGATTTACCAGCTGTCTGCATTTTACTTCTTATTACTGGCCTTTTAAGTTTTGGTATACGTGAAAGTGCACGCATTAATAATATTATGGTTCTTATTAAACTAGCTGTTATCATTGCCTTTATCGTAGCAGGTGCAAAATATGTAAAACCTGAAAATTGGACACCGTTCATCCCATTCGGATACGACGGTATTATTACTGGGGCTGCCACTGTGTTCTTCGCCTTCTTAGGATTTGATGCAATCGCAACCGCTGCAGAAGAAACGAAAAAACCGCAGCGTGACTTACCAATTGGTATTATCGGTTCTCTTCTTATTTGTACTGTTTTATATATGATTGTATCTTTCGTTTTAACAGGTATGGTTCCTTATACGCAATTAGACGTTTCTGATCCAGTTGCATTTGCATTGCATTTCGTTGGTGAGGACACAATTGCAGGACTACTCGCTGTTGGAGCGATGACTGGAATGACAACCGTTCTCTTAGTCGTTATGTATGGACAAGTTCGCGTTTCGTATGCAATGAGCCGTGACGGTCTACTTCCAAAAGCGCTAGCACGTGTAAATAAAAGAGTAAAAATCCCTTTATTAAATACGTGGATTACTGGCGTTGTTGCTGCTTTATTAGCAGGACTTTTAGATTTACATTTGCTAGCGAATTTAGTAAACATCGGTACGTTAACAGCCTTTACATTCGTTTGCTGCGCTGTACTTATTTTACGAAAAACACATCCTGATTTAAAACGTGGATTCCGTACACCTTTCGTACCTGTATTACCAGTTGTCGCGATTCTTTGCTGCTTATATTTAATGATCAATTTGTCTAAAACAACATGGATTAGCTTTGCCGTTTGGCTTATAGTCGGCTTATGCTTCTATTTCTTCTACTCTAGAAAGCATAGTCACTTAGCTACCGAAAAAACGAATGATGAAAAGAAAAAAGCATAACAAAATAGCTCGCCGATAAAACGGCGAGCTATCTTTCTGTACTATTATATTTTTTCGTTAACGACTGTAAAATGAAAAATATGCCAATGCAAGCTGTAAACCATGCCCAATTTCCTATTGGCGTTGCGTATTTAACAATTCCAATACCTACAAGTAATAGGAAAATAATCACCTGATATATGAGCTTCCACTTTTGCATATATTCCCTCCTTTACTTCGTTCCCTTCTTTTTATTCTTCCAGGCATTCAAACTATCAAAGAAAAAGTTAATAAATAACGTTCCTAGTCCTGCTAATAAGAAAGTCATTAAAAATAAAACCCAAATACTTTTCTCTTTTAAGAAATAATATCCTACAAGGAGCACAACCGCAATCCATACATATTCAAGAATTCTTTTTAGCTTTTTCTGTTCCAAATTATTCGCTCCTTCATTCTATACTACTTTTAGTATAACAAAAAAGAAGCCTATCATGATAAGCTTCTTTTCTTCTCTCTTATTTGTTTATGCTTTTTTCAACAAGTGAAATCGTATACTCTAAAGTACGATTCATCGTTTCTACCTGTGCATCTTTTACTTTTACATCTTTCACTACAGCTTCGGCCACTGTAATTTTTTGACTCAATGCTTTCACTGAACCGTCCGTTACATTTGCATCTTGCGCTTTTTTCACTACTACTTTTGCAGATTCAATATTGATTTGTAATTTTTCTTTCGGTGTTTTCGGTTGTTCTACTACTTTAGATTGTACAAATGTTGCATTAGCTGTTTTTAATTCGTTATATGTTTGAACGATTTGCTCTCCCGTACTCCCTACATTTTCAAACACTTGTTTTGCATTATTATAGCTTTTCTCTAGTTCTTGAAATGCTTCCTTTGAATATTGACCTGGTTTATCACCAAATTCATACGTACCAGCTAGCACTTCCTTTACTTTTCCAAGCTCTTCAAATAACGCAGTTACTTGCTCTAACTTCGTACGGTTAGAGAACTCATTGTACGCTGCTAATACTTCTGAAGAACTTAACGCTTTACTATATAATTTCGCAAGCGCAATTTGTCCATTTAACGGAATACCACCATTTCCGTTACTATCAGGATCCGCTCCAAATGCAAATGGTACGTTTGGATGATACACTTTCCCAGTAGCTGGCTGGCTATTTACTTTTTTACCATCTACGTAAATTGCCACTTCACTTCCGTTATACGTTCCTGTTAAGTGATACGTTTTGTTCGCTTCTAATTGAACTCCAACACGTTTATAGCTGCCGCCAATTTGAGCCCATAATTCAACATATCCACTTCCTGTAGACTCAAATCCAATTCCGCCGCTCTCTGTATTTTGCAAAATACCTTGACCACGGATTTGATTCATTGAAAATACCGTTTCTAGCGTAAATGTATTTGCTACTTTCTCTTTTTGTGCTGCTGAAAATGGAAGGTATCCAAATGTATTAGATTGTCCGTTTAACTTCATAACATTCTTTTTCAATGCTTTATCATATTCAATAGTCACATTGCCCTTCACATCACCTTTTGTACCAAATGGTGAATTGTCTTTAAATGTACCATCTGCAAAGTTTACATCGAAAACATCAGCTTTTGGTACTTTCACATTCGGGTCAATATTATCTTTTTTCGTAGTAATTTCCACAGTTAACGGCTGCGCGGTTTCATTGCCAAATGAATCAATCGCAACGACTTCAAGTGTATATGTTTTCCCGCCATCTAACCCTGCAAGCGTAAACGTAAGATCTTTTGGCACTGGATCACGATAAAACTCTGAGAATGCTAACAATTTATTTTTTATTTCACCCGTTTGCTTATCTCTAGCCTGTACACGGTAAGAGTGAACAAGAAGGTTGTCCAATGCTTGCGGGAATGTTACTGTTGCCGCATTTTCTGTTACATTTGATACAGCAAGCTTTGCATCCTTAGCAAAGTAAGGCTTTTCTTTATCACGATCTTCTACATGTGTAAATGTTTCTTTCTTTGCTGGTAATTTAATTTTCCAAGGCTCGCCTGTCCAAGAATTCGTATGGAAATCACGACGATTAATCGTTACTTCTTTATCATCTACTTCTACTAATAAACCTTGGCTTAACGTACTAGCTCCTGGCGGGATATTCCCTTGTACTTTACCACCTTCAACTTCCATATAACTTACTGAAGATGTACCAACTGATGTAAAGTCTTTTTGATGAATCGATCTTGGATCGTCTAACGGATAATGCGAATGACCTGAAAACGTAATAACTTGTGGATATTCCTTTAATACTGCATTAATTTTTGCGCTATCTTGTGTTCCCCATTCATGACTACCGTACACTGTATCTTTAATATGTTGATGTAAAAATACAAAAATCGGTTTTTCTGGATCATCTTTTTGCGCTTTTGCCATTTCTTCTTTTAACCAATTAATTTGCTTGTCCGAATAATAGCCATGAGTTGTTCCATTCTCTGGAGACATAACAAGGAAGTGATAACCTTTTACCACTTTATGATAATAAATTGATTCCATACCTGTTTTTTCTAAGAAACGCTTCTGCGCACCTTCTACAGATAAACCGTTCCAATAATCATGGTTACCAAGAGAATTCATTCGCACAGCATCTTTATTTGCATTTTCATTGTACACTTGCATGAAACGATCATATTGCTGCACCGATCCTGTATCCGTGAAATCACCTACAATAACAAATGCATCTTGCTTCGGTGCTAATGTATTAAACTGTTCGATCGCTCTTTTCCAGCGAAACGTATCATCTGTTCCACTATTTTTAATATGCACATCACTTACAACTGGAAAAACTATCTTCTTCTCACTTGATGCCTTTTCTTGCTTTTTCTCTTCCGCCTTGACTGATGTACTCCACGGAAATGATACGAACGCTAATACAAAAACCATTAATAATCCAATAAGGCCTTTTACTTTTCTTAAAGCATTTCTGTCCACGTGAATCCTCCTCATAATAATTGATTCATTACAAGGGCTATTTTATCTAATACATGTTAATGTCGTTTAAATAACAAATGAACTTTATTAGATTTTTGTAAATATACAGTTAATTAGAAATTAAGTCCAACATTCCTCGTACTATTGTATACAACCACCTTTTGTCTAAAAGAGTCTGATCATTCTTTTCCTATGACTATTCACATATAATCTTTTCTATAACGCTAATGATAAGTTAAGGTTTAAGCCTATTAGACAATCTTAATTTTTAATATTTCCTTCTTTTTTTAACACATCGGCCATGCTTTTACATTTAATAGTAGTAAAAGACAACTTAAAAGGAGGGGTTGTATTGAAGAATAAAAAAAATATCGGTTGTTTCGCTCCTTTATCTATTATTTGTCCAGACCCTTGTCCACCGCCCCCTCCTCCAAATCCAAATTGCGAGCGAGTAACAAATGAATTTGCAGGGAATTTCCTCATAACTAATAACACCATCCCATCTGCCAAAGATGCATCACAATCAATGATACTATGGCAAAGTGATGGGATATTACTTATATCAGGTACTGTCTCGGTTTACAATAGTACTAGCAGCACCGAAACAATTACAATTCAAATCGTTGGAACAGTAACCAATATTTTCACTGTGTTTCCTGGTAATACAATATCGTACACAGGAAAAGACTTACACTCGGTCAGTATTATCAATATAACAAGTAATCCTTCACTATATTTAGAAGGCAAGTACTGTTGCGAATTTACATGTTGCTTATAGAATACCAATTTCATTATTTCCTTAATATAAAAAGCATACCGTTCATGGTATGCTTTTTATGAGATTGGATAACGTACTGTAATACAAAACTCTCCTTGATTAACAGTCGTTCCTGTCGTAGTAATTCGGACAGTAGTAAAATATCGGACAGTGAAAGTACCACTGCTTTGTGGTTGTACAGTAATTGTATCAACTACTGTTGCACCTACTAAAAAATCAACTGTAATCGGGTTGGCTCCTACATCATATTTCACGTAACCTGAACCATATACTTCTTGCGTGATATTATTTGTATATACAATTTGAGTACCAGCACCTGTAATAGACCAGTCTGTACATACTTGGTCTTGCACAAGTGTTTTATTAGAACAACAAGACAAACTGGAACTTCTCATTCCCATTTCGATCCTCTCCTATTCTGCTATGAAAGTGGATAACGTGTTGTAATACAAAATTCTCCCTGATACGTTCCAGCAGGTGTTGCAGGTAACACAACTTGTATACTATCAAAGCGACGATACGTAAAAGCAATACTCGTTCCTGGGTTTAATGTTTGTGTATCAATTGTACCCCCAGCAGAATCAAGTGCTTCTACAGTAATTGGGCCTGGTCCAACATCATATTTAACAAAACCAGTACCAACTACGTTTTGGTTAATATTATTTGTATAGAGAACATTATCAATTGCTGTTGCAACTACAGTAGCAGACCACGGACTACACACTTTATCTTGTACATAATTTTTATCTGGACAACAAGTTAATGCTGACCCTGAGCACTCACAAGACATAGTTGTTTCCCCTCTCTCTTTTATATTCCCTATATGTGTATGTCCCTCAGAGTCTTTTGCCTGTACTATTCATCTATTTTCAAAAAATATTCAAATGACTAAATAGATTCCGTTTTATTTCTTTTCTTCATATATTTATAGACAAAGATACTAGCAACGATAAGAATAACGCCTCCTAATATTGGTAACATATATTGTCCAACAACGTCCGCTGCCTTTTCCCAATGCGGACCTAATTTCATTCCAAAATAAACATACAAAGTCGTTAACGGGAACATTGCTACAAATGTATATATACTAAATTTCCATATGTTCATTTTCGCCATACCACACGGAACAGAAATAAGCGTTCGAACCCCTGGCACAAAGCGTCCAACAAATGCTACAACCGGTCCATATTTCTCAAAGAAATCATCTGCTTTTTGAATTTGTTCTTCTTTAATGAAGAAGTATTTCCCGTATTTTATTAATAGAGGACGACCGCCGTAATAACCGAGTGCATATAAAGTTAAAGGTCCTGTCGTTCCGCCCAGGGTTCCAGCTAGTACAGCAAGCCAAAAATTCATATCTCCCTCGTACACCCAATAACCAACCATGGGCAAAACTACTTCTGCTGGAATAAATTCAAACGTTAATGCTAACACAACTCCAAAATAAGAAAACTGCTTTAAAAACTCGATTATATCTAAAATAATTTGCTCCATATTTTTAACTCCTATCCTACGTTTACGTTATGCTTTTCTTGTAATTGAATTGGCGCCATTTTTACAATTCGGTTCAAAATAAATAACACAATTCCAATATCATCTAAAATACCGATAAACGGCAGGAAGTCTGGAATTAAATCGAGCGGCATCGCAACATAACCAACTAAAAACGCAATAGATAAAATTTTCTTCTTTATTGAAACCTCTTTTGAAGTGAAAAAGTCAAATAGGAATGGAACAAATCGGCGAACATGAAATACAACTCTTAATCTACTAATAAGTTTTTTCATTTTTATATCTCCTCTCTTTGTATACAAAAAGGACCCTACCAAACATGGTAAGGGTCCTAAAAAAGACAATAAGGGGCCTTTACCATTGCTGGTAAAGGTCTCACTAACAACGAAACGTTGCCAATAAAGCCGAGGGTTTCTCCCTGTAATGACGACTTTACTGTAATAAGTTACTCCCCTTTATATACACAATTTTATACAATCACATTAAAATATTTTGGAGGGCTTGTCAATATATTTTATATCCCACATCCTCCTGCTTAACATTCCGTAAAAACAAAAAACGTATAGGAAATTTCTTACTATCTCATAATATACATAATCATTTTTGAATGAAAGGAGAGGCTTCATTTGCATACCGTATGGAAAGGTGCCCTTTCACTTGGACTATTAAATATAGGAATCAAACTATACAGTGCCGTAGAAGAAAACGATATAAAATTTTTAAGTCTTCATAAAGAATGCTTAACACCTATTAAATATAAAAAATTTGCTCCTGATTGTACGGATGAAGAAATTGATGATAAAGATATTGTAAAAGCCTATGAATACGCACCTCATAAGTACATTATTATGGATGAAAAAGAATTAGCTGAGTTGCAAAAAGCTCACGAACCAAGATCTATTCGTATTATATCTTTTGTCCAAAATAACGAAATTGATTCTGTTCTCTACGATCGTTCTTATTTTATAGGCCCTACCTCAGGACATGAAAAATCGTATTTATTATTAAAAGAAGCTCTTGAACGTACGAATAAACTTGGTCTTATCCATATTTCCATTAGAAAAAAACAACATTTAGCTATTATCCGTAACTTTGAAGATGGGCTTATATTACAAACTATTCACTACCCTAATGAAATTCGCGATATAACAAATACACCTAACTTACCAAGTAACGAAAATTATCCGATTCAAAAACAAGAACTCACAGCAGCAATCAATTTAATCCACCATCTTACAAATCCTTTTGAACAAGAGATGTATACAGATGAGTATAAAGAAGCCCTTACCGAATTAATCGAAAATAAAATTGAACAACAGGAAAAAACCGAAACAATCTCTCCAGCTCCGAACATCATCAATATTATGGAGACATTACAGGCAAGTATTGAACAAGCAAAAATAATAAGAGACAATAAAACAGAAAAAGAGGCCAAATAAAATTGACCTCTTTTTTCTTTAAAGCGGATTACATTTTGGCATTTCAAGTCCAGACGATTGAGCTAGTTTTAATAAGTAATAACATTCTTCTCTTGCCATATGATCTGCCATTCTAGCAGATAATGCACTTAATATTTCATTCGATAACTCCATCTCTTCAACCTCATGGAGAAAATGCGAAAATAATTTTAACTCAAGTGAAACATCTTTTGTAAACTTCTTTAATGCAGGAAAATGATGAAGCTCTGTCCGTAAATACCCCGTCATTTCAACTGCCTTTAAGTAAAATTGTTCAAAGTGCTTCGTAAAATCTTCGCTTTTCTCTTTTAATCTTTTTTCAACAAGATCTAATCCACCAGAAATAGAGCCTGCATGACCAGCCGCATCCGTTAACCAAACGAGATGGTAATGTAATTCATGAAAAACAGGCGGAACTTCTCCTTTCTTTAAAAATTCTAACACCGTTATATATTCTTCTACTTCGTTTACCATATGATTGATGAAAGTTGGCGTAAAATGAATAGTGATTTTTCCCTCGAGTTGTTTCTGTATAATACTTAATTTAAACGTTCGTATTTCCTTTGCGGCTCGTTCTGCCTCTTTTGAAAATGCAATGAGATTCACATTATGAACTTTATTTAAAAGATTCGTAAATGTTTCAAGAAAATATGTGGCCTTCTTTATATCTTCTTTTTCCTTCGGAGCTAATGCATCAAGTAAAAATTGCGAATGATCAGTAAGCACCCTTAGCCAAAATTGATGCTCAAACAACGCACTTTCTTCATAATTCCTCTCCACTAAATCGCCTCCGTTTATTCATCCTTCTCTATCACTTGAAGTTTATATCCATCTGGGTCTTGTACTACAATACTCTTCTCACTTTTGTTTTCTGTATATGCAATTTTATAAAACACTAACCTCTTCTTTAAATTCTCTATGTTAGAAATTGAAAATGTTAAACCAGCGCATGAATTCGTAAAACTCTTCTCTCGTCCCCCTAACATACGATTCATTACAAAACTAATTCTCGTTGAATCAGTATCATACCAAACCCCTGTTACATCTAATTGGGGTCTTTCTAAACTAGGCTTGATTCCTAAAATCCCTTCATAAAAATACAGAGTTTCCTTTAAGTTCTTTACTTCTAACACGATTAAATTCTTTACATTCTCCACATTCATTCCCCCTGTACTTATTACTTTTTTATATGTGTCATAAATGCTCATTATGTCTGAATACAATACGTAGTAATGAACATGTAAGGAGGTTTATTCATGAATAAATATATGAGATCATTCGTACCCTATCATAGTCCTCTCGATCCTTGTCCTCCTATCGGAAAAAAATATTATTCTACTCCTCCTAATTTATTTTTAGGCTTTCAACCGCCAAACTTGCCTCAATTCACACCAAAAGAAGCACTACAAAAAGGGACTTTATGGCCTGTTTTTTATGACTATTATGAAAATCCTTATAAAAAAGGGCGGTGACTACTGACGTGAATCAATCGCTACCAGAAGAATACTATCAGCTTTTACTGGAGCTTCAAGAATTAGACTTTGTACTAGTTGAACTCACTCTTTATTTAGATACACATCCAGATGACACCGCCGCGATTAATCAATTTAATGACTTTTCCTATAAGCGGAGAGTATTAAAACAAAAGATGGAAGAAAAATACGGACCACTCCAACAGTTTGGAAACAGCTATTCTAATGCCCCTTGGGAATGGAGCAAAGGTCCTTGGCCATGGCAAATATAAAGGAGAGAAACTATGTGGATTTATGAAAAGAAATTACAATACCCAGTTAAAGTGGGAACTTGTAATCCAGCACTTGCAAAATTATTAATTGAGCAATACGGTGGTGCAGATGGAGAATTAGCTGCTGCACTACGTTACTTAAATCAGCGTTATACAATTCCCGATAAAGTCATTGGCCTCCTTACCGATATTGGTACAGAAGAATTTGCACATCTTGAAATGATTGCTACGATGGTTTATAAGCTGACAAAAGATGCGACTCCTGAACAGATGAAGGCAGCTGGTCTCGACCCTCATTACGTTGACCATGACAGCGCACTTCATTACCATAACGCAGCTGGTGTTCCATTTACTGCAACCTATATACAAGCTAAAGGTGATCCAATTGCCGACCTATACGAAGATATTGCTGCTGAAGAAAAAGCGCGTGCCACATATCAATGGCTTATTAACCAATCTGACGATCCCGATATAAATGACAGTTTACGCTTTTTACGCGAACGAGAAATTGTCCATTCACAACGTTTCCGAGAAGCGGTTGAAATTTTAAAAGAAGAACGCGATAGAAAAATATATTTTTAATACACGTATCCTAGCGATATGTGTTTTTTTATGTTAAAAGTTAAATCCTTCCTATTAAACATATAAATAGTATATTTATTCGATTTAATGCATTATTTTTTAATTTTTTCAAAATTCCCTATTGCTTTCTAGTCATCAGACCTTTAAAATAATAACAGTTACTCGACAAATTATTTGAATTTTCGACAAAAATACTCATTAGGAGGATTTTCTTTATATGCGTACAACTTTAAAACCAGCGCAAATACTTTCGATTAGTTTATTACTATTCGCAGTTTTCTTCGGTGCTGGTAATATGATTTTCCCGCCCCTTCTCGGTCTTTCTTCCGGAGAAAATATGTGGGTTTCTATTACAGGATTTATTATTACAGACGTCGGTTTATCTTTACTTGCTATCGTTGCTGTTGCCCTTGCTGGTGGTAGTTTTAACACTTTAGCGAGCCGTGTTCATCCAAAATTCGCAGCAGTATTCGCTATCATTATTTATCTTTCAATCGGCCCACTATTTGTTATTCCACGAACTGGATCTGTATCTTATGAAATCGGGATTGCACCACTTTTCCCGGATCAATGGTATTCTATGTTAGTTTTTAGTGCGATTTTCTTTACAGTCGTTTACTTCTTATCATTAAATCCATCCAAGCTAGTAGATCATATCGGTAAAATATTAACGCCAATTTTACTTGTAATTATTGCAATTATGGCAACAAAAGCGATTCTTTCACCAGGAACATTTGCAGAGCCTATCGGTGACTATAAAAACATCCCGTTTTTCAAAGGATTTCTCGAAGGATTTTTAACGTTAGATGCAATTGGCGCTCTCGTACTATCAACAATTGTTGTAAATGCAATTCGGCAAAACGGTATACAAGAGAAGAAATCTATCGCGAAATATACAATCATTTGCGGAAGTATCGCTGCTCTATTCTTAACAATTGTTTACTTCTTACTCGGTTATATTGGAGCTTCAAACGGAAACTTAGGGCAATTCGAAAACGGTGGTCAACTATTAGCTACTGTTATGTATCAATTCTTTGGGACAAGCGGTAATATTTTATTAAGTATCGCCATTATCTTCGCTTGTTTAACGACGGCAATTGGTGTTGTAAGTGCATTTGCAAATTACTTCACAACAGTACTAACAAATGTTTCATACAAAAAGCTTGTGCTATACGTTTGTATCTTTAGTTTCGTTATTTCAAACTTAGGATTAAGCTTATTAATTAAAATCACACTACCTGTATTAATTATTTTGTACCCAATTACAATCATTTTAGTTTTCGTATCATTTATCGACAAATATACGAAACGTAAACCTTCTGTCTACATCGGAGCGATGATCGCAGCATTTATTATTAGCTGTATTCATGCACTTGATAATGTGGAAATGATACCAGGTTTTATCGCTAATATCGTACACACTATTCCTTTTTATAACTTAGGAATTGGCTGGATCATTCCAGCAATAATCGGTGGTATAATTGGATACTTTATTCCGCAAACAGAAGCTGCAGGTGAAGTTTCTACAAAATAAAGAACAGAAGCAAGCATGAAATCCATGCTTGCTTCTGTTTATTTTCACATCGTATGCTTAAAAGTAAATAACTCTTCTTTCGACTGCACAACAGATTGTTCCTCTTCTACAACATCCTTCTTTAGCTCTCCTCCTAATCTTACTTTCAACATCGCCTCTTCTATACTTTTCACAATCATATTTCCTGAAAAAATAGTAAGCCCGAAAAATGTAATTGGGACGAGAGGAATCCATGGATGCACTGTTAATGATCTAAAATAGACTCCAATTAAGCCTGACCATTCATGTGTATAAGATTCTATTTCTTCTATCGGCCCTAAAAAATTAACCGTTCCACCAAAGAATATTTCTAGTAATCCTAAGTGCAGTAAAATAGTAAGAGTCTGCGTAAACTGTTGAAGAAATACGAGTATAAAAGTCATATAGAGATGCGGAAAAAGATGTTTTATAACAATACGTCTCCTCGATCCGCCTAATATGCGCGCAGCATCAACAAATTCTTCCGTTTGTAATTTACGAACTTCCTTCGCGACATACAGTGCAATAACTGGCATCACAAGCATTACAAGTAATACAACTTGAAACGAAGCCCTTTCAAAAAAGCTTGTTGTTTCCTCCCCGCTTCCAAATAGATTTGCAAATTGAAGAAAAAAATACGCAATCATAACTGTTGGAATAACTGTGAAACTATCAAAAAAAGCCTCAATCTTTGAAAAACCTCTTCTTACATATGTTCCAAGTACAACACCAAAGAACACACCTATTACCATTCTAAGTGCCGCAATTAAAATAGATATACCAATCGTCCACTTCGCGCCTTCAATAACTAAATGTAAAAGGTCGTATCCTTTCCGATCTGTCCCGAGTAAAAATTGGAATGAAGGTGAAAACGGTGGCACTTGTGGATTTTCATCCGCATCATATTGCAATGTAACTTGCCTAATGTGTCCATCATTCCATAACGTATTTCCGATGCTCAAAAGAACTAATATGAGAAGAAACCCAATGCTTATCCAAAATCTTTTATCACGTTTTATATACGTCCACATATTATAATCTCTCCTTCATCGCAGCCGGAATGAGATAATGAAACAATTTAAATAAAATAAAAATCGGAATATAAATAAGCAGTACACTAACGATGAAAACCTCCACCCTAATACCTTCGTACGATTTTAAAAACATGAAAATACCACCCGTATTAAAAATCCATTCTATAATATATAAATTAGATAACATAAAAAAGATATTCGTTTTCGCAAAGAAAAGTGTACTAAGCAACACATTTCGTAAAATATGACGATTTAAAATATGAAAACGCCCCAAACCTTTCGCCTTAGCAAATAGTACATAATCTTTTTCTAATTCATTTTCAAAACGAAGCACTACCATTTTTACAAACATAATCGTAGTCGGGATGCTCAAACAAAGTATCGGCAATCCTCTAATCGACTCGCCTCCAATTGAAGCAATTTGAAAAGGTAAAAAACCTGTTTGTTTAAAAAACCATACAACTAAAATTTGTGATACTAAAATAAGAAGAATATCTGGAATGGATTCTAGGAAGATAAGAAATGATTTAATTCGATGTTGTATACGCGGTGAACTACTCATAATTACATAAACGATACAAAATGCTACAAATAATGAAATGAAAAAAGCAGCCAAAAAAATAATAATCGTTTCTTTATAATGGACGAACAACTGTGGAAATAAGAATTTACCTCTCACATATTGCAAATTGGAAATATCCATTAAGTTCACAAACACTTCTTTTAAACTCTGTATGTACTTTGATACATCCACCTTAAATCCATAAAATAATTTCGGCAAAGCCCCTAAAATAATAATCCCCAAAATCGAAATAAGAAATTGAATCGTCACTTCCATTCCATTCAAAAATACCTTTTTGACCATTTTCGCCCTTCTCTCTCTATAATTTACCCCTTAATTTTATTCTTAATTTTCTGAATTGTAAATATTTTAAGAACAAAAAATCACTAGGCTATGATCCTAGTGATTCCTTATGCGCATGCCTTTCTCTTTTCGCAAACGGCATATACAAAACCAAACATCCAATAAGCGCAGCTATTTCTAATGAAATAATATAGTAAGGATGCGGCCCTAACATATCAAGTAATGAAGCTGTTTCTGGCTTATGAGCTAAAAACATATAATTACCACCTGTTTTGTAATTTACAAACGAAACAATTGGAATCAATATGTTTAAAAATATCATTGTGCGTTTAATAGATTGTACTGTCGGACGATATCCTTCCACCCAAGTCATAAAGAGTGGTGCCCAAATGAGCAATATATGCGCGATAAAATATTCAATGAAACGAAAATGCGGAAAAGCATACTGCAAGTTTGGCGTTAAAATAGCTTGTGATGCACCAATAATTCCCGTGAAAAATACAATCTCATATATGCGGTAACTTTTCGTTACGATCATAATCGACGCTAATAATAAACTAATCGTACATAATTCAAACGGTAATGAAGTAGCTAGCTCAAAAATCCCCGCTTTCCACTCCCACATATGAAGCCCAATTTCACTACCTATAAATAAAAATGCAATTGCATATCGAACCGTTATATTCCACTCACTTTGACGTAATACATCTTGGTATTGATACAGAAAAAATATCCCCACCAACATAATAAATAATATAAGGGCATGTTGCCTTGAGTATGGAATAAATGGTTTTAATGGGTGTGCGCTAAAATAAGCTTCCATCTTCCTTCCTCCTTTCCTCCATACAATATTATTGTAAGAAAGAAACGACGAGTCAATTCATTTGCTTACACTAGGACAACCTCTACCTTACATTTACATATTCATACCTTACAAAACTGTAAGGTTATTGTAAGCTAAAACGATTTGTCAGATTCTTCACCTCTTCTATACTTAATGTAGATACTAAAACGAACGAAAAGGTGATAAATAGATGAAAAAGAAAAATAAAGTGTTAATTACTAGTGTAGTAGCAATCGGAATTGCAGCTGGATCATACTTTGCATTTGCTGGGGGCGGTTCAGATGTAGCAATGGCATATAGCGGATATAAAGTAACCGAAAAACAAATCCAAAACGCGCAAAAATTTGGTGGCGAAGTTATTCCAAATGGAATTGAAACTATTTCATTCGATCCAACAAAAGGAACATATGAATTAGCTGTAAAAAAAGGCGATGAAGTGAAAAAAGGTCAGCTTCTATTTAAATACAATGACCCGACTGCTAAACAAGGGGTAACAGAAGCAGAAATGCAAAAGAAAATCGCACAAAAAGAAGTAACGTTGTTCCAAAAACAAATTGATGCGGCGAAACAAAAATTACAAAAAGATAAAAATTCAGGCCTTCCTGCTGAAGCATTAAAAGCATCAGAAGCTGAAGTTGGGCAATTAGAATCACAACTTGAAATGAAAAAGTTTGAAGTTGAAAAAGCTGATGAAATGATTAAAACAGCAAAAGAGAAAGTAAACACTCTTTCTGTAACAAGTCCTGCTGATGGCGTAATTGATGATATCGTGAAAACCGCTGACGAAAAAACAGGTATGAGCGGAGTTACTCTTCGTCACGCTGGTCAATTTAAAGTAAAAGGTCAACTTTCTGAATATGAGCTTGCTAGTATGAAAGTTGGGCAAGAAGTAACTGTTTCATCAAAAACTGTCGCTGGTAAGACTTGGGCAGGAAAAGTAACAGAAATCGGTTCTACACCATTAAAGAGCATGGATGAAAATAAAACTGTTTCTAACTATCAATTCACTGTCACATTAGATAATAGTGACGAATTACAAAACGGATTCCACGTTTACGTAACAAGTAAATCTGGCGAAGCAACTGGTACAATTGTTCCGAAAAGCAGTATCGTGAAAAAAGGTGACAAAAATGTTGTCTTCGTTGTAAAAGACGGTAAAGCGAAAGAACAAGCAGTTACTGTTGAATTCGAGACTGATAGCGAAGCAAAAGTTTCTGGAGTGAAAAAAGGAGAGGAAATTATCTCTAAGCCTGAAAAAGACTTAAAAGATGGTATGGAGGTTGTCGCCCAGTGATTAACTTAAAAGGCATCACGAAATCCTTCCAAAATGGTGCAGAGTCCGTTCAAATATTACACGGAATTGATGTAACACTGAACCAAGGAGAATTCACTTCGATTATGGGACCTTCTGGTTCTGGTAAATCAACATTAATGAACATTATCGGTTGCTTAGATAAACCGACGACAGGTACGTACGAACTAGCTGGTCAAAACATTTCAAACATGTCTGAAACAGAACTTGCACACGTACGTAATAAAGAAATCGGATTCGTATTCCAAAACTTCATGTTATTACCTAGACTTACAGCACTTCAAAATGTAGAGCTACCTCTTATTTACGCTGGAGTCGATAAAAAAGAAAGACGTGAGCGCTCGTTAGCTGCTTTAACAAAAGTAGGCTTAGCTGATCGCGCTACTCACTTACCGAACGAATTGTCCGGTGGGCAAAAGCAGCGTGTCGCTGTTGCACGTGCAATCGTAAATAACCCAAAATTCATTTTAGCCGATGAACCGACGGGAGCACTTGATACGAAAACAAGCACACAAATTATGGACCTCTTTTACGAATTAAATAAACAAGGCTCAACAATTATTATGATTACCCATGATCGTGAAATCGGGGAAGCTGCAGCACGTCAAATTGTAATTCGTGACGGAAATATCGTCCAAGATTGGAGAGGTTAATTTTGAATACGAGTGAAAATATACGCATGGCCCTTTCCTCTATCTTTGCTCATAAGATGCGTTCTATCTTAACAATGTTAGGTATTATTATCGGTATTAGTGCCATTATTACTATCATCTCAATGGGTGATGGTACAAACGCAAAGTTTAAAAAAGAATTAGGCCAAGGAAAAGATAATGAAGTAACGATTTACTACAACAACCCTGATTACGGAACAGATAGTGCCAAAATCACACCTGATATGCTAAACCGTCTGCAAACTGTACCAGGCGTTAAAGATGTATATCCAGACGTAAGTATGAAAGTAAAAGCATCTGCTGGTTCAAAAGATGTAAATCTTGATTTAAAAGGTGGAACAGGCGCCTTTATGAAAGATTCGAAAATAAAATTAGTTCACGGTCGTGAATTAAATGACAGTGAACTAAACCAAGCAATCCCTGCTGTTATATTAAATGAAGAAGCTTTCAACAAATTATTTAGTGGTTGGGAATCAAACCAATACACAGATATAAAAGGAAAGCCTTATAAAATAGTCGGTGTATACGAAACGAAAAACGACTTCGGAATGCCTATGCCTGAAGGTTATACGTCACTTGAAAACGCGCCTGTCATTTCAGGAGTAAATGAGTATGACTCTGTAAGATTAACAATGACCTCTCCGACAGAACGTAAAAGTGTAGAAAAACAAGCTGTTTCTGTCTTAAACGAAATGAAAGCTCCTAAATTTGAGCACAAATTCGAAGCACAAGATTTAGGTGAATTTACGAAACAACTAGACGAATCAATCGGTATGATGAAAATGGTATTCGGTGGTATTGCTGCTATCTCCTTACTTGTTGGTGGTATCGGTGTAATGAACATCATGCTCGTATCTGTAACAGAACGTACACGTGAGATTGGTATTCGTAAAGCACTTGGTGCAACACGTGGTAAAGTATTAACACAATTCTTAATCGAATCTTGTATTTTAACAGGACTTGGTGGTTTCATCGGATTCATGCTTGGTATTTTCTTCGCTTGGATCGTCTCAATCTTTGCTGGATGGCCACTCGTTGTCTCAAAAGAACTTGGACTTCTTGCCGTAGGTATTTCAATGCTAATCGGTATTGCATTCGGACTACTACCAGCCAACAAAGCTGCAAAACTTGATCCAATTGAATGTTTACGATATGAATAAACAAAAACGTAGGAGTTTACACTCCTGCGTTTTTTATTTACCTATTAAATCGAGTTTCTTCTATTATATATATTTCACGTTACAACTATCACTCTAATACTCTTCATTATTTATAGGTACTAAGGCTATTATCTAATCCTATTATTGCAAAAATACTATGTAACAGACGAAAATCAAGGCGTAATTTTTTCCATGCTTCGACTGATTTTGTAACAATTATATCGATATTTCATTAAATTTCACCTCATTTATATCTTTTTACATCTAAAAAGGTTATCATTCCATAACTATCTTTTCATTCAGACAGTAAAATACGCTGTTTTTGTAACACTATAGATATCCACAAGAAATATTACCGTAACATTATTAATGTTACGGTAATTGAAATGCTACTCATTTTGTGTTTTACATGCCCTAATACGCCAAAAAACAACAAGGAAGCGCTATCAGGATATTTATGGAATTGTTACGGAATATTAATGCCCCGTTACGAAAGCTTTGTAATTTTATGTTTTTCGCAAATAAGAAAATAATGGTTGCTATAATGAGGTCAACGAAAACAAATGCAATGGAGGCTATTATGAAAAAATTTATGGGTATAGCAACAGCAGCGGTTTTTGGTCTTGGGATTTTCACAACATCTGCTAAAGCAGAAACGATCGTAACGACTGACGTACTAAACGTACGAGAAAACCCAACTACTGAATCAAAAGTTGTAGGAAAATTATTAGATGGATATAAAGTAAATGTTTTACATACAGAAAATGGTTGGTCAAAAGTTCAATTGAATAGCGGTAAAGAAGCTTTCATAAGCGCTGACTATACAAAAGACACTTACTACGTAACAGCAAACGTATTAAATGTACGTGCTAGTGCAAACACAGATTCAGAGATTCTTGGTAAGTTGAAAAAAGATGATGTAATCGAAACAACACACCAAGTACAAAATGATTGGATTCAATTTGAATATAACGGAAAAACAGCTTATGTTCATGTTCCTTACTTAACAGGTAAAGCACCAGTTAAAGTTCAACCAGTAGTTAAAGCTGAAAAAACAACTACAGTTCAAGATACAGCTAAAGTTCGTGAAGCTGTTAAAGCTCAGGAAGTAGCTGAAACTCAAGCAAAAGCTAAAGCAGTGGAAGCAACTAAAGCTCGCGAAGCAGCTGAAGCTCAAGCAGAAGTTAAAGCTCAAGAAGCGGCTAAAGCTCGTGAAGCAGCTAAGGCTCAAGAAGCAGCTAAAGCTCAGGCAGATGCTGAAGCTCAAGCAGAAGCTAAAGCTCAAGAGGCGGCTAAAGCTCGTGAAGCAGCTAAAGCTCAAGCAGATGCTGAAGCTCAAGCAGCGGCTAAAGCTCAAGAAGCAGCTAAAGCTCGTGAAGCGGCTAAAGCTCAAGAAGATGCTGAAGCTCAAGCGGCTAAGGCTCAAGAAGCAGCTAAAGCTCAAAAACCAGCTACACAACAACCTGTTGCAAAAGAAACTGAAACAAGTGCACCATCATCTTCTCGTGAGTTACGTGTTGTAGCAACAGCTTATACAGCAGATCCACTTGAAAATGGTTATAAAGCAGGCGACCAAGTAAAATCAGCTTTAGGCCACAACTTAACAGCTAATCCAAACATGAAACTAATTGCAGTTGATCCAAGTGTCATTCCATTAGGTTCAAAAGTATGGGTTGAAGGTTACGGAGTAGCAATCGCTGGTGATACTGGTGGAGCTATTAAAGGTAATAAAATCGACGTTTTAATGCCAGATAAAGGCACATCAAGTAGCTGGGGACGTAAAACAGTTACAGTTAAAGTATTAAACTAGTTAAAAAAAAGAGTCAGTCTCATCGTTGAGGCTGGCTCTTTTTTTTACTCTATTAAACTACTGAAAAATGACATAGTAAATGAAATTATATCAACGATTTTTCAAATATATCTATCGTAACCTACAATATATCAACGATTTTTCGAATATATCTATCATAACTTACAATATATCAACGATTCGACAAGAGATATCGATTTACCGACAAATTTTGACGTTAAAAGTACTTTAATATTAAAAAGGCGTTCCAAAATTTGGACCGCCCCCTATCTTCCCTATTCCACACAAGTAAACTGTGTCCAAGCCCCTACGTAATCTAGTAAGAATAACTCCTCTTCCGCAATTATACCGACAATATTTTTCCGTTCATCTATCGGCATTTCTTTAAGAATGATTTGCAGTTCACCTTTATACTTACCAAATGAATTGTTACCAATTACAACTTGCCCTCTTTCCTGTAGCACACTTTCGCGCACTGGGAAGTCATAGTCTTTGTACTTTTTACGCACTTCTGTAGAACGTACCATATACTCTGTTATGTCGCCGCGCCTTACGTGTAATTCTTGCAGCGTAGCTCTCTTCTCTACTTCAATCGCTTCGTCTACAAAGTGCACTTTTAGCTGTAACATGTAGCGATTTAAGTTTCCTAGTTTCTCTAACTCTTCCTCACTCGCATAAGCATTTCCGATAATGACATCATCAATTAACCCTGTTGCCCATAAATGCTTCGCTTGTACTTCAATTGGTAAATTACGATGCTCTTCTAATGTACATAATCCATCGTTAATATCCCATGGACCGATGTTTGCGACATGTGATGTAATAAAGGCTGCACTGCGAATACCATGCTTTTTAAAGCGTTCACTGCAGCGAATGAAATAATCGTACGGAAGACCAGTGAATTTTTGCGGATAAAAATTATGGCAACCAATTAAAGCTGATTTATTCGCTTGATGCGAAAGAATATTTTCTAAGTACGCAATATCGTTACTTACATTTAACTCAATTTTTAAACCGTACGGATTATTCGTCATTTTCGCTTCAGTTAACCCGTCGAAGCCTACATCTAAACGAATACCGTCTGCACCTAACTCCGCGAAGAATGATAAATCGCTATAACTAATACCAAGCTGATCAAAAACAGCCGGAGCTACATCTAAAATAACTTCCATATTGTTATCTTTTGCGTGATTGATAATCTCTTTAAATTCAGCTACAATTTCTTCTTTCGGACGATTCACAGATAACAAACAAGTAAATATTCTTGAAAAACCGTGTCGTGCCGCTGCGGAAATATAAGCCATATCTTTTTCTTTCGTTGAATGTTCTGGATAAAGTGAAATTCCTAATTTACGCTCCATGCTTTTGCATCTCCTTCACACGTTGTATTAATGCCATGCTCGTAAATCTATATTTTGCAGATAAACATGTTGCACATAAAATTGTCGGTACAATAATTACGTACGGTGAGTGTAGACCTAACATTACATATGCACCCATTGAACAACCGATAAATAAAACTGATACTAGTAGTAACACTAATAAAGATTTACTTTGTACCCATTTCGAATAATGGGCAATACACTGTCCGACCACGAATGTAATTAAGATGATAATTGCTCCGAGCATTCTGTTTTCTCCTCTCCTGCTAATTGTTGTTTCTCATACATTTTGAAGAATGGATAGTAAATAACGAATGAGATCGCAAAGTTAACAAGTACAAGTACACCAGCCATAATTGTCCAGTCCGTGCTAATAATCGCTGCAATTGGTGCTAACATCGTAAATGGCAGTTTCGCCATCATGAGTGGAATCATACCTGAAACAACTGCGAAATATGATACTGTCGTTGTCACTAGCGGTGTAATAACGAACGGAATAATTAAGATTGGGTTCATTACAATCGGAGCTCCGAAAATAATTGGCTCGTTAATATTGAATAAACCTGGTACGAATGATAATCTACCTAACTCTTTTAGGAACTTAGATTTAGAGAACATAAACATAATTACTAAAGCTAACGTTGAGCCTGATCCGCCAATCCATACGAACCATTGAATGAATTGCTCTGTAAATAAGTTTGGTAACTGATGTGCATTTCCTGTAGCCGTGAACACTTCCATATTTTCAAGAATTGCTGAATCCCACATCGGACGAATAATTGGTCCTAAAATCGCCGGTCCATGTATACCAAATGACCAGAAGAACACGATTAAGAATACTGTTAATAAACCACCGAATAAGTTATTTCCTACTAGTACTGATTTTAATGGTGCGATTAAGTATGTAATTGTTGTATTTACATCGAATTTCAAACCGTAGCGAATGCCCCAGAATAAAAGAATAACTACTAATGTTGGAATTAATGCTGCAAACGAATTTGAAACTGCTGGTGGGACACTGTCTGGTAATTTTATTGAGATATTATGCTTAATCATAAAATGATAAATTTCTACTGCAATTAATGCTGTAACAATTGCGCCGAATAAAGACGTTGCACTTAATGTTCCTACTGAAATATATCGACCTGCATCAATAACACCTGGTACAGCTTTCGTAATTTGAATTGGTTCAACTGATGCTAGTAAAAAGGCGAGTACAGATAGTAGCCCTGCACTTAATTGATTGAGCTGATAAAAGTTCGCGAGCGAAGCTCCTACACCAAACGCTGCGTATAATGCCATTAGTCCTACTGTAAATCGGAATGGAATATCTAAAATATGGCGAAACGGTGCAATCCATTCCATATATGCATCAATTGGTAAATTTAAAAAGATAACGAAAAATGACCCGACGATCGTTAACGGTAATGTAGAAATAACCCCATTTCGTATTGCCAATAAATGTCGTTGTCCTGCAATCTTTTGCGTTGTTGGCATAATCTTTTGTTCCATAAAATTCATAAACCCATTCATCAATAGCCCTCCTCTTTCTCTCTACTATAAAAGAATGAAATAAACTTTATAACATTATAATGTTTATATTTAAAAAGATATAATTATGCTAAAACTAATTGTTCTGCTTGCCTAAGCACTTTCAAACCATCACACATGCCATAATCTCGTTGGTCTATAATTGCAACTGGTATGTTGTATGAGTTTGCAAGAAACTCTACAGCTGGAAATAAATATTTCACTTGTGGACCAATTAAAACGACATCAGCTTCCTTAATTTCAAGTTTCACAAGTTCTGAATCAACCGCCTTAATTTTATAATTCTTCCCCTGTTTCTTTGCCTCTTCTTGCATTTTTCTTACGACCATACTCGTTGACATACCTGCTGCACAACATAATAAAATATACATCTTATACTGTCACTTTCTCTTCCACGCGTTTATGAAGAGTAATAAATTCTTTAGCTAGTTCTTTCACTGTAATTGCATTCATTAAATGGTCTTGTGCGTGCACTAACAGTAAACTGATTTCTGCATGATTTCCTCTTGCCTCTTCTTGAATTAAATCCGTTTGAATACGATGCGCTGCTGAAATTTCCTCACTAGCAAGTTTCATCTTTTCACCCGCATTCTCAAAATCTCCTTGTCTTGCAAAAGCGATTGCTTCAAGCGCCGCACTTCTCGCATTGCCACCATGTAAAATTAATGCAAATGGAGTTTGCATATCAGCCATTTTAAATTCCCCCAAGCTATATGTTTTCTATATTTTTATCTTATTATGAAAACGCATACAATTAAACATAAAAAACTTCCGTTATGTAACGGAAGTTTTTATATACTTTTTCAAAATGATAATAAAATCTCTTGAAAATCTTCAATTACCTCGGTCTGAGTAAGTTTCTCTATCGTAGTTTGACTAGACATAATATCATATAAAAAATCATAAAGCCTTTGCAAATCTTCATTATTATTGCGCTTTACACTAAATAAAATAATTACTTGTACTTTTTTATCTCCCCAATCAACAGCCTTTTCAAGTGTGCAAAACATCAAAAAAGTTTCCTCACTTAATAACTGCATCGGATGCGGGATTGCAACTGAATTCCCAACCGCTGTCGGAGACGTATTTTCTCTTTCCATAACAGAAGCATAAAAGTTTTCTGGTACATAGCGTTTCTCAGCAGCTTTCTCACATAAAAACTGAATAACATCCTCTTTCGTAGAAGCACTATGATTTAAAAAGATTAAATCTTCCTTAATATATTGCTGCACACTATTATTCACATGCGTAAACAACCGCTGACCAATCGATTTAATCTCTTTATCATCAAATATTGAATTCACTTTTATAACTGGAACAGGCAAGCCACTCGGTATATGAATCGTACTAATAATACAATCTATTTTTTCTTTATAAAGATCTTCTACTTTCAATTGATAATAGCCTGTAATACCTACAATCTCTAATTTATCTCGGAACTGTGATAAAATTTTATATTTTAATAGTTGTGCACTTCCTTGACCAGTCGCACAAACTAATAAGCATCTTTTCTTTTGATTCTGCTCCTGCAAACGGCTCATCGCTCCGCCGAAGTGAATTGCTATATAACCAATTTCACTTTCAGGGATCGATTCACCCGTATATTCACCAATGATATCTCCAACAAGAACCGCAATTTCAAAAGCATATGGATAATTCTTTTTCACTTCTGCCAAAAGAGGATTTCTCGTATTTAACTTATACTTCAAACGATTTAATAACGTTTTTAAATGAATACCAAATCCAAATAATAATTCTTCATCATAATAAAAAATAAGATTCCGTTCTTCCGCTACTTTAAAAAGAATATGTTGCATAAATGCATATATATCTTTTCCTAATAGCTCTTCTACATTTTCATAGCGATCTCTCGTTGTAACAGCAGTACTTAATAAATGCATCGTCACATATAATACTTCTTCTTCTGGAAATAAAAATTTTAACTCTTTCTCTAAATCTCCTAAAATCTGCTTCGCAATTGTATATTCTTTCTTTATTATAAGTTCTGATTGCTCCGCATGCAGTTCTTTCATATAATGTTGACTTTGACAACGCTTTAATGCGATTGCAATATGAATGACTAAATTATCAATTTCTATATCAGATAAATATATTGTTCCGCCTTCAATATACTTTAATATAATTGAACGAATGAGTGATATATGAGGTAGCGATAAATATGTCTCCGTCTGCTCAAATTGCTCATGAAACGGAGTATGGTCATAACGCGGTAAACCATATTGTGATAAACAAGAACGAATATTAAATTCCCCTCCAACAATACGTATACCATAATACGGTCTCTTCTCAATTTGTAATTTATAGCGGCCACATATATCTGTAACATCTTTCATAATTAAATTGACCGTTGATTTGCTCACATAAATCTCTTCTGCTAATTCTGAAAGCTTCACATATCCCTCTGTCGTTAAAACACGCTGCAGAATATACGCTATTCTTTCTTCATAAGAAGTTGGGATCTTTTCCGTCTGTTTTTGAAATAGACTCACACAAAATTCTTCAAATTTCTTCGTTTGTATAATTTCTAATTCGTACCCAGTCCCTCTTTGCGATTCGATTTTCGCTCCGTTTTCTTCCAATATATCATTTAATAATTTTATATCCTTTTGAATCGTCTTCGTTGATACATGTAAACGGCCCGCTAAAAAAGCTCGATTTAACATCGATTTCTCTTCTAAAAACTCCTCTAAAATAGAAATTAATCGCTGATGCACCTTTGTCATAGCTCTTCCTCTCGCTCTTTATATATAAAGGGGGAAAAGCTGCTGAAATCAGTAGTTTTTCCCCTTTATATTCTCTCTATTTCTTTAATGTGAACCCGAATTTATCCCATGCTTGTAAATAATCTAATAAGAAAATTTCTTCTTCTATAATTCGACCAACTACATTTGTTTTTCCTGTATTCACCATATCTTTTAATGCAATTTGTAATTCGCCTTTATACTGGCCATATTGTTCATTATCAATTAATAAATCTCCACGCTTAATTTCACGCGTATTATGAGGTTTAAACTCTTCTTTTTTATATTTCACACGACTTTGTGTAGAACGAATCATATATTCAGATACATCTCCGCGATAAAAATGTGGTTCGTCTAATACGATAATTCTTTCTAATTCTGTCGTTGTATCATATAGTTCTATATCAAATGTTTGTTTCTCTTTATTTAATGCACCTAGTGCTTGTAATTCTTCTTCTGACGCATATGCGTTTGCAATAATAACATCATCAATTAATTCCGTCGCGAATAAATGCTTCGCCTGTGTTGTCATCGGTAATTCACGATGCTGCTCTAATGTACATAACCCTTCTGTTACTGGCCAAGGTCCGTATGTTGCATCAAATGATGAAATAAAAGCAGCCGTTCTCATACCGTAATCTTTAAATTGTTTCGAGCATTTAATGAAATGATCGTATGATAACCCTGAATAACGATGCGGATAAAAATTATGACAACCAATTAAATTTTCACGATTTGGTCTATGACTCATAATGTTATCTACATACTTCGTACCATTACTCATATTAATCTCAATTTTCAAACCATACGGATTATAAGTCATAATTGATTCTTCTAATCCTGAGAAACCAACATCTAAACGAATACCGTACGCACCTAATTCATGGAAGAATGATAAATCATTATACGAAATACCTAATTGTTCAAAAACAGATGGACTAATATCAACTAATACTTGGAACCCTAATGCATTCGCATGAGAGATCGTTTCTTTAAATTCTTCTATAATTTTCTCTTTTTCTCCATCCACAGATAATAAACATGTGAACACACGTGTAAATCCATATTTACTTGCTAATGTTAAATACTCCTTATCTTTCTCTACTGTTGAATGTTCTGGATAAATAGAAATACCTAATCGTCTCATATGTACACGCCTCTTTCTTCATCATATTGTAAACCTTTTCAAATATATGTAGTGAAAAAGTATATATCCCCTTCTTGTTCACTACCCTTTTGAATCCGCTTTCTTTAAAGAAAAAACAATTTCTATCATTCTTAACACCTACAAGTCTATACATCTATACTTTACATCTTTTTTTCATAGTTGTGTAGCTTTTACACAAATTTGTCAGTTTTTCATCTTAAAAATTGTTATCCGTTTTCAAGACACCTTCCTTGACTGTTTCATTGGCCAATACATATACTCGAAAGAAAAGAGAAAATTTTATATAGGGGATGAATATATGGGAGAAGCAATACTCGTAAAACGAGAACCGTTATGGACAAAAGAGTTTGTTGCTTTAATTTTTGCAAACTTATGTATGTTTTTAGGGTTTCAAATGTTAATTCCAACCTTACCTGTTTATGTGAAAGAAATTGGTGGCACAAGTTCCAATATCGGATTGGTTGTTGGCATGTTTACCGTTGCGGCACTTTTTGTTAGACCGCTAACTGGGAATGCCTTGCAAAAATTCAATAAAAAAATCATTTTAATGATCGGTACTGCTATTTGTTTACTCGCTATGGGCAGTTACCTTTTCGCCTCAACAATCTTTCTCTTGCTTGCTGTTCGTATTTTACACGGAGCTGGTTTCGGTATTACAACGACTACATATGGAACTGTCGTTTCTGATTTAATTCCCTCAGCTCGCCGCGGAGAAGGCATGGGATATTTTGGCCTTTCTGGAACAATTGCAATGGCCCTCGGTCCACTTATCGGACTATGGCTTATGCAAACATATAACTTCACAATTCTTTTTTTATGTGCATTATCGTGCACAATTGTTTCATTAATATTAACGAAACTACTTCAAATCCAAAAAACGAAACAGCCTCCACAACAATCATCTAGTACTTTTCTCGATGGATTTATTGAGCGTAAAGCTTTACTTCCTTCATTATTAATATTATGTATTACATTAATGTACGGAGGAATCGGAAGTTTTATCACACTATTTGCTACAGAAGTCGGCATAGCTGATATTAGTCTCTTCTTTTTATGTAACGCACTAGCAATCGCTGTAACTCGTCCATTCTCTGGGAAGCTATATGATGCGAAAGGTCATACATTCGTCATCATTCCGGGAGTTATTATAACGTTTACAGGTATTATTTTATTGTCGTATACGACGACAATTCCGAGCTTAATTATTGCTGCAGCATGTTACGGAAGTGGTTTTGGGGCGATCCAACCCGCACTACAAGCATGGATGATTGACCGCGTAGCACCGCATCGACGTGGCGTAGCAACGGCTACATTCTTCTCCGCATTTGACCTTGGAATCGGCGCTGGAGCTATTATATTTGGATTTATTGCTCATTTTACAAACTATGCAACTGTATATCGTTATTCTTCGCTATTACTTATTGCTTTTCTCTTCATTTACATTACAAGTATAAGAAAACAAAAGCACGGAGATAAAAATACAGAAAAAGCTGCTGGATAATTTAGCGGCTTTTTTTCTTGCAAAAAAGACTACTTAATAAATATTAAACCTTATGTTGACGTTATAAAACTACATGCATTTCCCTACATATTTTTTTAACTTTCCTCAAAAAATATACAATGAACTTGTAGACAATTCCCTTGATATACAATTGAATAATACTATTCTAAAAAGTGTGATTTATTTACAAAAACACTATTTACGAAATACAAAAACCAATAAAATACAGCTGTTTCTTTAAAGAATTGTAAACTTTTCATCTCTTTGTAAATTTAGTGTAAATTTTACTAGCAAACCGTTTACAGTGACTCAAGGTTCAGTTAATAATTACAGCGTACATGAAATTTAAGGAGTGGAATGCGTGGAATATAATGTTCAAGAAATGATCTTCCAATTCATTGGTGGATTAGGTATTTTCTTATTCGGGATTAAATACATGGGCGATGGACTGCAACAAGCAGCTGGAGATCGTCTTCGCGATATTCTAGATCGTTTTACAACAAACCCACTAATGGGTGTACTAGCTGGTATGTTAGTTACTGTATTAATCCAATCTAGTTCAGGAACAACCGCTTTAACAGTCGGACTTGTAAGTGCCGGATTTATGACATTAAGACAAGCAATCGGTGTTATTATGGGTGCAAACATCGGTACGACAGTTACTGCATTTATTATCGGAATTAAAATCGGAGAATATGCTCTCCCAGTTATGGCAGTTGGAGCAATCTTACTATTCTTCTTTAAAAATAAAAAAGTACATTCTGTAGGTCAAGTTGTATTCGGTTTTGGTATGCTATTCTTCGGTTTAGAATTAATGAGCGCAGGTATGAAACCTCTTCGTTCTTTAGAGTCATTCCAAGATTTAATGATTAGCATGAGTGATAATCCAATTTTAGGAATTGTTGTCGGTACAGTCTTCACTTTAATTGTACAGAGCTCAAGTGCAACAATCGGTATTTTACAAGAACTATTCGGTCAAGGTGCAATCGATTTACAAGCATCTCTTCCTGTATTATTCGGTGATAACATCGGTACGACAATTACAGCAGTATTAGCAGCAATCGGTACTTCAATTGCAGCAAGACGTGCAGCATTAGTTCACGTTATCTTTAATATTATCGGTACCATTATCTTTACAATTTTATTAGTACCATTTACAAGTTTAATTCAATATTTCCAAACATCATTAAACTTGAATCCAGAAATGACCATTGCATTTGCACACGGAACATTTAACGTAACAAATACAATCATTCAGTTCCCATTCATTGCAGTATTAGCATGGATTGTAACAAAAATTATTCGCGGCGAAGATTCTGCTATTAATTTCAAACCGCAACATTTAAATCCAATCTTTATTGAACAATCTCCAGCCATCGCTTTAACTGAAGCTCAAAAAGAGATTATCCGTATGGCGGAGTTCTCATTACATGGATTAAAAGAAGCAAATCAATTTTTAAATACACAAGACAAAAAACACGCAAACATGGCTACTCAATTAGAAGGAGCTATTAACAATTTAGATAAAAAAATTACCGAGTATTTAGTTTTACTATCAGAAAAGCCACTTTCACCTACGGATTCTGAAAAACATTCTGTTTTAGCAGGTGTTGTTGGAGATATTGAACGTGTCGGTGATCATGTAGAAAACCTTGTAGAACTTGTAGATTTCCAAATTTCAAACCGTGTTTCACTATCAGATGAAGCATTAGCTGAATTAAACGAAATGCTAGAATTAACGATTTCAACACTGCAAGACGCAGTTGAAGCTTTAACAAACTTCGATACTGAACTAGCTCAAACTGTTATTGCAAAAGAACGCAAAATCGATCAAATGGAACGTGTTCTTCGTAAACGTCACGTATTACGTCTAAACGAACGCAGCTGTTCAGGTGATGCAAGTATCATCTTCGTCGATATGGTAAGTAACTTAGAGCGCATTGGCGATCACGCTGTAAATATCGCTGACGGTGTTTTAGGCGAACAAGGAAAAATCAATTTAAAACAATCATTATAATAAGAAAGAGACGCTAACTTAAGCGTCTCTTTTTTCATTATATTTTAACAACTGTTCTTCCTTTTAACTTTCCTTGCAATATAAGTGCAAACTTCTTCTCTAATTCTTCTAATGTACATTCTTCTGTATAAGATAGTAATTCTTTATTTCCCCATTCTTTCGCTAAAAGCGTCCAGACATCTCTTCTCACATCTACTGGGCATTGCACGGAATCTATCCCTAAAAGGCTTATACCTCGTAAAATAAACGGATATACCGTGGTTTGTAGTTCCTGGCCTGCCACATTACCGCATGTCGTTACACAACCACCATACTTTACTGTTTTTAAAGCTGTTTCTAACATATGTCCACCTACAGTATCGATAACTCCCGCGTATATCCCTTTTAACATCGGTCTTCCTGATTCATCATTCAATTCCGCGCGATGAATCACTTTTTTCGCTCCTAGACGTAGTAGCATTTCTTCCTCTTCCATTTTCCCTGTCGCTCCTACTACGTTAAACCCTAACTTACTTAATATACTAACAGCTACACTCCCTACGCCGCCTGTAGCACCCGTTACTAAAATATCTCCCATACTAGGCTTGATTCCTGCTCCAATAAGCTTATATACCGACAAAGCCGCAGTAAAACCTGCTGTCCCATACATCATACTTTCCTTTAATGACATTCCTTCTGGTAAAGGCACGACCCAAGATGATGGCACGCGAATATATTCTCCGAAACCACCAGAGGTATTCATACCTAAGTCATATCCCGTTACAATAACTTGATCTCCTACCTTAAAGCAGTTATCTTCACTACTCACAACTTCTCCTGCGGCATCAATTCCTGGCGTATGAGGATACGTTCTCGTAACACCTTTATTACCAGTAGCTGAAAGGGCATCTTTATAATTTAATGAAGAATAATGAACTTGTATGAGTACGTCTCCCTCAGGTAAACTACTTACTTCTCTCTCAACAACTTTTCTTACAAACTGATGATTTTCCGTTTCGTTCACAACGATTGCTCGGAATGATGTATGATTCATTATGCTCTCTCCTTTATCCGTCAAATTCTTCTTTATTATATAGAAGAAATAAGTAAGCTTACTCATTTCTTCTTGGCTATATTTCAACAAATCTTACTTCCCTATCGCTTTCTCATAATATATATTTTCATTTCTACTAATAGCCCTTATACTTATTCTACATCTACAAAATAATATATAGAAAATCTGACTTTTTATAAATAAATTGAATTTTTACGAAATGTAAATGATTTGTAATGTTTTTTTTCGCTAAATTTCATTATAATAAGTGGATATGAGTGTCGTATTTCAATCCAAATGAAGGAGTACAAGAAATGGAGCAAAACCCATCTTTGCAAGAAAATACACGCAGTAAACCGAAAAAAAATAAGAAAAAAATAAAAATTATTATAAGCGCTATACTATTCGTTTTATTAATAGGCGGCGGTTATACTTGGTTTTTAGTAAATAAAGCATCTTCTGCTGTTCGAAATGCCGCACACGATTTAGCACGCGGTGATAAATCTGATTTACGTGATAAGGCTGTAAAACCTATTACAAACAATGTCTCTGTTTTAATAATGGGTGTTGATGAAAGCGATGTCCGTGGAAAAGAATATGGTGAAGCTATAAGAACAGACGCGCTTTTACTTGCAACATTTAATAAAGATAGCAAAACTGTTAAACTATTAAGTATCCCACGTGACACATATACTTATATTCCAATAGAAAAGAAAAAAGATAAAATTACACACGCTCATGCATTCGGTTCTGCTAAAAACGGAAAAAATGGTGGACCACAAGCAAGCATTGATGCAGTTGAAAAATTAATGAATGTTCCTGTCGATTATTTTGTAAAATTCAACTTTAAATCATTTATAAAAATCGTCGATGACTTGGGCGGTGTTGAAGTTGATGTACCAGTTGAATTTACTGAGCAAGATAGCAATGATAATGCTGAGGCAATTCACCTAGAAAAAGGTGTTCAAAAGTTAAATGGCGAAGAAGCTCTTGCTCTTGCTAGAACAAGACACATCGATAGTGATGCAATGCGTGGACAACGTCAACAACTCGTTATCGAGGCTATTTTAAAGAAACTAACAAGTGTTGGTTCTGTAACAAAAGTTGGCAACATCATTGATGATATTAACGGACAATTCGTTACAAACTTAACATTTGATGATATGCTTTCATTCTATAAATATGGATCGGATTCGGAAATTGAGAAATTACAAATCCAAGGTGATGATTGCTATATGGCAAAAGGTGACGATACATGTAGCAAATCTGCTGGTGGTGGTCGAACTTACTACTACAATCCAGATAAAAAAGAATTAGCTAATGTTACAAATGAACTTCGTACTCATCTTGGGCTACCTGCATATACAAAGTCTGACTCAGACTCTGATTCGAAAAAGACAAAAGAATCTAAGTCTGAAAATTCAAGTGAACGCGAATCAAGTAACAATGAAGTGAAAAATAAGAACAAAAATAGCAGTGAAGATACAGAAACATCGTCTAACGACAATGAATAGTAAAGAAGCAGTACTCTATGGAGGTAGAGTACTGCTTCTTTTTATTTCTTCAGAATCAAAAATCAGAACTTTCTAACTATCTTTTTTAATATTTTTAAATTATAATAAATAGTAGCAATCTATTCCAATTATCAGGGGGCTCATACATATGAAAGCTGCAGTAAAACATAACATCTCAGATTTTAAAGACTACTTAAAATCCAACGATATATACATGGAAGAAAATATAGATGAAAATGATGGCTCTGTTCATTTTTCAGTAGGATTAGAGACAGAAGCTGGCGCAAAAATTCAACTTATCGCTGCTTTCCAAAACGAACATCCTACGGTGGATATATACTGCTTCAATGTTGCTCACGTGCCTGATGCAACATCAACAAATGATATTTTACATGTTATTAATGAATTAAACACATCTTATCGCTTTGCAAAATTCACATTAAACAAGCAAAATGCAATTGATATTTCAGCATCTCTTGCATTCTCAGAACCAAACTTTAATCCAGCACTTGTCTTTGAACATACGAGAATGCTATATAAATTAGCAAATGACGAATATAAAAACTTAATGAAAGTTATTTGGGCATAAAGTAAAACTATAATCCGTTAGGTTTACGGACAATAAATAAAAGGATGGGCTGTAAGCAGCACCATCCTTTTATTTTGATATCATATCGATCCACATTTTAACAGCAGTGCCTACAATTAAAGTGGACAATACATATTGCAGTACTTTTTGATTTAACCTCTTCCCGACTCGTGCTCCAAGTGGCGCAGCAAATATACTGGCAACCGCAATAATTAGAGCTGGAATGATAACTACTTGCCCAGTAATCACTTTTCCTGTAGTAATCCCTATTGAGGAAATAAACGTAATAGCGATAGATGTCGCGATCGTCATGCGCAGTGGTAATTTTAAAATAACTAGCATAATGGGAACTAAAAGGAACGAACCTCCAGCTCCTATAATGCCTGAAGCTCCCCCTACAACGAACGCTAACAAGCTTGCTAACCATTTATTATACTTCACATCTCCACTATTATTTTGTTTCGGTACAAACATCATAATAGCTGCAATTGTAGCTAATGCTGCATAAACAACATTGACTGTATGTTCCTCTAATATGTTAGCACCGAAACTCCCTATGAAGCTTCCTATTAATATACTAGCTCCCATATACATAACTAACGTTTTATTCATGTCATTACTTTTCCGGTATGCCCACGCGCCTGCAAAAGTTGCAAAGAATACTTGTACCGCTGTAATACCGCTCACTTCATGTGACGTATAGCCAGTAAATCCTAGCAATACTGGAATGTATAAGATCATCGGATAATTAATAATCGCGCCACCAATCCCAACCATTCCTGATATAAACGATCCTATAAACCCAATTATAAAAAGTAATACGACTAAGCTCATCTTACATCCCCCGCCTTCTAAAAAGAAGGTGATTTAAATGAATAAGTTTACATTCCCATCCGAAGCATCTGCTAAATATGCCCCTACACCTGCAAACTCTACCCCTTCCATAATCTCTTCCTCTTTTAACCCTAATAAATCTACTGTCATTTGACAAGCTACAAGTTTAATTCCTTGTTCTTTCGCCAAATCAATTAAATCTGGCAAAGGCATTGCGTTATGTTTTTTCATAATGCCTTTAATCATCTTCGGCCCCATGCCAGCAAAATTCATTTTGGATAATCCCATCTTATCAGCACCGCGTGGCATCATTTTTCCAAATACTTTTTCTATAAATGTTTTCTTTACATTCACATGTTCATCTTTCCTTAAAGCATTTAATCCCCAGAAAGTATGAAAAATAGTTACCTCTTGATCATACGCCGCTGCGCCATTTGCAATAATATAAGCAGCCATTGCTTTATCGTAATCCCCGCTAAATAAAACGATTGTTGTTTTCTTCTGTTGTTCCATATTGTTCTCCCTCCAATTACCTATAGGGGTATTTATTTATTTATAAAAAGGCCCAAATCACTTACTTCACTATATGACTTTACCTTCCCACGCTAACATACCACCTACCATATTGATTGCTTGAAAACCGTAGCTCTCTAGAAACTGAACTGCTCTTCCACTTCTTCCGCCAGAGCGACAAACGATAATATACTCTTTCTTTTTATCCAACTCATGCATTCGAAACTCTAATAGCCTTAGCGGAATATTACATGCTTCTGGAATTCTCCCTTCTGCTACTTCTTCTACTTCACGGACATCTACGATATTTACTGCTTCTTTACGTAACAATTTTTCTTCTAATTCTTTTGCTGTCATTTCTTTCATTTTAAAGTCCCTCCTCACAAAGCATTCATACCACCCGAAACGTTTATTACTTGCTGAAACCCTAGTTTTTTCAACATCTTTGCAGCTTGCTTACTTCTCATTCCACTTTGGCAAATAACGATTACTTCCTTATTTTTATCTAACTGACTTGCTCTACTAGCTAACTCATTTAACGGGATATTCTGAAATCCTTTCATATGATTTCCTCTATATTCACCTACTGTACGAACATCGATACGTTGTTTCCCCTTTTTTTCCACTATATTCTTTAATTCTTTTCCACTGATATTTTGCACACCTTTCACTGGTAAAAATCGTGAAATAACAAACCATGCAGCAAGTACAATGAAAAGCGTACTTAATATTGTGTTCATATAACCAACCTCTCTGCATTTATAACAATATTTTTTTCCTACGCCTTCTTAATCCAAAACTTCAGCACATCAGCTTCTTCTACATGCTTTACGATGTCATGACCACTTTTATTTGCCCACGCTGGAATATCCTTAACTGACCCTTTATCCGTTACGTGTATTTCTAACACTTCTCCAGTTTGTAGAGTATCCATTGCTCTCTTTGTTCTTACAATCGGCATTGGACATGCTAAACCTTTCGCATCTAATACTTGTTTTATATTCATCATCAATTCCTCCAATTTGTTATTTTTATAATGACTCATGCACTGCACAACGATTTGGGCCAATCTCCATTTCACGCTCTTCTTCCACACTCGGATGAATTTTCCCCATATTCGTTTGACGAATTTCTTCATATGCATTTGGTTGTGGCGGTAAGTTCTCTGTCACAGTTTTACGAAACTCTATTTCATCAACAATATTTAACCCTACATTCTCTTTAAATAGCTCTTGTAAGCTCGCACTCACAATGCCTCTTCCATCCATTTCACTTATTTTTGAATAATGAGCTGGTAAAACAATTAAATCTTGAGACAGTTCCTTATACAGCGTATATAACGTATTTCGTAAATCACTCACCCAATCTTCAGCCTTACCAGCAAGGTCAGGACGCCCAATTGAATCTACAAATAAAATATCACCTGATAATAAATAAGAATCATCTACAATGAATGACGTACTTCCAATCGTATGCCCTGGTGAGTATAACGCGTCAATTTCAATTTTTGTACCCCCCACCGTAATAACAGATCCTTCTACAAGTGGTTCATATGAGAAAACGACTTCCTCGGCATCTTTTGGCGGTAACCAATACGTACCACCTACCTTTTCAGCTAACTTACGTCCTCCGGAAATATGGTCTGCATGTAAATGTGTATCCATTACATTCGTAATCGTAACGCCATGCTCTTTCGCAAACTCCTCATATGCTTCAACCGTTCTTACTGCATCAATAACTGCTGCTTCACCGTTAGAAACAACCATATAAGATAAACAGCCTTTTCCAAGACGATTAAATTGATATATACTTCCTCCGCCCTGTACATCCCCTACTTTTAACGGCTTCACATATTCACTCCAAGCTTTCATACCACCAGCTAAATAATAAATATTTTGTAATCCCGCCTCTGTTAATTGCTCTGCTACAAATATAGAAGACCCTTCTTTTGCACATACTACTAAAACATCTTTATCTTTAGGTAATTCACTTACAATATGATCTACACCATCTAACAAATCAAAGTAAGGTCTATTAATAGAAGAAACTTGTTTCCCTTCAATTTTCCAATCTTCATAATCCGTCTCATTGCGAACATCTAAAATAAATAACTCTCCGAATAAAACTTTCTCTGCCACATCTTTTGCTTGTAACGGTTTAACATTCATTTAATTACCCCCATAGGTATATTTTCGTTCAAAAAAATTTACTTCTCTATATTCCCTTGCCACTCTACCATACCTGGAATGACATTTTTCACATTTAAATAACCTTTCTCATTCAACATTTGGCAAGCTATATCACTGCGATTACCAGTTCGGCAAATAACATAAATTTGCTTCGTCTCATCTAACACTGCGCTGTCTAATTCACCTAATGGTACCGAAATGGCGGATGGAATATGGCCAAAAGCAAATTCCGCTGCTTCGCGAACATCTAATACAATGCTCTCTTCTCCATGAGACAATATAGACTGTAATTCTGCATTCGTAATTGTATGAGGATATTTCACAACTTCATTCACTTCATGCTCGTTTGCTTTCCTAACATAATGCACCAATACATCCCCCTCTTGTTTCGTCCCGATATATTGATGTCCTACTTTACTCGCCCAACTTTTTATATCTACCGTAGATCCTTTATCTGTTGCCTTAACTTCAATCACTTGCCCTGGTGCCAATCCTTCTATCGCCTTCTTCGTTTTCACAATAGGCATCGGACAAGCCAAACCTTTACAATCTAAACTCATATCCACTTTTATACTCATAATCGATTCCTCCACAATCCATATACATATACCTGCAGGGGTATATTAAAACGTTTTTGAAAATCTGTCAACAATTATGTTTGACAGATTATCGGCTTTTTACAAGTAATTGAACAGCTTCTTTAATTAACTCTTCATTTGAACCATTACCACTTTCAAACTGTTCACGCAAACATTGCTCTAAATTCTTTCCAACAACGAGCCCAATTGTACGATCAAGGGCAGAACGAGATGCCGTTAACTGTGTAATAACTTCTCGGCAATCTTTTCCTTCTTCCATCATACGAAGCACACCACGAACTTGACCTTCAATACGTTTCAATCTATTTTTCATATCTTGATTATATTCCATTCTATAATCACCTCATTACCATTATGTCACCATTTATAACCTATGACAATATATTATACCCTATAGGGTATTTTGTAAACCCCTATTTTTAATTTTTGTCTTATATGTTCGCAAACCAAAAAATAAAACCTTAATCTATAGATTTTCATCTTCCACTAAATCTTGAAGTAGAAGATGAAAAATATCAATATACAACACGTTCTGGCAATACTGTGCCATACAACTTAAAACCACCATCTACATTCTTTACCTTATATCCCTTTTCCATTAACATACGCGCTGCAACATACCCTCTCATACCAAGTTGGCAAGTGATATAAATTTCTTTGTCCATTGGTACTTCATCCAATCGATCACGTAATTCATCTAACGGAATATTAATAGAGCCTTTAATCATTCCCTGTTTTAGTTCATTAGGTTCTCGAACATCAATAAGGTACCCACCATTTTCAACAATGTGATCTATTTCATGCCATTGCACTGTGTCCACAAAACCATCTACTATATTACTTGCAGCATATCCCACCATGTTTACTGGATCTTTTGCAGAAGAATACGGCGGGGCATATGATAATTCTAAATCTGGTAAATCGATTACAGTTAAATTTGCCTTCATTGCCGTTGCAATAACATCGATACGCTTCTCTACTCCATCACGCCCTAAAGCCTGTGCTCCGTAAATTTTTCCGCTTTCTTTATTAAAGATTAATTTTATTAGCACTGGCGTAGCATTCGGATAGTATCCCGCATGAGAATTTGCCTGTACATGTACTACCTCATAGGGTATATTTAATCGTTTTAATATTTTCTCATTTACTCCAGTCGAAGCAACTGTTAAATCAAAAACTTTAGCCACAGAAGTTCCCATCGTACCTTTATATAAAGACTCCGTATGACCATGAATAATATCTGCTAACATGCGACCTTGACGATTAGCTGGCCACGCTAAAGGAATCATCGTTTCTGTTTCTGTAACAAAATCTTTCACTTCAATCGCATCACCAATTGCATATACATATGGGTCAGATGTTTGAAATTTCTCATTTACCTTTATCGTTCCTCTAACTCCTAATGCTAATCCTGCATCTTTCGCTAAACTACTCTCTGGTTGTACACCAATTGCTAAAATAATCATATCTGTCTCTATAATTGAACCATTTTTTAAACGTAAAACAGTCCCGCTCTCTTCTAATGCATCTACACCATCTTCAAAAACAAGCTCAACATTGTGCACCTTCATATGCTCATGTACATATACTGCCATTCCATAATCGATTGGTGGCATCACTTGATTCGCCATCTCTACAAGAGTAACTTCAATCTCACGTTCTCTTAAATTCTCAACCATTTCCACTCCAATAAATCCACCACCAACAACCGTCGCATGGCGTGGTTTCTTCTCATCAATATACGCTTTTATACGATCTGTATCAGGTACATTTCGTAACGTAAACAACGCCTTCGCTTCTTCAATACCTGGAATAGGTGGAACAATTGGTTTTGCCCCTGGTGAAAGAATTAAAACATCATATTCCTCGTTATATGTTTTACCTGTAGTTACATTCTTTATAGTAATTGTTTTCTCTTCTTTATTAATCTTTACCACTTCACTCAATACACGTATATCTAAATTAAAACGCTTTGACATCCTTTCAACAGTTTGTACTAATAATTTTTGTCTTTCTGTAATGACACCGCCAATATAATATGGCAATCCACAGTTTGCAAATGAAATGTATTCACCGCGTTCAACCATAATAATTTCATCTTCCTCACTTAAACGACGAAGCCTTGCAGCTACTGATGCCCCGCCGGCAACTCCGCCTACTACAACTATTTTTCTGGACATATTTTAAACCTCCATATTATTTAATTTTCTCATGTACCACAAAAACATATACCCGTATGGGTATATGATAGAGTATAAAAAATTTAATTTCAATCAATATGTCTTTCTTTCACAAATTTGAAACAAATAAAAAAGAACTTAGATATCTCCAAGTTCTTTACGAATGAAGCAATCCATCGTTCCATTTTCATACTTCCTATAATCTCTTTGTAAAACTATACTCCATGTTCCCGCCTAGTGCTGCAGCTGTATCACCAGTTTCTCTAAAATCATGTGTATATATTTTTTCAAATGAATCGAAATCTACTTGCTTATAAAATTCAAAACAAGGGAATCCATCATGCTCTCCTTGAATATCAATACTACCATCCTTTTTCACACATACATGTAATAAATAATCTACAGGAGGTGCATATATATTTAATGGATTACTTGCACTCGCACTCATTTTAAATTGCACACCACCAGGATTCCATACGATATTCGTGCACACAATATTTTCAGTACTCGCTTTTCCTGTTCTTTTATTCACAGAACCATCTGGATTCGTAACCTTCTCTGTCGTAATACCCGTGTTCGCATATGAAAACACTTCTTCTTTATAAAAATCCACTACTACCTCTTGCTCAACTCTAGAGCGCATCGCATTTACCGCATACGGTGTGAATTCACGTGAATCACCTTCGAATTGAATTACTTTTCCTGTTTCCATATCCTTCTTAGCCTCAGTCCAAGACATTGGAATAAATACACTGGCTCTAATTTTCACGATATTAGTCATAAGAAACACCTCTATAATTTTATTTTAGATACGGCATAATCTTGAGTAAAACAGCCCACAATCTCGCTATCATAATAAATAGCTTTCTCTTTTACGCTTGCTACTTCCTTCTGAAAAATAGCGCTATATTTACAGCTAGCTTATCGTTTTAAAGCTATATTCCATCTCTCCAGCTAGTGCTGCTGGGGTATCATCCGTTTTTCTGAAATCATGTTTGTATATCAATTCAAACGAACCAAAATCTACTTGTTTATAAAATTCATAGCAAGGGAAACCATCATGTACACCTTCAATATTCACAGTACCACTTTCATTAGCTCGTATAGTCAAAAAATAATCAGCTGCAGGTGCTGCTGCGTTTAAAGGATTACTTGCACTTGCTCTCATTTCAAATGAAACTTCATCTTCACTCCATACAATATTTGTACATACAATGTTTTCTGTACTTGTTTCTCCCTTTTGATACTCAATTGAGCCATCTGGATTTGTAATCTTCACGGTGACGATACAAGCATCTGCATATGTGAAAATTTCTCTTTTATAAAAATCAATATTCACTTCTTGTTCTAACCTTGAACGCTTTGTGTTCACAGCTTGTGGTGTAAACTCACGTGCATCTCCAGCATATTCAAACACTCTTCCTGTTGCAGGGTCCTTAATAGGTTCCAGCGATGCATACGGTGCAAATACACTCCCTCTAATTTTCACGATATTAACCATGTGAAACCTCCATTGATTCTATATTATATAAATCATTATTTGTTCTACCAACATAATATAGTCAATTTGATTGACTATATTATGTATAGTACAATAAGTATTACATATAGTCAACTTTATTGACTACAAGTGCGGAGGTTATATACATGGATCAAACATTTAACGAGTTAGATCTTACATCGCTTTTATCATTATCATTTAGCACATTAATCACTGAGCTACATGACAAATTAAGTGAATTAGGATTTGAAGATATTAGGCCAGCACATGGTTTTATGTTCAAACGCATCCTCCCTAATGGGGCAACTGGTATAGAGCTAGCTGAGTATTTAGGGATTTCCAAACAAGCTGTAAGTAAAATGGTGGATTCTCTTGAGAGTAATGGCTACGTTACACGCAAAACACATCCTACTGATAAAAGAGGTAAAATCATCGTTTTAACCGAACGTGGTTTGTCAGTAATGAAAGCTAAAGAAGAAATAGTAGCTGAAATAGAACAGCGATGGATTGAAAACATAGGTGCAGAACGAATGCAAATGCTGAAAGAGGATTTAACAACATTCGTTACTAAAGAAAATACAGAGAAATTATCATCAAATATACGACCTGTCTGGTAAACAAAAAACGAATCCACTTTGATTCATATTTTTCAAAATGGATTCGTTTTTCTATAGGTGTATTAAAAATCATGAATTTCTTTAAATTTTATTCTACTGACTATATTTTTTACACGTTATATAATTCCATAACTCTCTTCACAACCAACTCCGCAGTATTCTCCTCCGGTGGCATCAATAAATTCGTAACCGGTCCATACACAACAGGGCTTAATTCCACTTCATACCCACCATATGAGAATTCTTCCTTCGTTGGTAAATAACCAATATATCCATTCGTATATCCACCAAAGAAAGCTAATTCATTTTGAAGATTCTCTTTCACTTCTAATGCCGTTTCCGAAAAAGGTTCCATCGGTAAACCTGAAAACATACCATCATTAACTTGAAACAATTGCACTTCTAAATCAATACTTAACCGCCGAATACCTTGCCTATATTTCTCTAATACGATAGTAAGCCATTCGTCCGTATTCACGCCCCACTGCTTCTCGGCTAATCGAGCCATGCTTCGTATCTCATCAAATTCAGGAATATCCTTCAACTTCATTTGCATCATACTCGAAACTGTCCTTAGTTTTACAATTGGACTATATGTAACTGTTGGTAACATCGTTAATACATGTCCACTAAGTATGTAAGCCATTTGTTTTAACGCTTCCCTTGAACCGCGATATTTCGCATTCACATTTCCAGCGGCACCTTGAACGATAATAACAGGGCCGTTCACTATCTGCTCTAGAATCTCTCTCGTCATTCCAGGATAATCCGCTGATAATTCATCACTATCACCTTTTAAAACATTCGGATGCGCAGTACAAAATACTAAAACCCCAGATAACTCCTTCGTTTCAGCATCTCTTATTGCTAACATACCAATTCGTTTATCTACAACACCATCTATATTTGTTCCCATCTTCGCTTTTCCATCAGATGTTCTCTCTCTTCGATTAACCCCAATATCACCTGTCGTAACACTCCAGCCAACTTCACATCGCTTCAAGTTTTTATTAGCAGTAACAGCACCATGCACTACATTATTTACTAAAATCGTTTTATACGACTTTACTAAAGGATGATCACCGACTGTTTCCGGCCCAGAGTGTGTATGTGTATAAACAACAGTTATTCGCTCAAATGGCACATGAAGCCTACTTGCTACTCGCTCACGAATCATATTCGTATCTTCTACTAACATCCCAATATTATCAATACTTATAAACACAGTTTTCAGTTCATCTTTTTCAAATACAAAAACTGTCCCATAAATACGCTCTTCAATATTATTTATTCCTGTCTCTCTATGATATCCGACAAAATCAATACCTACAGGCGGCGTAATATCAACCTTACATACCCCTACTTTGCTCATTTTAATCGCTCCATTTCTCTATGTAACTCCCTTTTTTCAAGAATAGCATATTTAACTTGGTTCCAAATAAAAAGAACGGACACAGTATCCTATGTCCGTTCTTCCCCTCACACATACTTCCGATGCACCATCTTCCCATCATAAGAAAACACAACGCCCTTACTCTCCACGATGGACTCCATATGCACCGTTCTTCCCCATAGCTGATGAAGATATGGCAATACTTTTTCTAAATATTTTAAATCGAGCTCGATTCCTTCGTAACTATGTTTAATGTATAATTCTCCGTTCTTTAAGTAGTCTCCATCTTCTACTACTAAATACGGGAACCCACCATTTGTCCGCATATTTACGAGTTGATCACGCACATTTTCCCATTCTTTATCTATTACTTTATATTCTTTTCCTTGGCGCTGGAATAAGTACATATCTTCTCGCATAACAAGATCTTTATTTAAGTAGTTTCTTAGGAACGATACGTCCCATTCAATTTCGCGTACTTCAAACATTTTGTCACGGCCAGATCCTGGTTTTACGCCTCGTCGTTTCATTTCTTCTGTTGGATTGTTGTAACGTTCTTCAATATCTTCAAACATTTTAATACCGAGGTAGTATGGATTAATGCTTGTTTTTGATGGCTGTACAACACCTGCATTTAATTTCGCAAATTCAATTGCTTCATCAGAGGTTAAGTCCATTTCGCGAAGTATGCGTTGATGCCAGTAGGATGCCCAGCCTTCGTTCATGATTTTCGTTTCAAGCTGCGGCCAGAAATATAACATTTCTTCACGCATCATCGTTAATATATCACGCTGCCAATCTTCTAGTTCACGGCTATATTCTTCAATAAAGAGGAGCAAGTCTTTCTCTGGTTGCGGTGGGATCTTCTTCTTTTTGCGTATATTGGATCGTTCTCTCTTTTTGTTTCGATCATCTAAATTCCATAGATCATCGTATTGTGATACCTTTTTCTTTTCTACTTCTTCTAAATCATCAATACTCCACGCAAGTTTGGGACGCATGAGCGACGGGTCAATGTGCTCTTGAATGGCAAGTACGGCATCTAAAAATGTTTCTACTTCTTCTTTTCCGTACTTATGCTCATATGCTTTCACCCGTTCAGCTGTCGCTGACATACTTTCTACCATATCTCGCTTCGTATTTGAAAAACGAATATTATTTTTAAAGAAATCACAGTGCGCTAAAACGTGCGCTACAATTAATTTGTTTTGAATTAAAGAGTTCGTATCTAATAAAAAGGCGTAACATGGATCAGAGTTAATAACGAGTTCGTATATTTTACTAAGTCCTAAATCGTATTGTAATTTCATTCTGAAAAATTGTTTTCCAAAACTCCAATGTGAAAACCTTGTCGGCATCCCATATGCACCAAATGTATAAATAATTTCCGCTGGACATATTTCATAACGCATCGGATAAAAATCAAGCCCAAATCCAGTCGCAATTTCCGTAATTTCCGCAATCGCATATTGCAGTGCTTTATCGTCACTTGCTCTCATTATTTTCCCTCCTTACACTTTCCCTTAAGAAAGTGTATGATGAAGAACAAGCTTTCATGAGGATTGATTGCATAATAAAAAGACACCCTCGTAAAAACGAGAATGTCTCATCTATTAACCTTCAATAATCTCCATCTTCTCCATAATTGGAGTACGAGCTTTTCCTTCTGGTGCTTTATCGAAATAGCCGATATGAAGAATTCCAACGATACGTTGGCCTCTTGTTAAACCGATTCCTTCTATAAATAATGGATTGTAGTTTAATCCGCCTGATTTCCAAACGCAACCTAATCCGCGTTCCCAAGCAAGAAGTTGGAAGTTTTGCATGAATGCACATGTTGCAGCATAATCTTCATCACGTTGAATTTGACGCGGATCTTCATTTATATATACAACGATTTGTGCAGGCGTGCTTAAAAAACGATCTGATAAAATTTTACCGCGTTTCGCTCTTTCTTCTTCTGTGAAAGAGTTTAATACTGCATCTACTAATTTCTTGCGGCCTTCTCCGATGTATAGTTTACAATTCCATGGTTCACGGTGCTTATGATTTGGTGCCCATGTTGCATCATTTAATAGTTCAATTAATAAATCTTTTTCTACTGCTTTGTCTGTAAATGTACGAACAGAGCGCCTTTCTTTAATCACATTAGCGATGGAAGTATATGTAGTCATATTTATCTCTCCCTTATTTTTATCTATATGTATAAGTTTATCGTCAGTATTGATATTGATTTTCAATTTCGATTATACCTTAGTTTTTTACTATTAATCAATGTTTTATGTTGGAAAACTTCTAAAAACGTCATTCCATGCTGTGAATAAAAAAACTTAACTTGTTCACAAGTATTTCACATTTTATGGAAATGATATGTGTACAGTTTTCCACACTATCCATCTAGGAGGAGTTTACATGTACAAAAAAATCGCGGTAAGTATGACTATGGCAGCATTATTATGTGGGATATCCACCTTCCCTACGTCCGCTGCCACACCAAAAGAAGTAACAATGCATCACCATAAACCAATTTCAGAAGAAGAAATGCAGTCGCTAGAAAAACTCGGCTATAACAAACATGAAATTTGGAAAGCTGCTCATATTGCAAGAATCAGTAAACAAGAAATAAAAGGTGTTTTATCTTACTATAAGCAAAATAAATCTTGGGAGAAAACAGCCGAGCATTTCGGTGTAGATCCAAGTAAGCTGAAAAAGCATCATATGAGTAAAGAAACAAAGCAAGCACTGCTACAACAGTTAGCAACTATGCAAAAATCCACACCGGATCAGCTAAAACAAAAAATGAAAGAATATAACATCAAATTGCGTCATCTTACTGTGTTAACAATCATCTCTCAAAAAAGCAATACCCCTCTTGATGATGTATTAAAAATGAAAAAAGATGGAATGGACATTAAACAAATTGCCGAAAAATTAAATGTAAAAAGAGAAGATATAAGAGCGGAAATGTTGAAATTAGTGAAGTCTATTAAAGAAAAGAAAACAAATTAACACGCTAAAAAGGAAGAGGTATTCACTACTCTTCCTTTTCTTTATAAACTTTCAACTTTGAAGTATAAATTTCCGTCTTTCCCAAAAACTAACACAAGTAAATGACGTATGTTAGGGGTGAGAAAATGTTCGGTTTATCATCTAAGAAATCAAAAAAGACTAATACAAAAACACTTTGTTCTATTCCAGAATTTATACAAACCATGAAAGAATCAAGCGATTTTGTCTCTTATAACATACTTAAAGATGAAACGTTGTGCTTGTTTTATTATAAATCTGTCGTGGAAGCACTTATTATTAAACAATTCATTTTAACTCCTATAAAAAAGGAATCGGAACAAATTCAAAACATCTCTGATTTATGTAATATCATCTCTATTGAAGACATTATTACCTCCCCTTCTATTGATGATATTCGTGAAAAATTATTAGGTGGATATATTTTAATACGATTAAAAAACAATGCGAATCCTGATCAATATGCTTTAATTCGTGCCGAAAGTACTGTTTTAGGAAAACGATTATATAACGATACAGAAAATGAGTATAGTGTAATCGGGCCTAAAATCGGTTTCGTTGAAAATCTTGATACAAATATCCACTTATTGCGCCGAAATATCGTAACAGAGCAACTCATTTTTAAAGAAGTTACCGTCGGATCTATATCAAAAACGAAAGTAGCAGTTGCTTATATAGAAGGAATTACAAATGAACAATTTGTCAACACCGCAATTCAACGGCTAGAAGACATTGACTTTGATGTCCCATTTGATTCAACTATGATTGAGCAATTTATTAGTGATAATAGCAATTCACCTTTTCCTGTTCTATTACCTACAGAACGATTAGATCGAGCTGTATTTGCATTAATTAATGGGGAAGTTTTAATCTTAACAGATGGCTCTCCATATGCTTTATCAGGACCAACAACGTTACTGGATTTTTTCATTTCACCAGAAGATTATTATTTACCGTGGATGATTGGATCGTTCTTTCGTATTATTCGTTTTTTCGGAGCTATATTTTCTCTTTTTTCCTCCGCTATTTATACAGCGGCTTTAACATATCATTATCAAATGATCCCTGCCGATTTACTAGGTCCTATTATTTTCTCGAGAGCTAACGTACCTTTCCCTCCTATTCTAGAAGCACTCTTTTTAGAAATTACAATTGAATTGCTCCGTGAAGCTGGAGCGCGTTTACCGACAAAAGTCGGACAAACAATCGGGATTGTTGGGGGGATTGTAATTGGCCAAGCATCTGTTGAAGCGGCTTTGACAAGTACAATTTTATTAATTGCAGTTGCTTTATCCGCTCTTGCATCTTTCACAACACCAACAGTAAAGATGTCTTCTACTATCCGGTTGTTACGCTTTCCGCTTATTCTTTTAGCCGGTGCATTCGGAGGATTAGGCCTCGCTGTCGGATTTGTATTTATTTTAGCTCATTTAATTAAATTAAAATCGCTTGGATCACCTTATTTGTTACCTTTATATCCATTTCGTGGTTTAGGTACAGCAGAAGGTTTTCTTCGATTACCATTTAGTCAAACGGCACAAAGACCTTCTTTTCTTAGACCAAAATCAAAATGGCGATATAATCCAAACAAATCGAAGCAAAAACGTGATGGTGAGAATGAATGAAGAAAATTTTATTGCACCTTATTATCATTATCTTCTTCATTTTACAAACTGGCTGTACACAAACGTATATAGTGGATACGCAGCGTATTATTCATGTCGCTGGATTTGACATCACAAAAAACAAAAGATTCCAAGGAACTATTCTCTTCCCAGAGTACACACATGGTGTAAAGTCTAAACCAGAAACTCAATCAACATCTGCCCGTTCACTTGAGACAATCGCTTCACGATTAAATGCAAAATCACCTCACAATGTCGTTGTAGGTCAAATGCGTGTCGTCCTATTTGGAAAGGCTCTAGGAGAACGTGGAATGGGAGAGATTATTACTAACTTACAACGTGACCCAAATATCGGGCGCGATGTACAACTAGCAATTGTAGATGGATCAGCTGAGGAACTTTTAAATTACGGAAAAAAAAATGGATCTTTATACATTGCTGATTTACTTGAACAAAATATCCGAAATGAGAATATTCCACAAACCGCATTAGACATTTTTTTATATAATTACTACTCTTCTGTATGTGATGCCTATGTCCCTTATCTTAAAATGGACGATAATCATTCCGTCGCTGTCAAAGGACTTGCTTTTTTAAAAGGCGATAAAGTCGTTATGTATACGGATAAAAGACATTCTGTTTTAGCAAAATTACTTATTAACCCTACGAAAAATGGACGTTACGAAGCAGCGATAACAAAGGATAAACATAAAGGTATGGTTGTTATACAAAACTTAGCTGGGGAAAATAAGTATGATATAGATCAAACTGGCGACATACCAAAAGTAAAAATCCATTTAAAATTAAATGGATTAATTAAAAACTCTCCAAATTGGATTGATCTAAGAAAAAAAACAAATATCAACTATATAAAAAAACAAATTGAACGAAATGTTGAAAAAGACTGTGAAGATTTAATAAAACAATTTCAAGAAAAGAAAATTGATCCTTTAGGAATACGAGATGAAATTAGAAGCCATACGAGAAAATGGAATATAAAACAAATTCGAAATATGTATCAAAACGTAGCGGTGGATATAAATTTAGATCTTAATATTGTACAATCTGGAATCGGGGAATAGTGAGGTGAAATGAGCAATGAATACAATGAATAAAACAAAAACTGTCTCTCCATATTTTGCATTTATTTTATTGCATTCTCTCCAAATCGGAATAGGAATTCTCGGATATCAACGTGTAATTTTGAAAAATGCAGGTTATGATGCTTGGATTTCTCTTATTATTGCAGGTATTGCAACTCATATTGTACTGTTTTGTATGTTAAAAATGCTTGAAAAAGACGGAGATTTAATTAGCATTCATACAACAACCTTTGGAAAATGGATTGGCTCTATATTTTCTGTAATTTTCACTCTTTATTGCTTATTATTTTGCCTTACTGTTCTTCGTACATATATGGAAGTAATACAAGTTTGGATCTTTCCTACCATTAAGTTATGGAAACTTACGCTTATGTTTTTGTTAGTCACTTACTACATTATAAAAGGTGGCTTCCGTTCTGTGACAGGGATATGTTTTTGGGGTATTGTTCTTCCTATGTTCGTTGTATTCTTTTTAGTCTATCCGATGAAGTATGCACATTTTCGTAATATTTTACCTATTTTTACACATTCCCCTTTCGACATACTTGTGTCAGCAAAACAATCTGCATTAGAATTTCTCGGATTTGAAACAATTCTTATCTTCTATCCCTTTATTGAAAAAGGAAAATCTTTAAAAAGATGGGCTCACGCAGGGATTGTTTTTAGCACTCTAATTTATGTAGTTTTAGCTATTGTATCATTTATGTATTATAGTGAAGGACAATTGAATCACACTATTTGGCCTACTTTAACGATGTTAAAAATAATTAAAGTTCCTTTTATTCAGCGGTTCGAATATATTATTATTTTTGTTTGGTTTTTAATAATTTTGCCGAATCTTTGTTTAACTATTTGGTCATCATGTCAAACGATGAAGCGTTCCTTTCATATTTCATTTAAATTTACACTACCATTTTTTATTTTCATCGTTTTTACAGCTTCTTTATTTTTTAAAAATCGGGAAAGTATCAACGCATTAAATACTGTACTATCTCAAGCGGGATTGTATATTGTATACGCTTATATCCCACTTTTATTTCTATTCCATTCGCTAAGATGGCGCTTCAAAAATCAGTCAAAAAAATCTTCAACCGATACACCGTAATCTCTGATACAATTTGATTAATACATTTGTAAAGGGGACAAGCGAATGAAAAAGTATGTATTTTCTTTACTTGCAGTACTGAGCTTAATTCTTGCTGGATGCGGAAGTACTGGTACAAATGACCAAAAATCTTCCGAATCAAAAAAAGAAGAACATGACCACGCATCGCACACTCAGCAAGCTGACATTCAAGAGAAAACAAAAGGAGTCGACACACTTCCTACCTTCCTAGATAAGCTTGATCCACAAATGAAAGATATCTACACTGTCGCTGGACAAAATGCAGAGCTATTAGATTGGATTCCATGCTATTGTGGTTGCGGTGAAAGTGTAGGACATAAAAATAATAAAAACTGCTTTATTCGTGAAATTAAAAAGAATGGTGAAGTTGTTTGGGACTCCCATGCAACGACTTGCGTCAATTGCCTAGAAATCGCAGTTGAATCTGCTTCCATGAAACAAAAAGGAAAATCAACGCTTGAAATTCGTAACTATATCGATAATAAATACAAAGAAGGCTATGGTAAACCAACACCTACGCCAATGCCAAAAGCTTAAAAAACGAGGAAACTCCTCGTTTTTTCTTTTCATTCACTTTTTTTCTTAACAAATTCTTTCAAGTGTATTTCTCCTTACTTATCACACACTATATATAACTCTCGGTAAGGAGGGTACACAGTGCAAACATATAACGACTATGATAAAGCTCTCTATTACACGTATTGCTGTAATTGGGATAAATTACTCGTTCTCATGGTTCAAACGAACGATCAATTATTTTCTAAGCGTATTGAGCATTTTTTACACGCTTATCAATACAGTAAAGAACTCCCAGAAGTTGATAAACAATTGCAGCTCCTATTTCAATATATTGACCATGCATCCCAAAAGTCGCATGTAGAAGAAGTAGAACAAATTCAAATGTAAAATATAGCGCTATTCTCTTCCGGAGAATGGCGCTTTTTTAAAATGTTTATATCAATAAAAGTTTCTCCTTATAAAACTTTTATTGATAAACATATTTTTTCTTTCTTTTCCATACCACTTCATACTATAATTTAGTATGTAACTATTATAAGAGAGGTATAAAATATGGGACGAGAAAAAAAGCAAGAATATGCTTTACTTACCGCATGGGGAGCTTCTTTTATCGCTACACTGGGAAGTCTTTATTTTTCCGAAATCATGAAATTTGAGCCTTGTGTTCTTTGTTGGTATCAACGTATTTTTATGTATCCATTCGTTTTATGGCTCGGTATCGCTGTAGCAAAGAAAGACTATCGCATCGCAACTTATTCTTTACCAATCGCAACTATTGGTGCTTGTATTTCTTTATATCACTATGCAATTCAAAAAGTCGCAGCATTTTCAGCTGCTGGGGCAGCTTGTGGACGTGTACCATGTACGGGAGAATACATAAACTGGTTCGGCTTTGTGACAATCCCGTTTTTAGCACTTATCGGCTTTATTACAATCGCTGTTTGTAGCTTTATTGTCATCAAAAACAAATAAGGAGATGAAAGAATGAAAAAAATGCTTATATTTGGTGGTATTATTATCGCCTTGTTTGCGGCAATTTTCGCTGTAACACAAATGGAAGAAAAAAAAGCTTCAACTAGCCAAAAAATTGATAATGCTACTGGTAGTCAAACAGATGGTCCTGACTACTACACAAATAAAATCTCTCTTTCAGATCTTCAAAAGAACTTAAAAGAGAAAAAAGAAGAAACAGTATACTTTTATCAAACATCTTGCGTTCATTGCCAAAAATTATCTCCTGTCGTAGTGCCAATGGCTAAAGACTTGAACGTTGATATGAAAGTTATGGATATTGAAAAATTAGATGCTCCTTGGGATGAATATAAAATTCAAGGTACACCAACAATCATTCATTTTAAAGATGGCAAAGAAGTGAGCCGTATTAGTGGTGAACAGCCGAAAGACAAATTAAAAGAATGGCTTGAGCAAACGAAAAAGTAACGAGAAAAGGAAACTCCTTCTACACATGAAATGGGCGTAAAATCCCACACTAATGTATAAGGAGGGGGTTTTATGCCAGAAGTAAGATGTTCTGTTTCCAACTGTTCTTTTTGGGGACAAGGTAACTTTTGTCAAGCAAGTGCGATCATCGTTCAGCCTGATGCAGATGAAACTGGTCAAACTGAAAATGATTCATATACAGCTGCTGTTTTAACAAACGAGACGCTAGAAAGTTCTGTAGCAACGAGTGTAGAGACTTGTTGTCATACATTTAAGCCTAAATATTAAACATAAAAAGCATACGATTAATCGTATGCTTTTTTACATCCCTCTCCAAAAATCATGCATAATAAAAAAGTACAAAATAACGAGAACGGCCGTCCCGCATAAAGTAATGCGCCGATATATACTCTTCTCTCCTTCCCTCGCTTTCACAAACGCCCAAATAAATCCGAAGAATAATATTAAATCAACATATGGAACATAAAAAGAAAAGACGAGAAACGCATATAAATACACGATAAATAAACAGGTCGTTACTAAGAAAACTTTAAACGCAAATTCACTTTTCATAATATAACCGCCCCCTATCTGTACTGTATTATATTCAGCAAAATACAATAGTTGCAGTTAAACTCCAAGTATAAATAAGCTACCGTCTATAATACGGTAGCCATTACGGAACATTGTATTTCCGTTTATATATATTACTTAAAATCGAAGAAGGAATTTGCTCGTAACGAATTTTCTCTCCTGTTTCATCTATAATATACGAATTGTTTCCTATATAATATATTCCATCTTTTCGTTTTGAGTACACTGGATATCTTTCATTTGGCAATACAGTTTTTACCTTTGTTAACTGTCCATTTGGTTCTTGCCAATATATATCCGCGCGGTCTACTAACGTAAGTATTCCAATTTGTTCTTTTTCTATTTTTCGACCATTCCAGCTCACAACGCGATAACCAAGCTTATTCGCTTCATATTCGGGGCTCGTATGAAAACGAGAAATGATTACTTTTGTTTGTAATTGTACTCGGTCATATAACCATTGTATATCCCTGTCATGCATACGAATACAGCCATTTGATTCCCTACTTCCAATCGTCCATTCCCGGTTCGTCCCGTGAATCGCATATTCATTCTTATCTAGTCCAAGCCACCTCGTACCGAGAGGGTTATTCGGTGCACCCCCAGCTATTTTTTTTCGATGGTATTCTTTATTTTTAAATTTCGTTATAATACAAAAATTACCTTCAGGCGTAGGTGTACGATCTCTTCCAGTCGTTACTGGAAATGTTTTTGTGTAATTTCCATTCTCAAAAAAAGACAACTGGTTTGTCGTAAGATTCACTAATATTAAATGATCTGTATCAGCAAAAGCACTAACCGGTAGGAAGAAAAATAATAGTAAAACGAAACATACCCTTTTCACCTATATCCCCCCTAGCGCTCACCATAATAATTGTAATTAGCTTTACTTTGCTCTTATAAATGAAAACTATCCATTTACAATAACGCCCCCATTTACATGTATCATTTGTCCAGTAACATAAGAAGAATCACCAGACGCTAAATATACGTATGCCGGCGCTAACTCATATGGTTGACCAGGCCGTTGCATCGGGACATTGCTCCCAAACTGAGAGACTTTCTTCTCATCAAAGCTCGATGGAATAAGCGGTGTCCAAATCGGTCCTGGTGCAACACCATTTACCCGAATCCCTTTTTGGACTAACGATTGAGAAAGTGATCTTGTAAAAGCTACGATTGCTCCTTTCGTTGCGGAATAATCAATTAACGTTTCATTTCCTTCATATGCAACGATAGATGCCGTATTTATAATGACATCCCCTTTCTTCAAATGAGAAAGGGCTGCTTTCGTAACGTGAAAATAAGAAAAAATATTAATACGAAATGTTTTTTCTAGCTGTTCTGCTGTAATATACTCTAGCCCTTGCTGCGGATATTGCTGCGCGACATTATTTACTAAAACCTGTAAACTACCTAGCTGCTGGACGGTCTCTTGAACAACCTCTTTACAATGCTGTTCATCACTTAAATCACCCGGCAACAATACACACTTTACACCTTCTTTCTCAACATATTGCTTCGTCTCATTAGCATCTTCTTCCTCATCTAAATAAGCAATCGCAATATTTGCTCCCTCTTTCGCAAAAGCGATGGAAACAGCTCGTCCAATCCCACTATCTCCCCCTGTAATTAATACATTCTTTCCTTTTAACTTTCCGCTACCTTTATAATTTGAATCTTCAAACTGCGGAAGTGGATTCATTAATGATTCAATACCAGGCTGTTTATTTTGATGTTGCGCTGGCATTGTTACAAAGTTTTTTTGCTGTGGCATAGCTTCTTTCAACTCCTTTTCCTTATAATGTGCATAATAAAAACTGAAATTCACACATCAAGTTACGATTAATATTCGAATTTAAGACACAAAATATGAATTGTTGTAAACTTTTTATACAAAACTATTGCAAAATAGTTAAAAAACGAATATTATATATAACTGTTGTGAAAATTATTCGTAAACAGAAAGGATGTTTATATGTTTAACCTTTCAAAACATAAAACTTCTATTAAAACTGAAATTATGGCAGGTATTATTACCTTCTTAACAATGGCATATATCATTGTCGTAAACCCAGTCATCCTTGGGGATGCAGGTGTTCCATTTGAACAAGCATTTACAGCAACAATTATCGCTGCTGTTGTCGGAACATTATTTATGGCAATCTTTACAAACTTACCAATCGCAATCGCGCCAGGTATGGGATTAAATGCTTACTTCTCTTACTCTGTTGTAAAAGCTCATGAAGGCATGACTTTCGCAATTGCATTCTCTGCTGTATTCGTAGCAGGTATGATTTTAATTTTGTTATCATTCACATCTTTCCGTACAAAATTAATGGAAGCAATTCCTGAAAACTTAAAACATGCAATTACTGCTGGTATCGGTCTTTTCATCGCCTTTATCGGTTTACGTTTAACAGGTATCGTTACAAAAAATGATGCAAACTTAGTTGGACTTGGTGATCTTCACTCTGCTCCAGTTCTACTAGCATTGGCTGGGCTTGGAATTACTATTGTTCTTATGTCTTTAAATGTAAATGGCGCACTATTTATTGGTATGCTATTAACTGGTATTATCGCTTTCTTCACAGGACAGTTAACATTCTCAAACGGTGTTACATCAATGCCTGGATTACCAGAAGGAATTATCGTTTCAAATCCAATTACTGCTGTATCTGATGTAATTAACTACGGATTGTACGGCGTTGTATTTTCATTCTTCCTTGTTACATTATTTGATACAACAGGTACATTACTTGGGGTAGCTCAACAAGGTGGATTTATGAAAGACGGAAAACTCCCGAAAGCTGGACGAGCTCTTCTATCTGACTCATTTTCAGCAACAATCGGTTCTATGTTCGGAACAACACCATCAACAGCTTACATTGAATCATCTGCTGGTGTTGCAGCTGGTGGTCGTACTGGTTTAACAACTGTTACAGTAGCTGTTCTGTTCGCACTAGCAGCATTCTTCGGACCATTAGTAAGTGCTGTTTCTGGTGTATCAGCTATTACTGCACCATCATTAATTATTGTTGGTAGTCTTATGATGGGTTCAGTTCGCCACATCGATTGGGACTCATTTGATGAAGCATTCCCAGCATTCTTAGTAATCTTAAGCATGCCGCTTACATCAAGTATCGCAACAGGTATCGCACTTGGATTTATTTCATACCCACTTATGAAAGTGGCAAAAGGTAAATTCCGTGCTGTTCACCCACTTGTATATGTATTTGGAATTTTGTTTGCTTATCAATTAATATTCTTACCACATTAAAAAAGTAGAGCATCGAAATGAACTGCACCCCAATTGTTAGACACAGTCTAACAATTGGAGGTGCAGTTTTTCTATGGCTAAATTTACAGCTGATGAAAAAATACAAATCGTTCTACGTTATTTGAACGG